>JBAXBE010000001.1:0-166868 GCA_037142155.1 Chlorobiaceae bacterium
GTTTAAGGGTTTTAACCAATTTAACCAGCTGTCCTATTTTTGGGGAGTATTTCATAGAATGTGCCCGGGATCTGATCAATAATCGTTTTGTTGTACAACTGTTCAGTTTCAAGCAGCTGCCGGGTTTTGTCCAGCTCCAGCTGCAGGGCTTCCAGTTTTTTGAGGGTTATCTCATTTTGCATAAGAGAACGTTCTGTATTATCAATAATCTGCGTATCCTTTATTCCCATTTATGCTTTGCTCTTGCGGCAGCTTTTGACTGCCACGGAAATTTGGGGACGTTCACAACAAACTAAACTTACGGGCTATACCGATTCTAAATCTCGCTTGCCGCAGCTGACGACATGAACTTGTCTGAAGGCGTGTTTCGGTCCACTCTATTGCGCTTTGACCGGGGAGATTATGAAAAAAACCTAGGATATCAGTTGAAATAGTTGTGATGTCCCCTAATTGCTTTCGGCGTCGAGGTGATCCATGGCCTCTCTGGCGGCAAGCTGTAAGGAAATTTGGGGACGTTCACAACAAACTAAACTTACGGGCTATACCGATTCTAAATCTCGCTTGCCGCAGCTGACGACATGAACTTGTCTGAAGGCGTGTTTCGGTCCACTCTATTGCGCTTTGACCGGGGAGATTATGAAAAAAACCTAGGATATCAGTTGAAATAGTTGTGATGTCCCCTAATTGCTTTCGGCGTCGAGGTGATCCATGGCCTCTCTGGCGGCAAGCTGTTCGGCATCTTTTTTTCTCTGTGCGGTTCCTCTGCCAAGAAGCTCTTCGGAGCAGTAGACCCCTACCGTAAAGGTTTTTTCGTGCTCAGCTCCAGCCTCCTCGAGGACCGTATAGAGCGGCGGCGGAAGGCGGTGCGACTGGGTGTATTCGATGAGGCGGCTTTTATAGTTATGCTCTGCGGCCACAATCGATTTGAAGTTCACATGTTCGATGACATGCTTCCGGAGAAAGTCGAACGCCCCCTCGATTCCCTTGTCGAGATAGATTGCGCCGATGAGTGATTCAAAGGCGTCGGCAAGCGCTGACTCGCTTTGTGCTATTCTGTTGCGGTCAGCGGATTCGCCGATAATCAGCTGAGGGCCGAGACCGATACTTTCTGCAAAACCTGCGAGGGCCTTTCTGTTGACGATTTTGGCGCGGTTGCTCGAGAGCTCTCCTTCGGCGCTTCCCGGCAACTGCCTGAAGAGGTATTCGGAGACCAGGAGACCGAGTACGGAGTCGCCGAGGAATTCAAGGCGCTGGTTGGACTCGATGAGGTTTGGTGTCGCAGGGTCGTGGACGACCGAGCGGTGGGTCAGTGCGGTAAGGTAGATCGGCAGGTTGCGGCCGGTCTCTCCGACAAGCGCCTGCAGGAAGTCGATGGTCGCGGGGGCTGTAAGAGCATTCAATCCCTCGCTCTCTATCGGAAGCGGGGTTTTGCCAGAGCGGTTAAAGGCAATGGAGGTGACTTTTTGCCAGAATTGCTCCATAGGCAGGAGTGGTCTTTTCAGAGCGATGAACCGTTCCTGAAAATCAGTGAAGCGTTGTGTCCTCCAAATCCGAATCCGTTGTTGAGCGCATATTCAATCGTCCGCTTTTTGGGCACATTCGGCGTCACGTCGACGTCGACCAGCGGATCGAGATTGTCGCAGTTGATGGTCGGCGGTACCGTCTGGTGCTGCAACGCAAGCAGGCAGGCGATGGATTCTACGACGCCGGCAGCACCAAGCAGGTGGCCGGTCATGGATTTGGTGGCACTGATGCTGAGCTTGTAGGCGTGATCACCGAACACCTTTTTTATGGCATTGATTTCAGCGACATCGCCAAGCGGTGTGGATGTGCCGTGGGTATTGACGTAGTCGATTTTGTCGGGAGTGATTCCCGCGATGGAGAGCGCGGTTTTCATGGCGTTAAGTGCGCCGATCCCTTCCGGGTGCGGTGCAGTCAGGTGATAGGCATCGGCTGTTGCACCGACTCCAGCAATCTCACCATAGATTTTTGCTCCACGCGCTTTCGCCGATTCAAGGGTTTCCAGAACAAGCGATCCGCCGCCTTCGCCCATGACAAAGCCGTCACGGTCGCGGTCGTATGGTCGTGACGCCTGCTGTGGGCGGTCATTGGCTGTTGAGAGCGCTCTTGCGGAGTTGAACCCTCCGACACTCATCGGCGTGATAGGCGCTTCCGATCCGCCGCAGACCATGTAGTCGGCCAGTCCGGACTGGATAAGCATGTAGGCGTCAATAACAGCATGCAGCGAGGTGGCGCATGCTGATGCGGTGGCATAGTTCGGTCCCATGAGGCCGTGGCGCATCGAGATCTGCCCTGCCGCGATGTCCGGAATAAGCATGGGGATGAAGAACGGGCTGATCCTGCGTGGACCGCGTTCCAGATAGACGCGGAACTGCTGGTCGTAGGTGGTCATGCCTCCGATGCCGGATCCATGAACCACGCCGATTCTAATCGGGTCGATCGACTGCAGGTCGAGCCCTGAATCTTTCAGGGCCTGATCTGCGGCGATAACGGCGTACTGACAGTAAGGATCCATGCGGTCAGCGGATTTTCTGTCGATGTAGTTCTCGGCTGAAAACCCTTTCAGTTCGCAGGCAAAGGTCGTAGCGAAATCGGCTGTATCAAAATAGGTGATCGGCGCGGCGCCACTCTTTCCCTGAACCAGCGAATCCCAGAAATCATCCCTGGTCAAGCCTACAGGTGAGAGTACACCAATTCCGGTAACAACGATTCTTTTTCGTTCCTGACCCATCTGTTCTGATTTAACGTTTGCCTGCTTTACTGGAGATGATCGTTACTTTTTGACGATGTAGTCGATGGCCTGCTGAACGGTTCCGATCTTTTCAGCATCTTCATCAGGGATCTGAACACCGAACTCATTCTCAAGTTCCATAATCAGCTCTACGGTGTCGAGAGAGTCTGCACCGAGGTCATCAGAGAACTTTGATTCGGGCTTGATCTGATCCTTGTTGACGCCCATCTTGCTGACAATGATGTCGTATACTTTATCCTTGATTTCTGATTCCGTCATGGTAGGGTCTCCCTGTTAGTTGTTTGGTTTTACTGATAAATTTGAAAATGTCCGACAATATACAAAGAAAATAAGCTTGCCCAAATCACATCACCATGCCGCCGTTGACGCTGATGACCTGACCGGTGATGTAGGATGACTGGTCGCTGGCAAGGAAGGCTACGGCATTGGCCACATCCTGCGGGGTACCAAAGCTTGCGAGCGGAATGGCATCGAGCATTTTCTGGCGGACATCATCGGAGAGCGCATCGGTCATCTTCGATGAGATGAACCCGGGGGCGACCGCATTGGCTCTTACGTTTCGTGATGCAAGCTCCTTGGCTACCGACTTGGTGAAAGCAATCACGCCGCCTTTTGATGCGGCATAGTTGGCCTGACCGGCGTTGCCCATGAGGCCAACGACTGAAGCGATGTTGATGATGGCGCCGGAACGCTGTTTCATCATGATGCGGCTGACGGCTTTCGTGCAGGCAAAGGTCCCTTTCAGGTTGACCGTGAGCACCGCGTCCCAGTCCTCTTCGCTCATTCTCATCAGGAGCCCGTCGCGTGTGATGCCTGCGTTGTTGACCAGGATGTCGATTCTGCCGGTCTCTGCGGCAATGTCGTTGAAGACGTTCTGTACGGCTTCGGCGTTGGTGACGTCAAGTTCAAAGCAGTAGGCTTTGCGTCCAAGTTTTTTTACGCCGTCGGCAGTTTCCGTCAGCCACTCGGCCTTGATGTCACAAACGACGATATCAGCGCCCTTGGCGGCAAGGTCGAAGGCGATTGCCTGCCCGATGCCTCTGGCAGATCCGGTTACTACAGCGATTTTTCCTTCAAACATGGTTTCAGTAGTTTGATGTTAATATCCCAAATGTACAAATCTTCAATTGAGAGGCAGTATCTCCTGGGCGGTGTCGATGCCGCGTACCGATACTGTTTTGTCGATACGCTTGATCAGACCCTGAAGGACTTTCTGGGGGCCGACCTCGATGAACTCCGAGATGCCGCTTTGCACCATTGTCTCGATGGACTGCGTCCAGAGCACTGAGCTGGTGAGCTGGAGGATGAGGTTCTTTCTGATCTCAGCCGCAGCTGTTACCGGACGGGCAACGGCATTCATGCAAACCGGTATTTCAGCATCCCTGATCTCGATCTCTGCGAGTGCTTTGGCAAGCTCCTCTTCGGCCGGTTTCATCAAGGGCGAGTGGAAGGCACCCGATACGACGAGCTCCTTGGCCATTCTGGCGCCTTTGGACGGAGCCAGTTCGACAGCCTTTCTGACTGCGGCGACATCTCCCGACAGGACAACCTGGCCCGGAGAGTTGAAGTTGGCGGCCTGAACGATTCCCGCGCTCCGGGCTTCGCTGAGCAGTTCTTCAAGAGCGCTGTCCGGCATGCCGATAATGGCGGCCATTGTGCCGGGAGCAAGTCGCCCGGCGTTCTGCATCAGTTCACCCCGTTTTGCGACGATAAGAAGGGCATCCTCAAAGCCGATCGATCCAGCTACCGAGAGGGCGCTGTATTCACCGAGGCTATGGCCTGCCGTCATGGCAATGCCGGTACGGCCGATAATCGAAGCGATAGCCATGCTGTGAAGGAAGATGGCCGGCTGGGTGTATTTTGTCTGCCGAAGCGTCTCTTCGCTGCCCGAAAACATGATGTCGGTTATCGAGTAGCCGAGAATTCCGTCAGCTTTCTCCATCAGCAGGCGTGCGGCTGGAAAAGCCTCAAAAATGTCGCGGCCCATGCCGCAGTACTGGGATCCCTGTCCGGGAAAAACAAATGCTTTCATAGTGCTTGAGTAGAGTTGGCTTACTGCCATTTCAGATAGATTCCGCCCCAGGTATAACCAGCCCCGAAGCTGACCAGTACCAGGTTCGATCCCGAATGCAGCTTCTGCTGCTCATCCAGCTCTGCAAGGCAGATGGGGATGGTTCCGGCCGTGGTGTTGCCGAAGCGGGCGACGTTAGAGACTACTTTTGCGTCATCAAGGCCCATCCTTTCGGCCGTGGCGGTGATGATTCTCTGGTTGGCCTGGTGGGGAACAAGAAAGTCAATATTTTCAGCGGTGAGGTTGTTGCGCTGCATGATTTCAGCGGCAACATCGGCCATTGAGGTGACTGCCGATTTGAAAACCTGCTTGCCGTCCTGATAGATGTAGTGCATCCCCTTGTCGATGGTCTCATGGGTCGCAGGGTTCAGGCTCCCGCCTCCGGTCATGAGCAGATGGTGCTGGCCGGTCGCTCCGTCTGCGTAAAGCCGCGTATCGAGAACACCGCACCCCTCTACTTTTGCCGGTTCCAGGATGACACCTCCGGCTCCGTCTCCGAACAGGATGGCGGTCGAACGGTCGGTGTAGTCAATGATCGACGACATTTTGTCTGCGCCGATGACCATGATCTTCTTATGGGCACCTGATTCGATAAAGCGCGAAGCGGTGTTCAGGGCATAGAGAAATCCCGAACAGGCTGCGTTGAGGTCGAACGCCCATGCGTTTTTTGCGCCGATTATGCTCTGCACAAGGCATCCTGTCGAAGGAAAGAGCATATCGGGAGTCATCGTCGCGATGATGATCAGCTCGATCTCATCCGCTCCGATTCCCCGTTTCTCAAGAAGCTCTCTGGCAACCTCCCCGCACATGAATGAAGTCGCCTTGGAAGGATCCTTCAGTATCCTTCTTTCGCTGATGCCGGTTCTCGACCGGATCCATTCGTCATTGGTTTCGAGCATGAGCTCGAGGTCACGGTTGCTCAGGATGTCTGGAGGCAAATATTTGGCTGTCGCCGTAATTGCAGCTTTCATGCGTTGTTATGCCGTTATTGCTATGCAGGATATGACAAAAGTTGCCCTGCGGCGCCGCTAGTGCTTCGAGCGCTGCAGAGGGGTGCAGGGTTGAAATGTACTATTCTTCAGTAAGGACTTCGGCGATGTGTTCGTTGACCCGCTTCTCGATCATGTGCTCAGCCATGTAGATCATGTTTTTTATCGCACGCGAGGAGGAGCGGCCGTGGCCTACAATGGAAATGCCGTCTACGCCGAGGAATGGTACGCCGCCGAATTTTTCAACGTCGAAGGGTTCGAACATATCCTTGAACATTCCGGTCGTAACCTTTGCGGCATTCTGGTCCATCGCTCCTGATGCCAGCAGTTTTTCCAGCGACTGCTTGAGCAGGGTGCCGAGAAACTGCGGAATGCTTTCGCCGAATTTCAGGATGGTGTTGCCTACAAGGCCGTCACAGACAACGATTGTGGCATGTCCTTTGAGGATGTCATGGCCTTCGATATTGCCGATGAAGTCTATTTTCCCCTGCTCATGCGCCTTCTTAAGAAGATTGTATGCCTGCTTGAGGGTTTCGGAGCCCTTGCCCTCTTCCTCTCCGATGTTGAGCAGACCGGTGAGCGGTTTTTCGATGCCGGCACCATAGCGCTGGTAGATGGTGAGCATTTCGGCAAACTGGACAAGGTTTTCAGGCTTGCAGTCCATGTTTGCCCCGACATCAACAATATTGGTAAGGCCTTCGCCGAGACGGGGGAAATAGGCATAGATGGTGGGGCGGAGCACTCCGGGAATACGCCCCAGAATAAAGAGCGATGCGGCCATCTGTGCGCCGGTATTGCCTGCGCTGACGAATGCGTGAGCCTCTTTTGCCTTGCAGAGATGCAGCCCCCTGACAAGCGACGATTGCTGTTTCGTTTTGACTGCGATGGCAGGAACGTCCTCCATGGTCACTACTTCAGGCGCATGAAGAAAACGGAGGTTAAGCGATTTGATGTCATGCCGGGCAAGGAGAGGTTCCACCTTGTCGGACTGACCGATCAGCACGATTTCAAACCTGTTGCCACTCTCTTGCAAGGCCTGAATAGTTCCCTCGATCACACAGGCGGGAGCATTGTCTCCGCCCATGGCGTCAACAGCAATGGTCAACATGATGGGGTGTTTGTCTTGTTATGATAGATCAGCCGTTCGACAGCCTTGCGACAACGGATCTGCCGCGGTAGTGTCCGCAGTGGCGGCACGCACGGTGCGGAAGGGTCGGCTCACCACAGTTCGAGCAGACGACCGTTGTCGCTGCTTTTGTACGGGCGTTGAACTGGGCGCGTCTTTTATCCCTTCTGGATTTTGACATTTTGGCTTTTGGATTTGCCATGAGTGTCCTCTCGATTTATAGGTCAGTTAACGATACTTGTATTTCAGTTTTTCAAGAGAGTCAAGCCACTGGCTTGCGGCCCCGCCCTGACTCCCTTCACTTTCACGCTCTTCGGTGCGAAGCCGGCATTCCGGATAGTCCGGACAGGTCACCTTCATCGGTAGCGACAGCAGCACTGTCTCGCGTACGTCCTCAGTAATGTCTATGGAGAGGGCGTTCCTTTCAAGGATTCGGTACTCTTCATCACTCTCCCGCTCCTCATTATGAGGTGCGCTAAAGAGATAATAAATCCTGAACGACCCATTCAGCACCCTTGATACCGGGGTCAGGCAGAGGTCGCAGGTCAGTTCAGCCAGGCTCGATGTTTCGATGGCAATGTCGACTTCAGTGTCGCTTTTTTTGACCGCCACCTGAACATCGATAGTGCCGTTAAAGCCTGCCGCAGTAAGCTCACGACCCTTAAAATCACTGCCCTTGCAGGTAAATGTTTGCCTATGGGTTCCCTGCATAAGACCCGCAAGCGGAATCTCTATAAGCGCGTTCTCTTTATGCATATCCCCTCTTTTCAGTAAAAGAACACCAATGTACAAAAATTATTATGGAAAATGAAAGTCTCCCATGGCACAACGGCCCGGAAAATCACACAAAAAATAAATGGATGGTTTGTAAATAAAAAATACAGGTGTATATTATCTGCCCGCTGACAAAAGCGGGCCCGCGCATTCCGCGATAGCTCAATGGTAGAGCATGCGACTGTTAATCGCAGGGTTGCAGGTTCGAGTCCTGCTCGCGGAGCTGAAAAAAGCAGAAGTATCGGAAGAGCTTCTGCTTTTTTTGTTTCTTGCCAAGCTTCATTTCTCGATGGCTTGCATGCTTCAGGCATTTTTATATATTTGAAAAAAGGTCGAAAACCAGGCGGTACACTACTGTTTCATTCCCATGCGCACTACGAATTTAAGCAACATCAAGCTTGCTCCCGTCCTACTGCTCCTTGCCGTTTTGGCTCAAGGGGGATGCGGGTTCTAGTTCGTTTCTGCAGCGATCGGGACATTGTTTAAAGCCGCCAGCCCCCTATGGGTTGGTGGCTTTTATCGTTTCAAGTGTCAAAAGGAGAAAAAGAGTCATGAAAAGGATGAAGAGTCAGAAATACACCCCCTATCCCTCTGTTGATATCAGCGGCCGGAGCTGGCCCGACCGGACTATCACCAAAGCCCCGATATGGTGCAGCGTCGATTTGCGTGATGGTAACCAGGCGCTCCCGGTGCCGATGAGCGTGGAGGAGAAGGTCTCCATGTTCCAGCTGCTGGTCTCCGTAGGCTTCAAGGAGATTGAGGTCGGCTTCCCCTCTGCCTCGGCAACCGAGTTTGCGTTTGTCCGGCGCCTGATTGATGGAGGGCTTATTCCGGATGATGTTACCATTCAGGTGCTTACCCAGGCGCGTGAGCATCTTATCCGCAGGACCTTTGAGTCGATTGCCGGCGCCAGGCAGGCTATCGTTCATCTCTACAACTCGACGTCCCGTTTGCAGAGGGATATCGTCTTTCGCAAAAACAGGGAGGAGATCAAGGCCATTGCCATCGAGGGCACAGCGCTTGTGCGCAGCCTCCGCGATGAGAGCGGCAGTAAGGGAATCCGTTTCGAATACAGTCCGGAAAGTTTTACCGGCACCGAACTCGACTATGCGCTCGAGGTCTGTCATGCAGTGATGGAGGCCTGGGGGGCGTCGGCGGATGAGAAAATCATCCTGAACCTCCCCTCAACCGTCGAGATGTCGCAGCCGAATGTCTACGCCGACAGGATTGAATGGTTCTGCAGGAATGTGAAGAGCCGTGATGCGGTAGTGATCAGTGTTCATGCCCACAATGACAGGGGGACGGCTGTGGCAACAGCTGAACTCGCCCTGCTGGCGGGCGCCGATCGCGTTGAAGGCGCGCTCTTCGGCAATGGCGAGCGGTGCGGCAACATGGATACAGTCACCATGGCGCTCAACCTTCTGACCCAGGGGGTCGACCCTGCGCTTGATTTTTCAGATCTGCCCCGCATACGCGAGGTTTACCGTCGCTGTACCCGAATGGAGATCCATCCCCGCCATCCCTATGCCGGAGAACTGGTCTATACTGCTTTTTCCGGTTCGCATCAGGACGCAATCAGCAAGGGGATGAAGGCCCGGGGCACCGATGCAGAAGGGGTGTGGGCTGTTCCCTATCTGCCGATTGATCCGGAGGACGTCGGTTGCAGCTATGAGGCGATTGTTCGCATCAACAGCCAGTCCGGAAAGGGCGGGGTCGCCTATGTGCTCGAAAAGGATTACGGCATCCAGATTCCCAAGTGGATGCAGCCGGATTTTGCAGAGGCGGTTCAGGCTGTTGCCGATACAACCGGGGTTGAGCTCTCAGCAGAGCAGATTCACGAACTCTTTTATACCGAATATGTCAAGCGTGTGGAGCCGGTCGTTCTCAAGAAGTGCCATATCAGCTGGGAGGACGAGGATCTCGATCGGAATGATGAGGAGTCGACACTTATCAGCGCCATCGTGCAGCTCAAAGAGAGGGAGTTTGTCTTCGAGGCGCGGGGCAACGGGCCTCTGGATGCCTTTGTCAAGGGTTTTGTCAAAGAGAGCGGTCTGGATTTCAGTGTTGACGAGTATGCCGAGCATGCCATCGGGCGCAGTGCGGGTGCGCTTGCCATCGCCTATATCAGGATTGGATGCGGAGATGGAAGGGTCTCTTTTGGCGCAGGTATCGACTCCAATATCAGTCTCGCTTCTATCAAGGCTATTGTCAGCGCATTGAACCGTCTTCCATAAGTCAGAGCAGGCTGGTGGCGGGTTTCAGCGCATGCTGGCCGGAATGATGACAACCGGGCAGGTTGCCCGGCGAATCACCCCTTCCGAGACGCTTCCGATAAGGAGATGAAAGAGTGCTCCATGTCCGTGTGAGCCGAGTATGATCATGTCTGCCCCTATCTTTTCGCCCTGGCTGATAATCGCCTCCACCTCCTCTTTGTGCGCAATGATGATGGTTGTGGCAATGCCGCTGTTAAGGAACCGCTCAGCAATTGCCTTCAGTTTTTCGGATTCCGATCCGGACTCAGCTCCGGTTGTTCGTGACGGTTCAGCGGGCAGAAGCACCAGCTCATCCTCGGCGGGCTCGATGACGGGGGATGAGGGTGGTACGACATGGAGCAGAAAAAGCTCTGCCCCGAGGCTTCCGGCAAGCTTTCCGGTTTCGGCAATAACCTTGTCGGCGAGAGGGGAAAAGTCAATTGCGGCAAGAATTTTCATGGCAGGATATTCACTCGTCTGAGATATTGCCGGCACTCCGGCATCACGCCTGAATGCCGTGGGCCGGCGGAATGGCCGCCTGCCTGAGAGAAAAGCGGGTCAGGCTTTCGCGGCGCGTTCTTCCTGATAGATCATGAACAGCGCGGCAACAACGCCGGGCAACCAGCCTGTCAGTGTGAGAAATCCGGTCAGAACGACTGTGCCAACTTCCTTGTTCAGAACAGCTGCAGGAGGAAGTATCACTGCTGTAATCAATCTGCGAATGTCCATGAAGAGGCTCCGTTATTGTTATGAAATAACAGCAAATCTACTATTTATCCTGTCAAGAATCAATCCTAAAACGCATCAGGATGGGCGGCTCCGGATCGGTTTTTTGGTAGTTCTTGCATTTTATCGGTAAAATTGTAAATTAGATTCCCTTCAGAATAATCCTGAGTAGATTGCTTACTCCAGATTTGTTGAACATAAACAGAAACAACTTGCTTAATCCTGTTCATCCCGACGTGGTTTTGGATGATGTTGATGAGGTCATTGACGAACCGAATTTTAATAATCACAATACCTCTCCAGACCCGCCCAGTCCGTACGCCGACCTCGAAAAGAAGTATCGCAAAAACCGGTTTAACAAAAACAGACCCAAGAGCAGTTCAGACCTTTTCGGTGTGAATGGCTCCGGCTTGCATTCCGGTCCGAAAAGCGCCGATGGCAATAAGCCGCAGAAAAGAAAGCCGAAAAAGAAGGCCTTCTCAAAGGTCTCCCGCAATACTTCCGGCAAACGCAACGCCTGAAAGTTTCCTCGAGAACTTGAGTGTACATGCTCTTCATCAAGCGGGGCAGTTGCATCCTTAAGAGACCCGCAATTTCCATGTTTCGGGGGAGGTTCCTCATGACTTTTGAAATACAGGCACACCGCGGAGCCCGCTCTTTTTTTCCGGAGAACACCCTGCAGGCATTCTGCAAGGCGGCAGAGCTTAAGGTCAGGGTAGTCGAACTTGATCTTGTGGTTTCCCGAGACAGTCGGATTGTGGTCTCTCATGATCCCTGGATTGCCATCCCTTCGTCTTCCGGCACACCCCGGCACCTGATTATCCATGAGATGGATTACGCTGACGTGGCGGCTTTCGACTGCGGCATTCCTGATCCTTCATTTCCCGGCCAGATGCGCGTGAGGGCATGTAAGCCTTTGCTTTCCGAGGTGTTTGGGGCGGTTGAAGCCCGCATGGCGGAACTCTCGATGACGGAGAGGATGAGCTATAATCTTGAAATAAAATCGTGGCCCGGGAGTGACGGAGCGCTTCATCCCTCTCCGGAGCGCTATGCGGAGCTGGTTGTCGATGAGGTGATGGCTGCGGGACTTTCAGGTTTTGTCAGAATCCAGTCTTTCGATGACAGGGTTGTCCGGGAGGCATGGAAGATCAATCCCGCGCTCTCCTGCGGAATTCTCGTTGATGAGGGGGCGTCTCTGGAAGAGATCGAGGGCAGGCTCTCCACTCTTGGCTTTAAGCCCCGATACGTCAATCCCCATTTTTCGCTTGTCGACCGGAAGCTTGCCACGTTTCTTCATCGGCAGGGCATAGAGATGATTCCCTGGACGGTCAATAGGCGGGAGGAGATGCAGGCCATGTTGCGCTGCGGGGCCGACGGCATTATTACCGACTTTCCGGAAAAGGCACTCGCCTTGCCGGAACTTTTTGATTGAAATGAGAGAGGCCCGGAGATCAGCGGTTCGTGGAAAGAGCCTTAAGCGCGACCAGCAGGCCATGAACCTTTTGGGTAACTATCTCGGGAGCCGCCGTCTCTTCTTTTCCTGCAGGAGTGTAGAGCAGCCGGTCAAGGGTGTCAAGCAGCGAGGAGCACTCCGTTCGAGCTTCATCCGGCGTGCCGATGTTCTGGAGCGCGATGTCAAGTTCCTTTCTGGTCAGTCCCCCCGGCCCATTGATTCCTGCTTGCTCCAGCTCTTGCAGTAGTTGCTGTTTCAGTTTCCCGACTGATTCTTTCTGCTGACTTTGCTGTTCTGGTGAGCTCGGCTCCTTTTTGTCAAGCGACTCTTTTGAGAGCCTCTTTCCTGCAAGCAGCACGCCTGCGCCGATAACCAGCAACAGGGATGCAATGGCACCGAAAATCAAGGCTGTGCTGTTTTTTTGCTCTTTGGGTGCACTACTTGCAGCAGTGTTACTCTTTTCAATCTCTCTGGCCGGCGGAGCCGTTATCACCCTGATGACAAGGGCGTTCGATCGAGCCTCTTCGAACCTGCCTTTTGTCGGATTGAAAAAATCCATTGTAAGCGGCGGGATAGTGTAGCTGCCGGAAGATTGCGGCCAGGCGGTAATTTTCAGGGTTATTGCGCCTGTATTGCCCTCCCGGTCACTCTGCAAGCTGGTTGTCGACTCCGGAGTGCTCTGGCGGAAGCTCTCAGGGAGCATCGGTGTTGGAGGTTTCAGTGTGAGGAGGCTCCCTGTGCCGGTTATCAAAAGCTTCAGGATGATTGGTTCTCCCACTTTCAGACGCTCACGGTCGGCCAGAAGCTCGAGGCGGAATGTGCCTACGGCACCCGAAAATCCTGCCGGTGCCGGTTCAGGAAGAGCGCGGGCCCAGATTGAGAGGTCAGGAGCGGAGATGCTCAATCGAATATCCGGCAGATTTTGGGCGCCGTCCTTTTCCTGCTCCCGGGGAAGAAGGCAGAGCATGGTGTAGCCGGAGATCCTGATTGGCCCTTTCTCGAGAGGAGATATCCTGAACTGCTTGATTACGGCGCCCCTCAAACGCTCTCCCTTAATGACGGCAGGAGTGCTTTTAATGTAGTGTCCTGAACCCGTCTCCTTTGCCCAGAGCCCCTTGAAAGAGGGATTCTCCTCGTTTGATATTTTCGGTGCGAGATCCTTGAAATAGAGCGTGTAGGTTAGTAGCGCCTCCTCGCCGACATAGGGGCGGCTGTTGGTGACGGATGGAAGAATGAAGGGCCTCTGGGTGGTGGCAGCAATTGCAGACGAGCATATCACCGCCGCCATGAGCATGACGACGACCTTGTTCAAGTGATATGCAGGACCTCTCGTCATAGCAGTTATTTCATGAGTTCCCTGGAACGGGCGGATGCCGCAGCTACCGTCTCTATAAGAATATCCCGGATATTCCTCTCATCCATGACTTTAAGTCCCGCCTCGGTCGTGCCGCCCGGAGTGGTGACCTCCCGTTTGAGCTCTTCAGGTGTTTTATTGCCGGAAAGGACCATTTTAGCGGCGCCCAGCATGGTCTGTGCGCTGAGCAGAAGGGCTTCATCCCCAGAGAGCCCGCACTTGATGCCACCGGCAGCCAGTGCATCAAGAAGGTGAAACATGTAAGCCGGGCCGCTTCCCGAAACTGCCGTAGCTGCATCCATCTGCTCCTCTGCAAGGACAATTGATCGTCCTATCGAGCTGAACAGATCGCAGGCCAGCGTGACATCGGCATCGGAAGCCATCAGGCCCTTGCTGACCGCGGTCATGCCCTCTCCGACAAAGGCGGGGGTGTTGGGCATGACCCGAATGACTCTCGTGCTCTCCCCGGCGTGGCTTCTGATAAACCCGGAGGATATGCCGGCCGCAACGCTGATGATCAGGTGATTATTGCCAAGCGCCGGTTTAAGCTCCCCGACGACCTCGGCTATCTGGTAGGGTTTGACGGCCAGGATTATCACCCGGGCCTCACGAGCAATCTGGGCAATTGAGCTGCAGGGGTGAATCGGGTAGTCGGCCGCGACAGAATCGAGAGCGGCAGGCTCCTTGTCGAACCCGTAGATGAAGGTGTTCTCTTTCTGGCTGAGCCCGGAAATAAGCGCGCGAGCGATTCTCCCGGTTCCTATAAAGCCGATGTTAAGATTGCTCATTGGTAAGGTTACGGTTTTGTTTGTTGCTCTTTCGATATACGTTTTTTACAAGGAATTTCCATCCCGGAGGCGGAGTGAGCCTCACGGCCTACCTGAAGCGAAGCTTGCTGTAGAGGATGACGAGAAGCAAGGCAAGCGATATGCTGTTGGCGGCTATCATGGGCAGGTCATCGATGGCGATGCCGTAGAGCAGCCAGAGGACGATGCCCAGATTCATCGCAAGAGCCCAGAGAAGGCTTATGTCACGAGCCTGCCGTGTGGTAAAGATCCTGAATGCCTGAGGCAGAAACGCCAGTGTGGTAATCAGCCCGGCTGCATAGCCAAGATATTCGACGTGCTGCTTCATGCCGCTTTTTCATGGATTGGAGGGAACGCTGCCTCTTGAGCATGTGGAAAATAGTCACGGAAGGGGAGAATACCCAGCATCGGAGAGGTAAGTGCGGTTTTTTTTCAGGGTGAAAACGAAAAAGGCGGGAGAGCCTCCCGCCTTTACGCTGTAGTGAACTGAGGAAAGCTTACTTGCTCTGCTCAACCATGTAGGCAACTGCGTTGCCGACAACGGTTTTGTTGAGGTTGGCATTGCCGCCCTTGGGAGGCATGACGCCGCTCTTTCCGGTGAAGCCATTGGTAGCATGGCCGATAAGGACATCAAGACCCTGCTTGATGCGTGGTGCCCAGGCAGCTTTATCACCAACTTTAGGTGCTCCGCCGACGCCGGTTTTGTGGCATGTAGCGCAGGTGGTTTCAAAGGCAGCCTTGCCTGCAGCAGCATTAGGAGCAGCAGAAACCTCAGCAGCGCTGATTGCAACGGCGCAGAGGGCGCAAAGGGCCGCAGAAATGATACGGGACATAGTGAGTTCTCCTTTTTGATAATTATGGAAGTACGGGTTGGGATCGCGTTGTGCTGTAATCGGGACACAAACCTTTATTAATACAATTTTAATCTTCTTTATCCAATTTTCCGGGGGGTTTTTTTTCACGATTGTGAATATTTCCGCTCTCTGCGGGGTATAATCTCAGAAAAAAAACGGAAGCCGGTGGTCGGCTCCCGTTTGGGGCGCAAGATGGAAAGCGCTCTTACTTCGACTGGCCGACCATGTATGCGACTGCATCGCCAATATTGGCATCGGTCAGTTTCGCATTGCCGCCTTTGGCTGGCATCATGCCGACCTTGCCCTGAAATCCCTTGATGGATTTGCTGGCCATTACCTCGACGCCCTGACTGATACGGGGTGCCCATGCGGCTTTGTTGCCGACTTTCGGTGCTCCTGCAAGACCGGTTTTATGGCAAGAGGCGCAGCCTCCGTCATAGATGGCCTTGCCGGCCGCAGCGTTAAATGCCGCGCTGGCACTGGATGCGCTCGCAGCACAGAAAGCAATGGCAACAACAGTTGCTGAAACGATACGGGACATAAAAGTTCTCCCTTGATAGTGGTTATAGAAAAATGGTTCGAGTCGAGCGTTTATTTTGATTTTTCGACCATGAATGCAACAGCACTGCCGACTTCAGCATCGGTCAGTTTGGCATTGCCGCCCTTGGCTGGCATCATGCCGGCCTTGCCCTGGTAGCCGGTGATGGCCTTTTTCGTCATGGTCTCGACGCCCTGGGGAATTCTGGCGGCCCATCCGGCCTTGTCGCCCGGTTTCGGAGCGCCCATCATGCCTGCATCGTGGCATCCGGCGCAGTTCGCATCATAGACACCTTTGCCCGCAGCAATTTTAGGATCAGCGGGGGCAGCTTCGGCAGCTGGAGCTGCAGCAGGTGCGGCGGCTGCGGGAGCTGCTGCACTCTCCTTTCCGTCAGGGAACTTGAGCTTTGCCGGTGGTTTTTCAAGCGCACAGGCACCGAGCACAAAGATTCCGGCGGCAAACAAAGGCATGAAGGATCTGGTAGTCATGATGGGTCTGGGTTATTGGGTTAAGGGCAATCTGCCCTGAAAAAAATTGCCTACAGTTTAAAAATAATTCGGGTCAGGGCAAAATGGTATTTTTCCCGAGAGGCACTTCCATTTGTCGCTTGAGGTCGCTGCGTGAAAGGCTGTAAAGATGCGTATAGAAAGCGTTAAAGAGCATGACGGCAGTTTTTGCCGATGGAGCCCTGAACCCCCTTGCTATGGAGTTTGCGACCGTAAACACCTTTCTGGTCAGGCCGGAGTAACTTTCAACAAAGGCCTCAAGGTCGATATTTTTCGGGCGGTAGAGCATCTCCTGACCAAAGGTGTAGCGGAATGCGGTAATGTCATCCGGATTAAACAGCAGGCGTCCCTCCTCCTTGAGCCGGTCGAAGACCCGTGTGCCGGGAATCGGCCTCAGAATGTTGATGCCCGGCACATCCAGCTTTGTCTCGCTGATAAAATCAAGGATTGCCTGAGGGGTTTCAAGCGTGTCGCCATCGAGCCCGTAAATAAAGCTTCCGTATAGGCTTATGCCTGCGCTTCTGATGTTTTTGATTGCTCCTGCGAGCTCCGGGCTTCTGTTCTGGTTTTTTTTGTGAAGGCTCCGGCTTTCAGCTTCAACGCTCTCTATGCCGACGAGCAGCGCCTTGCATCCGGAGTTTGCGAAGGTTTCGAGAAGCTCATGCTGGTTGCCGAGGGTGGTGGTCGCCTGACCGAACCAGCTGATTGCGAGTGGTGTCAGTTTCCGGAAGAGTTCAAGGGCGTAGAGAGGGTCGGCATTGATGGAGTCGTCGACAAAAAAGAAGATTCTCCGGTCCTCATGGCGGAACCGTTCCACCTCATCGACAATATCGTCGACCGCGCGTCGTCGGAGTGCATGGCCGTTGAGAACGTGGACATTGCAGAAGTCGCAGCTGTGCGGGCACCCCCTTCCGGTCTGGATCAGGTTCGTCGTGAAGTAGCGGCTTTTGTCGAGAAACTCTTTGCTGACCGGCCGGCAGAGCGTCAGATCAGGAAAGGCATCTGCCCGGTAGGATGGTTTGAGATCGCCTGCTTTCAGGTCGCAGAGCACCTCTTTCCAGAGGTCATCGGCCTCTCCATGAACGAGCGCGTCAGCGTGAGGACGGCAGGAGTCTGCAAAAAGCGTGACATGCGCCCCCCCAAGCACAACTCTGGTTCCACTGGCGCGGAGTCTGTCGGCAAGTGCAAAGGCTTTTCTGGCCATGCCGGTCTGGACGCTGATTCCCACGAGGTCCCAGGGTTCACTGAAAGGGAACTCCTCGAAGCGCATGTCGCAGATCGACTGCTCGACGCCTTCGACCTCAAGGGATGCAAGGATCATGAGCGAAAGCGGAGGGATGGCGAACTGGCTTTTTTTGATGAGCGTCCTGAGCGTTCGGTTGAAGCGGCCTGAGATCAATCCGGCCTTTGTTTCGCTATAGAGTGAGCGGGCGTTGTCCACTCCGCTTTCGGAAGGAAGAAAAACCAGAAGCACTCTCTTGGGTGACGACATCGCTCCGTTACCAGTCCTTGTTGTTACGCCCTTCCTGCGGTGCTTTTGGCGAACGGGGGATCCGTTGCATCATGGATGACTCATCCTGGCGTGCCTTTTCAAGCAGGCGGCTGGCGACCTGTCTGCCGATGCCGGTTTCGGGGCGCGAACTGTTTCTCTGTTCCGGGCTGGTTGAAGAGGGGGAGTGCTTCTCTTCAAGTTCCTGAAGGGCGCGGCGGACAATCTCGTAGTTGATTTTTGCATCCCCGTCTTCCGGGTTACTGAGCAGCACCCTCCGGAACGCTCCCAGAGAGCCATGTAAAAGCAGGCGCTTGCTTTTTTTTTCGCTTGTTTCAAAAGCCTTCATGGCAAGGGCGCTTCCCTCGTTGAACCGGGCGTTAAGGGCCGGCTGGGCAGCAGCCCCTTTTGCCTCACGGGAGGACGAAAACAGGGCGGCCGCATCGCTATATTTTTTTTGCATGTAAAGGGCGCAGGCCAGATTGAATCCGGCAGACGAGGACTCCTTTCCTTCAGGGGCGACCAGCAGCAGCTGACGAAAAACATTTTCGGCCCTGCTGAAGTCCCGAGCCGCATAGAGGGCCTCGGCCTGCTGCTTGAGACGATAGTGACTGAACATCTCCGGCAGGGATACGGAAACCGTCAGGAGAATCATGAGAAATGGCACTCTGATCATGCTGCAACGCTTTTTCTAAAGATAGTCGCCGCTCTCGAAACAAAAAAGCCGCCCTCTCGAGACGGGCGGCTTTTTTGTTTCGAGAATGTCGAGGCTTTTGCTGAATCAGCTCCCGAGAAATGCCTTCTGCACGGCGCTCACTCCGGCTCCTATCGAAAAATCAAAGTTGACCTCTTTCAGCGCTCTTTCAAGGCCGCCGATGACGGTCAGCATGTCGAGCTCATCGTAGTAACCGAGATGGGAGATTCTGAATATCTTGCCTTTGTACTCATCCTGACCCGCGGCAACGGTGATGCCGTTCTTGTTTTTCAGGGCCTTGTTGAATGATGACCACTCGAGTCCTTCAGGCAGCCAGACCGGGGTGACAGCAAATGAGGGTGAGTCGGTGAAGAGCTTCATGCCCAGTGCGCTGCACCCCTGGCGGCAGGCATTGGCGAGGCGTTCGTGGCGTTTCCATATGTTTTCGATCCCTTCGGCACGCACCATCTGCAGTGCTTCGTCGAGGCCGATGACCAGCGAGACGGCAGGTGTGAACGGGGTGTCGTCTCCGGCATGCGACTTCAGTGCCTTTTTAAGGCTGAGGTAGAACTGCGGGATTCCCTTCTGGGCGTTGATAATATCCTGGGCCCTTTCGGAGATGGCTGCCAGCGCAAGGCCGGGAGGCATCATCAGTCCTTTCTGGGAGCCGGTGATGCAGATGTCTACGCCCCAGTCGTCGAAGTGGAATTCGTGCGCGCCGACGGCGGTGATGCCATCGACCAGCACGAGAGCGTCGGACTGCTCACGAATGACCTTGCTGAGGGCCTGAATGTCCGCCGCCGTTCCGGTTGACGTTTCAGAGTGGGTAAGGCAGACCCCTTTTGCATCAGGGTTCTCTTTCAAGAGTTCAGCAAGCCGTTCCGGCTGGATGGCCGAACCCCATGCGACCGTCTCCTCGACGCAGTTTCCGGTGAAGATGCGAACCAGCTGTCCCCAGCGCTCACCGAATTTTCCGGCGTTGACGGTGATTACCTTGTCGCCCTGCTTGAAGAGGCTTGAGATTGATGCTTCCATGCCGCCGGTGCCCGAGCAACTCAGCACGACGACGGGCTGGGTGGTTCTGAAAAGATATTTCAGATCTTCGTGAACCCTGCTCAGGATCTCCATGAACTCCGGGTTCCTGTGGTGGATGATTGGCGCGGCCATGCGGAGCATGACGTTTTCAGGGACAGGGGTAGGTCCCGGAGTGAACAGTCTTTTTTTCATCTCTTCAGCTTGTAGGTTGAAAAATTAAAGAGGTGGCGCAAGCTCAGTTTTTCGCCTGTTCCATCAGTTCGATAAACTCGGCGAACAGGTAGTGGGAGTCGTGAGGTCCCGGTGCGGCTTCCGGATGGTACTGCACGGAAAAACAGGGAAGGTTCTTGTGCCGTACCCCTTCGACCGTGTTGTCGTAAAGGTTGAGATGTGTCATTTCGAGATCTGCGGGCAGGGTCTCCATGTTGACGGCAAAACCGTGATTCTGCGAGGTGATCTCAATCGTGCCGCTCGTCATGTTCTTAACCGGATGGTTGCTTCCGTGATGGCCGAACTTCAGCTTGTAGGTTTCAGCACCAAAGGCAAGAGAGAGCAGCTGGTGACCGAGGCAGATGCCGAAAATGGGGAGTTTTCGTGTAGAGCGGTTGTAGTCGGCCAGCTTTTTGATTGTCTCGATGGCGTAGCCGACCGCCGAGGGGTCGCCGGGGCCATTCGACAGAAAGACGCCGTCAGCATTGAGCTTAATGACCTCTTCAGCCGATGTGCCGGCTCTGAGCACGCTCACCCGGCACCCCGAACTCTGCAGCATGCGCAGGATATTTGCCTTGATGCCGTAATCGAATGCCGCGACGTGGAATCTGCCGTCCGGGTTTTCGACTGTGTAGTTCTCTTTGGTGGTCACCGTTTTTGCGAGATCCTGGCCGGTCATTTCCGGGATAGCAAGGGCCTTCTCTTTCAGGGCCTCCTCGTCGGGCTCAAGCGCCGAGATGAATCCTCTCATAGCTCCCTTTTCGCGGATCTCGCGAACCAGCATTCTGGTGTCGATGCCGGCCAGACCCATGACGCCTGCGTTCTTGAGACGGCTGTCGAGGCTCTCTATGGCTTCGAAGTTGCTGTGGATGCGCGAGAGTTCACGGATGATGAGGGCTGAAGCCCATATTTTGCCGGATTCGTTATCGCTCCGGGTGATGCCGTAGTTTCCTATAAGGGGGTAGGTCATTACCACCATCTGGCCTGCGTATGAAGGATCGGTAAGGATCTCCTGATATCCGGTAAGGGCGGTATTGAACACCACCTCGCCGGAGGCTTCACCGATATGGCCGAATGCTGTCCCTCTGTAGACGGATCCGTTTTCCAGTACCAATTTTGCTGGAGTTGGCTGCATGATGCTTCTTAGTCCTTGGTCGAAAGTTTATCGCCCGATTCCTGTTTGTCGATGTTGGCTACCGCCGTGCGATCGAAGGTGATCTTTGTGTTGTCGCTCACCTGCACAAGAACGGTTTTCTTCTCTGTATCTATTCCTGCCACGGTGCCGTGAACGCCGCCGATGGTTACAACCCTGTCGCCGCGCTTCAGGCTGTCAAGAACCTTTTCGCGTTCCTTCTGCTTTTTCTGCTGCGGCCGTATCATGAAGAAATAGAAGACCACAAAGATAAGAATCATCGGAAGGAAGGTGACAAGCTGGTTGGGGGCCTGTCCGCCTGCTGCAGGGGGGGCGAAAAGAAGCAGGGACATAATGGAGTTGAGCATAATCGTGTCGTGATGTTTGAAAAAAAACGCAACTGTTTTTTTGTGAGCAACAATGTAATGTATTTATGGCACTATTTCAATCAGGCACTCCTTGCTGCGGTGGCGAAGCTCGCATAGGGGGCTATGCTGTAGTTTCGCTCCGCCGGCACTCCCCGCCTTACCTTCAGGCTGGCAAGTGTGGCGATCATGGCGGCATTGTCGGTAGAATAGAGCGCTCCGGGCAGATGCAGCTCAATGCCGTGCTGCCGGCAGGCTTCCTTCATTGAGCGCCTGAGCGCCGAGTTTGCGCTTACCCCTCCGGCGATGGAAACCGCCCCGATGTTTCTTGTGCGCGCAGCCGCAACGGTTTTTTCGACCAGCACGCTGACGATTGCCTGCTGGATGGAGGCGGCAATGTCCGCCAGATGTTTCTCGATGAACGCCGGCGTTTGCTTCTGAAGCCAGTTGAGGACTGAGGTTTTCAGGCCGGAAAAACTGAAATCGAGGTTTCCCCGATAACTTCGGCTGCTCTGCGAATGGGAGGTGAGGGCTCTTGGAAACTCATGGAAAAAGGGGTCCCCCCCGGAGGCCAGCCGATCTATTTCCGGCCCGGCAGGGTATGGGAGCCCGAGCATTTTGCCGGTTTTGTCGAACGCCTCTCCGGCAGCATCGTCGAGCGTCCTTCCGATTACTTCGTAAGAGAGGTCGCCCTGCACGATTGAAAGGAGGGTGTGGCCGCCGGAAACCGTCAGCGAGACGAATGCCCCTTCGGGCGGTCGGTGCGTGGGGCCATCCTCGATGAAGGGCGAGAAGATGTGCCCCTCGATGTGGTTGACCGGCATGAAGGGCAGATCGAGGGCGTAGGCCATTCCCTGTGCGAAAGAGAGTCCTACCATGACGGCGCCAATGAGGCCCGGCCCGGCAGTAGCGGCTATGAGATCGAGCTCATTTTTTGTTATATTGGCCTCAGTTATGGCAGCTTCGGCAATCGAGACGATCAGCCGCTCGTGTTCTCTCGATGCCAGCTCCGGAACGACGCCGCCGAACTCCGCATGGCAGCGCTGGGAGCTCACCACGTTGGAGCATACCCTGCCGCTACGGAGCACCGCAGCCGAGGTTTCGTCACAGCTGGTTTCTATGCCGAGAATAATCATGATACCAATTTTTCTGAGGAGCAATGGGCAAAGCTAACAAACAGGAGAACAATAGCAAACCGAAGGGGAAGGTAAGCATTTTTCATGGGCTGCTGGTCCTCGTCGGAGCAGACATCATCCTGCTTTTCGCGCCTGAATTCGGCATCGCCAACAGCATGGTTGACCTCTCTTACCGTCTCGCTGTGCCCGCCGTTATCGCAGGACTGGCGCTGGTCATATTCGGCTTCAGGGGGTTTATCAGAAAGCTGTAAGCTCTATTGGCAAATCACACAAAAGCGCGCCGTCATCTATTAATTGTTCCGTCCCGGCTACCGTGGAAACAGGGTGGCAAATAAAGAGCGGAGCACTACAGGGAAGGAGGACTAGACATGCAGTATGCGGCAGAACTTGAGGAACTGGGGCTGCAGATCACGGAGGCCTCCCGGTTTCTGGAAAAAGCACAGGAACAGCTTGCGCGGCGGGTTGTCGGTCAGGAGGAGGTTATCCGACGGGTTTTCATTGCCATGCTGGTCAACGGCCATATCCTGCTCGAAGGGGTTCCGGGGCTTGCAAAAACGCTGATCATCAGAACCTTCGCCGCGGCGATGAACCTGAAGTTCCAGCGTATACAGTTCACTCCCGACATGCTTCCTGCCGATCTCATCGGAACCATGATCTACAACCCTAAGGACATGGAGTTCTCCCCCCGCAAGGGTCCGGTCTTCGCCAATGTCATTCTCGCCGATGAGATCAACCGCTCGCCGGCAAAGGTGCAGTCAGCGCTTCTCGAGGCGATGCAGGAACGGCAGGTAACCATCGGGACCCAGACATTCCCTCTTCCGGAGCCCTTCCTTGTTCTGGCAACGCAGAACCCCATTGAGCATGAAGGCACCTACCTCCTTCCTGAAGCCCAGGTCGACCGCTTCATGATGAAGGTGCTTGTCGATTACCCCTCCTACGACGAAGAGCTCGAAATTATGCTGCAATCCGCATCAACCGCGCCGAAAGAGCCGGTGATGGCGGTAGTGCAGCCTCACGACATCGCTCATGCCAGAACGCTCATCGACCGCATCTATGTCGACCCAAGGGTCCAGCGCTATATCGTCGATCTCGTCGTCGCCACCAGAAAGCCCGCACAGTATGGCATTGCCCCCCTGGAGGCAATGATAGAGTACGGCGCTTCGCCGAGAGCCTCCATCTTTCTGCTTCTGGCCTCCAAAGCCCATGCATTCATGCAGCATCGGCCCTACATAACCCCCGAGGACGTCAAGGCGATCGCCTACGACACCCTTCGTCACCGCATTCGGCCGGGATATGAAGCAGAGGCGGACAATATCCGCTCCGACGATATCATCCGCCAGATACTGCAGCATGTGCCGGTGCCCTGACGGGGCCATATTCGGTGCTGTGTATTGAGCCTTCCAAACAAGCGATCGACTGTATGGAAAAGAGTGAAGAGTATCTGAAAGAGCTTCAGAAGATGATCCGTCGGGTGGAGATCCGCTCGAAGCGCATGGCCAGCGAGCTGTTCAGCGGCGAGTACCACTCCTCGTTCAAAGGGAAGGGTATCGAGTTCAGCCATGTGCGCGAATACCAGTATGGCGACGATGTGCGCGCTATCGACTGGAACACCTCGGCCCGCAAGAACGAGCTCTATGTCAAGCTCTTTAGCGAAGAGCGGGAGCGGGTGCTGATGCTTGTGGTCGATGCCTCGGCCTCGATGCTTTTCGGCAGCCGGGATCTGCGCAAAAAGGAGCTCGCCCTTGAACTCTCTGCTGTTCTGGCATTCAGCGCCATCCAGAACAATGACAAGGTCGGCCTTCTCGTCTTTACCGACCGGGTCGAAACCTTTATTGCTCCCCGCAAGGGGCGCCAGCATGTTCTGGTCATCCTCGAAGAGCTCTTCCGGCTGGAGCCGAAAAGCCGCAAAACCGATATCGACGCAGCGCTATCCTTTGTCCGCTATGCCATCAAGCGCCATGCGATCATCTTTCTTTTGACCGACCTTGTCGACAACAACTACGAGAGAGGCATGAAACTGCTCAACAGCCGGCATGACTTCGTGCTGGTCCACCTCAGCGACCCTCTCGACAGGATGCTTCCGCTCAGCGCACTTCTTGATTTGCAGGATCCGGAAACCGGCCAGCGTCTCTCTGTCGACGCCGGCAGCCGCCGGGAGGTCGAACGCTACCGTCGCGAGCAGATGCGGCAGCACGAGGAGCTCCGGCAGCGACTCCGGCGGATGCGCATCGACACGGTTTTTCTCGATACCGACCGTTCCTTCATCAGCGAGCTCAACTCTTTCTTCCGGTACCGTGAGCGCAAGGTCTGACGGCGTCCCGAGAGGCGCATCGAGGACATTCGTTGTTCTTTTTGCCGCGCTCCTCCTGCTCTTGGGGTTACCCCGACCGGCCAGGGGTGCTGTTGCTCCCCCGGCGATAACGGTAGCTGTCACTCCCGATACGGTACTGGTCGGCGACCGGATCCGCTGCGTCATCGCTCTGGAGCACCCTCTGGGAGTGAGCGTCTCAATCGAAGGGTTTGGGGGGGGCGACACCCTTTCGACGAACCAGTTTGAGCTGGTCAGCCGTAAACACTCTTCATCCTCCTTGCCCTCGGGAAGCCTGATGGAGCGCTTCGAAATTGACCTTGCAGCCTTTGGCAGCGGCCGGCAGCCCATCCCGCCATTTACGGTCGTTTATCGTGCCTCTGGTGGACAGGTCACCGGTCGCGTGCCCTTCAAACCCGTCACCGCCGTGTTTGTCAAGGCGCTTACGGACTCATCCATGCATGAACTCAGGCCGATCAAGCCTCCCCTGAAGCCGACGCTCCCTTTTATGCTGCTTCTGCCGGTCATTATCGCCGTCTCGGGCGGTGCGGGGCTAATCTTGCTGGTAGTTTTTCTGCTGAAGCGAATTCTCAGCATCAGTGCTGAAAAGATCGATCCCGGTCAGGTTGCCCAGCGCAAGCTGCGCAAGCTCGCCAACAGGCTCTCTATGGGCATGCCGCCGCCCGAATGCTATGAAGAATTGAGCGACATCATGCGATCATTCCTTGAAAAGCGCTACCGCATCAGGGCGCTCGAGGCCGTCACGCAGGAGATTGAGCGCGACCTGAAAAAACTGGGAGTGGCAGGATTTGAAAGCATCATGAGCTTGCTCAAGCAGGCTGATCTCGTGAAATTTGCCGACAGCCGTCCCAATATCGAAGAGTCCCTCAACTCACTCCACAAGGCCGAGGAGGTCATCCGCACCGCCCAAGAGCCTGAGGAGAAGGGGTGAGAATTTTTTGTTTACGGTGAATTTGCTGCAAGAATCAGGTTTCGTTGTGTTTATATTTACAGCGTATTATTGATGTGTCTTTTGCTGGATATAACAACTACTTGAAGAGGATTATGGCGAATGAGACAATGAATCCCCTGCCATTTGTTCCTGATTACCGCTTGCGAGAATTGATATGCTCTTTCCGCGGGCAGCAGGTCATGATTGATGCGGACCCGGCAACTCTCTATGGAGTGGAGAGAAAGGTTTTGAATCAGGCTGTCAAGAGAAATATCTGCCGATTTCCAGAGAGTTTCAGGTTTCGACTGTCCGCTGCAGAAAAAATCAAACTGGTCACAAGTTGTGACCGGTTCAGTAACCTCAAGCACTCAGGAACCTATCCCTGCGCATTTGCCGGACAAGGCGTGGCCATGCTTGCAGGTGTGCTCAGGAGCCAGACAGCGATTCAGACCCGTATTAGCATTATCAGCGCATTTGTTGAGATGCGTCGTTGCATTACCGAAAGGGGCGGCTTGCTTCAGCGCCTCGACGCATTGGAACAACGTCAGTCAAGGCATGAGAGCATTGCAGATGCACGCTTCAACAAGATTTTTGATGCGCTGGAGCAGAAAAGCCTGAGCCCGACTCAGGGTATCTTTTTCGACGGCCGGATTTTTGACGCCTACGATTTTGTCAATGATCTGCTAAGAGAGGCAAAGAGATCCATTGTCTTGATCGATAACTATGTTGACGATACCGTGCTTGTGCAGCTTTCCAAACGCCGGGCGGACGTCACTGCCACCATTCTGACCAGGTCGATCGGCAAACAGCTTGCTCTGGACCTGAAAAAACACAACGCCCAGTTCCCGCCCATCGCCATTCGGGAATTTCCGGTGAGCCACGACCGATTTCTGATACTTGATGGAAAGAGTGTTTATCATATCGGTGCATCGCTCAAGGATATGGGTAAAAAGTGGTTTGCCTTTTCGCGGATGCAGAAGGGTGCTCATGCTGTGATGGTGAGGGTGGAAGAGCTGCTTGATGATGTGCCGGCTGGGGGCACCTTGCAATAGTGCCGGATTTTGCAATCTTGGGGTAATAACGAAAGCGTATGCAGGATTGGTTTCTTCATCTTCCCGGTCTGGAGCTTGATCAGCCTTTGTGGCTGCTCTTGCTACCGCTGTTTGCCGTAGCCCTCTTGTTCAGGCTCTGGCTTGACCGAAAGGGGAGAGCTCCTTCGCTGCTTTTTCCCGGGCTTGAGCGTCTTCAGGAGCAGGGCTTCGCAGCTTCAGCAATGCTTCGCACCCTGCCGCAATGGCTGAGATGGGGGGCACTCGTGCTCTGTGTTCTTGCTCTGGCTGGCCCCCGCCTTGTTGTCCGCCAGACCGAAGCGGAGCTTACCGGTATTGACGTTATGCTTGCGCTCGATATCTCCGAATCGATGATGCAGAAGGACTTTGCCGGCAAAAGCCGTCTTGATGCCTCAAGGGAGGTTGCCCGCAGCTTTGTGCTTCGCCGCTCCAACGACCGGATAGGTCTGGTCGTTTTTCGAGGAAAGGGATACACGCAGTGCCCGCTGACTGTCGATCACGAGGTACTGGCCATGCTGCTCGACAACCTCTCCCCCCGGGTCATTCAGGATGAGGGGACTGCCATCGGAAGCGCAATTCTCATTGCCGTCAACAGGCTCAAGGCCTCCTCTTCAGGGCACCGCGTCATCATTCTCGTCACCGACGGCGAAAACAATACCGGCGAGGTCGGCCCGTCAACCGCCGCAGCTCTTGCCCTTCAGGAGGGTGTCAGAATCTACGTGGTAAATGCCGGATTCATGACGGTCAGGGAGAGGCTTGATTTTTCAGGCGAAAGCTCCGCTCATGCAGCGATGGACGAGGAGTCGCTCAGGGGCATAGCCCGAACAACAGGCGGGGGTTACTACAGGGTCGAGGACCCATCATCCCTTGACAAGGCAGTCTCGGCGATTGGAAGGCTCGAAAAAAAGAGGCTCTCGGCTCCGGTGACTGAACGGCGTTCAGGAATCTTCTTTTTTCTCCTGCCCGCAACGGCGCTGCTTCTCCTTGAGGTCGTGCTCTCCAGCGGGCGGCTTCTTCGACTGCCGTAGCCTCTGCCAGCAACAATATTGTCAATGAACATGAAGGAAATGAGCGCATGAGTTTCGCCTGGCCAGAAAATATCGGGTACCTGCTTCTCCTGATTCCGCTTGCCGTGATTCTCGGCTACGGGGTTGTGAGGCATATGCAGGTCCGGGAGGCGCTTGTGAGCCAGCGTCTGGCCGAGACCGCCATGCCCGGTCAAGCACAGAAACTGATAATTCTGAAAAAAGTTCTTCTCTTTCTTGGTATTGGGCTGCTCTTGTTCGCCATGACAGGTCCGAGGTTCCTGAGCGGGGGACGGCCGGTGCTGCGTAAAGGCGCTGACATTGTTTTCCTCCTCGACGTCTCCCGGAGCATGAGGGCCGCCGATGTCTCCCCCGATCGACTCTGGCAGGCGAAATACGAAATAACCCGCATCTCGCAGGCGGTCACGGGAGGAAGGCGTGCCATTGTCATTTTTGCCGGCGAACCGCTTGCCGAGTGTCCGCTTACCACCGACAGTGATGCCTTTGCCGCACTGCTCAACATGGCTTCACCTGAGCTGATCGAAGCCCAGGGCACGGTGTTTCGCTCTGCACTCAATCTCGCTGAAACCGTGCTTGATCCCGCTGCCGAGCGGGGGATGAAAAGAGGGGGGAGGGGGGAAAAGATCATCGTCATGCTCAGCGACGGTGAAGACCACGCCGGCAATCTCGCCGCCATCGCCCGCAGCCTCAAGAGCTCAGGAATCCATCTCTTCGTCGCAGGCGTCGGCATGGCTCAGCCCGTGCCCATACCTCTTGCCAACGGCGCGGTAACCTTCAAGCGTGATGAAAGCGGCAAGGCGGTGACCACCAGCTTTCACCCCGAAACCCTCCAGGAGCTTGCCCGTCAGTCCGGCGGCAGCTACTTCCGCAGCAGGGCGGACCAGCCGGTATTCCCGGAGATTTCGGCAAGGATCAACCGCATTGCGGCGGCATCGCGCTGGATGATGGAGCCGGTTGAACGGGAGCCGCTCTATTACTACTCTATCGGCGCTGCAATAGGGTTTCTTCTCATGGAAACGATGATTGGCCGGGGGTGGCGGAGCGGACGGTAATGCGGGAGAAATCGGGGCGCACGCTTATCGGTTTGCTTGGTTTCTTGCAAGAAAAAACGCTACATTAATCCTTTGAATGAGGGTTTTATTCAGACGAAAAACAGAGATCTTATGGAGCAGCAGAACACCGGTCAGAAAATTCTCGACCCCCTCGAAAGGGCCAAGCTTGGATTCAAGGTTCTTACCATGCCTCTCGAGGAAGCTGAGCAGGCCATAGACGACTACGTCAGTGAAGGGGACTATGATCCTGCAAGCGTGGACCTTTTCAAGGATCAGGTGGCTACCCAGCGCCACATTCAGCAGAAAGGCATTGAGCTGGTTTCCACCGGTGCCTCCATCGTCAGGCTTGTGCTCGGCGCAGTCGTAAAAAACTGGCCAACCCCGAAGAGTGACGAGGAGTCTTCAGCGCGATAAACCTTCACGGGAGCAAATAGAGAGAGTTTTAGCCGCGGTCATTTTCGATGCCGCGGCTTTTTTTTTCCTTGGAAGCATATAAGGACTTATGGGTTCCATGGGACTGATGGAACCTATGGAAGAGTTAAGATCATTTCTGGCAAGTTCAGCAGAGTCTTGGAAGAATTGATCCTGTCCAATAGCAGCAAAAGCCAGACAGAGCCGCTCTTTACGCGGCAGATGAACAAGTGCATTATTGCGCATCTCCCCGGGTCCGATTAATCCCCTCGCTGACATTTGGTGATGCTGTAGGCACTGTAAAGCGGCAGGAAGGTAATCTTTTGCTCAGGAAGATCAGCATAGGGGCGGTCGGAAAAGACCAGTGCTTTTCCACACTTCATGTATGAAGTAAGAAAGAGACGCAGGCTTCTCAAGCTTCCTGCGGCACCGCTTTTTACTTCTACGGGATGAATCTTGCTATCGATAACAGCCAGATAGTCTACTTCAGCCGAACTGCTTTTCGACGGCCTGTCCCAGTAATAAAGGTTGCCTTGTTGTGATACCAGCATCTCCTGGCCAACAAACTGTTCTGCCATAGCTCCCCGGTAGATGGCGGGAAGGTCGTTTTTTCCATACTCAATGTCATTCGGCATGCCGGAGAGATAGCGCATCAATCCAATATCGAGCATGAGTGCCTTAAATGACTTGGCAGAGGCAGTCGCACCTAAAGGGAGTCCGGAGGGATCGACCGAAGGAACTCTTCGCGCCACATGAGCATGGCATAAGGCATCAAATGCTTTTTTCAGTGTCGGGTTGCTGTATCCCTCGCCCAAGCGTGCATATTTGATCTGTTTTCCGATATGTTGTGTCAGTGAAGTGAATACCGAGTCGAGACAAAAGCGGTCAACCTTGGGAGTATATTTAGCAAAGTCCATCCTGAAGGATTCTGCAATCTCTTTTTGTACCTCAAAGGCATCATGCAATTTGTCTGTTTATAGTATAAAAAAACAACCCATTTCTTGTAAATCCGCTGATGCGGAGCTTCGGGGGCCCAGGGAGTTGAGTGAGTCGTCACGATCGGTCGATATGAAAACGCCTGAGCTCTTGCCTGATTAACTTTTTTTGGATTCAGATTGTTATATAATTTGCAGTTGCATTCAGGAACGATAACTATTGTAAGCCATGCAGTTTGATCCGAACAAATTCACCATCAAGGCGCAGGAGGCTTTGCAGGCGGCCGGCACTCTTGCCGCGAGCCGGCAGCATCAAGAGATTCAGCCGGATCACCTCCTCCATGCCATGCTCTCCGATAAAAGCAGCATTGCCGTGCAGATATCGCAGAAGCTCGAGGCGCCGGCCGAAACCCTGCTGGCTGCGCTCGACCGGCAGATCGAGCGGATTGCGAAGGTCACCGGGGCATCGGCGACCGGCCAATATCTCTCGCAGAGTCTCGGCAAGGTGTTCGATCTCGCCTTGAAGGAGGCCGAGGGGCTCAAAGATGAGTACATCAGCTCCGAGCATCTGCTTATCGCCATGAGCGAGTCAACAGGGAACGTCTCCCGCATGCTGCAGGATGCCGGCATCAATCGCAACGCTATTCTCAAGGTGCTCACCACCATCCGGGGGTCGCAGCGGGTGACCAGCCAGAGTGCCGAGGAGAGCTATAATTCACTGAAGAAATATTCGCGCAACCTCAACGACCAGGCCCGTCAGGGCAAGCTCGATCCGGTGATTGGCCGTGACGAGGAGATCCGGCGGGTGCTGCAGATTCTCAGCCGCCGCACCAAGAACAACCCGGTGCTTATCGGTGACCCGGGCGTCGGCAAGACTGCGCTTGTCGAGGGGATTGCACAGCGCATTGTGGCTGGTGACGTGCCGGAGAATTTGAAGAGCAAGCAGATTGCCGCGCTTGATATTGCCCAGCTGGTTGCCGGCGCCAAGTTCCGCGGTGAGTTCGAAGAGCGCCTGAAGGCTGTGGTGCGCGAGGTACAGTCCGCCGCAGGGGAGATTATTCTCTTTATCGATGAGCTTCACCTGCTTGTGGGGGCCGGGGCCGCCGAAGGCTCCATGGATGCCGCCAATATCCTCAAGCCGGCTCTTGCCCGCGGAGAGCTGCGCTGCATCGGTGCCACCACGCTCGACGAGTACCGCAAGCACATAGAGAAGGATGCCGCCCTTGAGCGCCGCTTCCAGACCGTGCTGGTCGACCAGCCGAGCGTCGAGGACACGGTCTCCATCCTTCGGGGCCTCAAGGAGAAGTACGAGATCCATCACGGCGTGCGCATCAAGGATGCCGCCATTGTCGCTGCAGCCGAGCTCTCCAACCGCTATATTGCCGACCGGTTTCTGCCCGACAAGGCCATTGACCTTATTGATGAGGCCTCGTCGCGGCTCCGTCTCGAGATCGACAGCAGTCCTGAAGAGCTTGACAAGGTGAACAGGGAGATCCGCCGTCTGGAGATCGAGCGTGAGGCCCTGAAGCGCGAGCTTGAGGCTCCGGGAGTCTAGGCGGGCGACTCGACAGTCAACGATTTCGATCTTCCAATTCCAAAATCCGGAATCATCCCCCTTTTTGTGACTGCTTGAGGGGGTGGAGAGGTGCTCATGTGCGGGATTTCAGCGTTGAAAATCGTACATTCAGTTTTTAGCCTCCAGCAGGATTTTTGTGGTTTGATTTTTATTTAATCCAAAAAAGCGTCGCCATGATAAAGTTGACGAAGATTACAGCACTTCTTCTTCTCCTTTCAGGAATGTTTTTTGCCACAGCCAACGCCGGGTGGGACCCGCGTACGGAGGACAAGGCAAGAGAGTCCGTTGAATATTTCAAAAAGAACGCTCCGGCTTTGAGCCGTTTTTTTGAAAAAGCTTACGGTTATGCGGTTTTTGCTGATGTCTACAAGGGAGGCCTTATGCTTTTTGGAGGCGGCCATGGAAATGGATATGTCTTCGAGCTCAACAACTTTGTGGGGCGTTCATCCATTACCCAGCTCAGCGTTGGCCCGCAGCTTGGCGGACAGTCGTTTTCGGAAATCATATTTTTCAAGGACAAGGAGAATCTCGACAGCTTCAAGAAGGGGAATTTTGAATTGAATGCCCAGATTGCAGCAGTCGTCGTGACAACGGGCATGTCTACCAATCTTGATTTCTCAAAGGGTGTGGCCGTTTTTGTCCTTCCAAAGGCCGGAGTCATGGCTGAAGCGACCGTTGGCGGTCAGAAGTTTTCCTATGACCCAAACTGAAATGCGTGCTGCCCCGAGGAGACGGTATTATTAAATTATGTCAGATTTAGCAATGAAGTATGAATTAGTGGTCGGCCTTGAGGTTCATTGTCAGCTCAATACGGCGAGCAAGGCCTTCTGCGGCTGCTCGGCGCAGTTCGGAAAGCCCGCAAACAATAATGTCTGCCCTGTCTGCCTTGCCCTGCCTGGAGCGTTGCCGGTGCTCAACAAGCGGGTGGTGGAGGACGCAGTGAAGCTCGGTCTGGCGACAGGATGCTCGATAGCGCCGCACTCTGTGCTCGCCCGGAAGAACTATTTCTATCCCGACCTGCCGAAGGGCTACCAGATATCCCAGTTCGAGGAGCCGATCTGCAGCGAGGGTTCGGTGCATGTCGATGCCGGCGAGGGCCGCAAGGATATACGCCTGATTCGCATCCACATCGAGGAGGACGCAGGCAAGTCGATTCATGACATCGGTGAGGACACCTATATCGATCTCAACCGCAGCGGCGTCCCCCTGCTCGAAATTGTCAGCTATCCCGACATCCGCACCTCCAGGGAGGCCTCCGCCTATCTGCAGAAGATGCGCCAGATCGTGAAGTACCTCGGCATTTCCGACGGGAATATGGAGGAGGGGAGCCTTCGTTGCGATGCCAACGTCTCTCTGCGACCTCTGGGTGCGACCGAGTACGGTACCCGTACAGAGATCAAGAACATGAACTCCTTCAAGAATGTTGAGAAGGCTATAGAGTACGAGGCGGAGAGGCACAGGGAGATTCTTGACGCGGGCGGTGTGATTGTGCAGGAGACCCGGCTGTGGGATGCCGACAAGGGTGAGACCCGCTCGATGCGCGGCAAGGAGTTCGCTCACGACTACCGTTACTTCCCCGATCCGGACCTCATTCCTGTCCTGGTCGATCAAGAGATGCTTGATCGCATAAAGGGAGAGCTTCCGGAGTTTCCGGAGATCCGTGCTGAAAGGTTTACTCAAGAGTATGCCATCCCCGCCTATGATGCGGCGGTGCTTACCGTCGAACGCGAGGTTGCCGACTATTTCGAGGCGACCCTCCAGGTTTCAGGCGATGCCAAGGCCTCTTCCAACTGGGTTATGGGTGAGGTGCTCCGCACATTGAAGGAGAAGTATCTTGATATTGCGGAGTTTTGCGTCTCACCCCAGCGTCTTGGGGGGCTGGTCCGGCTTATCGTTGATGGCAAAATCAGCAATACGATTGCCAAGCAGGTTTTTGAGATCATGCTCTCTGACGGGGCAACTGCTGACGAAATTGTTGAGAGGGAAGGCCTTCTGCAGGTTTCCGATGCGGGAGCTATCGGCGAGGTCATCCAGGAGGTCCTTGACGCCAATCCCTCTCAGCTCGCCGCATACCGCGAGGGCAAGACGAAGCTGCTCGGCTTCTTTGTGGGTCAGTGCATGAGCAGAATGAAGGGGAAGGCCAACCCGCAGATGGTCAACGAGGTGCTTCTCAAAAAGCTCGAAGGGTGATGCCGCTCAGGATTGCGGGTCGAAGAGATCCTTGATGCGTGCCGGTTCGGGGAGGGTGCGGGCGAGCTCGGGATTGATGATCTCGATCTTTTTTCTCGCCTCCAGCAGCCGCTCTTTGCATTTTCCGGCAATCCCCAGCCCCTCTTCGTAGAGTGATATGGAGCTTTCAAGGCCGGTATCCGGGTTCTCGATGTTACGGGTTATCTCTTCGAGCCTCGATATCAGCTCTTCGATGGTGAGTTTGCCGGCAGGTGCTGCAGCCATGGTCTCCTTTCTCGGGTTTGAAGGTTCATGATGAAAATAGATAAAGCGAAAGATTATTCAAAAGGCAGGTGTGTGAGTGAAGTTTGTTGACAGTGCATCGATTGTTGTGCAGGCCGGTGACGGTGGAAAGGGATGCGTGAGCTTTCGCAGGGAGAAGTTTGTGCCGAAAGGCGGACCCGATGGTGGTGACGGTGGCCGTGGCGGCCATGTTTGGCTGAGAACGAACCGTCAGCTGACCACCCTTCTGGATTTCAAGTACAAGAAGAAGTACATCGCTGTTCGCGGTGTGCACGGTCAGGGTGCCAGAAAAACAGGCAGGGATGGTGCTGATGTGGTCATACAGGTTCCCTGCGGGACACTGGTGCGCAATGCCGAGACCCAGGAGGTGATTGCCGACCTTACCGGAGAGGATCAGGAGATCCTGATTGCCAGAGGCGGCAAGGGAGGCAAGGGGAATCAGCATTTTGCCACTCCGACCCGTCAGGCGCCACGCTTTGCTGAGCCTGGTCAGAAAGGGGAGGGTTTTGTGCTCGACCTTGAGCTGAAGCTTATGGCCGATGTCGGCCTGGTAGGATTTCCGAATGCGGGCAAGTCTACACTGATCTCCGTACTCAGCGCTGCGAAGCCGAAAATTGCCGATTACCCATTCACAACGCTGGTGCCGAACCTCGGCATTGTGCGTTACGAGGAGTACAAGTCTTTTGTGATGGCCGATATTCCAGGCATCATCGAAGGTGCTGCAGAGGGTCGCGGGCTGGGACTGCAGTTCCTCCGTCATATCGAGCGGACCAAGATTCTTGCGGTGCTCATTGCTGCTGATTCGCCTGATATTCTGGAGGAGTACCGTACCCTTCTTGGGGAGCTGGGCAAATTTGAGCAGGGACTGCTCCAGAAGCCGAGAATCGTTGTTATCACCAAAATGGATATTGCAACGGAAGATCTTGAAATACCGGCTCTTGAAAAAGGCGTACGGGTAATGCCCGTCTCGAGTGTCAGCGGGCACGGGCTCAAGGAGCTCAAGGATGAACTCTGGAAAGAGGTCTCCGCTCGACAGCGGGCACCGGAACCCCCGGAAGGGGAAACTGAACAGGCCAATGCAGCGGGGTGAAGTTCTTATCAGGTATGCGCGTCTTGCCGATGCGGGTGCCATATCGGCAATCACGGCGGAGTATGCTCGCGAGGGGCTCATGCTTGAGCGTTCCCGGGAGAATATCATCGAGAACATCCGGAATTTTTTTGTAGCGGAGTCGGCGGGAGAGGTTATAGGCTGTTGCGCCATCGCGTTCTACACCCAGAAACTGGCCGAGATTCGTTCGCTTGCAGTCTTTACCCGTCATAAAAAGAGAGGCATCGGGCGACTGCTGGTCGAAAAGGCTGAGTCGGTTCTCCGCGAGGAGGGGGTCAGGGAGGTTTTCGTTCTTACCCTCAGCGGTGATTTTTTTCGCCACGTTGGATACGATGAGATTAAAAAGGAGTACTTTCCCCAGAAGATATGGCGCGACTGCACTCACTGCCCAAAACTGATGGCATGCGATGAGGTGGCCATGGTCAAGAAGCTTGAAGGGCCGGCAGTTGTGCTGCAGAGCGTTTCCCCAAACATGAAAACAGGTGGAGTAGCTTAGTGATTGTTCAGGAAGTTATTATAAAAAACAAGGCGGGACTGCACACAAGACCTGCCGCAGCGGTCGTCAAGCTGGCATCCCGTTTCAAGTCGGATTTCTTCATCGAGATGCAGGGTGTGGAAATCAACGCAAAATCGATTATCGGCGTCATGAGCCTTGCTGCCCCCAAAGGCACTCGCCTGACGCTCAAGCTCGATGGGGAGGATGCTGATGAGGCGGCCCGTCAGCTTGTTGAGCTTTTCGAACAGGGGTTTGGCGAGCAGTAGCTCGCCCTGCACTGCCACCTGACAGATTGAACTCTAGCCGCAAACGCTCCTTGAAACCACTGCGCATCGGATTTGTCTCACCCTTTCCTCCGATCAAGGGGGGCATTGCCCGCTTCAGCGGACTCCTCCGGGATGCACTCCCCTCAGAGGGATACGAGCTTCTCCCGCTCTCTTTTCGAAAGCTCTATCCCGATTTTCTCTCGAAAGGAGCTGCCGAAGGCCCTCCTCTCTCTTCAGAAGGCGGCCTGGTGCTTTTCAACCCCTTTTCATGGCTCCGGGCCATCGGCAGCATCCGCGCAGCGAAGCCCGACATCATCCTGTTCTCATACTGGACAGGCCTTCTGGCCCCGCTTTGCTGGCTGATCCGCAGAATCGCCGGCGTGCGGGTCGTGGTGCTGCTCCATAATCTCTCCGCTCACGACCCCTTTTTTTTTGAGCCTCTTATGACGCGGCTCCTTGCACGCTCCGCAGATGCTTATCTCACTCTTTCGGGCGCAGTGTCCAAAGAGCTTGCCTCTGAGATCCCTCAAAGCCGCATGCTCCAGCTCTTCCATCCTCCCTATGGTCCGGCCGGTGAGGGCGACACTCCCTCACGAGCTGAAGCCCGTCGCGCCCTCGGTCTGGACGAGGCTGCTCCTGTGCTTCTTTTTTACGGATATGTGCGGCGCTACAAGGGGCTTGAGCTGTTGCTTCGAGCCATGGCGGAACTCCTTCGCCGTGAGCCTTCGCTGAAGCTTCTTGTTGCAGGGGAGTTTCATGAAGATATCGGCCGATACAGGCGGCTGATCATGAAGCTCGACCTGGCAGGAAGCGTTGAACTCCGTCCGGGGTATGTTTCTGCTGAAGAGAGCGCCAGACTCTTTGCCGCGACGGATGCCGTGGTGCTGCCCTATCGTCGGGCGACGCAGTCGGGGGTGGCAGAGCTCGCTTACGCTTGCGGAGTGCCGGTCATTGTCACTCCAGTCGGTTCGCTCGCGGACGCTGTGCAGCATGGCGTTACCGGCTGGGTTGCTCCTGTTGCCTCACCGGAGGGGATAAGCGCTGCGGTGGAAGAATTTCTTGAGAGCCGCTCCCGACTTCCTGCTATCAGGCTTGCGATTGCCGAGTACCGGCGCGCGTGTTCCTGGGAGGCGTTCGCTCTTGAGGCAGGGCGCTTTCTTGAAACAGAGGCCCGGCGGAAGTGACTGGGGCGCCGCTTGCATGCATCGTCATTCTGAACTGGAACGGCGCCGGGGACACGATAGCCTGCCTTGGCTCTCTTGAGGGGGAGCTGTCACCCTCCTGCAGGGCTCTTGTGGTCGACAACGGCTCGACCGACGGCTCCCCGGAGCGGATCAGCGAGGCGTTTCCTGAGACAGAACTGCTGCGGCTTCCCTTCAATACCGGTTACGCTGGCGGCAATAACGCCGGATTCCGCCGAGCCGTTGAGATGGGGGCAGAGTATGTGATTTTCCTGAACAACGACACCCTGGTCGAAAGCGGTTTCAGCCGACCGCTTCTGGAAACCCTGCAGCGGAATGCGTCGGCAGGGGTTGCCGTTCCCAAGATATGCTATCTGAGTCGCCCCGACACCATCTGGTATGCCGGCGGGATTGTTGACCTTTCCACGGGGCGGATCGCACATGTGGGGCTGCGGAAAAAAGAGTCCGCGGAATATGACAGGCCCGGGGTTACGGGGTACGCTACCGGTTGCTGCTTTGCGATGCGCTGTAGCGATTTCCTCTCAATCGGCGGTTTTGATGAGAGCTTCGCCATGTACGCCGAGGATGTTGATCTCTCGCTTCGCGTGCGTCATTCCGGGATGAGCATCGAGTACACGCCCTCCTCGAAAGTCCTGCACAAGGTCTCGGCATCGTTGTCTGGCAACAGCTTCAGCAAGCTCTCGAGACGGACCAGAGGGACCCTCCGCCTGCTCAGAAAGCACGGGGGAGGGTGCGGCATGGCGTGCTACCTTTTTCTCTTGCCTTTTCGCCTTGCCGGCAGCATCGGTGCCTTTTGGCTTCGAGACGGGAGGGCGCAATGACGGTACATAAATTCAGAACCACCATCGACCGAGAGTATCTCATGGAGGAGGCTCACCGGGTTCGCTGGACGAAAACGCTCGAGTTTCTCACCGATGCTCTTCGCCCTGACGCGTCACCTTCACAAGGGCTTGATCTTGGAGACCGGACGCCGCTCACCGACTCGCTTGAGCTCCTCTTCGATTGCCCGTTCGAGAACACGACCGTCGATCTCGACACGGAGGCTCTCTCCGGGTCTTTCGGGGTGGTGACGGCCTTCGAGGTGCTCGAGCATCTCTACAATCCGCTGCATCTTTTGCTTGAGGTCCGCCGTGTTCTTGAGGCTCCCGATGGCCGGCTATTTGTCTCGATGCCCTTGCACAAGCCGGCATTTCTTTCGAGCCCCGACCATTTTCATGAGATGACGTACGCTGAGGCTGCGGCGCTCTTCAGACGGGCGGGGTTCAGCGTCGTGCGGAGCGGCCGGTTTCGCATCCGCCGCCCGTTGTTTTATCTTACAGGTCTGAAGCCGCTCCTGCGGGCATGGTATGAAAAGGTGCAGATATATGAGCTTGCCGTTATTTAGGGAAAGAGACCCGCAAAGAGAGCGGCTTGTATGGTTCTCGGAGATCCAGTGGGACTTCCTCTCAACCCGGAAGCAGAGGCTGCTTGGCCGTTTTTCGGACCGGTGGCGGGTGCTCTTCATCGAGCCATACGCGCTCGGCCGGAGCCATCACTGGCTGCCCCGCAGGAGGGGGCGCGTCTGGGTGGTGACGGTGCCGTTTTTGAAGAGCGTCCCTTTCAGCTTCGGGCGACTGCTTGACATTCCCCTTCTGCGCATGCTGGTTTCGATTCCCGGCATCATTCTCATGCTCTTTTGGGTCACCCTTCTCGGTTTCGGCTCATCCCGGCGTATCATTGCCCTCTCCAATGTCTACTGGGGGAGGGTAGCGGCCTTTCTTCCCTGCCGCCTGAGGGTCTACGACGCCAACGACGACCATCTCGCCTTTCCCGGAACGCCGCGGTGGCTTGCCAGCTATCTTGCGGCTTTTTTGAAGAGGGTCGACCTGCTCTTCAGCGTGAGCGGGGAGCTGACAGCGCGGCTTGACGTGCCAGAGGGCGTGCGTACGGTCGAGCTCGGCAACGGGGTCGAGTTCAGCCATTTTGCGCTCAAGCGTTCAGAGGTGCCCGAGAGGCTCAGGGAACTGCATGGAAAGATTCTGGGCTATGCCGGCGCGATGGACTGGCTTGATACCCCTCTTGTTGCCGCAACGGCAAGGGCATTTCCGGAGTGCAGCATGGTGCTTCTTGGTCCTGCCTATCTGCATGACTGGTGGACAAAGCAACTCTCGATCAACACCCTCCCCAATGTCCATTATTTCGGCAAGGTGGATTACGCGGAGCTGCCGGCCTGGATCCAGCGGTTCGATCTGGCGCTGATGCCGCTGCTCGGCAACGACCTGAAGGGGGTCTCCCACCCCAACAAGCTCTATGAGTACACGGCGGCGGGAGTTCCTGTGCTTGCCATGAACTACTGCAGCGCGGTTGATCGGGCAGCTGATATCATCAACGTCGCTGATAGTGCAGAGGAGTTCGTCAAGATGGTTCCCGAGGCCCTGCAGGATAGGCGCACAGAGGCGCGTCAGGCTTTTGCCCGGCGACACAGCTGGGACGACCTCGCTGCCACCATGGAGCGGGAGCTGCTCGACGCCCTGGAGCGAGAGCGGCCAGGCCCAATTGAGCGTGAGCGGTTAGCCAAAATTGAGCGAGAGCGGTTATCCGCCGCAGGGGAGCGCAACCCGTGAGCCGCAACACAGTCATAGCGGGCCAGGCAGGAGTCTCCTTTGCCGGCTTTCTCTTTGGTCAGGCGACCCGTTTTGCCTTTAACCTGCTTGTGGCGCGCCTGCTCGGCCTCGACGCTCTGGGCATCTACGCCATAGCAGTCGCTGTCATCCAGATTGCCGAAGTGCTTGCCCTTCTTGGGCTCGATTCGGGCCTTCTGCGCTTTATCAATCTTCACAATGGTGACCCTGAGCGCCAGAAGGGTGTGATCGGTTCGGCTCTGAAAAGCGCTCTCTTCTTCTCCTTTGCAATCGTGCTGCTTGTGCTCCTCTTTTCCGGCCCTATCGCCGCGGCTTTCAACGGCGGCAGGCTGCTGCAGCTCACCCTTTGCTGCTACGCTGCATCAATCCCCTTCAGCGCGGCCACGGTGCTTTTCGGTCATGCCATTCAGGGGTTTAAAAAGCTTGAGCCGAAAATTATTGCGACCCAGGTCGTGAGCCCCCTTTTGCTACTGCTCTTCACCACTCTCTTTCGTTATACGGCAGGCCGGGACGAGGCGCTGCTTTTGCCCTACCTTCTGTCGGCCGCCGCTGTGTTTTTCTGGATTCGTCCACGGCTTGCCGCATTCACCGGCATCGGAACTGACGATCTTCTCCACGCCCCTCTCGACCGGGCCATGCTCTCCTACGCCCTTCCCTTCATGGCAGTCTCGCTTCTCTCCATGACGGCACACTGGCTCGATGTCATGATGCTCGGCATCTTCACCGATACGGCAACCGTCGGCCTCTATCATCCGGCCGCACGGACAGCGGGAATGATCCGTTCGGTACTTCTGGCCTTCTCCGGAATCGCAGCCCCGATGATTGCAGAGCTGCATGCCTCCAGGAGGAATGATGAGATCGGCAGAATCTTCAAAATGGTGACCCGCTGGATTGTCGTCGCAACCATTCCGCCCGCCCTTCTTTTCATGCTGCTTCCTGAGCCTGTGCTCGGGCTTTTCGGCGCCCGGTTCAGTGCCGGTACTTCCGCACTGGTTCTCCTGACGGGGGCGGCATTCCTTCAGGCCACGCTGGGGCTCTCTTCGACGGTGCTTGCCATGACGGGCTTCGGCCGACTCAGCCTCTTCAACGCTCTTGGTGCGCTCGCTTGCCAGATTGCCCTTAACCTCTTCCTGATTCCGAAGATGGGTATCAACGGCGCGGCGCTCGCGACGCTCCTGGTGTTTCTTCTGCTTTCCACCGCGAGACTTCTTGAGATAGGCCATTTTCTGCATATCCATCCCTTCGCCAGGTCGCTCTGGAAGCCTCTCCTCTCCGCACTGGCTTCGGCGGGCCTGCTTCTCTTTGCCCGCCCCTGGCTTCTCCAGCTGACACCCGCGGCGGGGGTCGCAGCCGGGGCGCTGCTTCTGCTCTTCTCTCATCTTTCGGTGATGCTGTTTCTGAAATTGGAAGATGAGGAGCGGGAGATTATTATTAAGTACGTGCCCTTTCTTGGCAAGGAACTAAAGCGATAAGGCTGTGAAAAAAAAGATTATCCCGTTACTTACTGTTTTTGGTGTCTATCTCCTGCTGGCCCTCCTGCTCTTCTGGCCTCTGGTTTTTCAGTCGAACACCCTGATTGCACCCGACTCTCTCATCCCTCACGCCTCGACGCTGGCCCTCGAGAGGCTTCAGGCGCAAACCGGCAGCTACCCGCTCTGGCAGCCTTGGCTTTTTTCGGGGATGCCGACGGTTGAAGCATTCAGTTATATCAGCGAGCTCTATCTGCCGAACGTTGTTTTCACTCTTTTTCATACCGACGCCGTTGTGTTGCAGCTGCTGCATCTCGCCTTTGCCGGTCTTGGCGTCTTTCTGTTTCTGCGTCACTACGGCCTGAACGCTTTTGTCGCAGGGTTTGGAGGGGCGATCTTCATGCTCAATCCCTACATGACGGCGATGCTGGTGCATGGCCACGGCAGCCAGCTTATGACGGCGGCCTATATGCCCTGGATGCTCTGGGCTGCCATGCGTGTCATCGAGCGAGGCGGCCTTGCCGATGCGGGGGTCCTTGCCATCATTGCCGGTTTTCAGCTGCAGAGGGCTCACGTCCAGATTGCATGGTACTCCTGGCTGCTGATGCTTCTCCTCTTGCTCGCGCTCTTCATCTCCCGTCGCGATTCACTCAAAACCAACCTGCATCGCTCCGGGCTTCTCCTGCTCGCGCTCTCTTGCGCCCTTGCCATGTCGGCAGCAATCTACCTGCCCGCTTCGGAGTATGCGCACTACTCCGTCAGAGGGATGGCGGCCGGGGGGGGGGCTTCCGCCTGGGAGTATGCCACGCTTTGGTCGATGCATCCAATGGAGCTCCTGACCTTTCTGGTGCCCGGCTTTTTCGGATTCGGCGGAGAGAGCTACTGGGGCTTCATGCCCTTCACCGATTTCCCGAACTATGCAGGTATTGTGGTGCTGATGCTCGCTCTCCTGGGCGCCTATATGCGGAGAAAAGAGCCGATGACGCGGTTTTTTGCTGTCGCCGCCCTGCTTGCGATTCTGCTCTCCTTCGGCCGTTTTTTCACCCCTGTTTTTGACCTCTTCTACCATTACGTGCCGCTGTTCAGCAGCTTCAGGGTGCCATCCATGGCGCTCATCATGCTCTACCTGGTCATCGCTTTCCTTGCTGCAGCAGGAGTCAGTGACCTGCTGCAGCTTCCGCCCGAAAGGCTTCGCCGGCCGGTCCTCTTCGGCGCAATCCTCCTTGGAGCAGTTTCGATTCTCTTTCTTGTGTCGGCCCAGCCGGTCGAGAGCGTTTTTCGCTCACTCTTCCCCGAACCGGCCACTGAGCGGTTTGATCTTGCCTTTATGGTCAATACCGTACGCTGGGAGAGTCTTGCCGGGAGCCTTTTGACCGTTCTGGCCATCGCACTGCTCTTCACTCTCATACTCTGGCTCAGCATGAAGGGTCGACTCTCTGAGAACATGACCGGCACACTGCTCTTTCTCCTGGCGCTTGGCGACCTCTTCTGGATGGACTTGCAGATAATCCGCCCTTCGAGCGCTTCACTGCGGAGTCCGGTGTTTGCCGACAGCCGGCAGGTGGAGCGGGCATTCCAGCCTGACGATATCACAGCGTATCTCTCCTCGGTGAAGGGGCCGTTCCGGGTCTACCCCGCCGGACCGCTTTTTTCGGAGAACAAGTTTGCCCTTTTCGGGATTGAGTCTGCAGGCGGCTACCATCCGGCCAAACTCAGGCTTTACGAGGAGTTTCTCTCGAAAACATCGAGTCTTTCGAGCCTTAATGTTCTGCGCATGCTCAATGTCGCCTATGTCATTACTCCTGAACCCATCGAGCATCCAGGGCTTCTTCCGGTTAAACGAGGGGTGCTGCAGCTTGCTGCCGGCCCTGTTGACGTCTGGGTCTATCAGTTGAAGGGGGCAAGGCCGAGAGCCTGGTTTGCCGAGCGGGTGGTTGGTTTAGAGGGTGACGGGGAGCTCTTCGGGAGGCTGCTTGATGACAGGGCTCCAGCCGGCGAGGCCTATGTCGAGAGCTCCGTGTGGAGAGGAACCAGAAGCTTTTCGCCAGCAACGATTACGGCGCTTGAAGCCGCTCCCGAATCGATGCGCCTGAAGGTCACGGCGCCCAAAGAGGCGTTTCTTGTCGTCAGTGAACTCTACTATCCGCTTCGCTGGAAGGTGAAGGTTGACGGCCGGGAGGCGACAATGGTGAAGGTCAACGGAGTGATTCGCGGCGTTACGCTCCCCAGAGGAAGCAGGGAGGTGATTTTCACCTATGACAGGAGCGCTTTTGAAAAAGGGCGGATGATCTCGCTGGGTGCCTTCGCTCTTGCCTTGATGCTTGCAGCCGGAGGGGTTGCTTTTGGCCGGTCAGGCAAACAACCCCTATAGAGTTGAGTAATATTTATAATAATAGAAGGCAGCGCCCGAGGGTTGCCCAAAAGAGAGCAAAAGAGTGAAGAAGTTACTGTTTCTTGCCGCAAACTACCCGCCCTATATGAACCACGGGGCTTTGAGGGCTTTCAATGTCGCCTCGAACCTTCCACATTACGGCTGGAAGCCCTTCGTTATCGCGCCGCCCGACCTTCAGCCTCCCTTTCAGGGGATGGGCGCTGGCTCCGAAACACTCATTTGCCGGACGGGTGAGGCGTTCAATGCAAGGGGACTCGATCATGATTCGATCGCCCTGTTTTTGCGGGGAGGGATGATTCCTGCCGGGGGAGTGGCCGCAAGAGTGCTGCCCCGCATTTTTTCGGCACCGCATCCGCTCTCTACATGGGAAAAACAGGCGAGTGCTCTTGCAGAGGAGATCATTCAGACGGAGGGCTCCATTGAGGGCATCTATGTTCAGGGACCTCCCGCAGCGGCGGTCAGCCTGGCGCTTGATCTGTCGCAAAAGCACTCCCTCCCGGTTCTTTTTGACCTTACGGCACCACTCGATCAGCCCGGCAGCGCTGCGCTACCCTCCGCCGTGCGGGAGAGTGACCTGCAAAAGCTTGAGGAACGGGTGCTGACCTCAGGCTACCCTGTCATTACTCCGACGAGGGCCTTGAAGGAGTACTTCCTGAAAAAATATTTTGGAAGAACCGCCCATAGTGATATTTCAATTATCCCCGACACGGCACTTCCCCTCCCGATGGCAATTGCCAAAGCGGGCGCTTCATTCCGGCCGGTGATCTTTCTTGAAGGTCTCGACTCAGAGGAGATGAGGCTTTTATTCTCCTCTCTGGCGGCTTTCCTGCAGGGGCACGCCTCTCTTGGCTCTTCAATGGCAATCGTTGTCGTTACAGCTGAGATTCAGGCTGCCCGAAAGCTCGCAAAGAAGTACCGGATAGGGGATTCGGTCGAGCTTCGTTCTGCCAAAAGCGCAGGGGAGGAGGTGGAGCTGGCTCTCGGAGGCGATGTTGTCGGTCTGGTGAGCGGTTCAGCGGAGCCCTGCCGGCTCAGGGTGCCCGACCCGCTTCTTATAGCTGTCGGTCTGGGGCGTCCGGTTTTCGCCCTTGGTCCGGACGGTGCGGGAAAACAGTTCAGTGTGGAGTCGGGCGGGATGCATCTCGACGGGGGAGGGGATGGTGCGCCCAGAGAGATGCTTCAGCTCTGTTTCGAGCGTTGGCGCCAGGGAACACTTTCCTCTTCAAAGAGCCAGCTGCCGGAGCGTTGCAGGCCCGAGAGGGTCTTTCGGGACCTCGGCAAAATCATCGCGTTCATGCTCCCGGTCTGAGCAATCCCGCATGCAGAGGTTTGGCGGCTTTTATCCCTGAAAAGCGGGGTAGAAGAGGCCTTGGAAATAATTTACAGGAAGCCGCTAAAAATGTTGCTTTAGGTTTTGTTTATTTTCATAATTCGCTTACATTGTCTGTCCTTATTGCTTTGCAGTGTATTGCGTTTTTCGTAATCAGAGGTTTTTAAATAGAAAGAGAGTTTTAGTATGCCGACGATTCAGCAGCTTATCAGACGTGGAAGAAGTGTAAAAGCGTCCAAAACAGCGTCACCAGCGCTTGAAAAATGCCCGCAGAAGCGCGGCGTTTGCACTCGCGTCTATACGACCACGCCAAAAAAGCCTAACTCCGCACTGCGGAAGGTTGCGCGTGTCCGGTTGTCCAACAAGATTGAGGTTACCGCTTATATCCCTGGCGAGGGTCATAACCTTCAGGAGCACTCCATTGTTCTGATCCGTGGCGGCAGGGTTAAGGATCTTCCTGGTGTGCGCTATCACATCGTGCGCGGTTCGCTGGATACGTCCGGTGTTGCTGATCGCAAGCAGAGTCGTTCGAAGTATGGGGCCAAGCAGCCGAAAGCTGGCGCGGCAGCTCCTGTCAAAGGTAAGAGATAAGTCGAATCATAAATTCAGAAGAAGGCTATGTCAAAAAAAGGTGGCTATAAAAGAATCGGTGGTGATTTCCGTTACGGCGATGAGAGTGTTGCCCGCTTTATCAATGCGGTAATGCTTGACGGCAAGAAGGCTGTTGCGACGAAGATCGTTTATGACGCCTTTGCGATCATAGCGGAGAAGGTAAGCGGCGAGGAGCCTCTGGAGGTCTACCGCAAGGCGATGTCGAACATCGCTCCGGTTGTCGAGGTTCGCAGCAAGAGGGTTGGCGGCGCAACCTACCAGATTCCAATGGAGGTCAAGGCTTCAAGAAGAGGTGCATTGGCATTCCGCTGGCTGAAGATGTATGCTGCCAAGCGTGGCGGCAGGTCGATGGCTGAAAAGCTTGCTGCCGAGTTGATTGATGCGGCAAACGAGCAGGGCGCATCGGTCAAGAAGCGTGACGAGGTGCATCGTATGGCTGACGCAAACAAGGCGTTCGCCCATTTCAGGTTCTAGGTTTCTTTTGTTAAATGTGTTGCTAAAAGGCGAAATATATTTTTTATGGCAAGGCTGGTTGATTTAGATAAAGTCCGCAATATCGGCATCATGGCTCACATCGATGCCGGCAAGACGACGACTACAGAGAGAATTCTCTACTATACCGGACGTCTGCATCGGATGGGTGAAGTGCATGATGGCGGCGCGACCATGGACTGGATGGAGCAGGAGAAGGAGAGGGGCATTACCATCACCTCTGCTGCCACAACCTGTTTCTGGGTTCCCAAGTTCGGTAACTACTCAGGCGTTAATCACCGTATCAACATTATCGATACACCGGGTCACGTCGACTTCACGGTCGAGGTCGAGCGTTCCCTGCGCGTTCTTGACGGTGCCGTTGCGCTCTTCTGCGCGGTCGGTGGCGTCGAGCCCCAGAGTGAGACGGTCTGGCGCCAGGCGAACAAGTATGGTGTGCCGAGGATTGCCTATGTCAACAAGATGGACAGGACTGGTGCCAACTTCTTTGATACCGTCAAGGCTATCCGCGAGAGGCTTGGTGCAAATCCGGTTCCGCTTCAGATCCCGATCGGCGAAGGCGAGATTTTCGCCGGGTTTGTCGATCTGATCAGAATGAAGGGAATTATCTATAACAAGGATGACGGCAGTACCTATAACGAAGTCGAGATTCCGCATGACCTCCAGAACGAGGCGAGGACATGGCGTATCAATATGCTTGAGGCTGTATCGGAAGTCGATGACACGCTTCTCGAGAAGTATCTGAACGGCGAAGAGATCACTGAGGAGGAGGTTCGTTCCGTTCTGCGTCAGGCGACGCTCAAGGTCAGCATCATCCCTGTGCTTTGCGGTTCTTCCTTCAAGAACAAGGGTGTTCAGTTCATGCTCGATGCAGTTGTCGAGTATCTTGCCTCCCCTGTTGATGTCGGAGCAGTCGAGGGTCATCACCCCCGCACCGATGAGCCGGTAATCCGTGAGCCGAAGGACGAAGAGCCGTTTGCGGGCCTTGCATTCAAAATTGCTACCGACCCGTTTGTCGGTAAGCTTACCTTTTTCAGGGTCTATTCCGGCGTGCTCAAGGCCGGCAGCTATGTTCTGAACACCATGACCGGCAAGAAAGAGCGTGTGGGTCGTGTGCTTCAGATGCACTCCAACAAGAGAGAGGATCTGGATTGCGTTTACGCAGGTGATATCGCTGCGGCAGTCGGATTGAAAGACGTCCGCACTGGTGATACAATCTGTGATGAGAATCATCCGGTCGTCCTGGAGAAAATGGTTTTCCCTGAGCCGGTTATTGAAATCGCTATCGAGCCTAAAACGAAGGTCGATTCCGACAAGCTCGGCATGTCACTTGCCAAGCTTGCTGAAGAGGATCCTACCTTCAAGGTCAAGACCGACGATGAGACGGGTCAGACCCTCATTGCCGGTATGGGTGAGCTGCATCTCGAGATTCTCGTCGACCGTCTCCGTCGTGAGTTCAAGGTCGAGGCTAACGTAGGTCAGCCGCAGGTTGCCTATCGTGAAACCATCAGAAAGTCGGTCGAGTTCGAAGGCAAGTTTGTTCGTCAGTCGGGTGGCAAGGGCCAGTTTGGTCTGGTTGTGCTCCGCGTCGAGCCGCTTGAGGAAGGCAAGGGATATGAGTTTGTCGATTCGGTCAAGGGTGGCGTTATTCCGCGTGAGTATATCCCTGCCGTCAATGCAGGTGTTCAGGAGGCAATGAAGGGCGGTGTCGTTGCAGGCTTCCCGATGCAGGATATCAAGGTCACTCTCCTTGACGGAAAGTACCATGAGGTTGACTCTTCGGAAATGGCATTCAAGATTGCCGGTTCCATAGGTTTCAAGGGTGGAGCCAAGAAAGCTGACCCTGTGCTTCTCGAGCCGATCATGAAAGTTGAAGTTGTCACTCCGGAAGAGTATCTTGGCGACGTCATGGGTGACTTGTCGAGCCGCCGTGGTCATATCGAAGGTATGGGACAGAGGGCTGGAGCGCAGTTTGTCAATGCAAAGGTTCCGCTTTCGGCGATGTTCGGTTATTCGACCGATCTGCGTTCGATGAGCCAGGGCCGCGCGAACTACTCGATGGAGTTCGAAAGCTACCGCGAGGTGCCACGCAGCATTGCCGAGTCACTGCAGGAGAAGCGCCAGAGCAAGGATTCAGATTGAGCCGAACCGGGCTGATTACGATTTAACTATTACAAAACAATAACAGATAACCGACACGGAGATAAGTTATGGCAAAAGAGTCCTACAAGAGGGATAAACCTCACGTAAATATCGGAACAATCGGTCACGTTGACCATGGTAAAACCACCCTGACCGCTGCAATCACTTCGGTTCTTGCAAAGCAGGGCCTTGCTCTTCAGCGCGATTTCGGCAGCATCGATAAAGCTCCTGAGGAAAGAGAGCGCGGTATCACCATCTCTACGGCACACGTTGAGTACCAGACCAAAAAGCGCCACTATGCGCACATCGACTGTCCGGGTCACGCTGACTACATCAAGAACATGATTACCGGTGCTGCCCAGATGGACGGCGCAATCCTTGTTGTTGCCGGTACCGACGGACCTATGCCCCAGACCCGTGAGCACATTCTGCTTGCCCGTCAGGTTAACGTTCCTGCACTTGTCGTATTCCTGAACAAGGTTGACATCGCAGATCCTGAGCTTCTTGAGCTTGTCGAGCTTGAGCTCCGCGAGCTGCTTACCGAGTACAACTTCCCTGGCGACGATATTCCGATCATCAAGGGTTCTGCTCTTAAGGCGCTTGATGGCGATGCAGAAGCCGAAAAGGCGATCATGGAGCTTATGGACGCAGTTGATGACTTCATTCCTGAGCCGGTTCGTGACGTTGACAAACCGTTCCTTATGCCGGTCGAAGACGTGTTCTCCATCTCCGGTCGTGGTACCGTCGGTACCGGAAGAATCGAGAGGGGTCGCATCAAGATCAACGAAGAGGTCGAAATCGTCGGAATCAAGCCGACCCGCAAGTCGGTTGTTACCGGTATCGAAATGTTCCAGAAGCTTCTTGATGAAGGACAGGCTGGCGATAACGCAGGTCTTCTTCTTCGCGGTGTCGACAAGACAGAGCTCGAGCGCGGTATGGTTATCGCAAAGCCGGGCACCATCAAGCCGCACACCAAGTTCAAGGCTGAGGTCTACATCCTGAAGAAAGAGGAAGGCGGACGTCATACACCGTTCTTCAACGGCTACCGTCCCCAGTTCTACTTCCGTACCACAGACGTTACCGGTTCTGTTACTCTTCCGGAAGGCGTGGAAATGGTTATGCCTGGCGACAACCTTTCGGTTGAAGTCGAGCTGCTTGCTCCAATCGCCATGGACGAGGCGCTTCGCTTCGCTATCCGTGAGGGCGGCCGCACCGTCGGTGCAGGTTCCGTAACCAAGATTATCGAGTAAGAGATTGTATGGCGTCCAGGGGCGGGGCCGAAAATCCCGCCCCTTTTTATTGATAACATTGAAACAGGGTTGACAAGTGGCTGTACAGCAAAAGATCAGGATCAAGCTCAAGTCTTACGACCATAGTCTGGTTGATAAGTGGGCGTTAAGGATTATTGATGTGGTCAAGCAGACCGATGCCATCATCTTTGGTCCGATACCGCTGCCCACAAAATCGCATGTGTATACCGTAAACAAATCTCCACATGTCGACAAGAAATCCCGTGAGCAGTTTTCATTCTCCTCTCACAAGAGGCTGATTGAAATCATAAACCCGACGTCGAGAACTATTGATATGCTGATGAAGCTTGAGCTTCCGAGCGGCGTTGATGTTGAAATTAAGTCTTAAAGAATTAGAAAAGAGCTAATTATATGGGTGCGATTCTTGGAAAGAAAATCGGCATGACCCGTTTGTTCAATGATAAACGCGAAGCTGTCTCCTGCACGATCATCGAGGCCGGACCATGCTTTGTGACGCAGGTTAAGCGTGTTGATACGGATGGCTACGATGCTTATCAGGTAGGTATCGGCGAAAGGGATGAAAAGAAGATAACCAAGCCTCTCCGGGGTCATTATAAAAAGGCCGGCGTAACGCCGGGCTACAAGCTTGCGGAGTTTGATTTCTCCCAGATTGATCGGGAGCTTGAGCTTGGCAGCCCGGTTACGGTCGACATGTTCACCGAAGGCGAGAAGGTTGATGTTCTCGGCGTCTCGAAAGGAAAGGGTTTTGCCGGTGTCGTCAAGCGCTATAACTTTGGCGGCGGTTCAAGGACGCACGGTCAGTCCGACAGGTTGAGGGCACCGGGTTCAGTCGGTGGTTCATCCGATCCGTCACGGGTTTTCAAGGGCACCAGAATGGGTGGCCGTATGGGCTCTGACAATGTCACCGTGCAGAATCTCGAAATCGTCAAGATTATGCCGGAATCCAATCTTATCGTGATCAAGGGAGCAGTTCCCGGACCAAGAAACTCCTATGTCAAGATTGTTTCTATAAAAAAGTAAATGCTGAATGCTCGTAGCTATGGAACTTAAAGTCTTAAATACCGCAGGTACTGAAACGGGGGAAGTCGTAACGCTCCGTGACGATATATTCGGCGCTGAAGTCTCTGAACATGCGATGTACCTCGATGTGAAGGCGATTCTGGCTAACCGTCGTCAGGGTACGCACAAGTCGAAAACACGTGCCGAAGTCAGAGGCGGAGGAAGAAAGCCTTTACGCCAGAAAGGTACGGGCAACGCACGTCAGGGCTCTTCCCGCTCTCCGCTCAACAGTGGCGGCGGAACGATTTTCGGCCCAACGCCACACACATACGAACAGAAAGTCAACAAGAAGGTCAAGCTTCTTGCTCGCCGCTCGGCCCTGAGTGCCAAGGCACAGGCAGGAAAGATCGTCGTTGTCGAGGATTTCCGTTTTGAGCAGATCAAGACCAAGCCTTTTGCAGATATTCTGAAAAACCTCGGTCTTGCCTCTAAAAAAACACTGATGCTGACACCGGAATATGATATGGTGATAGCCAGGTCGGGCAGAAATATCGAGGTGCTCAATATCATGACCGCCGACAAGGCTTCTACGTATGATATCATGAACAGCCAGACAGTGCTTGTACAGAAGTCTGCGTTGCAGGTAATAGAGGATACATTAGGGTAACTTGCAGTTTTCCAGAAAAAGGAGTTAAAGAGATGAAAAACCCGTTGTTGCGCCCATGGCTGACTGAGAAAAGCACAGGGCTTACTGAGCAGAAGGGACAGTATGTTTTTGTTGTCAAGCCTGAAGCAGACAAGATCGATATCAAGATGGCCATCGAGGAGAAGTTCGGCGTCGATGTCAAATCTGTGCGCACCGTTTACTGCCTTGGCAAGTCCCGTCGCCAGAACACGAGAAAAGGCCTGATTACAGGCAAGAAAAGCGACTGGAAGAAAGCGATTGTCACTCTCGCTGATGGCCAGGCGATTGATTATTACTCTGGCTCGTCCCAGAAGAGCGAAGGATAGATATTTATAAAAGGATAGATCATACATTCAAATGGCTATAAGGAAATTAGCGCCGGTAACGCCAGGGTCAAGGTTCATGTCATACCCTGCGTTCGATGAAATCACAAAAAGCACGCCGGAAAAAAGCCTGCTTGTGCCCCTGAAGAAGTCTGGCGGGCGCAATGCTGCCGGCAGAAAAACCTCCCGTCACAGAGGCGGCGGACATAAGAGGCATTACAGGATTATCGATTTCAAGCGCAACAAGGATGGCGTACCTGCGACCGTTGCTGCAATTGAGTATGATCCGAACCGTTCATCACGAATTGCATTATTGCATTACAATGATGGAGAAAAACGTTATATTCTCGCCCCGAAAGGTTTGAAAGTCGGTGATAAGGTGGAGAGTGGGGAGAAGGTCGAGATCAAGGCCGGAAACACCATGCCGCTGAAAAATATCCCGCTTGGTACCGACATCCACAATGTTGAGATGAAGGCTGGCAAGGGTGGTCAAATCGTCAGGTCAGCAGGCGGATTCGCAGTACTTGCCGCCCGTGAAGGTGATTATGTTACCTTGAAGCTGCCATCCGGCGAAATCCGCAAGATCAGGGTCGAGTGCCGCGCAACAATCGGTGTCGTTGGCAATGCAGATCACGAGAATATCGTGCTCGGCAAGGCCGGAAGAAGCCGCTGGCTCGGTATCCGTCCGCAGACAAGAGGTATGGCGATGAACCCGGTCGATCACCCGATGGGCGGTGGTGAAGGCAAGTCGAAATCCGGCGGTGGAAGAAAGCATCCTAAGTCACCGTGGGGTCAGCTTGCAAAGGGTCTGAAGACCAGGAACAAGAAGAAGGCGTCACAGAAATTGATTGTGCGCGGCAGAAACGCCAAATAACTATAGCGGAAAACAACAACAAGCAGAGGAACTATGCCAAGATCACTTAAAAAGGGACCGTTCATTGATATAAAGCTGGAAAAGCGGATCCTTGACATGAATAGCAAGGGAGAGAAAAAGGTCATCAAGACCTGGTCCAGAAGCTCAATGATCTCGCCTGATTTTGTTGGTCATACCATAGCAGTGCACAACGGCAAGAGCCACGTGCCGGTCTATGTCGGTGATAACATGGTTGGTCACAAGCTTGGTGAGTTTGCCCCGACGAGGACATTTCGCGGCCATGCCGGCGGAAAGGCTGAAAAAGGCGGCTCGGCTCCAAAGAAAAAATAAATTGAATAACGCGAAAGGGTAAAGACAATAATGGAAGCTAAAGCAATATTAAGGCACACGCCGACTTCGCCGAGGAAAATGCGTCTTGTCGCTGGTCTCGTTCGTGGAAAACCCGTCGATCAGGCGAAGGCCATTCTGCTCAACTCGACCAAGGCCGCTTCACGCAATCTCATCATGACCTTGAAATCTGCAGTTGCCAACTATGCGCAGCTCAATCCGGATGAGAGGGTGAGTGACCAGGAGCTTTTCGTCAAGGCGGTATTTGTCGATCAGGGAACGACACTCAAAAGGATGCTTCCTGCTCCGATGGGACGCGCCTACAGGGTCCGCAAAAGATCGAATCATCTGACGATCGTCATCGATAAGGTTAAGAATCCAGTAACAAAATAAACTAAGGAGAGAACATTGGGTCAGAAAGTTAATCCTACTGGATTCAGGCTTGGAATTATCAAGGACTGGACTTCACGCTGGTATGATGACAGCCCTGTCATATCCGAAAAGATCAAGCAGGATCACGTTATTCGTAACTACATCCTTGCAAGACTGAAACGTGAGAGAGCCGGCATTGCCCGTATCGTGATAGAAAGAACGACGAAGAATGTCAGGATCAATATACATGCGGCCCGCCCAGGCGCCGTCGTTGGAAGAAAAGGCGAAGAGATCAACAATCTTTCACAGGAACTCAGCCGGATCACTGGAAAAGAGGTGAAGATTGATGTAATCGAGGTAATCAAGCCGGAAATCGAAGCACAGCTTATCGGCGACAACATTGCCTACCAGCTTGAGAATCGTGTCTCTTTCAGAAGAGCCATGAAGCAGGCGATCCAGCAGGCGATGCGAAGCGGAGCTGAGGGTGTCAGAATCAGGTGTGCAGGTCGTCTCGGCGGAGCTGAAATTGCACGTGCCGAGCAGTACAAGGAGGGAAAGATCCCTCTTCACACCATTCGCGCCAATGTTGATTATGCAAGTGTTACCGCTCACACCATCGCCGGTACCATCGGTATCAAGGTATGGGTGTATAAAGGTGAGGTCCTTGTCCAGCGTATCGATGCAATCGAAGAGGACGAGATGAAGAGAATGAAGGAAAGACGCAGCGATTCTGGCGCAAGAGGCCGTAGTGACAACCGCGGTGGCGGTGACAGCCGCGGTGACCGCAACAAGCGTCGCCGTCCCAGGGCTGCAAAAGGCCATAACTAGAGTTTAAGTACCAAATTAACAGCAAAAGAATGGAGTCGCCGGTATGTTAATGCCAAAGAGAGTTAAGTATAGAAAGACGATGAGAGGCCGGATGAAGGGCAATGCCGGTCGCGGAACGGATGTCTCTTTCGGTACATTTGGTCTTAAAGCGCTTGAATCAGCATGGATCACCAGCCGCCAGATTGAGGCGGCTCGTGTCGCGATGACGAGGTTCATGAAGAGGGACGGAAAGATCTGGATCAGGATTTTCCCTGACAAGCCGGTGACCAAGAAAGCTGCTGAGACCCGAATGGGTTCCGGTAAAGGTTCTCCCGAGTTCTGGGTTGCAGTCGTTAAGCCTGGCAGAGTGATGTTCGAGGCTGATGGTGTGCCTGTCGAGGTAGCAACCGAGGCGTTCAGGCTGGCAGCAAAGAAGCTGCCGATCAAGACGAGATTTGTGATCCGTCCTGATTTTGAAGGATAATCGAGCAATTAATTCAGCAAGAGGGTTACTTATTATGAAAAAGTATGAAGTTGCGGCATTGGGCAAACAGGAGCTGGTCGACAAGATCAGAGAGCTCGAAGACAGACTTGCCGACATCAATTTTTACAAGGTGATCGAGCAACCGCAGAATCCGATGATATACCGCAATTCACGGCGGGATATTGCGCGCATGAAAACGAGGCTCCATCAACTTTCGGCCACTGAAGCGGTTCAGGGTTGACAGCCAGGCAAACAATAAACCGGTTTACTTACATGGAAGAAAATAAAACAGGCAGTCCATCTATGGAACAGAATGCTGCAGCAAGAGGAAGAAAGAAGAGCTGGACGGGCAAGGTTGTCAGTGACAAGATGGACAAGGCTATTGTCGTTATAGTCGAGCGCAGGGTTCAGCACCCGGTCTACAAGAAATATTTCAAGAAGACCACCCGCCTCATGGCCCACGATGAGAAGAATGAAGCAGGCATCGGTGATCTTGTCAAGATTGTCGAGTGCCGCCCGCTGAGCAAGAGGAAAAGCTGCCGCCTTGTCGAGATCATCGAAAAGGCCAAGTAAGGTAAGAGTCGATTTTTATACACCTAATAAAGTTTGAAAAAGGATGATCCAGAAAGAAACAAACCTGGTTGTTGCCGATAACAGCGGAGCCAAGAAAGTTCGCTGCATTCATGTCTTCGGCGGAACCGGCAGGCGTTATGCCTCATTGGGTGATCAGGTTATCGTATCAGTCAAAGCCGCTGTGCCTGGTGGAGTCGTCAAGAAGAAGGATGTCTGCAAGGCTGTTGTGGTTCGCGTGGTCAAGGAGCAGAGAAGAAAGGATGGCTCCTATATCCGTTTTGATGAGAATGCAGTCGTTCTCCTCAACGCTCAGGGCGAGCCAAGGGGTACGCGTATTTTCGGCCCTGTAGCACGTGAGCTTCGCGACAGAAAATATATGAAGATCGTCTCGCTGGCACCAGAGGTGCTTTGAACGGGGCCACAGGCGGGAGTAACTCAGTTGGTAGAGTCACAGCCTTCCAAGCTGTTGGTCGCGAGTTCGAGTCTCGTCTCCCGCTCAGGATTTTATGAATACTATCATATAAGTGAAAAATGAAAACTGGTATCAAAAAGGTTAAGCTGCATGTCAAGAAGAACGACAACGTCGTCGTTATCAGCGGCAATGATAAAGGAAAGAGCGGAAAAGTCCTCAGAGTATACCCGTTGAAAACCCGTGTGATCGTAGAAGGTGTCAATATCCGCAAGCGCCACATGCGTCCGACCCAGGGTAACCCCCAGGGCTCGATCATCGAAAGGGAGTTTCCCATTCATGCATCGAATGTCAAGAAGAGCTGAGTATTTCCATTAAAGTCAGGATGACCAAGACCATCCTGGAAAACAGATAAAGAGAAGATGGCCCAGAAAAAAGAGACGACAGCCGCACCCGCATCAATTGCAAGGCTTGAGACCTTCTACAAGGAGAAGGTAATGGCGAAACTGATCGAGCGCTTCGAATACAAGAACGTCATGAAAGTGCCGCGCCTTAAGAAGATTTCCATCAATATCGGTGTTGGTGAAGCCGCAGCCGAGCCAAAGCTTCTTGAGATTGCCATGCAGGAACTTGGTCAGATCACCGGCCAGAAGCCGCAGATCCGCAAGTCAAAAAAGGCTATATCCAACTTCAAGCTGCGCGAGGGTCAGGCTATCGGCTGCCGCGTAACGCTCCGCCGCAAGGCCATGTATGAGTTCTACGATCGGTTCGTCAGCCTTGCCGTGCCGAGGATTCGTGATTTCCGCGGTCTCTCCGACACCAGCTTTGATGGCCGTGGCAACTACACCATCGGCGTTCGCGAGCAGATTATCTTCCCTGAAATCGATATCGATAAAGTACCGAAAATCTCGGGCATGGATATCAGTTTTGTCACCTCCGCTGCCACCGACGAAGAGGCTTATGTGCTGCTTGCGGAACTTGGAATGCCATTCAAAAAGAAGAACAACTAATTAATAGAGAGACAGATGGCCAAGAAAAGTGTTATAGCAAGGAACGAGAAAAGAAAGAGGCTTGTAGAGAAGTATGCAGTCCTCCGTGAGGAGCTCCTCAAAGCCGGCGATTACGAAGCTCTTCGCAAGCTGCCTCGCGACAGTTCAGCCACCAGGGTACGTACCCGTTGTGTCCTTACCGGTCGTGGACGAGGCGTTTATGAGAAGTTCGGCCTTTGCAGGCATATGTTCCGCAAGTATGCCCTCGAGGGAAAACTGCCGGGTGTCAGGAAAGCAAGCTGGTAATTCAGCCTGCCTGTAAACAAGAGAGAGATTTGTTCATTTTAGAAAGTAACCAACGTTCGCTATGCCTGTAACGGATTCTATTGCAGATTATATCACCCGTCTCAGAAACGCGGGAAGAGCAAAAAACAAGACGACCGATATTCCGTATTCGAAGCTTAGGGAGAATATCTCGCAATTGCTTCTGGAGAAAGGGTACATCAAGAGTTTCACGGTCATCACCACCGAGAAGTTCCCGTTCATACGCGTCGATTTGAAGTATACGGCCCAGGGCGCCCCCTCCATCAAGGAGATCACAAGGGTCAGCAAGCCGGGCAGACGCGTCTATGACGGCAAAGATATCAAGAAGTACCTCGGAGGTCTCGGTCTCTACATCATCTCTTCATCCAAAGGGGTGATTACCGACAAGGAGGCTCGTGCACAGGGCGTCGGCGGCGAGATTCTGTTCCGTATCTATTAATTCACAAGACTAAGAGCATTAGAATACCATGTCAAGAATAGGAAAAATGCCCATCCCCCTGAGCAATCAGGCGAAGATAGAGGTCAACGGAGCAAACGTTCGGGTATCAGGACCGAAAGGCACGCTTGAGCAGCAACTTACCGACCAGGTTACCCTTACCCAGGAAGCCGGTGTGTTAACCATCCAGCGTATCGATGACAGCAAGAAAGCAAAGTCGCAGCACGGACTCTACCGCATGCTGATCAGCAACATGGTCGAAGGCGTCACCAGCGGTTTCACCAGAAAGCTGGAAATCGCCGGCGTCGGTTATCGCGCAGAGATGAAGAATGACCTTCTTGCTCTCACGCTCGGTTACTCGCACATGATATACTTCAAGGCACCTGCCGAAGTGAAGATCGAAGTTCCGGACCAGACAACCATTCTTATCACCGGTATCGACAAGGCGCTCGTCGGTCAGGTCGCGGCGAAGATCCGTTCATTCCGCAAGCCTGAGCCTTACCGTGGCAAGGGCATCAAGTATGAAGGCGAGGTCATCCGCCGCAAGGAAGGAAAGGCAGCCGGCAAGTAAGCGGCAAGCCACAGAGAGAATTAGTCAGGCAATAAACATATACAACGGTTCAAGAGAATGAGTCAAATCGATAAAGCCTCCAGAAGGCAGAAAATCAAGGACAGAAGCCGGGCCAGCGTACAGGGGACTCAGGCAAAACCGAGACTTTGCGTCTACAGGAGCCTCTCGCAGATCTATGCGCAGCTGATTGACGATGTCACCAGCAAGACCATCATCGCCGTTTCGACGATGACGAAGGAAAACAAGGCGCTCAAGGGCACTAAATCCGATCTCTGCCGCATTGTCGGCAAGCAGCTCGGTGAAGCGGCCCTGAAGGCCGGGATCACAAATGTAGTATTTGACAGGAATGGATTTCGTTATCACGGCAGGGTCAAGGCATTGGCTGATGGTGCGAGAGAAGCAGGACTGGTTTTTTAAAAAACTTTTCAAAGAGAAGGTAAATGGCAAAGACATCTGCTAAAAGTATCAGGCCCGGAGAGTTAAATCTGAAGGAGAAGCTGGTTCATATCAACAGGACTGCAAAGGTTGTAAAGGGCGGCAAACGTTTCGGTTTCAACGCCATTGTTGTTGTTGGCGATAAGGAAGGACATGTCGGTTACGGGCTTGGAAAGGCAAACGAAGTTCAGGATGCTATTGCAAAGGGCGTAGAGGACGGCAAGAAGAACGTCATCAAGGTCCCGATTGTCAAGGGCACCATTCCTCACCAGATCATCGCAAAATACGGTTCAGCCAAGGTGCTTATGAAGCCGGCTACACCGGGTACCGGCCTTATTGCCGGAGGCGCTGTCAGGGCCGTGCTTGAAATGGCCGGAATCCATGACATCCTGACCAAATCACTCGGTTCTTCCAATCCTCACAACGTGGTCAAGGCTGCGATCAAAGGATTGCAGAGCATTTCTGACGCCTATGACGTCGGCCTGAGGCGGTCAAAAAGCCTGACAGAAGTTTTTGAAAGCTAAATAGAAAGAGTGCGATCATGAGTGAGAAAAAGTTAAGAATTACCCAGGTGCGCAGCATAATCGGTGGCACCAAAAAGCAGAAAGCTACCATACAGGCCCTGGGCCTCGGCAGACCGAACTACCACGTTGACAGGCGCGACAACCCCTGCACCAGAGGGCAGATCAGGGTTGTTCAGCATCTTGTCAGAGTTGAGGAAATCTAAGATTTTACTAATAGCAAGTCGGGAATTGAAACAATGGATTTAAGTGCACTTCGTCCAGCTAAAGGCGGCGCTGTAAAAACAAAAAAACGTGTCGGCCGCGGTCAGGGTTCCGGCAACGGTACCACCGCCGGCAAGGGCAACAAGGGTCAGCAGGCAAGAAGCGGCTATAAAAAGCCTATTAACGAAGGCGGACAGATTCCGGTATACCGGAGACTTCCGAAATTCGGCTTTACCCCTGTAGACCGCAAGCCTGTCAATACGGTCAATCTTTCCCAGCTCCAGAAGTGGATCGATGACGGTCTTATCGGCAATGAGATCTCCATACTTGAGCTCAAGGCGCTCCTGCATGGACGCAATGCTGAATATTTCAAGGTTCTCGGCAATGGAGAGCTCACCGGCGCAGTCACTATTACGGCCCATGCGTTCAGCAAAAGTGCCGAAGAGAAGATCACAGCTGCAGGCGGAAAAGCTATTGTGGCTTTCCGTACGCTTGAAGAGGCTGTCAGGCTCAAGGATCTCTCTTACGAAGATGCGCTCTTGAAGCCGAAAGCAAAACTGGTCAAGAGAGTCAAGAAATCCACCAAGCCCTGAATCCGATAAAAGGCCGCCATGAAGCTTAATGAAAGTATAAGGAACATCAATAAAATCCCTGAACTCCGTCAGCGGATCCTTTATACGCTTCTTCTTCTGTTTGTCTACAGGCTCGGTTCACATATCACCATACCAGGTGTCGATGCGTCTGCAGTGTCAGGCGCTTCGTCGTCTCATGCCAACGACCTCTTCGGTCTTTTCGATCTCTTTGTAGGCGGTGCATTCGCCAGAGCATCCATTTTCTCGCTCGGCATCATGCCCTATATCTCCGCATCGATCATCGTTCAGCTGCTCGGCGCGGTTATTCCCTATTTCCAGAAACTCCAGAAAGAGGGCGAAGACGGACGGCAGAAGATCAGTCAGATGACTAGGTATGGCACGGTTGTCATCGCAGCCCTGCAGTCCTGGGGAGTCAGCGTCAGTTTGTCAAGCCCCTCCTCGTTCGGCAGGATTGTCGTGCCTGAGCCGGGCTTCTTCTTTAGCATGACGGCTGTCGTCCTGCTCACTTCAGCGACGGTTTTTGTCATGTGGCTCGGTGAGAAAATCACAGAGCGTGGCATTGGAAACGGCATATCGCTCATCATCATGATTGGTATCCTTGCACGCTTCCCTCAGTCACTGGTCGCAGAGTTCCGCTCGGTCTCTCTCGGCAGCAAGAACTGGATCATCGAGATTATCATTCTTGCCATGATGGCTGCAATCGTAGCTTTCGTGGTCGTTCTCACTGTCGGCACCCGCAGGATCCCTGTACAGCATGCCAAACGCGTTGTCGGCCGCAAGGTCTACGGCGGCAGTACGCAGTACATCCCCATGAAGATCAATACCGCAGGCGTGATGCCGATTATTTTCGCCCAGTCAATCATGTTTATTCCCGGCACCTTCGTCTCCTTCTTCCCTGATAATGAGGTGATGCAGGGGATGGCTTCGGTGTTTGCCTATGATTCATGGTGGTATGCACTCATGTTCGGAACCATGATTGTTTTCTTTACCTACTTCTATACGGCCATCGCCTTCAATCCCAAAGAGGTTGCTGACACCATGCGCCGCCAGGGAGGATTTATCCCGGGTGTCCGTCCTGGCAAGAGTACGGCAGATTTTATCGACAATATCCTGACCCGTATTACGCTGCCGGGCGCAATCTCTCTTGCCATCATTGCCATTCTGCCTACATTCCTCACGAAGTTCGGCAATGTCACTCAAGGCTTTGCGCACTTCTTTGGAGGAACCAGTCTTCTCATCATTGTCAGTGTCGGCCTCGATACTCTTCAGCAGGTTGAAAGCCATCTGCTCATGCGTCACTATGACGGGTTCATGAAGTCCGGCAAAACCCGCGGGCGTCAGGCCAGATAATGAACGAGCAGATATGATCACGATCAAGAGCGAACGCGAAATCGAACTGATGAGAGAGGCGGGCGCCATAGTGGCAATGTCGCTCGATATGCTTGAGGAGGAGATCAGGCCAGGCATGACGACAAAGCAGCTCGATACTCTGGCCGAGGAGTTCATCCGCGACCATCACGCTGTTCCAAGTTTTCTGAATTACGCCCCGAAAGGGGATCCCGGCGTGACACCGTATCCCGCAACGCTCTGTGTATCGATCAATGAGGAGGTCGTGCACGGTGTGCCGAGTGCAAAAAGGGTGATTGCTGAAGGCGATATCGTCTCTGTTGACGTTGGCGCATACAAAGGGGGGTATCATGGTGATGCAGCCCGGACGTTTGTGCTTGGCACCATTGACGAAAAAGTGCAGCAGCTTGTCGATGTCACCAGGGAGTGCCTCGACAGGGGAATTGCCATGGCAGTCGTCGGCAACCGTTTGCATGACATTTCATCGGCAATCGAGGAACATGCCCGTTCATTCCGGTTCAGTGTCATTGAAAACATGGTTGGTCACGGCATTGGCAGCGAACTGCATGAGGATCCGCCGGTTCCCAACTATGGAAGAAAGCATACCGGTGTCGTTCTCCGGGAGGGGATGACTCTGGCCATCGAACCGATGATTGCTCTCGGCAGGTCGCGCAGGGCCGTAACCCGACGGGGAGCCTGGGTCGCGGTAACCGAGGACGCAAAGCCCTCGGCGCATTTTGAACATACGATAGTCGTAAGGCCCGAAAAGGCAGAGATCCTTACCCGCTCGCGGCTTCATGCATGAGAAGGGAAGGTAAACAATATTACTACTGAACCAAGGAGAAAGCAATTTGGCCAAGGAAGAAGCAATTGAGATCGAGGGCGTGATTCTTGAAGCCCTACCGAACGCGCAGTTCAAGGTGAAGCTTGAAAACAGCCTTGAAGTGCTCGCGCATGTCTCAGGCAAGATCCGCATGCACTACATCAGGATTCTGCCCGGAGACAAGGTGAAAGTACAGATATCTCCTTACGATATCTCCAAAGGAAGGATAACCTACAGGTATAAATAAGTGTTGAAATATGTGATCTTGATTTTGCTTCTTTGATCTTTATTTTTTACATTACATGCCTTTTCAGATTTCGGATTAGTTGGTTTAATTATTGCACGTGGGGTTTCTTATGAAAATATATTCTTCTATCAAAAAACGTTGTGAGCACTGCCGCATTATCAAGCGTAAAGGGAAGCGATTTGTGATTTGCAAAGTGAATCCAAGCCATAAGCAGCGTCAGGGTTGATCTTCAGAAAAAACAATAGAACTTTAAAGAGCATATGAGGTTAGCTGGGGTAAATTTGCCACTGAATAAGCATGCGGTCGTCGCATTGACTCATGTTTATGGTATTGGGAGGACATCAGCAGAGAGCATTCTTAAGAAAGCTGGCATTGCGCCTGACAGGAAGATCTCCGAGTTGAGCGATGAAGAAGCACATGCGATTCGCGAGATTATTGCCGAGGCCTATAAGGTGGAGGGCCAGGCTCGAGGCGAGCAGCAGCTTGCCGTCAAGCGCCTTATGGATATCGGCTGCTACAGGGGACTTCGTCACCGCCGTTCGCTTCCCGTACGCGGTCAGAGAACGTCGACCAATGCAAGAACCAGAAAAGGCAAACGCAAGACTGTCGCCGGCAAGAAGAAGGCGGCCAAGAAGTAGTAGTAGTGTTCACGGAATAATATCTTCGAGACTAAAGAGTGTAAGTTCATGGCTACAATAAGCAGGAAGAAAAAGAAAGTAAAGGTTACCCCTGAAGGTGCTGTGCATATCAAGGCCTCCTTCAACAACATCATGGTGACCATCACCGATGTTCAGGGCAACACGGTTTCCTGGTCCAGCGCAGGCAAAAACGGATTCAAGGGTTCCAAAAAGAATACCCCGTATGCATCACAGGTGACCTCCGAGGCCGCAGCAAAGGAAGCGTATGACCTTGGCATGAGGCATGTCGATGTCTTTATCAAAGGACCGGGAGCCGGACGTGATGCGGCAATCAGGGCTCTGCAGGGTGCAGGACTTGATGTTCGCACCATCAAGGATATCACCCCGCTGCCGCACAACGGATGCAGGCCTCCGAAGCGCAGAAGGGTCTGATTTTTATATTACACAGAATTTCAATGAAGCAATTGACATGGCAAGATTCAGAGGCTCGATAACAAAAGTATCCCGCAGGTTAGGAGTAGCGCTTTCACCGAAAGCGGAGAAATATCTTGAAAGACGCCCTTTCCCTCCGGGACAGCATGGCCAGTCCCGCAAGAGCAAGGTTTCGGAATATGCGCTCCAGCTGAAAGAGAAGCAGAAAATGAAGTACCTCTACGGCATCCTCGAGAAGCAGTTCAGGAACTACTTCAAGAAGGCCGCCTCGCAGAGAGGAGTTACCGGCGACAACCTTGTCCAGTTGCTTGAAAGGCGTTTGGATAATGTGGTCTTCCGTAGCGGTTTTGCTCCGTCAAGAGCAGGCGCACGTCAGCTTGTAACGCACGGCCATCTTCTCGTCAACGGCAAAAAGGTCAACATTCCATCCTTTCTTGCCACTCCGGGTGACCTCATAGAGTTCCGCCAGAGAAGCAAGAACATGGGTGCTGTTACCGACTCACTCAACAAGGCCCCGGAATCCCGTATTCCTTCCTGGATTCAGGTCGACAAGGCGAACCAGAAGTCTGTATTCCTGAGTGTTCCGCAGCGTGAAGATGTACAGGAACCGTTTAACGAACAGTTGGTTGTTGAGTTGTACTCGAAGTGATTTTAATGAAATCTAAGGTATCAAGACTATGATATACCAGATGCAGATGCCTGCAAAAATAGAAGTTGACGAAACTAATCATACCGACAGTTTCGGCAGGTTCATCGCGCAGCCGCTCGAGCGTGGTTACGGTGTGACCCTTGGAAACGTCATGAGAAGGGTCCTGCTTGCTTCGCTTCCTGGAACTGCAATTACAGGACTGAAAATCGAGGGTGTTTTTCACGAGTTTGCTGCCGTTGACGGCGTTCGTGAGGATGTCCCGGAAATCGTCCTGAACCTCAAGAAGGTCCGCTTCAAGTCGACCTGCAAAAGGAACTGCAAGACCACGCTGACACTTGTCGGCCCAATGGATTTCACTGCTGGTGACATCGTTGCCCAGGAAGGTGAGTTCGAGGTGCTGAACAAGGAGATGCACATTGCCACCATTAACGCTGGCGCTACACTGAACATCGATCTCTATGTTGGCAGAGGCCGCGGTTACATTCCTGCGGAGGATAATCGTCCGGAAGGCATGCCAATAGGCTATATCGCAATCGATGCCATCTATACCCCGATTCGCAACGTCAAGTTTACCGTCGAGAACACCCGCGTAGGACAGCGCACAGACTATGAGAAGATGATTCTCGATGTCGAAACTGATGGCTCGGTGACTCCAGACGATTCGATCAGCCTTGCTGGCAAGATCATCACCGACCATGTCGTTTTCTTTGCCAACTTCTCACCGACCCAGGAAGAGTTCACCGAGGAGGAGTTCAAGCAGCAGGATGACGAGTTCGAGACCATGCGCAGGCTGCTCCATACCAAGATCGAAGACCTCGATCTTTCCGTCCGTTCGCATAACTGCCTGCGGCTCGCCGAAATCGATACCATTGGCGATCTGGTTTCGCGCAAGGAGGATGAACTGCTCAACTACAAGAACTTCGGCAAGAAGTCGCTCACTGAGCTTAAAGAGCAGCTCGAAAAGTTTGACCTGAAGTTTGGTATGGATATTACCAAGTATCAGATGAAGTGAGAATAAAGAGACATTTTTTAGAATTATTGAGACCAGAAACAAGTCATGCGTAAAGTCAAGCCGGCAAGAAAACTCGGAAGAACCGCCGCTCATAGAAAGGCGACGCTCAGCAACCTGTCAACCCAGCTGTTTCTCTACAAGCGCATAGAGACAACTGAGGCAAAGGCCAAGGAAACCCGCAGGGTTGTCGAAAAGATCATTACCAAGGCCCGTAAAGGCACGGTTCATGCCCAGCGTGATATCTTCAAGGACATCCGCGACAAGCAGGCTATCAGAATCCTTTTTGAGGAGATTGTGGCCAAGGTAGGAACCAGAAACGGTGGATACACCAGAGTCATCAAGCTTGCACCGCGTTTTGGTGATGCTGCAAAAATGGCCATCATCGAGCTTGTCGACTACGTCGAGGCATACCCTTCAGCACCGAAGGCCGGAAAGCAGGACCGCTCAAAACGAGTCAAGGGTTCAAAGAAGACCGAAGCTCCGGCAGCAGCGTCAAAGGCTCCCGAAGCACCTGCAGCAGAGCCCGAAGCAGCCACAGAGGCTTAAGAGCGACCGCTCCTTGGATTCCAGGGGGATAGCACATTGATAGTCATTGCCAGCGTGATCCCGTGTTCAGCTGGCAATGACTATCTGCTTTTCAGAGAAAAAGGGACTCACTCCGCTGATGGGATGGAGTTCCACCCTTGAGGGAAATCCGCCGTGTTCACCCTTTGACGCGACTGCTTCGGCTACCTCTTTCTCCAGGTCCCCCCCTTTCAGGCAGATCAGCTCTCCTTTCGCTTTGAGCAACCTGAACGCATAGCCGCAGAGCTGCTCAAGCGGAGCCACCTGCCGTGAGAGTACGGTATCGAAAACAACCCCTTTCAGCTCCTCGACCCTTGTATGCATGGCGATGGCGTTCTTGATGCCAAGCTCCTTGATCATGGCTTTGCATGCCGTAATTTTTTTTCCTGTTGCGTCAACCAGGAGGAACTGCGTGCCAGGAAAGGCTATGGCAAGCGGTATGCCCGGAAGCCCCCCTCCGGTGCCGAGATCAAGCACCTTCTCACCCTCTTCAAACCTGTGGTAGAGCGAGATCAGGAGCGAGTGAAAAATGTGCTTGATGATGACCGGCGCATCCTCTTTTCTGCTGATAAGGTTGATTTTCCGGTTCCACTCCTCCAGAAGGCCTCCATAGCGGACAAGCTGCTCCAGCACTGAAGGCTCCAGCTCAATCGAATGAACAGCCGAGAGCTCTTTCAGGGCCGATAGATCATTGTTCATTTGTTCCATATACTAAGGTCCTCCGGTTCAGTGCTTTAGAGAAAAAACAATATTTTGGGGTCAATGACAAACTCGTGCCTCATTTCTCCCTCATCATTGAACCGTTTAGCGGTTATTAATTGTAAATTACGGCAGAAGAGCAGGTAACGGTCCAAGATTTAATCCGGAAAACAAGCTATTGATGAGCAGCGAATCGGGAAATCACGTCTATGCGTTGATCATGGCGGGCGGTTCAGGCCGCATGCTCTGGCCTGTCTCAAGAAAAAAAAGGCCAAAACAGTTTGTTGAGCTTTTCGACCATGAGAGCATGATTGCCAGAACAGTGAAGCGTATTACGGCCGCTGTCAGCAAAGAGAACATTTTCATCATCACCAGCCAGCGTGGCCGCACGCTGCTTGCGGACGCTCTTCCCGATTTCAGGCCCGACAATATCATTGCCGAGCCATCATCCCGCAGCACCGCACCCTGCATAGCACTTGCCACTGCGCACATCAGGAAAAGAGACCCCGATGCTGTGACGGTTGTGCTTCCAGCCGATCATCTCGTGCTCGATGAGCCCGCATTTATCAGGATTATTGAGGCTGCCGTCGAAATAGCCCGTTCAAAAGAGGGGCTGGTCACCATCGGTGTAAGCGCCGACCGGCCGGAAACATCCTATGGATATATTCAGGTCGATGAAGAGCTGCCGCTTCCCCCTGCCAAATCAGGAGGCGATGGGTGCAGGTTTTTCAATGTCAAGGCTTTTGCAGAAAAACCGGATTACGCCACTGCGCTCCAGTTTGTCGAAAGCCACGATTTCTACTGGAACAGCGGGGTCTTTATCTGGCATATTGATGCCATCTCACGGGAGTTCGAGCGATCCATGCCCGATCTTTACAAGGACCACCTGGCCATTTATGAGAGCCTGGGCACAAAGGATGAAGAGAAGGTTATTGAGGATGTCTACTCATGGATTCATCCCACCTCCATCGACTACGGCATCATGGAGAAGGCCTCATCGGTTCACATGCTTACCGGAGAGTTTGGCTGGACCGATCTTGGCTGCTGGGATGAGGTGCTGAAAATCGCCGAAAGCCGCAACGCCCGGAACGGTGAGCATCACGACAGCCGCCTTGTGCAGCTCGACTGCGAGAATCTTTTCGTACGCAAGCCGGAAGGGAAGGTGGTCTGCGCCATCGGGGTCAGCAATCTGATCATTGTCGAAACCGATGACGCCCTGCTCATCTGCAACAGGGGCTCATCCCACAGGGTGGGTGAAGTTGCCGACATACTCCGCAGGGAGGGGCTGGAAGAGTACCTGTAGTGGCAGGCACAAAGCTTTTGCGCGTTTTGAGTTACTGCGTTTGGAGAGTGTTCGGAATCGGGATCAGGATTTGCTCGACCAGCTTACCCCGTCACGGGTATCCTTGATTTCAATGCCGGCGTCGAGCAGCCTGTCGCGGATCTTGTCGCTGAGCGCGAACTCCCTGTTCTGGCGGGCCTCGGCCCTAAGTCCAAGGAGAACCTCCATCACCCTGTCCAGACGTTTGAGCGTCTCTTTGCTCTCCCGTTCATCTGAACCGCCATCTGTCTTGATAATGCCGAGCACCTCTTCGGCGGCCATCGTAAGAAACGCGCCTGCCTCGCCGGCTCCTGATTCAAGGATTCCCTCTCGGCTGTCCATGGCGGCGTTAAGGGCTTTTGAAAGATCGAAGAGTGCAGCTATGGCTACAGGGGTGTTGAAATCATCATCCATCGCCTCAATGAAGCGCAGACGGAAGGGCTCGACATTGAATGCTCCACTGCCCGGCTTGCTCTCCTTCAGCCGACGCAGGGTTTCACGCAGTTTTTCAAGCCCGGTGGCCGAAGCCTTGATGGCAGTTTCGGAGTAATCGAGCGGCGATCGGTAGTGCGACTGCAGAATGAAGAAGCGGACGACGAGCGGGTCAGTCTGTCGGAAGATATCCTTGAGATTGACCGAGTTTTTCAGCGACTTGCCCATTTTTGTGCCGTCGATGGTCACCATGTTGTTGTGCATCCAGTAACGGACATAGGGCTTTCCTGTCGCGGCCTCTGCCTGCGCAATTTCGCAGTCATGGTGCGGGAACTTGTTCTCCATGCCGCCGCCATGGATATCGATTGTTTCACCGAGATACTTCATCGACATGGCCGAGCACTCAAGATGCCACCCGGGGTAGCCGGTGCTCCAGGGTGAGCGCCACTTCATGAGGTGTCCCTCCTCGGCTTTTTTCCAGAGCGCAAAATCCGAGGGGTCCCTTTTTTCCGAACGCGTTTCGACCCTGCTGCCTGACTGGCGGGATTCAGGGTCGGTCCTTCCCGAAAGCTTTCCGTAGCCCGGGAAGGAGTCGACACGGAAGTAGACGTTGCCGTTGACCTCATACGCGTGGCCTTTTTTTATCAGCGCTTCAATCAGGGCAATCTGCTCGGGAATGTGCGCTGTGGCGGCCGGTGCTACATTTGGCCGGAGGACGCCAAGCATGTCCATATCCTCATAGAAGCTTCGCGTATAGAACTGCGAGATCTCCATGGGGTCGGTTTTTTCGAGCCGCGCCTGTTTCATGATCTTGTCTTCACCCTCATCAGCGTCATCGGTCAGGTGCCCCACGTCGGTGATGTTCTGCACATACTTGACGCGCTGTCCGCTCTGGCGAAGCCAGCGCACTACCACGTCAAAAGAGACATAGCTTTTTGCATGGCCGAGGTGCGCGTGGCCGTAAACGGTCGGGCCGCACACATAGACACTCACCATCTCGGGGTGCAGGGGTTCGAACTTCTCTTTTGTCCTCGAGAGGGAGTTGTATATGAAGAGAGACATCCTATTGCTGTTTTGGGGGACGAAAAACCGTAAAAAGCCCGATGAAAGTTAAACATTTGGGTTTTTAACGCAAGGTTTTTAGCTTCCTTTTTGTTCCTCTTTTTTGCTGACTGCTCCTTTTGTATGAAGATACTCAACGCCTCCTTTCAGATAAGTGTCTCCGCGCTTTCCGGTCTTCCGGAAGAATCCTTCCCTGAAATAGTTTTTGCAGGTCGCTCCAATGTAGGCAAGTCGACCCTTCTCAACTCGCTCACCGGGATCAAAGGGCTTGCCAAAACCAGCTCTACGCCCGGAAAAACAAGGCTGATCAACTACTTTCTCATCAACACAGAGCTCTATTTTGTCGATCTGCCAGGCTACGGCTATGCGGCGGTCGGACAAAAGGAGAAGGAAGCGTGGGGCCATCTGCTCTCCTCCTATATTGAACGGCGGCGCAGCATCGCCCTCGTTGTGCTGCTTCTGGACTCCCGCCATCCGGCCATGGAGTCCGACCGGGAGATGATGGCTTTTCTCGACTACCACGAACGGCCCTACGGCGTCGTGATGACCAAAGTGGACAAGCTGACGCAGAAGGAGAGGGTAAAGACGGCGCGCATTATGGAAAGTTGCGCGGCGAAAGCCAAATTTATTGTAAATTATTCATCCTTTTCCGGCAAGGGAAAGAGCGAGCTTCTGGCTCATTTTGATCATTACATCTGTTAAAACACAACCGTCGTGGATTCAAAAAAATTCTGCACACCGACCCAATCGGCAACCGTTATTGTCGGTACACAGTTCGGTGATGAGGGCAAGGGCAAGCTCGTCGACTACCTTTCGGACAAGTACGATATCGTCGTCCGCTACCAGGGCGGCGCCAATGCCGGCCATACCATCTGTTTCGATAACAAGACAGTCGTTCTGCACCTGATTCCCTCCGGGATATTCAATGAGAAGTGTGTATGCGTGATCGGCAACGGAGTCGTCATAGACCCTGCCGCCCTGCTTGAGGAGATTGCCAAGGTTGAGGAGCTGGGTTTTACGGTCAAGGGGAGGCTCTTCATCAGCCACAATGCTCACCTGATCATGCCCTACCACAAGCTCCTTGATTCCCTGCATGAAACCGCTCAGGGGGATCAGAAGATCGGAACAACCGGTCGCGGCATAGGACCCAGCTATGAGGACAAGTTCGCCCGCAAGGGAATCCGTGTTGTCGACCTTCTCAGCCCGGAGGTCCTCAAGGAGAAGCTTCGTGAAAACCTTGCCGGCAAGAACAAGCTCTTCAAAAACATCTACGACAAGGAGGAGCTGGATGTCGAAGAGATGGTCCGGGAGTACGAGGAGTTTGACAAGATTATCGACCCCTATGTCACCAACACCCAGCTCTATTTGAACCGTCAGCTCAAGGAGGGAAAAACCGTGCTTCTCGAAGGAGCACAGGGCTGCCTGCTCGATGTCGATCATGGCACCTATCCCTACGTCACCTCCTCCAATCCGACATCCGGGGGCGCCTGTACCGGGTCGGGTATCGCTCCAAACTATATCGGCAAGGTGATCGGTATCACCAAGGCCTACATGACAAGGGTCGGCAACGGCGCATTCCCCTCCGAACTCCTTGACGAGACCGGTGAACTGCTTGGCCGTATCGGCCACGAGTTCGGTGCCACGACCGGCCGCAAGCGGAGGTGCGGATGGATCGACCTCGTTGCGCTCCGCTATTCACTCACCGTCAACGGCGTCACCGAGATTGCGCTCACCAAGCTCGATGTGCTCGATACCTTTGAGGAGATAAAGGTCTGCACCTCATACATGATTGACGGGAGGGAAATCCACGACTTCCCGACCGACCACCAGACGCTCTCAAAGGCCACGCCGGTCTTCACAACACTCAAAGGATGGAGTGCTTCGAACGCTCATGCACGCACCTTCAAGGAGATGCAGCCGGAGGCGCAGCGCTACGTGGCCTTCCTCGAAAGCGAACTCCAGATTCCGGTCACCTTCATCTCCGTAGGGCCTGGCCGTGACGAGACAGTCTTCAGGTAACCACATACTGCAACGCCATGGCATTGATGGATATCGCCGTTGTTCCGCTTGATGGCAGGGAGGGGGGGCTGAGCGATTTTGTCGCCGGCCTTCAGGAACTTCTCGCCCAGAGCGGGTGCAGCTACCGCCTCCACGACATGGGCACCACGGTCGAAGGCCCAGCCCCGCTCCTTTTCGAGCTTGCCCGGAAACTTCATGAGCACTCCTTCTCGAGGGGGGGCAGGCGCGTCTATACCGTCATGAAAATCGATGACCGTCGCGACAGGGCGGTCCGTCTCGGCGAAAAGACCTCATCGGTGAAAGCGAAATTAGCCCCGCCCCCGGAGGCCGGGGAGTAGGGGGATTGCTGAATTTATTTTATCTTCACTCTCTTTGGGTTTTACCGTTGCAGCGCTGTTTTCGGCACTTTCAAGTCGGTCGCTGCTCCGGGCCTTAACTATTCAGGAGGAACAACTTCATGCTGCAGGCGCCCGGTGATGTTCAGATAATTAAGGAAGATAACGTTACTCACAGTTTTTGCGGCCTTGCCTGTGTCGGATGGATGTACCAGAAGATCAAGGACAGTTTTTTTCTCATCCTCGGAACCCATACCTGCGCACATTTCCTTCAGAATGCCCTCGGCATGATGATTTTCGCCAAACCCAGGTTTGGCATTGCCCTTATCGAGGAGGGCGACCTTTCCAAACAGGAACCTACCCTCGAAGAGATCATCGCGGAGATCAAGGCTGACCATAATCCCTCGGTGATTTTTCTGCTCTCCTCCTGCACGCCCGAGGTCATGAAGGTCGATTTCAGGGGGCTCTCTACTCATCTCAGTACTCCGGCAGTTCCCGTCCTTTTTGTTCCTGCCAGTGGCCTTGTCTTCACCTTTACCCAGGCTGAGGACTCGGTGCTCCACGCCCTTGTGCCCTTCTGTCCCGTGGCTCCGGCCGGCGAGAAAAAGGTGGTCTTCCTCGGTTCCGTCAACGATGTGACCGCCGATGACCTCCGTGCAGAGGCCGAAGAGCTCGGCATTCCCGTCGGAGGCTTTCTGCCCGAATCGCGATTCGATCGAATGCCCGCAATCGGTCCCGACACCGTGCTGGCACCGATTCAGCCCTACCTCTCCAGAGTTGCCGTCAAGCTGGAGCGCGAACGCGGTGCCCGCGTGCTTCACTCGCTCTTTCCGATCGGTCCCGACGGCACAAGAGCCTTCTGGGAGGATCTCGCCCGTGAGTTCGGCATCACTGTTGATCTTGGTGACCGCGAAAAGGCCGCGTGGGAGAAGATCCGCACCCAGACCGATCTTCTGAAAGGCAAAAAGGTCTTCCTGACCGCCGACACCATGATGGAACTGCCGCTGGCGCGTTTCCTGCACCATGCCGGCGCCGATGTCGTGGAGTGCAGCAGCACCTACATCAACAAGAAGTTCCACGCCCGTGAGCTCGAAGCCCTTCAGGGCGTGCGCGTCGTTGAACAGCCGAACTTCCACCGTCAGCTTGAGGATGTTGAACGCATCCGTCCTGACCTGATCGTTACTTCGCTCATGACCGCAAATCCCTTTGCCGGTCATGGTTTTATCGTAAAATGGAGCATGGAGTTCATGCTGATGTCCATTCACAGCTGGTCGGGCGTCTTTACTCTGGCCAACATGTTCGTTTCACCGCTCCAGCGCCGCAGCAAGCTGCCGGCATTTGACAGGGAGGTATGGCTTGACGGGGTCATGCCGAGCGCTGAATAATTCACCGAAAGGAAATGCAATAACAAACGTTACAGAGTATGCGCTTAGCTTTCTGGCTCTACGAAGGCACAGCCCTTCATGGTATCAGCCGCGTCACCAACAGCATGAAAGGGGTTCACACCGTCTATCACGCGCCACAGGGTGACGATTACATCACCGCAACCTACACCATGCTTGAGCGCACCCCGGAATTCCCGGGACTCTCCATCAGCGTCGTGCGTGGGAGGGACCTTGCGCAGGGAGTTTCAAGGCTTCCCGGCACACTTCAGCAGGTCGAGCACCACTACAGCCCTGATCTTACCGTTATCGCCCCGAGCTGCAGCACCGCCCTTCTTCAGGAGGATCTCCACCAGCTTGCCGCCTCGTCCGGCGTCCCGCAGGAGAAACTCATGGTCTATGCGCTCAACCCTTTTCGTGTATCAGAAAACGAGGCGGCTGACGGCCTCCTGACCGAGCTCATCAAGCGTTATGCTGCCCGGCAGGAAAAAACGGCAGCCCCTTCGGTCAACCTGCTCGGCTTCACCTCGCTCGGCTTCCATCTTCGGGCCAACCTCACCAGCCTTCGCCGGCTCCTGCAGACTCTCGGCATCAAGGTCAATGTCGTTGCTCCCTGGGGCGCAGGCATTGAGGATCTCAAAAAGCTTCCCGCAGCCTGGCTCAATATCGCGCCCTACCGTGAAATCGGCAGAACGGCCGCAGAGTACCTCGGCGAAACCTTCGCCATGCCTGCGCTCTACGAGGCACCCATCGGCGTAGAGCCTACCCTTGCATGGATCCGTTCCCTGCTCGAAAAGCTCAATGCCATCGGTGCGCAATGCGGCGCTGCCCCGATTGCCATGCCGAAACTCCAGGCATTTTCGCTTGACGGCATGAGCGCACCAAGCGGCGTGCCCTGGTTCGCACGCACCGCCGACATGGAGAGCTTCAGCAACAAGCGGGCATTTGTTTTCGGCGATGCCACCCATACCGTCGGCATCGTCAAATTCCTTCGTGACGAGCTCGGCATGCAGGTCATCGGTGCCGGCACCTACATGGAGCAGCACGCCGACTGGGTTCAAAAGCAGCTCGAAGGCTACCTTCCCGGACCGCTTATGGTCACCGACAAGTTCCAGGAGGTCTCAAAATTCATCGACGAAGAGATGCCCGACCTTGTCTGCGGCACACAGATGGAACGCCACAGCTGCCGCAAGCTCGATGTCCCCTGCATGGTTATCTGCCCTCCGACCCATATCGAAAACCACCTGCTCGGCTACTACCCCTTTTTCGGGTTCGACGGCGCCGATATCATTGCCGACAGGGTCTATCTCTCCTGCAAGCTCGGCCTTGAAAAGCACCTCATCGACTTTTTCGGCGATGCCGGCCTTGAGTACGAGGAGAGTGATCTCTCCGCACCTTCCGCAGCAGAGCCGCCGGGCGACAACGGCCACCCCGCCTCCGTTCAGTCTGCCCCCGGGAGCGCTGCTGTTTCAGAGGATGGCGGGATGCACTGGACCGACGACGCCGAAACCATGCTGAAAAAGGTGCCGTTTTTCGTTCGCAAGAAGGTCCGAAAGAACACCGAAAACTTCGCCCAGGGCATCGGAGAAGCGGAGGTCAGTGTCGAGGTCTTCCGCAAGGCCAAGGAGTCTCTTGGCGGATAAGGTTTTTCCATCAATCATATTCTACCGGTACCATTATGAGTTTAGTATTAGCGGTCTACGGCAAGGGCGGCATCGGCAAAAGCACCACCAGCGCCAACATCTCCGCAGCGCTTGCCCTCAAAGGCGCCAAGGTCCTGCAGATCGGATGTGACCCCAAGCACGACAGCACCTTCCCTATCACCGGAAAGCTGCAGAAAACCGTCATCGAGGCGCTCGAGGAGGTCGATTTTCATCATGAGGAGCTGAGCGCCGAGGATATTATCGAAACCGGCTTTGCAGGCATCGACTGCCTTGAAGCTGGCGGCCCCCCCGCCGGAAGCGGCTGCGGCGGCTATGTGGTCGGTGAGTCCGTCACCCTGCTCCAGGAGCTTGGCCTCTACGACAAGTATGATGTCATCCTGTTTGATGTGCTTGGCGACGTCGTCTGCGGCGGCTTCAGCGCTCCTCTCAACTATGCCGACTACGCCATCATCATCGCCACCAACGACTTCGACAGCATCTTCGCCGCCAACCGTCTCTGCATGGCCATACAGCAGAAGAGCGTCCGCTACAAGGTCAAGCTTGCCGGAATCGTTGCCAACCGGGTCGACTACACCACCGGCGGCGGCACCAACATGCTCGACCAGTTTGCCGAAAAAGTCGGTACACAGCTGCTTGCCAAAGTGCCCTACCACGAACTGATCCGCAAGAGCCGCTTCGCCGGCAAGACCATGTTCGCCATGGAGGAGACTCCCGACAAGGCGGAGTGCCTTCTGCCCTACAACAACATCGCTGACTATCTTATTCAGGAGAACCCCGTCGCATCAGTCCCTGTTCCTATCGGCGACCGGGAGATCTTCGCCATGGTCGGCGGCTGGCAGTAAGCTGTTTCTGCCGAGCTGGACATCGGGCTCCCGCGGCTCTCATCAGAGTTGCGGGAGCTGCCAAAGAGTCCCTCCTCTGTTGTTATATTTCTCTGTTTCATAACATTAACGCCACACGTATGAAAAATCATGTCAAAGCGTCCTTTTCGCGGCTGTTTGCCATGCTCCTCGTTGCCGGCCTCTGCATCTTTGCCGTTTCCGGGAACTCTTTTGCTGCCGCCCCGAAAATCGGAGAGAGCTATGGAGGCGGAGTGGTTTTCTATCTGGATAGTACCGGTGAGCATGGACTGATTGCGGCCCGTTCAGATGCAAAGGGGCACTCTTTGCAAAAAGAGGAGGGGTTCCATAACTGGTATAGCGCAAGTAATGGTGCCACTGAGTTTCTGGAGGGGTTCAGCAACTGGACTCTTCCCAACAAGGAGCAGCTCAATCAGCTCTATCTGCACCGTCGCGAGGTTGGGGGCTTCACCGAAACCGTCTACTGGAGCTCTTCAGAGGGCAATGCGGATGAGGCCTGGGCCCAGAGCTTCGGCAATGGCCAGCAGGTCGTCGGCAAGAAGACGAACGGCAGCCATGTGCGGGCCATTCGCTCATTTTAGGATGAGGGGGCTGAGGGGGATGAGGGCGGCAGGCCCCCGGGCAGTTCGCTTTTCATTTCAAATGTCGCAGCTGTAGCGGCAGAGGATGTTGCCGGACTCCTTCCGGATATCTGGGGTGAGGGTTGCCTCCGGGTTGACCAGTTCCTGCAGAAGCGCCTTGAAGGTGCCGAGGTAGAAGTTGCTGACTACCGGGATGCTCGCATAGGTTACCCTGACCGTGATTTCCGGTGGGCGGCTCAGGCGGTAGCTGAACTCGCCGCTGCCGGCAAAGGTCCATGCGTTTTTGCTGATGGCAAAGAAGAGAAGCCTGAATGCGGCTCTCGGCCAGAGGAGCTTCACCACTCTCTGGAAGAGTGCCGGGATTCTGACCCTGAGCAGGTATTTCGCCGTTCTCTCTCCGGACTCCTCAAGAATGGACGCTGTTGCTTTTTCGCCGATCTCCTTTTCGAGCGCCATTGTCAGCTCATGAAACTTCGACTCTTCTGTCATCTCTGTCGGTAGGTTTCCGATCCACTGCCCCTGTCCGATGCGCTGGAGGATTGCTTCTGCTTCGGCTTTGCCGAACATTGACTCAAGCGCCGCAACGGTCTGTATGATTGAGTTTGGTCCTATTCTTGACTGATTGTTCATGCGGGAAGCGGGATTTTTTTCATTCATTTCGAAATATGGATATCGATGTTGCCGGTTGTCCATTGGGCCCGGACCATCACCTTGCCTTCGTAGATTCCGAAGGGCTCGGCCGGAACGCGGGGATGTATCGAGCCGGGATTTCTCTGCCTGTATGGATCAGGCGCTGTTTTATCCGACGGGGCGTAGGCGCTAAGGGTATAGCGGCCGGGCGGGAGATCGCTGAAGGTGTAGGTGAATGTCCCGCTCCGGTTCCGTGATAGAGCCATGCAGTATGACGCAGTTGCCCCCTCCGCTCTTGCTTCGACAATGACCTGTTCGCTTCGGCTGAAGCACGTTCCCGTAATGGATCCGCAATCCTCTTTTGATGCACTTCTGAACCGTGAGAGAGCCGGTTTTCCCGATCCGCCCGGCTTAACGCTGGTGAGGTATGCCTGTCCGGGCTTGAATCCCCCATCCGGCTTAACCCAAAACGTTCGCGAGTCGATTCGGGCAAGCGAAAAGCGGAGTGGCGCCAGTTGGGTGCCGGCGGTTTCGGCTATGAAAATCATGCCACGGGCCACCTCTATGTCGATCGGTTCTGAAAAAGAGATGATGACCGCCTTGCCAAGTGCCGGCCACGCCTGGTCGAGGTATGCGGGCCCGGTTCTGTTTTCAGGGAGGATTGTTGCCGAAAGCTGTCGGCTGGCAGGTGACCGGCCGGAGGCGTAGAATAAGATTGGCCCGGTTGCGCTATCGTTCCCGCCACTTTTCCAGCCAATACTGTATGCCCGGCCGGGCTCCATCCCCCGGGTGACAATAATGAACTCCCTCTCCCTCATCGTCGGGTTTTTCGCGTACCATCCGGTGACCGCGAGCGGCAGCGTCGTTCCCCTCTTGAGAATTTCAATCTTTCCGGGATCGAACGATGTGGTATTGACGGGTCTGGCGAGCCTGATGGCAACGCTCTGGCGGTCGATGGGCCTGCAGGAGAGCAGTTCGCCAGCCGCACTCTCGAGGCCGCTTAACTGCAGTGCGATGCCGGCAGTCCCGGTCTGAATGGCTTCCGGGCTGCAGATGCCGATCTCCTCACTCTCCGGGCTGTAGCGCATGTCGCCGTTCCGGTCGTTCACCGCCAGAATCCTGTAGAAACCGGGGTGGAGATGATTGAAAGAGAATTTGCCGGCTCCATCCGTTTGGGCGAGGTAATCCGGGGCATCGGCAGTGAGCGGTTGCAGTCCTGCAGCATCCCGTTTGTCGCCAAACGCAAGAATCAGGCTGCCGGGAGCCGGAGCGAGCTCTTCGTTGATGACCGTTCCGGAGATGGTGCCGTTCTCTATTTCAGGACCGGTGGAAAATGCCAGGGTGTAGGGCGATGCGAAGGCTCCTCCCTGAAGAGGGGCGAGCTGTTTGTTCAGGGTCAGGATGTAGGTCCGGTTTTTTTGGAGCGGAGAGGAAAGCTTTATTTCAGCGTGTTTTCCATGAACACTGGCATCCCAGCTGCCGATGGAGGGGGTGAATGCCAGGGCGCCTGTGAGCTGGCGAAGGGAGAGTTCATGATTGAAGGTCAGGAAGATGCTTCCCGGAGAACTGTTAAGGGCTGATGGAGCCGGGTCGGAAAAAACCACCTGCAGCGGAGCGGCCTTTGGAGTGCCTCCCGACGGGGGGCGGTCTGAAGCGCAGCCTCCAGAGAGAAGGGACAGAAGAAGGAGTGCGATTTTCGTGATGCGGGCGTAACGCTGCATGTATACCCTTCGATTGCCGGCTGAGAGTGGCTTGATTGTAACTGACCGTGAAAATTCGTAAATTAAAAACTAATGAAGTTCTATGAAAGATTTTGAGGAAAAAATACAGATTGATTTTCTTATAGATGTCCAGACGAAATTTTAAGGTTCTTTATGTCTCCGGTGAAGTTTCTCCTTTTGTAAGAATCAGCGCCCTCGCTGATTTCATGGCATCGTTCCCCCAGGCTCTCGAGGAAGAAGGATTCGAGGCCCGTATCATGATGCCCAAGTACGGAACCATCAATGACCGCAAGTTTCGGCTGCACGACGTTCTTCGTCTGTCCGACATTGAGGTTCATCTCAAGGAGAAAACCGATCTGCTGAATGTCAAGGTGACAGCCTTGCCATCGAGCAAGATTCAGACATATTTCCTCTACAGCGAGAAATATTTCAAGCGTAACGGTTTTTTTGCCGATATACATAACGAATCCGACCTGAAAGGGGCAGCAGAGAAGGTTATCTTTTTCAATGTCGGCGTCCTTGAGACCCTCCAGCGCCTGGGCTGGAAGCCCGATATTATCCACTGCCACGATTGGCAGACCGGCCTCATCCCTCTTCTGCTGAAAACGGTCTATGCAGATCATGAGTTTTTCAGGGATATAAAAACCGTTTTTTCCGTTCACAACGTCTACCGTCAGGGCGTTCTACCCTTCAAGGTCTTCGAGAAGCTTCTCCCTGAGACGGTGTGCTCTTCCCTTCATCGCACTGGCGATGAGGTGAACATGCTCTATACGGGTGTCGAGAATGTGGAACTGCTGACAACGACCTCCAAAAGCTATGCCGAAGAGATCCTTGACAATGGCCCTGAGTCGTTCGGCCTCGCCAGTGTGCTCAATGAGCGCCGCTCGATCTTTCACGGCATTCGCAATGGTATCGATACCCGCCAGTGGAACCCGTCTACCGACAAGCTGATCAAGAAACGTTACAGCCTGGATCATATGGATGGCAAGCTCGATAACAAGAAGGCGCTTCTTGACGAGGTGGGGCTGCCCTATCGCGAGGGAGTGCCGGTGGTCGGGGTCATTGCTCATTTTGATGAGTATCAGGGAGCTGAGCTGATTCAGGAGAGCCTTGAGCGGCTTCTGGCACTTGATATTCAGCTTGTCATCTATGGCTCTGGTGACCGCAAGTATGAAAAAGTCTTCCAGGAGTTCGCCCTGAAGCATCCTGAAGAGGTCGGCGTTCATACCGAGTACGCAGACAGCTTCCTCCATCTTGCCATTGCCGGTTTTGATATTCTGCTCATGGCCGGGAAGATCGAGGCCTGTGGCATGATCCAGATGTTCGCCATGAGCTACGGAACGATTCCGGTAGTCTATGCCGGTGGAGGCATAGTCGAAACCATCGACGAACTTTCGGGTGACACCGGTTCCGGCTTTATTTTTCATGAGTATACCGCTGACGCCCTTCTGGGGAAGCTCTCTGAGGCGCTCCAATGCTACAATGACCTGGAGTGCTGGCAGCAGATGGCCTCTTCGGCTATGACCCGCGATCTTGCGTGGACGGAATCAGCAGGGGAGTACGGTCAGCTCTACCGCCAACTTCTCGAGAAATAGGGGGAGCGGTGCAGACGATCAAGGTTCTTTTTCTTGACAGGGATGGTACGATAAATCAGGACGCCGGCACATACGTCTATCTGAAAGAGCAGTTTCATCTGATCGAGCGTGCCGGTGAGGCGATCGCTCTGGCAATCAAGGCGGGTTTCAGGATCGTTATCATCACCAATCAGGCAGGCATTGCACGAGGCATAGCGACCGTCGAGCAGGTCGAAGCGGTGAACCGCTACCTCAATGAGCTGCTGGCGCCGAGCGGTGCCCGCTTTGAGCGCTGCTACTACTGCCCCTCACATCCCGATTACCCGCATCCCGATTACGACCGCTTTGCTGATTTTCGCAAGCCGGGAACTGGCATGGTCGAGCAGGCCATCAGCGATTTCCTTGCCGATGGACTTGTCGTCGACCGGAGCGCCTCTTATTTTGTAGGCGACAAGACGATTGACATCGAATGCGGTCTACGCGCCGGACTTCGGCCGGTACTGGTCAGGACCGGTCATAATGAGGAGGAGCTCTGCCGGCAGAAGGAGATTACTCCTGAATTTGTGGCCGACGATCTCTATCAGGCGGTGACGGAGTATATCATTGCCGGTTCCTGATCAGGCCATATCGTCCTTTTGGACCCTCTCCAGCCCATGCTGACTCTTTATGTGCACATACCGTTCTGTCGCCAGCGGTGCAGCTACTGCGACTTCTATCTCGTCACGAGGCGTGACAATACCGGCGCGTTTTTCAGGGCGCTTGCTCTTGAGACTGAGGCTCGCGCAGAGGAGCTGAAAGGTCGAACAATCTCAGCCATCCACTTCGGCGGTGGTACGCCCTCCATGGTGGAGCCGCACTATATTGCCGAGTGGCTTGAGCAGGTTAGCGGGCTCTGCAGTTTCACCGAGGATATCGAGATTGCCCTGGAGGCCAATCCCGAGGATCTTCGGGGCAGCGCTCTCCAGGAACTTCGTTCTGCAGGCATAACGAGGCTCAGCATCGGGACCCAGTCCTTCACCTCCGAGAAGCTCCGTGCCCTTGGGCGTGCGCACACCGCCATCGACTGCCGGGAGGTGAGCGTAGCTGCGCTCAACTTTTTCCGGTCGGTCAGTGTCGATCTCATTTGCGGTGTCCCCGGAGAGACCCTCTCCCTTTGGGAAGAGGATCTGGAACGGGCACTTGAGCTCCGGCCGCACCATCTTTCGGTCTACATGCTCTCGGTCGAGCCGAAGACTCAGCTGAGCCGCATGGTGCAGAGCGGCGCTCTGGCGGTGCCGGATGACGGGGTGCAGGCGAATCTTTATCTGCGGGCGCTTGAGGCTGCCGAGAGTTGCGGATACAGCCACTACGAGGTCTCCAATTTTGCGCTGCCGGGCCACCATTCGCGCTACAACCTTGCCAGCTGGGAGCGCAAGCCATATCTCGGCTTCGGTCCTTCGGCGCACAGTTTTCTTGTGCAGCCGGATCGCGAAATCCGGACGGCCAATGTTTCGAGCCTCAGCCGCTATCTCGCCCGTCCCGGGAGTGCAGAAGGTTTCCGCGAGGAGCTTTCCCCCCAGGAGCGCTTTACCGAAGAGGTTTTTCTCTCCCTGCGAATAAACCGCGGCCTCGATGTTGAGTTTTTGAGAAAAGGGAATAAATTAGGGCATCGCCTTTCGGAGGTCATTGCACGATTTTCAGAGAGAGGGTGGATCCTGGAGGACGGGGGGGCTCTTTTCCTGACAGGGAAGGGTTTTTTATTTGCCGATCTTATTGCCGGCGAATTGATTTTTGGTTAGAAGCTTTACCGATATGCTTTCATCTATGACACACCGGACCTTCAACCGTGCTCTTGCAGCACTTCTTTTTCTTGTCGCCGAAACGCTCTATCTGGCCACAATGGCGCCGACGCTCTCTTTTTGGGATTGCGGGGAATCTATCGCGGCAGCCTATACCCTCGGCATTCCCCATCCTCCCGGTGCACCTCTTTTTCTGCTTGTAGGCCGTCTTTTTTCCTTGGTGCCGCTTTTCAGCGACCCGGCCGCAAGGATCAACCTGATCAGCACGCTCGCAAGTTCCGCTACCGTCATGCTGACCTATCTGATAACGGTTCGCCTCATCGTTTTCTATCGACGCTCCGATCCTGAAAGCTGGAGTGCGGCAGAAAAAATTTCAGCTTACGGCGCTGCCGCGATTGGCGCCCTGGCTCTGGCCTTTTCCGATGCATTCTGGTTCAACGCTGTAGAAGCCGGTGTATGGTCGTCGTCGTCGGTCTTTACGGCCATAGTTATCTGGCTGAGCCTCCGCTGGTATGACGAGGCGCCCGAATCCGGACACGAGCGGTGGCTGATGCTCGTCATCTACGTCATCGGACTCTCCATCGGAGTGCACCTGCTCAGCCTTCTTGCGATTTTTGCTGTTGCCGTTGTCTACTATGTCAAAAACTACGAGGTTACCCTCAAGTCCTTTGCCATATTCGCGCTTGTTTCCGTTGGTCTTTTTTTTCTGATCTACATCGGCATCATCAGAGGGCTTCCCGTGCTGCTTCAGCTTGCCTCATGGTGGGGTTTTGCACTTCTTCTTGCTGTAATCGCATATGGCATTTTCTATACGCACCTGCACACGATGCCCCGTTTGAACACGCTGATGGTTTCGCTTTTTCTTATTATCATCGGCTATACCTCATATAGCCTGATCTATGTCCGGGCGCATGCCGCCCCGCCCCTCAACGAGAACAATCCTTCATCGTCGGCCGCCTTTTTCTCCTACGTCAACAGAGAGCAGTACGGAGAGATGCCCCTCTGGCCTAGGCGCTGGTCTCCGGAGCCGCTCCACCAGTACTACTACCAGCAGTATTCCAGCGATCTCGACTATTTCCTCTCCTACCAGATGCAGAAAATGTACTTCCGCTACCTTGGCTGGCAGTTTATCGGTCGGGAGCACGATATGGAAGGCGCAGGTGTCGACTGGTCGGTGCTTTGGGGCATTCCGTTTCTTGTGGGGGTCGTCGGCGCGGTTGTCCATTTCAGGCGCCAGTGGAAGATGGGGCTTGTCGTTACCGCGCTCTTTGTCCTGACGGGAGCGGCGCTGGTCATCTATCTCAACCAGACTGAACCTCAACCCAGAGAGAGGGACTACAGTTACGTCGGCAGCTTTTTTGCCTTTGCCATCTGGATTGGTATCGGGGTGGAGAGCATCTGGCTCTGGCTACAGGAACGCTTCAAGCCCTCCGGAAGCCGCAAGCAGATGATTCTTGCTTCGTTGACGGTTGCAGTGGCACTGCTTCTCGTCAACGGGCGGATGCTGCAGGCAAACTACAGGGTGCATGACCGCTCAGGCAACCATGTTCCATGGGAGTGGGCCTGGAACATGCTGCAGAGCTGCCAAAAAGATGCCATTCTTTTCACCAACGGTGACAACGATACCTTTCCGCTCTGGTATCTGCAGGAGGTCGAGCATATCCGTACCGACGTGCGGGTGGTCAATCTGAGCCTTGCCAATACCGGCTGGTACCTTGACCAGCTCAAGAACACCCGGCCGAGGGGAGCCAAGAAGATTGCCTTCAGCCTTGGAGACGGGGAGATTGCCGGCATTACCTATGTGCCGATAGACTCGGTCGATGCAGTGCTTCCCGCATCGGCACTCCGCCAGGCGATGCTTCGCGAGTCGAGGAGTCAGGGGATTGCGCCGCCTGTCGAGCCTAAGGATACCATGGTATGGCTACTCAAGCCCGGCATGACCTACGAGGGTCAGGGCTACCTGCGCCCGCAGGATATCGCAGTCTACGAGATTGTCATGAACAATCTGAACGACCGTCCGATCTACTTTGCCCTGACGGTCGATCCTGACAGCATGATAGGGCTTGACGGCTTTCTCCGGCTGGACGGCCTTGCCTACAGGCTGGTGCCGATCAAGAGCGCCGATCCTATGAGCTATGTCAACCCGGCACTCCTTTACAGGAATCTCATGAATGTCTACCGGTACACAAACCTCAACAATCCCTCAGTCTTTCTCGAAGAGACATCAAGGCGGCTTTGCGGAAACTATACCCCGCTCTACGTCAGGCTGGCCCTCGAACTGGCGCTGAAGCCGGGGGAGCTTCTTGCTGTTCCTGACCAAAGAGGTGCCTTGCGCAATGTCAGAAGGGGCGCACTTGCTCTGGAGGTGCTCGATGCTGCTGCCGCACGTTTTCCCCTGGCGATGTATCCACTGAACCCGGAACTTGTCGGTTCAATCGTCTCGCTTTATGCCCGTCTTGGTGAAAAGCAGAAAGCCTCTTTGTATATTAACTATCTTGAAAAACTGAAAAGCCAGTCCTCAATTCAGGCCGATCCGCGTCTTTTTCTTGTTCTTGCACGGGCTTACCGCGACCTTGGGATGAAGGATGATGCCCGGGGCATTATCGAATCGCTTTCCAGGGATCTGAAGCAGCCAGGCCTGATGGAGAAGTTCGAAACCATGAAGGAGTAACCCCCTATGCAGAGCACTATTCACCCAACGGCCGTTATCGGCAGCAGCGCCCTTATTGGAGAGGGGGTCACTGTCGGCCCCTACGCCGTTATCGAGGATGATGTCCATATCGGGGACAACACCCGTATTGCACCCCATGTCCAGATCGCCTCAGGCACAAGGATCGGCTGCGACTGCCGCATCCATGCCGGAGCAGTCCTCGGTACCGAGCCGCAGGATCTTAAGTTCGCCGGCGAGAAGACATACCTCCACATCGGTGACAGGACGGTCATTCGCGAGTGTGTCACCCTCAACAGGGGGACCAGCGCCAGTGGCAAGACCGTGGTGGGTTCCGATAACCTGATCATGGCCTATGTGCATGCAGGCCACGACTGTGTCATCGGCAACCATGTCGTCATCGCCAACTCCGTGCAGTTCGGCGGCCATTGCCAGATTGGCGATTACTCTGTAATTGGCGGTCTTACCGGCGTGCATCAGTTCGTGCGCATCGGTCGTTTTTCGATGGTCGGGGGGGTGGCAAGGGCTTCGCTCGATGTCCCTCCGTTCGTCATGGCCGGCGGTCACGAGTCGTTCCGCTACGAGGGGCTGAACTTCATCGGTCTGAAACGCCGGGGATTCAGCTCTCTGCAGATTACGCTTATCAAGAACGCATACAGGATACTCTTCCAGTCGGGCCTTCTGCTTGCCAACGCACTCGAAAAGGTGAAGAGAGAACTTCCCCAGGAGGCGGAGATTCTGGAGATTCTCGACTTTTTTGAGTCAGGAACCCATGGAAGGAAGTTCATCCGTCCATTCAACAGTTAATTCATAGAACAGAGCAGCATGCCGCAATGGGCGATTGGTATTGATCTTGGCGGTACGGCCATAAAAGGTGCGGTCGTCGGAGAGGAGACGGGCATTCTTTTTGACCGCACCATACCTACCGGAACCGATTCGGGCCCTGAGGGGATTGTCGCTCAGATTTCGGCTTTTGTGGCCGAGCTCTATGGCCAGGCGGTGTTGACTCTTGATCCCGCCGGTTTCTCCGGTATCGGACTTGGTGCACCTGGTGCGGTCAATCTGGAAAAGGGAGAGCTTCGTTACCCTCCGAATCTCCCCGGATGGGGAGTCTATCCGCTGCGCGATGCCCTCAAGGAGCGGCTCAGGCAGACGGAGGGGATGACGGTTGCTGTCACTCTCGACAACGATGCCAATGCCGCGGCGCTCGGTGAAGCGGTCTACGGCGCCGGCCGCCAGTTCAGCGACTTTCTTCTGGTGACGCTCGGTACGGGAGTGGGCGGCGGAATTGTGCTCCAGAGGAAGCTCTATCGTGGCGCGAACGGTACGGCAGGGGAGATAGGGTTCATGATCATCGATTTTGAAGGGAGTGCTCTTCATGCCGGTATCCGGGGAACCATCGAAAGCCTGATTGGCAAGGATCGCATTGTGGAGCTCGCCCGCCGGATGATTGAAGCATCCCCCTCGGGTTCTTCGGTCGGCATGTTGTGCAATCATGACTACACCCGGCTCTCCCCCCGTCACCTTGAAAAGGCAGCAAAGGAGGGTGATGAGGTATCACTGGCGGTCTGGCAGCGGGTTGGCTCTGTGCTCGGCGTTGGTCTTGCCAATGTCACCGCGCTTATGGATATCAGGAAATTTGTCATCGGCGGAGGGATTTCAGCGGCAGGATCCCTTATCTTCGATCCCGCACTCGACCAGCTCCGGCGCTCCACGCTTCCCTCGATGCATGACGGGCTTGAACTGGTTCCGGCACTTCTTGGCAACAAGGCCGGCATCTACGGTGCTGCCGCATTGTGTTTCAGTTGAACATAACGGGGTCGTGCCATGCGTGATGAGCTGCTTCATCTTCTCTTCCCGAACGTTTGCATCGTCTGCCGGAAACTGCTTCAGAAAGGAGAAGAGCAGTGCTGTTCGTCCTGCATGGCCGAGTTCGATCCGTTTGCAACCCTTTCCGCCTCTGAACTGATGCTTCGCAATGTTATCGGCTCCCGCTTCGGAAAGAACTTTCATTTTGACCGGGGCTGGTGCCGCTACCTTTTTCACAAGGAGAGTCCACTGCAGCAGGCGCTTCACGCCATGAAGTATGAGGGTCTCTTCAGCCTTGGACCTTTTTTCGGGCGCCGTCTGGGTGAGTGGATCGCTCAGGGTGGACAGACGGAGGATATAGACTGTATCGTGCCGGTGCCGCTGCACCGGATGAAAACCATCGAGCGATCCTATAACCAGTCTGAAAAGATCGCCGAGGGCGTTGCGGCGGTGCTTCAGAAGCCGGTGCGACCTGAACTGCTTTTCAGAAAACGCTATACTCGTTCACAGACCGGCCTTGCCGCGCCGGACCGCAGAAAGAATCTTGAAGGGGCGTTTCAGGCAAAGCCGGGAGCCATGGCTCGCCACGTGCTTCTTGTCGACGATGTCATCACAACCGGAGCAACCATGGCTGCCGCCGCTCAGGCTCTGCGGCATGCAGGGGCCGAACAGGTCTCTCTTGCCGCTGTTGCACTTGCCGCAAAGGAGTGAACCCGAATGGAACTGTTTTATGCTTCCCCCGGAAACATCGATCTCGATAGGTCGAGCCTGCTTATCGAAGGTGACGAGTTTCATCATATGGCCAATGTCCTGCGCAAAAAAAGCGGCGAGCTGATTGTTGTCACCGACGGCAACGGTTTGCGCTGTGAGGCGACGATTGGCTCGGTCGGAAAAAGGTCGCTTGAGGCTGAAATAACCGCGCATGCTCATGTTGACCGGCCGACGACAGGGGTAACGGTCGCGCTTTCGATGCTCAAGGCGCCCCAGCGGTTCGAACTCTTTCTTGAAAAGGCGACTGAACTTGGGGTCTCCTCCATCATTCCGATGATGACGGCAAGGACCCTTGCGCAGCCCTCAAGTGACCGTATGCAGGGCAGGCTCAAACGCTGGAAAACCATTCTGCTCTCGGCTGCCCGGCAGTCAAAGAGGCTCTATCTTCCGGAGCTGACGGAGCCCATGGCGCTGAAGAAGGTGCTTGCCCTTTCCGGCTTCGACCTTCGCCTCATTCCCTGGGAGGGATCCCTGCTGCCTCCGGGTGTGCAGTATGCCGGAAAAAAAACGATCTTTCTGATAGGCCCTGAAGGGGGTTTCAGTGACGTTGAGGTGCAGTCGGCAAGAGCCGCAGGATTTTCTGAGATCTCGCTTGGCCGGACAACGCTCAGGGCTGAAACCGCAGGGATTTTTGCTGTTGCCATGGTAAGGGGAGAGCTGCTCGGAGAAGAGCAGGCGGCATGGCTTTAGGGCGGGCGTTGGCCCCGACAACAATTTGACTTTGACGATATCATGAGCACCATCAAACCCAACCAGGCAATTCTTCTTCTCCTTGCCCTTTTCATCTCCACCGTTTTTTTTGCGATGACCCGCTACTTTTTTATGTCGGTACTCCTCGCTGCCCTTTTTTCTGCGCTGGCGATGCCCCTTTTCAACCGCTTTAACGGCTGGGGCTGGCTAAAGGGGCGGAGGAACCTCTGCGCATTCATGACCATACTCTCCCTGCTCTTTATCGTTTTCCTGCCGCTCCTGGCGCTCTCAATCATTGTCGTCGAGCAGGCAGTCAGCATAAGCCGCATTGCCATTCCCTGGCTTCAGACGCAGCTTCAGCATCCAGCTGCGCTTACCGAGCAGCTTCGGTCCCTTCCCTTTTACGACAGGATAGCCCCCTCGGAGGGGGAGATCCTGCGCAAGGCAGGGGAGCTTGCCTCGGGTGCCGGCACAGTGCTCTTCAGTATGATATCTTCCTTGACCTACACGGCCGTCAACGATCTCTTTCTGATTTTTGTCTTTCTCTACACCATGTTCTTTTTTCTCCGTGACGGCAGGATGCTGCTCGAAAAAACCCTCTCCTTCCTGCCTCTGGCGGAACAGGATCAGCAGCGGCTGCTTGAGCGGTTCCTTTCGGTGACCAGAGCCGCAATAAAGGGGAATATGGTGGTGGGCATTGTGCAGGGAACGCTTGCGGGGCTCGCCCTTCATTTTGCCGGAATCGAGAGTGCGGTGTTCTGGGGTACCATCATGTCGCTGATCTCTGTTATTCCGGTGCTTGGTCCCCCTGTCGTCTGGGTGCCGGCCGTCATCTACCTAACGGCAACCGGTCAGTATCCCCAGGCCATAGGGGTCCTGCTTTTCTGCTCGGTCGTCGTCGGCCATATCGACAATATCCTTCGCCCCATGCTGATCGGGCGGGATACCCAGATGCACGAGCTCTTCATCTTTTTCGGGACACTCGGCGGCATAGGTCTTTTCGGGCTTTTCGGCTTCATACTCGGGCCAATCATTGCCGCGCTTTTCGTGACGGTATGGGAGATGTACGGAGAGGTGTTCGCCGGTTTTCTTCGGGAGATCAAGGGCCGAGCCCCCTCCGACTCATCGGAGGGGACGTCCCCTAACTTGTTTACTGATCAATCAGTTGACCCGGACGACCTCTTCGGATGAGAAGAAGAAGGAGGCTTCGATGGCTGCGTTTTCTGCCGAGTCGGATCCATGGACGATGTTCTCGCCCTTGCTGTCAGCGTAAAGCTTGCGGATGGTGCCTGCGTCAGCCTCTGCGGGGTCGGTTGCGCCGATGACGGTGCGGAAGTCGGCAACGGCATTCTCCTTTTCAAGGATTATCGGAACGCAGGGGCCTGATGACATAAACTCGACGAGTTCGCCGTAAAAAGGGCGCTCGCGGTGGACGGCGTAGAACTCGCCAGCGGTCTCTTTGGTGAGTCTGGTTTTTTTCATGGCGACAACACGGAAGCCTGCGCGTTCGATTTTGTCGATGACTGCGCCGACAAGATTTTTGCGGACACAGTCCGGCTTCAGGATGGTAAGCGTTCTTTCCATTGTTCTCTTTGCTTGTTTGTGTTGCTGAAGGGAAAAGTTGAGAAAGGTAGCAAATAAATGGTGAAAAGCATATGCGGGCCAGAAAAAATATCACTCGATGAAAGGGTCCTGTTTCTGCTGCTCAATGCGGAGTTCCCCGGCATGTTGCTTTCTTTCATTCACGAAGTGACGGATTTTTTTAACCATCAGCACTAAGAACAGCGCGGTCACCGGTATGCTGAATACAGCGGCAAATTCGCCAACGCTTTTCCAGTTCCGGCCGAGAAAATACCCGCCGTAGAGCAGGAGCATATTCCAGGCCAATGCACTTGCTGCGGCCGCAGGCAGTACCAGAATCGAGTTGAGATGCATCAGCCCGCTTACCGGCGCAATAAGGCTACGGGTGCCCAAAAGAAATCTATTGACCAGTATGGCCAGATAGCCGTGGGCTGCAAATCGTTGGCGAACATGCTCCATTTCTGCCGGTGGAAAAAATCTGTGGATACGCTCGCCCCATTGAGGCGGCAGCGAGGTGTTGTCGCGGGCATAGAGTTGCAGACCGAATCGGCGGCTTACCAGATAGATAACCATAAATCCTGATGTTGACCCGATAGATGGCCATAGAACAGCTGAAGCGATGGTGATCTTTGAGAATATGAGCAGGTACCCTGTCAATGCGATTGGGAGATCAAGGGGTAAAAGCGGTAAGAAATTCTTCAGAAAAGCGATCAGGAAGAGGGTGAGGTATATTGCATCGGGATCGGCGGATTGCAAATATGCAATAATTGATTCAATCATGAATAGTGATTTATCCAGTCAAAACAGACCGGAGGACGGAAAATCGAAGCTGATGCTTCTTTGGCTGCTTCCTGGGCGCGTAAACGGGCGATGCTCACTATTGAGCAACCGCACTTCCTCTATTCCCATAATAAGCAAAAGCCGCCGAATCTTCTGAATTGCAGATTCGGCGGCTCTTGGGTGTCATCATCTGAAAAATCCTGAGCGGATGGTCCGCATCAGAAGCCGCTGTACATCACCAGCGTGGTGTGCTGGTTGCCCTGCAGGTTGCGAATATCAGCAAGTGCGGGCGACGTGCCGTAGGTGTAGAAGCTGTGGTTCAGCTGGAACGCAACATTTTTCACCAAATTATAGGTCATGGCCAGCGTTACAGCGTTATCGGTGTCGGTGCCGTCGGTATCGCCGCTATGCGCATTTCTGTAGGCGGCCCCGAGCGTAAGCTTTGACGGGACAACTCCCAGTTCGGCCGCAATGGTCCAGGCCTTCCTGTTTGCGTCGATTGAACTGTTAAAAAGGTTTGCGGTGCTGCCGTCTACAGATTTGGCGGCACTTCCATAGGTCAGATAGACACCAAGCGGAAGGTTTCCGGTTTTTCCCTGTGCCTGCGCATCGATGGCCCATGCGTCAGCATGGTATGGTGTGCGGGTATCAGGGGGACCGACCTGCGCGGTGCCTTTCCAGAGCTGGAATCCCGCTGCAAGATCAAAATTCCCGACCTTTTCAGGCGTTACCACTCCACGGATATAGCTGAGGAATCGGGAGGCAGAGAAGGTGTTTGCGTTGTCAAAGGGATATTTCGGGATGAAAGGGGTGTAGCTGAGGTAGCCCATCTTGCTGTGCATGACAAGGGCGAGACCTGTTGTCCCCTGGTTTGGCCCTGCCAATGCGGTGCCGAGGTACTGCTGGGCGGAGGTCTCCTCGGCATGCTCGAACGAGCGGGCAAACTCGATTGCGCCGGTGTTCAGCAGCTCAAAGCCATAGGCCGGTCCTTCGGAGTCGGAAAAAAACGGAACGATGCTGAAGGTGATATCATCGTTTGCAGGAATGACAAAGGGCATTTTGAAGCCCGCGATATTGGCCGTGCCTACCAGGTTTATCTCGGCCTGGAAGCCGATGTTCTTTGCAACTCTTCCGGCGACGTAGAGAATGCCTTCATCAGGCACCATGTACTGGCCGGTGTTCAATTGACCGTTATCACCAGCCCTGTCCGACCCGTTGCGCTTTTCATACTTCACCTTTGAAACAAATGCGGCATTGAGCGTTGCGGGAATCGAGAGGTCGGTGTCTTCGACTGTCGCTTGCGATCCAACCATGGTGTAACCGTTCGCCTTGAATGCTCTGCCGAAATCATTAAGCAGGGGGAATCTCTGGAAGTGACATTGAGCGCATGAGAACCCGGTCTGCCTTGCATAGGCTGGCAAGGCCAAGGCCTTGTCGGGGAGCAGGGCGGTCAGAAACATAAGACAGCCCGCGCCAAAAAGCGATAATTTTCTGATAAGCATAGTAATCTGCTCCTGTGTTGTATTTGGAAAAAATGGCGGAAGATTCGCCAGCCGCCATCGTTGTCTGCAACGCCTGGGATGTCCCGGCCGTTCCTGGAGGGGAAGGGTGGCCGGGGCAGTTAAGTCTTTCGTCCTTTAAAGTCTCTCTCTTTCTCTCTGCTGCGCCTTCACCCTGTCAGTTTTCGGCCATAACAACCGGGCTGGCAATGCAGTGACGGGAATCACCTTGCCGGCCGGAATCAGTGTTGATCTTTTCCTGCAGTGGCCGCATCGCGTGGCCTTGAAAAGAGTTATTGATAACTAAATGAACCACGATAACCGCATTACTGAATGATAATCAGGATACGCTTAGTCCTATTATCCTTAAAAAATGACTAAAAAACAAATAATAAATGATTAACAGGGGGCGGGCCGCCCAATCAATTGCATTATATCTGCGAATCTATTCTCGACAGCAGATCCTTCATCGGCTGGTAGGTAATCGGCAGAAAGTCGCTGTATGCAAGAAGCACGGTGCCGTTTTCGTCAATGAGGACATAGGCGCGCTGCGACATGCCGAGAAAGCCGAGCGCATCGTACGCTCTGGCGGTCTTTTTTTCGGTATCTGAGAGGAGGGTGAAGGGGAGCGTGTTGCGCTCTCGAAAACTTTTGTGCGATTGGGGGCTGTCGGAGCTTATGCCAATGACGGCAATGCCCCGTTTCGTGAACTCGGCGACGTTATTGCCGTAGTCGCAAAGCTGTGCGGTACAGACAGGGGTGTCGTCGCCGGGGTAAAAGATGAGAAGCACTTTTCTTCCGGCGAACTGGGCAAGCGAGACGCTCTTTCCTTCTGAATCGGGAAGCGAAAAAGGCGGGGCTTTTGTTTTTTCTGCAATCATTGATAACATACCGTTTCGGGCGGGCTGGTGGCGCTCTCTCCCCTTTGAAGGACTGCCTCATGCCGCGTCAGGGAATATAATGATACCTTGCTTAAAGAACTTATGCCGCTTTTCTCTGAGCCCGACCTGCCGGCAAGTCAGGGGAGGGGAGGGGGGGGGCGGGATAGCTCCTCCTACATAAATCTTGAGATGGGAGCTGGAGGCTCCATACCATGAATATCAGGCGACTGTCGCTGCCCGGAGGAAGAGTGGTTCTCGGCCTTTTTCTGCTTTTGTCAGGGTGTGATTCAGCTGATGACGCAAGGCTTTCGCCCGCCCAGTTCTACCGGCAGGCATCTTCTTTAGCACTTCGCGGCGAATATGGAAAAGCAATCGACAGCTATAACAAGGGGTTGGCGACTGATAAGCTCAAGCCTGCAACGCCCGGGAGCATTCGCGCCCTGAATGAGAAGCGGGTGCTTGAGGGGATGACAGGCGAGTACTATCAGGCGTTGCACTCCGCGTCGCTTCTTGAAAAGATGCCCCCCGGGAGCCTCTCTGATTCACTCAAGAGCGCAATCCTTTTCGACAAGGCATCTTGGCTTCGTGAATTGGGGAGTTTCAGCGAGGCCGCTGCTGCTCTTGAGCATCTTCCCTCTCCGTCAAGCGCATGCCGTTTTGAACTTGCAGGCCTTTACAGGATGAGGGGGGATTATCCGAAGGCGGTCGGCATCTATCGGCTCTTTACCGGCAATGAACATGATCCGGTCTTGAAAATCAGAGCATGGGCGGGCCTTCTGCAGTGCGCGGTGGCTGAGCCGCGGGTGGTGGCACAGAAGCCCGATATCATTGCAGCGAAGATTGCGGCCGAGTCTGGAAGGGTTCTGGCTATGGAGGGTTCAGCGGTTGAAAGAATTCGTGCTCTCCGAGAGGCGGCAGCAAGTCTCCGGCTTCTGGAAAAGCAGCAGAGGAATGCCAGCTATCTGCTTTTCCGCGCGGTAAGCCTTGCTCAGGAGGCCAAAAACCCGCTTCTTCTGCAGATACTCCGTCTCGAATCGAACGCGGTTATCGTCCGCAAGTCCGATCCTTTTCGTGAGGCTTCCGAGTATTTTCGTGGCAGGAATATGCAGTACGCCCAGGCTGCTGCGCTCTTTATGCTTGCCGGCAGTGGTACGGTAGAAGAGGCTGAACGTATCGCCGCACTCCAGAAGGGCTTTTCGGTGGCAAGGAATTTTGCGCCGCCCTATCCGACCGGGGAGCTCCTGCAGCTCGAAAAGCACTCCGGCCGACTTCTCGGTGGCCTTCTGCTTCGCAAATCAAGGATTTTTGAGCTCTTCAATGCCTTCGAGCAGAGCGGAAGCCTCGAATTGCAACGAGCCATCTATCGCTATGGCAGGGCGCTCTTGCTCCCAAAAGGCCATGAGGCTCTTGATGCTGAGGTATCCCGGTTGCAGCATGAGATTTCCGGACTGCTTCAGCGCAAGGCGGATATTTTTATTCGTGCAGAGGGGTATGAGAAGAACCGCCTGGCAGATCAGGCGCTCAATATCAAGCGAGGACGTCTTCTTTCCCTGCTCTCTGAAGTGCGTGCTCTCAATCCGGTCGCTGCGGATGCGATGCAGATGACGCCAATTACGCTGCAGTCGGTTCAGAATGAGTTGATGGATGACGAGGCTATTGTCAAACCCATTATTGCAGACTCTCTCAGCGGGGTCATGCTCATCGGGCGTCGACAGCTTCAGCTCGAAGCAGGTGGTGCCACCTACGATTCACTGCGCACGCCTCTGTCTGAAGCAGCGGCTTTTCGTCGGGAAATTGCCGCCAGAAAAGCGGGAGGCCAGCCGGTTTCAGCTCTGCAGGAGCGGCTTTCAAAAGCATTCTACGACCCGATAGCCGCTTCGCTCGGCCGTTATCGGCGCATTGTCGTGATTTCCGAAGATCTGTTTCCCTGGAATATCCTGTCGGCAAGCCGTCGTCCGATGCCCGAAAGGCGATACGCTTTTCTCCAGTCGATAAAAGAATTTTCACTTTTCAGACTGAACCAAAGAGAGGAAAGAAGTGCGCCACGAACCATTTTTTATCGGGCTGAAAATGTTGAGGGAGCAAGGATAGCGAAGCTCATTTCACCCGACGACAGGGTCTGTCTTCTCTGGAAAAGCTTTAGTGGTGCAGAGCTGGAGGCTCTCCTCAGGGAGGCGGGTGAGAAATCAGCCGGAAGGGACGCTTGGCAATATGTCTCGTTTTACGGCAGGGAGTAATGAGACGGCACTCTGTTTTATTACAGGAAAACTTTATAACCGGGATAATAATATTGCCCCTTTTTGTTGATTGGCGTGCTGCTTTTTTATAGATTTACTAGAAGGATTTTTACGCTTTCCCTCATCTTTTCGAAATCCGAATCAAGGGTATGACGGAAAAGGCATCCGGCAGCGCGGCGCTTGAGCTGATTGCACGGGAACTGAAAAAAGCCAGGATGGAGAGGGAACTTTCCATTGAAGATATCAGCCGTCTCATAACGGTTCAGAAGAATTATATCGAGAAAATCGAAGAGGGGGCGTTTGGTTTTCTTTCCGGTGCCTACGTTTTTGCGTACATCAAAAAATATGCGCAGCAGGTCGGTTTCAAAGATGCTGATACCCTGGAACAGTGCAGGAAGGATCTGCAGCTTTCCAGCGCCCTTAAAGGGGACTCTTCTGCCGGACGCAGTCCGATTGACGCGCTTTCTTTTCCGAAAGTTCCCCTGACTCTTCCCCGGATTCGGCTTCCGCGTTCCAGAATTCCTCTTTTTCTCGGTGCGGCAGCCATCCTCTTTCTGATTCTTGGCGCTCTCTATCTTTTCGGCACAGCGCGACTCGCCCCCTCCCCAGCCCCGCCAGCGCCGCCGCCCCCACAACTATCCTTGCCTGCTGCCGCAGCAGTCGGAGATACCGTTGGGGTTGCCGAACCGATGGACTATGCCTCCGATGCAGCTGGAGTTGCTCCTCCTCCTCTCACCACCCCCAAGCCGGTTCAGCCTAATCCAGCCCCATTGAAACCCGCTCCAGTGAAAGGAGCTGCGCCCGTAAAGAAGACCTCGACTCCAGCGGTTGTGCCTGTTTCCGTGGCTTCCGATCAGGGATCTAAAAAATGGAAGGAGCGCATCGCTCTTTCGCCACAATCCCCCTCCTCTCCGTACAGGAAGGTGCTTGTCGTTCACATCCTTGGTGATCACTCATGGGTCAAGGTCATTGCTGACGACAGTTCACAAGTCTATGCCGGAGGCCAGTTCATAGCCGGCCAGGTTCTTCGCTATGAGGCCCGTCGGAAATTCTGGGTCAATATCGGGCGTCCCGAAAGCGTAGAAATCTTCCTGAACGGCAAAAAACTCCAACCATCCTCCTCCCGCATTCTTATCCTCAACTGAGAGGATTTTGCCCCTCAAGCCATCTTCTTCATAAAAATCCCCTTTTCGTTTTGCGGAAACAGGATTAATTTTATCTTTATTGCGGAATTAATTGTATGCTTTTGCCATTACTTGAAGCAGGTGCATGGTGTTTGTCTCTGGAGTCCACGAGGGAGCGCACCTGGCTAAGATTTATGGTGATGCAGTGTTGTGATAAAGAGAGTTTATTGTCTATTATTCGGATTCTTTCGAGGCAGCTCGCTTCTTCTGGAGCGATCAACCAGACGGCCTCTGGCCCTATAAACGAATAGTGAAGCTACTATGGCAGAGATGAAGGTTTATTTCGATAACAATGCCACGACGCCGCTGCATCCTGAGGTGAAAAAGGAGATGATTGCGGCCATGGAGATGTTCGGCAATCCCTCCAGCATGCATTCCTACGGGCGTGAAGCCAAAGCGAATGTTGAGGATTCACGGCGCAAGGTCGCTGAGTTTATCGGTGCGGGCGAGCAGGAGATTGTGTTTGTGGGCAGCGGCTCTGAGGCCAACAATACCGTGCTTTCGCTCTTCATCTGCTCGACGAGCCAGTGTATTCCGGGCACAAGGATGCGCAGCACGATCATAACGACCAAAATTGAACACCCGTGCGTGCTGGAGACCTCCGAATGTCTTGCACATCGCGGCGTCAAGGTCAAATATCTCGATGTCGACCGCTACGGCAAGATCGATCTCGATCAGCTTGCGGGAATGCTTGGTGACGATGTCGGGCTGGTTTCCGTAATGATGGCAAACAACGAGATCGGCACTGTGCAGGATATAGAGGCCATTTCGGCACTGGTTCACCAGAGCGGCGCCCTGATGCATACCGATGCCGTGCAGGCTGTCGGCAAGCTTCCGGTCGACGTCTGCAAGCTCGGCGTCGATTTTCTGACCATCTCTGGCCACAAGATCTACGGACCCAAAGGTGTCGGCGCTCTTTACGTCCGTCAGGGGACGCCATACTGCCCTTTCATCAGGGGTGGCCATCAGGAGAAGGGCCGGCGGGCAGGGACTGAAAACACGCTCGGCATTCTCGGTCTCGGCAAAGCGGTCGAGATGAGGGCGCTCGAGATGCAGGGTGAGGAAGCCCGGCTGCTTGATCTCAAGCGCGCCCTGAAGCGTGGCATTGAGGAGCGCATCGATGATATCGTTTTTAACGGTCATCCGACCGACACTCTTGCCGGAACGCTCAACGTCTCCTTTTCCGGAGTGGAGGGCGAGGCCGTGCTCCTCTACCTCGATCTTGCCGGAATTGCGGTCTCGACCGGATCGGCCTGCGCATCGGGCTCTCTGGATCCTTCGCATGTGCTTATGGCTACCGGTGTCGATGCAGAGCGCGCACACGGTTCGATCCGCTTCAGCCTGGGCAGGGAGAGCACCATTGCGCAGGTCGAGTATGTGCTCGACGTTCTGCCGCCCACAATACAACGAATCAGAAACATGTCAACGGCATATATAAAAGGAGAAGTACATGCTTAAAGCAGGCGAATGGGCATACAGCGATACATTGAAGGAACATTTCATGAACCCGAAGAATATTCTCCAGGGGGAGAATACCGATGCTTTTGACGGTGTCGGCATGGAGGGTAACCTGCAGTGCGGCGACCAGATGATGGTGGTCATCAAGGTTGATAAAGACAAAGAGCTTATCACCGATTGCCAGTGGAAAACCTACGGGTGTGCGAGTGCCATAGCAAGCACATCAATTCTTTCGGAGATGGTGAAGGGCAAGACGCTCGAAGAGGCCTTTAATGTCACTCCCAAGGATGTTGCCAAGGAGCTGGGCGGACTGCCGGACAACAAGATCCACTGTTCTGTGCTTGGCGACAAGGCCCTTCGGGCTGCCATCAATAACTTCTACACCCGCAACGGGATGACCGACAAGGTGAAGCAGGAACAGGCTAAAATCGTCTGCCAGTGCATGAACGTTACCGACCACGATATCGAGGAGGCGATTCTCGAAGGAGCCCGGACCTATCTCGAGCTTCAGGAGCGCACGAAACTCGGCACCGTATGCGGACAGTGCAAAGATGAGGCCGAGTCGCTTCTCGAAAAATTCAAGCACATCCATTTCGGCGTCTGAGGACGGCGTCATGAAAGGGTTCGGCTGTCATGGAGGGAAGAGGTAAAAGAGCAGCGCTTTTTTTTGCGGCGCTTGTCACGGCGGCTTTTCTGGTTAACTTCTGCTGGGAGAGTCTGCACGGACTGCTTTATGACGACCATCCATTGATGGCTGCCGAGCGCTATGTGCCGATGATGCTCTTCATGGCATCGATGGACGCTGTGGGCATAGCCGTCTTATATGTGCTTACCGCTATCGGAGCCCGACAACTCTACTGGCAGCCTTTTTTGCGCAACATGGCCGTGTTTTCTCTCTCTGCTCTCGTTGCGGCTTTTGCTGTGGAGCATGCCGCTCTCTACTGGCTGCACCTGTGGCACTACCGTACGGCAATGCCTGAACTTTTCGGCGTCGGCATCCTGCCGCTGATACAGATGCCGCTGACCGGGCTTTTCTCTGTGGCCGTAGCCCGGAAAATGGTGCCCGGGGGGTGAGGGGAGCGCCCTGCTGATTCCTGCAATTTCACTGGACCCTTGAAGCGAGTGCCAATCATGACGACAGCCTGGAGAAACACCTTTTATATCCATACCTTCGGCTGCCAGATGAATCAGGCCGATTCCGCCATCATGACAGCCCTGCTGCTTGATGCAGGATATACGCTTGCCGCAAGCGAGGATGATGCGGGTATTATCCTGCTTAATACCTGTGCGGTCAGGGAGAACGCCGTTGATCGCATCGAGAACTACCTGCAGCATCTTCAGGGTCTGAAGAAAAGACACAAGGGGCTGATTCTCGGCGTTGCCGGCTGCATTCCCCAGTACCGTCGGGAGGAGGCGCTCACGCTATCCAGGGCAATCGATTTTCTTGCCGGCCCTGACAGTTATCGTGCCCTTCCTTCGCTGATCGAACAGGTTCGCGCCGGTCGAAGGCCTTCGGCACTCGAGTTCGACCCGGCGGAGACATACGAGGGCATCGAGCCCATGCGTCCGAGTTCCATAAGTGCCTTTGTGCCGGTCATGCGCGGCTGCAACAACATGTGCGCCTACTGCGTTGTGCCGTTTACCCGCGGAAGGGAGCGCAGTCGCGCATTCAGCTCGGTTCTCAGAGAGGTCCGCAAGCTCTCTTCTTCAGGTTATCGGGAGATAACCCTTCTCGGCCAAAATGTCAACTCCTACAGCGATCCCGCTCGGGGGCGCAGTTTTGCTGAACTCCTCGATGCTGTCAGCCATGAGGCTCCGGCAGCACGGATTCGCTTTACGACCTCGCACCCCAAGGATATATCCGAAGCGCTGGTGCGGGTTATAGCCGAAAGAGATAATATCTGCAACCATATCCATCTCCCGGTTCAGTCAGGCTCTTCAAAAGTCCTCCGACTGATGAACCGGGGCCACTCGATTGAGGAGTACCGTGAAAAAATAGCCCTTATCCGCTCGGTCATCCCGGATGTGGCCCTGTCGACCGATATTATTGCGGGCTTCTGCGGTGAAGAGGAGGCGGACCATCAGGAGACCCTTCTTCTCCTCTCTGATATCCGTTTCGATCTGGCCTACACCTTCTTCTACTCCACACGCCCCGGAACCCTTGCGGCAAAAACGCTTGTGGACGACGTTCCCGAAGAGGAGAAAAAGAGGCGCCTCCAAGAGATCATCGATCTCCAGAACGCCATCTCCTCAGAACTCTACCTGCAGGCTGTCGGTTCCCTCACCCGGGTCCTTGCCGAATCGGAGAGCCGCCGCTCTTCAGAACAGCTCATGGGGCGGACGGATACAAACCGCGCCGTGGTTTTTGATCGTGCAGGGTACCGGCCCGGCGACCTTGTCGATGTGCTCATCACGGCGGCGACATCGGCAACCCTCACCGGCCGCCCGGCCTGACTGGAGAGTGGTTATCGCCATCCTCACCCTTCCTCCCGCCCTTCACGGCAGAAGAGGCTTTTTTATCTTGAACGGTATTTGTAACTTGGGGTTTATCCAGACCCTCGTCATTTTATTAAAAGGCCGTTAATTATGGCCGGAGAGAAGTAACGCATGCCAGTTTCCTCAAGACTTGGATTCACCGATAAAGTCAGAGCTCATCTTGAACTGCTCGATCCGGTTACCTGGATCAGCGTATTTCCATGCCTTGCCGCCGGAGTCATGGCTTCAGGAGCCATGCAGTCGACTCTTCATGACTATGTTTTTCTCTTTGCGATTTTTTTGATGTTCGGCCCCCTGGGCACCGGCTTCAGCCAGTCGGTTAACGACTGTTTTGATCTTGAGCTCGACAGAATCAATGAGCCGACCCGGCCTATTCCTTCCGGAAGGCTCTCCGCGAAGGAGGGGCTGGCCAACAGCATCGTGGCCCTTCTTCTGGCAATCGGCATCGCCGTCTTTCTCGGCTTGCAAGTCGGAGGCTACCGGGGTCTGGTGATTGTCGCCTCCATAATGACCGCCCTTTTTGTGGCCTACATCTACTCCGCTCCCCCCATCAAGCTGAAAAAAAATATTTTCGGTTCGGCCCCGGCGGTCGGGTTCTCCTATGGTTTTGCTCCTTTTATCGCCGCCAATGCACTCTTCGGCGACATCCGGCCTGAGGCGATCTGGATGGCAACCCTGAATTTTTTTATGGCTGTTGCCCTGATTATCCTCAATGATTTCAAGTCAGCTGCCGGTGACAAAGAGGGCGGGCTGAAGTCGCTGACGGTCATGATTGGTGCCAGAAACACCTTTCTTGTTTCCTTTGCCATCATCGATACGGTTTTTGCGGTGCTTGCTACCCTTGCATTCTCATGGGGGTTTCTTATCCCCTCAGGATTTGTTCTGGTCGGTCTTGTCTTGAGCGTCGTCATTCAGCTGCAGCTGCTCCACGACCCGAAAGGGAGCATATCGTTCATGAACAGTGCTGTTGAAGACGGTTTCGGCAATGTGCTCGGAAAGAGTGACGTCCATGAACACAACGCATTTCTTCGTTACCAGATAGCCAACAACATCCTCTTTCTGGTCAACAATCTCGTTGTTGCCGGAATGGTCGGCTATAAATACCTGTAAACGTTTGTCTGTTCGGCCCCGTGGGCTGACTGAGTACCTTTTTTGTTCCAGGGCGGGCGGGTTGTGCCAGGGTTGGCAGTGTCCGCTTTATTTCCGAAATCCTAAATCATCAAGGCGCTATGGAAACTTTTTTTTCGCTTCCGGTCGTATGGCATAACGCGCTGGTCACCCTCATGACCTTCGTCTATGTCTTCAGCGTTCCGCCGCTGATGGACTATCTGGTGACCAATCACGGTTTGCCGAGAGATATCAGCCGCAAGATCACGCACATCTGTGCAGGATCGGTCATCATCTTCCTGCCACTCTTTATTGACGCAGGGTGGTCGCAGTATCTCAACATCACCGTTTTTGCCGTATGGACCCTGCTCCTCATTCAGAAAGGGCTCTTTGCCGCTGATGATGACCAGGCCGTTAAAACCATGACCCGTACAGGCGACAAGCGTGAACTGCTCAAGGGGACACTCTATTTCGTGATTGTCGCCATGATTTGCGGCACCATCTACTACAAGCATTTTGCAGGTGTTCTGGCCATGGCGATTCTTGGCTGGGGTGACGGTCTGGCACCGATTATCGGTACCCGCTTCGGCAAAATGAAATACCACGTTCTCAGCGACAAGAGCGTTGAGGGCAGTCTTGCCTTCCTTGTGGGCAGCGCACTGGCAGGTCTCTTTTTTGTCAATCTTGTCCTCCCCATGGAGTTCAATGCCGGAAAGATCATCACTATCGCAGTGATTGCCACAATCGTTGAGGGCGTGAGCCCCAAAGAGGTGGACAACCTGACCATTCCGTTTGCCGTTATCGTGGCTTCAGGAATCCTGTGAGGCAAGGGTGATGCCCGGGAGCTACTTTATCAGTGACATTCATCTTGGGCTGCAGGACAAGCAAACCGAGCAGCTCAAGCTTGACAACGTCGAACGGCTTTTTGCCCGGATCAGGGCAGAGGGCCGTTCTCTCTATCTGGTCGGCGATATCCTCGACTACTGGATGGAGTTTCGCCACCTCATCCCAAAGGGTTTCACCAGATTTTTTTGTTTATTGTCTGATCTTGTCCGTAACGGCATAGAGGTCGTCTATCTTTCGGGCAACCATGACTTCTATCTCGGCCGTTACTTTGATGAAGAGCTGGGCGTCCGGACGCTCTACGGCATGCATGAAACAGAGATAGACGGCCACCGGTTTGTTATTGCACACGGTGATGGCCTTGGATCGGGCGATATTGGATACAAGCTGTTTACCCGTCTTGTCAGGAACCGCTTCAATCTTGCGCTTTTTGGGGGGTTTCATCCTGATCTGGCTGTCGGTATCATGAAAAGGCTCTCACAGTTCAGCCGTCAGCACAAGGCCGATAACAGGTATTTCGATCGCCAGCGACTGCTGAATTTCGCTGAATCACTGGCCTCTGAAAAGAAGTTTGATTACTTTGTCTGCGGCCACAACCATGTGGCGGGGATGGCTGACCTTTCCGGCGGGAGTTCGCGCTATGTGAATCTCGGAACCTGGATCGAAGGCGCTGCGCCTTATGGGGTGTTTCGGGATGGTGTTTTTCAAGTAAAGGAGTTATAACGTCAATCAATATTATAGACCGCAGCTACCATGAGTAATGTAAACAGGGTCCTGAAACTGGGATTGCCGAAAGGAAGTCTTCAGGATTCCACCATTGATCTTTTCGCCCATGCGGGATTTCATTTTTCCGTTCAGAGCCGGTCATATTTCCCTTCGATAGATGACGATGAGCTCGAGGCTATTCTTATCAGGGCTCAGGAGATGGCCCATTATGTCGAGCTTGGCGCCTTTGATGTCGGCTTGACCGGCAAGGACTGGATTATCGAGACCGATGCGGAGGTTGTTGAGGTTGCCGACCTTGTCTACTCAAAAGCATCCATGAGACCCGTGCGCTGGGTGCTTGCCGTGCCGGAAAACTCTCCGATCAAATCCGTCAAAGACCTTGAAGGGAAGCATATTGCCACCGAAGTGGTCAATATCACGAAAAAATACCTTGCCAGAAACGGTGTCAGCGCCTCGGTCGAGTTCAGCTGGGGTGCGACCGAAGTCAAGCCGCCTGATCTTGCCGATGCTATTGTCGAAGTGACCGAAACCGGATCGTCACTTCGGGCCAACAAGCTCAGGATTGTTGAGACCATCCTTGAATCCAACACCAAGCTGATTGCCAACAAGGCCTCCTGGGACGATCCGTGGAAGCGTGAGAAGATCGAGAGCATGGCCCTCCTCCTGCAGGGCGCAATCAACGCCCAGGGCAAGGTGGGGCTGAAGATGAACGCCCCGAAATCTTCGCTGGACAAGATCATTGCCATCATTCCAGCCCTGCGCCAGCCGACCGTCTCCCATTTGGCGGAGGAGCAGTGGGTTGCCCTTGAGGTTATCGTTACCGAGAAAATCGTGCGCAAGCTGATTCCAGAGCTGAAGCGTGCCGGTGCCGAGGGGATATTCGAGTATAATATCACCAAGCTCATAGATTAGTCAGGGCTTGGTCGCGCTTGCAAACTTGAAGGCCGCCCCCTGGGGGTGGCCTTTTTTATCACCGCGATGATGCTTCTCTACCAGACCTTCGTAGCGCTTACTCTCCTGGTCTTTCTCGGGATTGTTCTGGCCAATCTTCGGGCTCTCAAGGCGATTCCTCCCGATGCCCCCCGGGAGGGAGCGCTGGCATCAGTGCTGGTCCCTGCGCGCAACGAGGAGCTGAACATCGAGCGCTGCCTCCGATCGCTCTTGAGGCAGGACTACCATGCATTCGAGATTCTCGTGCTCGATGACAGCTCGACCGACGCCACGCCCCGCATTCTTCAGCGCCTTTCTGCTGAGTTTCCCGGGCGTCTCACCACTCTGCAGGGCGAGCCTCTGGCAGAGGGGTGGCATGGCAAGGCGTGGGCATGTTCACAGCTTGCACGGCGTGCCGCTGGGGAGTTCCTCCTCTTTACCGATGCCGATACCATGCATGAGCCCGATGCTCTTCGCAGGGCATTGGGCGCGCTTGCCAAATCAGAAAGCGACATGCTTTCGCTGACGCCACGCCAGGAGCTTGGCTCTTTCTGGGAGAAGCTCGCCGTGCCGCTGATCTATTTCATATTCATGTCGTTTCTTCCGGTCCGGCTTGTTTCCAAAAGCTCCAATCCTGCATTCTCTTTTGCCAACGGGCAGTTTATTCTTTTCACACGGGATATATACAAGCGCATCGGCGGCCACGCTGCCGTCAGAGAGGCTATTGTGGAGGATGTCTGGCTCTGCATGGCGGTGAAAAAAGCGGGCGGGCGGGTTTCGGCGTTCGAGGGCTCCGCAATTGTCAGCTGCCGGATGTACCGTACCCTCGGTGAAATCTGGGAGGGGTTTTCCAAAAACCTCTTTGCCGGGCTCGGCTACAGCACACCGCTGCTCGTGCTCTTGATGGCGGTGCTCTCGGCGGTCTACATTGCCCCCTATTGTTTTTTCCTATACGCTCTCGTTTCAGGAGAGCACTCTCCGGCACTTTTCTGGCTGCCTCTTCTCCATATCGGGCTTGCTTTTTTCAGCAGGGTTCTCATTGCCCGCTTTTTCGGCCAGCCGCTTGCTTTTGTCTTTCTCCATTCTCTCTCCCAGCTGCTGCTTCTCGGTATTGCCGCCAACTCGTTTTATATGATGAAGTCTGGCCGGGGATCCCTCTGGAAAGGGCGGAGCTACAATTTCTCATGATGCGACAGATGATGCGGGGAAGGCGATAAAATTATTTAAATTGGACGACTTAATGCAATCGTGTCGCACTGTGGGTGCACTCAGAGGGTCTCAAATCACACAAGACAATTACTTTCCATGGGCTTTATATCTAAACTATTCGGCAAAAAGGAAGTCGAGCTGACACTCCCAAAAGTTATCGAAGACGCCAACCTGATCAAGTCGATGGAGGGTCATCTTGACCGGGTGCTCGGTGTCAGGTTCAGTGCGGACGGCAAAAAGCTTTTGAGCGGCGGCTTCGATGAACTGGTCATGCTCTGGGATGTTGCGTCCGGCAAGCCGATTTTCACCATGAAAGGCCATGAGACCTGGGTTGAGTGCATTGATTACAGCCGTGACGGAAAACGTCTTGCAAGCGGCAGCACCGACAGCACCGTAAGGATTTGGGACGGCGAAACCGGCCAGTGCCTGCATGTCTGCAAAGGTCACGCCACCGCCGTACGCATGGTTGCCTTCAGCCCTGACAGCAAGGTCGTTGCCAGCTGCTCCCGCGACACCACCATACGGATTTGGGATGTGGAAACCGGAAAGCAGATCGCCCTTTTTGACGGACATAAATCCTACATCGAATCGCTTGCATGGAGCCATGACGGCAGCCGGATCGTCAGCTGCGGAGAGGAGCCGGTCGTAAAAATATGGGATGCTGCCACCGGAAAAAACATTGCCAACTACCAGACCGGCGACAAGCTCTCGCATTCCGTGGCTTTCAGCCCTGATGACAGGCTGCTCGTTTTAGGCGGGCGTGATGCCAAGGTCAAGATTCTTGATGCTTCAAGCGGCGAGACGCTCAAGGTGCTCTCCGGTCATGAAGATGCTGTGCGCAGCGTCTGCTTCACCCCCGATGGCAAAAAGATTGCAAGCGCGGCCAACGATGAATCAGTCAGGCTTTGGGATGTGGCGAGCGGCGAGCAGCTGCACAGCTATCGGGGCCACGTTCTGGAAGTCCAGTCGGTCGATATCTCTCCGGATGGAAAGGTGATTGCCAGTGGCAGTGATGACCGCAAAATCAAGCTTTGGGCGATAGTATAGGCGCCAGGCTTTCCCGAGGGGTTGTTGCAGGCGGGGGGCACTCATGTTGTGCCTCAGGGTTTTTTTTGCTCTAAATGAGCTAAACTGCACAACTTTCTTTTTGAATTACCTTAAAGTGAGTAAATTAATTTTCACGAAGAATAAATTCGTTTTTGAGCGCCTCATGTTGAGGTCGGCTCATAGTAACGCCACAATTAATTGGCAAAAATAAAAAGAGGTAGATATGGGTACTCAGGTTGAAGGAACCGTCAAGTGGTTCAACGAAGAAAAAGGCTACGGCTTTATTGAGCAGAAAGGCGGAAAGGATGTGTTCGTCCATCACAGCGCCATCATCGGCACAGGTCGCAAGACCCTTGTTGAAGGTCAGAAAGTCACGATGGAAGTAACACAGGGCGCTAAAGGCCTTCAGGCTGAGAATGTAACCCCTCTGTAAGTGTTTGCGAAATTGCAGGACGTTTCCTGATTTCCGTATTGTCCTGTTTTTCCAGTTGATCTTTTTCGACTTTATCGGCTTGCTCCATGAGTGCGGCAAAGAGGTCTCGTCGCATCCGGTTTTTTTGAAAGCCGGGCATGCGGAGTTTTTTAGGACAAAGGGTGCGTTTTTCGCGCTCTTTGTCTTTTTTTTTGCCCCCTCACGTCCGGATAACAATGCCCTCATGCTGTCGAATTGCGGAACAAATTTATTGAGCTGCCCTTATGAGTGTTATTCTGCTTGATATCGGCAACGTCATGGTTTCTGTTGATTTCATGCCGTTCTGCCGGGGCGTGGCGCCGGATTCTGAAAGGGTGCAGCAGGAGATTTTCGAAGAGTATTGCCTTGGAGAGGCCAAAGAGATGCTTGATACCGGCAGGATGGCCCCTGAGGATTTTCTTGGGCTTATTGTCGCTGATCCCCGAACCGGGAGCCTTGCCGCCCGGGAGGTCGGGGTGCTCTGGCAGAATATCTTTACTCCACTTTCGGGCGCCGACCAGTATATTGGGAAGCTTGGACGGGAGTTTCCGCTCTGGATCATGAGCGACACCGATCCCCTCCATTTTTCTTTTCTTCTTGAAAACTATCCGCTTCTCTGCAAGCGCGAACGTTACTATCTTTCCTATGAGCACGGGTTTCTGAAACGTTCTCCTCATGCGTTCCTGCATGTTCTTTCGGATTCGGGGATTCCTGCCGGGGAACTGATTCTGATCGATGACCGCATTGATAACTGCCGGTCGGCTGAGAGTGCGGGCATAAGAAGCATCAGGTTTGAATCCTGGCCGGCCTGCATGGCATCTCTTCAGGGCATGCTCGCCTCTTCCTGAAAACAGTCACGCTCTTATGACAGCTGCGACCAAAAGTACTCACTCAATCACTGTTCCTGAAGCGGAAATAGAGCTGCACTCCATGCGTTCGCAGGGTGCTGGCGGCCAGAACGTCAACAAGGTCGAAACTGCTGTGCACCTGCGTTTTGACATTCCTGCTTCCTCGCTTCCGGACGAGATCAAAGCGCGTCTGCTTGAGATGAAAGACCGTCGGATTACCAAAGAGGGGGTTTTGGTCATCAAGGCGCAGCGATATCGTACAAGGGAGGGTAACCGTGAGGATGCCCTTTGCAGGCTGCAGGAACTTCTCGAGAGAGCTGCCGATATCCCCGTGAAGCGCCGCCCGACACGCCCGACAGGCAGTTCCAGACTGAGGCGGCTTGAGAGCAAGGAGAAGCGTTCAGCAATCAAGTCACTGAGGGGGCCCGTCGACTGGTAGGGTGCGATAACAAAAAGTATCTCATGGCTGCTGAACAGAGCGATATTGGGGGTATCTACAACTACTGCGACAGGTGGTGCGAGCGCTGCCCGCTCACTATGCGCTGCCTTCAGTTTCGCATCGAATCCGCTGCGGCCGGCTCCGGCCATACCCCGCATCAGGAACTCGATGTGTTCAATGCCGATTTCTGGCGCGAGACCGGAGAAGCGCTTCTGCATGCCACCCGTCTCATCAGGGCGTTTGCCGAACGCCAGGGAATCGAATTGGAAGAGCTGCAGCGGGAGTGTGGACTGGCTGAGGGGCCCGAGAGCAGTCACAAGAGTGCCCGGGAGCATCCCGCGGCAGCATCAGCACTTGTCTATGCCGGGATGGCCGGCGAGTGGTTCGCAATGCTTGAGCTGGATGATTCCAAAACTATACCGGCTCACGAGGATGCCGAGGAGGTTATCAGGCGTTATCAGTATTTTATCTATCCGAAAATCGTGCGAGCCCTGGAAGGCCTGTTCGGCGAAGCGGCTTCCGGAGTCGACCCGCAAGGCGATGCCTGCGGCAGCGCGCATATCGCTCTTCTGACCATTGATCGCTCACTTGCTGCTTGGAGCATCCTCTATGGGGAGTATCCTGCTCTTGAGGACGATACTCTTGCCATCCTGCTTCATCTCGACAGGCTTCGCCGCTCTGTCGAGTCGCTTTTTCCCGCCGCAAGGGCGTTCAGGCGACCGGGCTTCGACCTGCCTTATTGCTCAAGTCTTCCCAAAACACTTTCACCATAATCAGAACAGATGCTTAAGACCAACGAAAACAAGCTTGTAGAGTTTCTCCTGCAGTGCCAGCCCGGTCAACCCAGGACCAGAGGGAACTGGGAGGTCGACCATCAGGGAACGCCCTTCATTCTTCCTTCAATCGGGGGCATCACCCTCAATGTTCAGGTCGGCGACCCTGCATTCGGCTGGCAGGGGGACCACATCGAACCCGGTGTCAGCTGCACTGCTGATACACTCAAGCCGTTCGAGCATCCCAATGTCGGCCTTCAGATCTACTCATGCGCCGGCAATCTTGCCACAGTCGTCACCGGTGAGGCCAAAGGGGCCGAGGGACGCGTCCTCGGACACCATGGCGGCTCGGAGCATGTCATTGTCGACTTCCCCCGCGAGGTCAAGGAGAAACTGCTCTACAGCGATACCATCAAGATCAGGGGGAGAGGGCAGGGCCTGAAACTGAGCGATTATCCCGCCGTGACGCTTTTCAACCTCGACCCTTCGCTTTTGCATGCCATGAAGATTCGTGAGCTTCCCGGAGGAGTGCTCGAGGTGCCCGTTACCACCGTTGTGCCTGCAGTCTGCATGGGTTCGGGCATCGGATCGGCACATGTGGCGAAGGGCGATTACGATATCATGACCAGCGATCCCGATACGGTAAGGGAGTACGGGCTTGACCGTATCCGTTTCGGGGATTTTGTCGCGCTGCTGGACCACGACAACCGGTACGGGCGCGCTTACAGAAAAGGAGCCGTCAGCATCGGCATCGTCGTGCACAGCGACTGCCTTGAGGCGGGTCACGGGCCGGGAGTCACCACACTCATGACCTCTGCTTCGCCGCTTATCCGCCCGATCATCAGCCCGGAGGCAAATATCGCTGACGTGCTCGGTATCGGCACGACCCTAGCCTGACGGGCTGATCACCCTTTTTCTTCTCCAACGGTTCCCCCCGGGGCGGCGCATGGGCGTTTGCTCCGGGGAATTTTTCCCTCCCCCCTTTTGTTTATTGTTATCCCCCGATATGATTTGTCAGAAACGACTGGTGATAACCAAAAAAAATGGAGAAGAAGCCATGGCACTGAAACTTTACGGAAGGGATCCCCTGAGAATGTTTGAGGATGTATTTACCGACAAGGTCTCTCCTTTTTTCTCCTCAATGATGTCGCCATCCTTCAAGGTGGATATCAGCGAGGACGACAACGCCCTCTACATCGAGGCCGACATGCCGGGCATAAAAAGGGAGGATGTGAAGCTGAAAATGGAGGATGATGTGCTTTGCATCAGCGCCGAAAGGTCGCAGAGCGAGGAGGAGAAAAAGAAAGGGTACCACCGCATCGAACGCTCCTGGGGAAGCCTCAGTCGAAGCTTTACGGTAGGCGACAATGTCGATACCGATAAAATCGACGCAAAGTATGACAACGGGGTACTCAAGATCGTTCTCCCGAAAAAAGAGCCGCAACCCGCGACGGGAAAAGAGATTCCCATCAACTGACTGGCTAAAGAAGAAAAAGAAAAACCCTCCGGAGAATGGAGGGTTTTTCTTTTTACAGGCTGACTGAAAGTCTGATGGTAAGCTCAGCAGTTCCGGACGGTATCGGATGTACGGTCCTTGATGGTGGTTTCATCGAACTCTCCCCAGTCGTGCTCGTCGTGCTCACGCTGGTATCCGGCTTCCTTCAGGCCGAAGCTCATGTCGGCAACCATCTCCGGGCGGAGCTCCTTGAGGTTTTTGACCTCTGCCTGGGTCAGGATTCTGGATTTGTCGAATCCGAGATCGATTTCGATCTTGTTGTTCTTCGTTTTGACGCGATCGATATCGTAGAACCTCTTGGTGATGGTGGTCTGGGCAAAAGCCTTGAGGCAGCCGAGCATGTACTTGCGCACATAGGGATCCTTTATCCACGGGTAGCTGAAGAAGGTTTTGCGCGCATAGAAGCGGGCGTAGGACTTAAGGACCCCTTTGAGCACATCCTCACGCTCCATGTTGTCCGGCTTGATGATCGGCGAGACGAAGTTGTACTTGGAGTAGTCGCGAACCTCTACCCTGTCGCCGAGCTCCTTGAAGAGGTCGGAGAAAGGCCACGGTGTGTAGATGGTCCAGTTGGCCATGTCCGGATCCCAGTCCTTGCAGAGCTGGTAGGTCTCCTCGATGGTTTCGGGAGTCTCATGCTCGAGACCCATGACGAACTGCGCTTCGGCCACGATGCCGTTTTTCTGCAGCAGCTTGATGGCCAGCTTGTTCTCTTCGATGGTGGTCTCCTTGCGGAACCGGTTCAGGTTCATCTGGCTGGCAGCTTCGGTGCCGAGCGAAACGTGCACCAGACCTGCCTTGCGGAAGAACGGAAGAAGATCGGCATCACGCATGATATCGGTTACGCGGGTGTTGATGCCCCAGGTGACGTCAAGCTTGCGGTCGATGAGTTCCTGGCAGAGCGAGACGAATTTCTGCTTGTTGATTGTCGGCTCCTCGTCAGCAAGAATAAAGAACCCGACCTTGTGCTTTTTGACCAGAATCTCGATCTCGTCGACGAAATTCTTCGGGCTGCGTGCGCGGTAGCGGCGCCAGAACTGCCATTGCGAGCAGAAGGTGCAGGTGAAGGGGCATCCTCTGGCAAAGTTCGGTACGGCGAGCCGGCAGTTGAGCGGCGTGTAGATATATTTGTCCCAGTCGTAGAGACTCCAGTCGGGGGAGAGGGTATCGAGGTCCTCGATGACCGGGTGAGCAGGGGTTGCGAACACCTTGCCGTCGTCGTCGAGATAGGCGATGCCGGTGATGTTGGCGCGCTCCTCCTTGTCGGTGCCGGCAGCAATGGCCCTGATGAGGTTGACCGTCACCTCTTCGCCTTCACCGCGGACGACATAGTCGGTTTCAGGGGCTTCGCTGAGCACCTGCGGATACATGAAGGTCGAGTGGATTCCGCCCATGAGGGTCCTGATTTTCGGATCGACCTTTTTGGCAATCTTCATGATATCCTGAGCCTTGAAGATCGAAGGGGTGATATTGGTGGCCATCACCACATCGGGCCTGTTCTCCCTGATGATCGCTTCGATCTGTTCGTCAGGAAGATTGTCGGCCATCGCATCGACAAATCGAATCTGATCAAATCCTGCCTGTTTCAGGGCGCCGCCGATATAGGCTACCCAGCTCGGCGTCCAGTTACCGGCAATTTCAGCTCCACCTGAGTGATAATTTGGCTGAACCATCAGTATTTTCATCGGAATCCATCCTCCAGATATGTTATTACAAAATAGGGATTGCAGCTTCAACCACCCGGAAACCCGGGTCCGCCACCACAAAATCCCCGAACCATTAATTTACAATTTACATGCGAGATTCTTCAACGGTTTTCCTCCCCGGAGCTCAACAGTGAGCGGCGTTCATGAGCATGGTGTGGTAAAAGCCAAGGCTGATTTTCTCCCTGTTTTTGACCTCCATCCCTGCACTGCCCATCGCTTTTTTCATCTCCTCATCCTTGATCATCTGAATTGTTGTCCGCCGCTCCTTTTTCGGGAAGTAGCCGCCAATCCAGTGCTGGAATGCCAGAATGTTGTTGTAGGGTGCATAGGTGAAAATCACCGAGCCGCTGGTAAGGCTGCTCAGGTTGCCGAATGCCTCGGCAAACCCCTCGGCGGGGTAGTGGATCAGCACATCGAAGCAGACCACGGCGTCGTAGGTGCCGCTGACCGATTCGATGGTGTTGACTTCGAACTCGATGTTCTTCTGCACACCCTGCCTGATTGATTCGGCTTTTGCCTTGTCTACCATCTGTGAAGCGATATCGACCGCCTTCACCTGGTACCCCGCCTTGGCAAGACGGATGCTGAAAAGTCCGGTTCCGCAGCCGGCGTCGAGCACCCGCGCCCCTGTAGGGAGGCCGAGCTCTTGAAGCCAGTCGAATGCCTTGTCCATCATGAGGGCATGCCCCTGCCGAACGGTGTTGCGTACCGACGAAAGCTTGTCATCCCCGTATATCGAGGCCCATCGTTGAAAGCCCTGGCCGTTGAAATACGAACGGAGCATTTTCTTGTGTTCTTCAGCATTGAAAGAGGTGCTGCTCATGGTGTAGGTGTTATGTTTGGTGATTTACTTGGCAATTTAAATGCAGGCGCTCTCTTCACTCGTGAGCCCCTTCTATTCTTGTTTCAAGATCCTGGTAGAGCTCCTGCAGCTCCTCGATGGTGCCCTCCTCCGCCTCCCAGAATCCCCTTGAATGAGCCTCGAGAAGTCTCCGGGTCATCGATATCGTCGCATGGGGGTTGAGGCTCCGGAGCCTTTCGAGCATCTCCCTGTCCTGCAGGAAGGTTGTGCTGAACTCCGTATAGGTCAAACTGCTCACTGCCGAAGCGGTTGCGCTCCATCCATAGGTATTGCTCAGATGGGACTCAATCTCCCGAACCCCTTCGTAGCCGTGCTCCAGCATCGATTCATACCATTTCGGATTGAGCAGCTTGGTGCGGGCCTCAAGAGAGACCATCTTCTCCAGCGAAGAGATCCGCGGCTTCTTGCCGGTACTGTCGATGTCGCCGACCATCACCTTCGGCTTAGCCTTGCTCAGGTGCTCGACACTCTTGGAAACCCCGCCAAGATACTCATAATAATGGTCAATATCGGAGATGCCGATTTCGTAGCTGTCGATATTCTGGAAGGCAAGAGTGACATGCTGCAATGCCGCGCGCAGGGCGTCCGGACACTCCTGCCAGGCGCCGTCGGGCGTAACGGCAAAGCTCTTGCGGCTCACAAACGCATCGGCAAGCTGGCTCTCCTCCTCCCATGAGCTGCTCTCGACAAGATGGTTGACGTTCGCCCCGTAGCTGCCCGGCGCGTTCGAGTAGACGCGGTTCGATGCCTCCTCGAAGCTGCAGCTTCTCTCCTGCATCTCTCGGAGAACGTGCTTGCGGATAAAGTTCATATCGGCTGGTTCGTCAGCCGCGGCCGCCAGACGGGCCGCCTTGTCGAGAAGGCGTACCTGCAGAGAGAGCAGGTCGCGGAAGATGCCGCTGATGGTCATGACGATATCGATGCGCGGCCGCTGAAGCTCCACAAGGGGAATAAGCTCCACATCACCGATCTTGCCGAGTTCATCGCTCTTGACCCGTGCGCCAAGGAGCCAGAGCGCCTGGGCAATCCCCTCTCCGTCGCTTTTCAGGTTATCGGTACCCCAGAGCACAAGAGCGATCGATTCGGGCAGGGTGCCGCTCTCCTTGCGGTAGTGCAGGAGCAGTTCATCTGCCGAACGCTTGCCGGCAGCCTGCGCGAAGGAGGAGGGGATGGTGTATGGGTCGAGGCTGTGGATATTCCTTCCTGTCGGCACGATTTCAGGGTTGCGCACCAGATCATTGCCGGGCGAGGGAGGGGTGTACTTTCCGTCAAGCGCATGCAGTACGGCCTCGAGCTCCGGGTTTTCAGCAAGATTGATGAGCACCCTCTGGAGGAAGTGCCAAAGAGGGAGCATCTCTGCTGGCTTGATGCCGGCCTCGCGGCGCAGATAGCTGTCAGCCTCCTTTATCCTTACTTCAAGAGTCCCTTCCAGGAGACGTGAGATGGAGAGCGTGCTCTGGCCTGCAAGCTCGATATGGCCTGTAAAGAGCCGGACAGCCTCACGGGAGATGGAGGTCACCCGCTGCCACCCTTGCTGTGCCTCGGAATCTCTCTCCATGAGATCCAGCAGCTTCTGGTAGTCGAAGTGCAGGTGGCTCGATATCACCTCTGGCAGGGAGCGTCCGTCGAGTTCCGGACGGCTGTGCTGGGCGAGAAGGGCAAGATGGTCGCCGAGGCTTTCGGGTGAAGGCGCTTCGCCCATGATGTGGAGGCCGAGCGGAATCATGCGCTCCTCGATAAGGTAGAGCTCGCTCTGGAGGCGCGTCAGATACTCTCCGGCGGGCGTGTCCGGCGTTACAGCGTCGAGCTCAAGGCGAAGGGCAAGCTCCCGTATCTCTTCGAGCAGTTCCTCCGAAGGGTTGTTTCTGTATGCTGAAAGGAGATCCTTGAGCTTCCGCAGCCCGCGATAGAGTCCGGCATGTTCGAGAGGCGGAGCCAGGTAGCTCACCAGCGTCGCAAACCCGCGCCGCTTGGCAATGGCCCCTTCGCTTGGATTGTTGACGCAATAGCAGTAGAAGTTCGGCAGGCTTCCGATCAGCTTTTTCGGCCAGCATGAGGAGGAGAGCCCAACCTGCTTGCCGGGCATGAACTCGAGAGCTCCGTGGGTGCCGAAATGGAGCACCGCGTCCGCCTGGAAGCAGTGCTCCATCCATGCATAGAAGGCCGCAAAGGCATGGTTCGGAGCGGCATCCTTCGCCATGAGCAGGCGCATCGGGTCGCGTTCGTAGCCGAAACTCGGCTGCTGGCCGATAAAGATGTTGCCCAGAGAACAGCCGAGAATATGAAAACGGGTCCTGTCGTTGAGAATCTCGCCGGGAGCGTCACCCCAGAAAGGCTCGATTCCCGCATAGGCCGGAAAGAATCGGCGGTAGTCCTCCACAGAGAGATGACCTTCGACGTTGCCGTCTGTTCCGTAAATCAGCCGGTTCCCTTCAAGCAGGCGGTCTCTGAGTGCTTCGGCGTTCAGGGGCACCTCAACCTGGTAACCGGCCGCTTTCAGTTCGAGCAGAAGGCGGTGAAGGCTCTCGAAGACGTTGAGATAGGCCGCTGTGCCTGCATTGCCGAGATTGGGCGGAAAGTTGAAGAGGACGATGGCGATTTTTCTCTCTGCGGCGTCGCGCTGTTTAAGAGAGAGAAAACGCTCCACTCTGGAGGTGATTATTTTCACCTCCTCTTCAAGCGGCACCGAGCGCTCGCTTCCGGTCTCGGTACCGGCATAGACCTGAGGTTCTATGGTGCCGTCAAGCTCCGTCACGGCTACGCTGAGCGCGGTCTGGAGCGGGGTGAGGCCAAGCGGGCTTTCACGCCACTGCTCAATCGGCTGGAAGGAGAGGGGGATAAGGTTAAAACAGGGAGTGTCCAGCTTTTTCAGGATGGCGACAGCTTCAGCCGACTTGTTCTCTGCGGGGCCTCCGACAAGCGAGAAGCCGGTTGCATTGACGAGGAGCGCTGGCTTGAACGAGCCGGGGGTTTCCGGGCTGAAGAACTGCTCAAGAGCCGGACGGAAGTCAAGCCCGCCGCTGTAGGCGATGCAGCTTCTGATTCCTTTTGCTTCCAGCGAACGGACAAGCCTGTCGAGGTGATCCATGTTTTTGCTCAGGATGGTCGAGCGCATGGCAAGGATTCCGACCGGCCCTTTCAGGAGCGAGGGTTTCTGTTTTTTCTCCCATTCGGTGAATTTTGCGGCGGAGAAGAAAGGTTCGGGCGCATCAGGATGGCAGATCGCCGAATCGGGATAGAAGACCGGATCCTCCTGGGGAAGCTTTCCTTTCCACTCAGGCATGTAGCGGTCGGCGATAAGGGAGAGGAAGCGCTCAAGATTGTCCTGCGAGCCGTTGAGCCAGAACTGGTGCGCGGAGATGAAGGTATGGATGTCCTTTGCCCGTCCCGGGAGATGCTTCATAAGCTTGCTGACATTGCGAACAAGCGCAAGCTGCCGCTGGCTTTCGCCATGCTTGTGTTTCGGCATCAGTTTAGCAGCCCACTGCTTGAACATGCCGGGCTCCGAGGACTCTGCCTGCTTTGGTTTCCGTAGGGAAAAACGGCCGAGCCGGGTGAGCGTGATCAGCGCAGGGTTGCTGGTGATCATGCAGAGCGGGCAGGTCAGATTCTCCAGCAGCTTTTCTAGAGGCCGTACGATATCCTCGCTGAAGAGCATCGAGCCGAAAACGAAATCCGCCTGCGGCAGGGTTTCCTCCAGCGTTTCCCAGAGTTTTTTGCTGTTATGAAGCCCGAGGCTGAAGACCGAGACCTCAAGGCCGAGATTGAACTTTCTGTTGAGCTCACCAGCAGCAGCCTTCAAGGTGCTGTTGTTGGTGGCTTCCATGGTAAGAAATACAAAATGCATTCGTTTCAGCCGTTCCGAGTGAAGGTGATGCCGCCCGTATATTTCCTGTTAACTAGATGCCCGATGCCGCCAAAGTGCAATGTCGTTATCGGGTGTGACAGGGGAAACAATCCGAATGGGCGCGGTATCAGATCAGAAGCGTGGGGTTTTGCTGGACGAGGTTGTGCGGTTCGTGAAGGGGGGAATTGAATATCCCGCAATCTCCTTTTTGACCGGCCTCGACAGTTGCGAGCTGCTTTTCGATAAGCGGGAGGGCGTAACAGAGTGCCGGGAGATCCGGAGTGGTCGAGGGGTTGCTGGCCGAGAGAGTCTCTCTCTCTGAGGTCAGCGGGGAAAGATCGGTTCTGTTGCCAGCGAATCTATCGGGGATGGGGAGGGCGCGATAACTGCCTGCAAGCCCTGCGCCACTGGCCGAACCGCCACAGAAGGAGCGATCTTTGGCTTTGGCGTTGAACGATGTCGTCCTGAAGAGGATGGTAAAGCCGGCAACTGAGATCGAGAAGAATATGAGAATCTCGATGCTGCGCCAGAAGCTGCGAACTATGTTATGCGCTCTTAGAGTCATCAATAAATCTTTAGTCGAAATATATCAAACGGTTCAGTAATAAAGAAGATTGTGGATTTTGAATTCTCAATTTTGGATTGAAAGCGGGTCCACGAATTAGAAGAAGGACGGCGGAGGGGACGTTAGTGACAAATTACACAAGCAACTCCAGGTTATTGATTCGGATTGTCATCCCGAACGAAGAGAGGGATCTGATTCGGTCGAGGACTGATGTTGATCGGGGCGAGATGGTTGGATTTCTCTCTCCGTTCGGAATGACATGAGATGCGGTAAGTTTTTAATCGTGTTTTCTACCAAAATCCGGAATTCATTAGTTCGTGCAATCCCGATGCGTCGGGAGCTCTTCCAATCCTACAAGAGATCGTTAGTGTAATTTGTCACTAACGTCCCCCCCCCTCCCTATAAAACAGGCGTATCCTGCGCATTTTGAGTGAAATGTGCAGGATACGCCTGTTTTCAATCCAAAATCCCCTAAATCTCAATCCCCTCCAGGCGGTCTTCGAGGTCGGAGTAGATTTCCTGAAGCTTTTCGATCATATCCGGGTCGGCTTTCCACATGCCGCGTCCGCTGGCTTCGAGCATGCGGCCGACGATGTTTTTGAATGCTTTCGGGTTGATCTTCATCAGCCGCTCGCGCATCTTGGGATCCATCGCGTAGGTTTCGGCGGCCTCCTTGTAGACCCAGTCGTCAACACCTTTGGTGACGGCATCCCAGCCGAGCATGTAGGTGAACCGGTTGCTGATCTCTGTGGCTCCGCTGTGCCCCTGGTCGAGCATGGTTTCGAACCATTTCGGGTTGAGCAGCTTGGTGCGGAACTCGATCTTCAGCGCCTTGTCGGCATCATCAATCTTGACATCGGCCGTAAAGGTCTCGACATAGTTGAGCTTGACGTTGTCACCCTTGGGGTTGCGGCGGCGTGCGGAGAGCTGGAGTGCTCCGGATGAGGAGAAGTAGCGGTCGATATCGGAGATGCCGAACTCGGCCGAGTCGACCTGCTGCACGACGCGGTCGACGGTGCTGAGCAGGTTGTTGAGGATGTCGGTCTGCTGGTCGCCGTAGCGGTTTCCGCCGTAGGCGAAGCCGGTGCGCTTGACGAACATGTTGTCGAGGTCCTCCTCCGACTCCCATGCCGAATCCTCCACCAGCTCCTCGACCTGCGAGCCGTAGGCTCCCGGGGCCTGGGTGAAGAGGCGGGAGGTGGCGCTCTCGAAATCCTTGCCCTCCTTCAGTGCGGCGTCGACATGCTTCTTGATGTGGTTCATCTCGTGCGGCTCGAACGCTTTGGCGGCATCCTTCACCAGCTTGTCGAGATGGTCGACCAGAACGCCGAAGGTGTCGCGGAAGATGGAGCTGATCTGGATGAGCACGTCGATTCTCGGCCTGCCGAGCTTTTCAAGCGGAACGAGGCGGTAGTGGCTGATTTTTCCCTGCGCGTCGTAGGCCGGTTCGGCGCCCATGAGGTGGATGATGACGGCAACGGCTTCACCCTTGCTCTTGATGGTATCGAGGCCCCAGAGCACCTGCGCGATGGTCTCGGGGTAGTCGCCGTTGTTCTCCTCGACATGCCGCTTGAGAATCGAGTCGGCAATCTGCTTGCCGCGCTTGAAGGCGAGTTCGGATGGGATGCGCCACGGGTCGATGGCGTGGATGTTGCGTCCGGTCGGCAGAATCCCCGCGCCGTCGCGCACCAGGTCGCCGCCTGCGCCGGAGGGAATGTACTCGCCCGAAAGTGCGCGAAGGAAGCTCTTCATCTCAATGCCGTTGTCCTGCAAGGCACGCTTCAGGGCAAGGCCCTCTTGGAGGGAGGTGTTGATTGCCTCGGCCATCTCCTGTGTCACTTTTGCGCCGGGGATGAGGGTGTCGAGCGCCGATTTCGGGTCGTTCTGGCCGAATACTGTCTGGTCGATAAACTCCCGCGTAAGGTCGTCCACCTTCTCCCGCATCTTCAGCGCCTTCGGTTCGCCCTGGCGGGCGCGTGTGGCGAGCGTTGCGTAGTCGCCCCAGGTCCGGCTCTCGCCGAGCACCTGCAGGATAATCGAGGGGAGCGACTTCTCGTTGCCGCGCACCTTCAGGTACTCGGTGATGGTGGTGACCTGCGAATCGAGTTTCGGTGTTTCGCCGAAAACGTGCAGCGAGTTGGATATCAGGCGCCCTTCGAGCTCCATCATGTAGGTGTAGAGCCTGCTGATATAGTTCTGGAACGACTCGCCTTCCACGCGGGGGCAGTCGTCAGTGAGGTTGAGCTGCTCTGCCTTCTGGATGATGATCTCCTCGGTCTCGACGTCGACGATCTTCTCCAGACCGCGCTCGCGGTAGTCGCTGAGCATCTCCTTGAATGCGGGGAGCTCCTTGTAGAGTCCGGCACGCGCCAGCGGAGGGATGTTGTGCGAAATCATGGTGGCGTAACCGCGGCGCTTGGCGATGTTCGCCTCGCTCGGGTTGTTGACCGGATAGATGTAGAAGTGTGGCACCTCGCCAAGCAGTGCGTCCGACCAGCAGTCGCCGGTAACGCCGAGCTGGAGGCCGGGCATCCACTCCGCCGTGCCGTGCATGCCGACGTGAACAAGGGCGTTTGCCCCGAATTCGCGGCTGATCCAGCGGTAGAAAGAGATATACTGATGGTGCGGGGTGTTCTCCTTGTCGAAGAGCAGGCGCATGGGGTCGCCCTGCACGCCAAGGCGCGGCTGGACGCCGATGAAGATGTTGCCGAGGGTGACGCCTCCCACAAAGAGCCGGTCGGGCCCAACAGGCGCGATGTCGCCCGGGAATCCGCTCCAGCGGCCTTCGATGCGCTCACGTTCGCGGCCGGTGGTGATGCGGTTGTAGACCTCGCGGTCAATAGCAAAGCAATCCTGCTCGTGGGCCTGAATCTCGAAATCGGTAGCACGGTCGAGCATGGCAAGCAGGGCTTCCGGAGATTCGGGCAGTTCACCCACATTGTACCCCTCTGCTCTCAGGGAGAGAAGGAAGTTGTAGAGGCTTTTCGGGACGTCGAGCAGCGCCGCGCTGGCCTTCTTGCCCATGCCGGGAGGATAGTCGTAGACCACGAAGGCGACCTTCTTCTCGCGGTTTGGCGTGTGGCGCAGGTCCGAGAACTTCTTTGCAAGGCCTGAGAGCCGTTCGAGACGGTCCGGAACGGTCTGGAGGCGACCATCCTTGATTGCGCCAAGCACGACCGGGCAGACGGCGCCGTCCATCTCGGGCAGCGAGTAGGTCATGGCCGACTGCAGCGGCACGACGCCCTGCGACTTCCATGAGGCAAAATCCTGTATGAAGAGCGGCTGGGAGACGACGTAGGGTGCGTTGATTTTGCCGAGAATCTCGTCGCGAGCGGCCGAAGATGCTCCCGGTGTGGTTGCCCCCGCCGGTCCGCCGACAAAGCCGAAGCCCATCATGTTGACCAGCATGTCGATATTGGCGTGGGTGAACCACTCTCTTGCGGCCACATGCCCCTCAACGCCCATAACGAATACCGGAAGGGGGCTGAGCCCCTTCGATTCGATGGCGCGGATGGTGTTGTCGATGTACTCCTTCTCCTGCAGGAGGTGCTTGCGGAAGAAGAGGAGGCCGATGTTGCGTTTGGCGGCTGAGTTTTTATCGCGCTTGTGCAGCCACTTCTCGTAGTGGTGCAGGTCTTTCAGGTAGTCGGGCGCATCGGGATGGTAGAAGCCCATGGTGGGAACCTCCTCAACCTTTGCGACCTTGACAGGGACCTCGAAGTACTCGGCCATGATGTAGTTGAACATCGAGGCGAGGTTGTCGGCAGTCGGATGCATCCAGTATGTGTAGACCTGCATCCAGTTCTTGAAATCCTTTGCCTTTTTCGGGATCAGCGGCAGCATGGTCCGCATGATCTTCAGCAGTTTCATGTATCCGTAAAGGGCATCCTCATCGCGGCCCTTTACCAGCATCTTTGCCACCTTCTTGACGATATCCGGCATGCCCCCGCCGTCGCCGGAGACCACGTAGCTGCCAACCCTTGTCATCTGCATCACCTCAGGCATCGACTCGTATGCGAAGACCACCTGAACCTTTGACTTGTCGAGCTGCTCCTGCAGCCAGTCGGCCTGAACCTTGAACTGAATCAGTGTGGTGAAAACGCAGTCAGCATTGCGGATGGCTTCACCGGCCTCGGGGTTCTGGTGCTCGAGGTCCTGGTCGGTCCATTGGGTCAATTCGGCATGTTCGGCGATCTTTGCGGTCACCTCGCGCCATACCCGCTGGTTGCATTGCTCCATCCCGACAACAGCGGCGATTCTGATTTTATCGTGCATAGAATAACAAAGATGTGCGTTGTGTATCTGTTTTGCGGAATGTGCAAATCTAACAAAATCGGGGGAAGATTGCTAACGATATAAAAAAGCCAGCCCCTCGCGGAGAGGGGCTGGCTGGTGTCTTGACGACTTGGCTGTTGCTCTGGGAACCTGCCTTAGAAGGTGAAATCCACGCCTGCAACATAGCTGCGTCCCGGAGCGCGGAACCACTCGGCCTCTTCATACTGCACGTTGCCGATGTTCTTGCACTGAAGGTTCAGCGACGCACCTTCGCCCATCTGGTACTTCGCACCTGTGTTGAGCACGATGAAACCGCCAGGGTAGTTGGCGCGGGTAGCATTTGGATAGGAGCTTACCGACTTGTAAGTGCCGACATAGCGACCGTTCAGGTTAAGCGTGAACTTGCTGTCAGGCTTGAAGGTTGCGCCTGCAGAAAGGGTGTGCTCCGGACGGTAGGGGAGCCAGGTTGGATCAGGGTTCAGATCCTGGTTTGCGTTCTGACCCGCAACATATGAGCGGTTTTTGGCATTCATGTAGGTGTATGCGGCATTGAATGCCCACTCGCTGCTTGGCCTGACGTTCAGGCTGGTTTCGACGCCCCAGATGCGGGCCTTCGTGATGTTCCTGTACTTGAAGGTCTGGTCGAGGTTGATGATTGATTCGATCAGATTGTCGTAGTCGCTGAGGAAGCCTGCAACGTCAAGCGATACCTTGTCGCCGAACTGCTTGAACATGCCGAGCTCATAGGCGGTCATGGTCTCCTTGTCGAGAGCTTCGTTTGGTGTTCCCTGGAACATGCCGCCATCGCGGATGAAGCGCTCGGAAAGGGTTGGGGCGCGGAAGCTGTTGCCCCATGAAGCACGCAGGGACATGTCATCCATCGCCTTGTAGTTCAGTGCAACGCGTGGGCTCCAGGCTTCAACGGTCTGGTGCTGAAGGTTTGCAAAGACGCCAGAGGTTATTTCGGCCTGTGAGGCATCGATGCCGCTAACGTCGTAGCGCAGAGAGAGCAGTGCGGTCAGCTTGTCGCTAACTGTCCACTCATCCTGCAGAAACGCAGAGGCATTTTTCTCCTGAATCGGCTTCAGCGTGTTCTTGACTGGAATCGTTGCGGAAACGGTCGTTGTCATCATATCAGTGACGCTGCCGTCAACACCGGCCACGATGCGGTTGTTCTTGTCGGCTCTCCAGTCGAGCTTTGTGCCCACGCCGTTGCGGCTGGAGTAGGTCTCGTTGAACTCGCCGGGAGTACGCACGATTCCGGTCGCATAGGTCTGGTTTGCGAGTGTTGGATTGTACTCGATGCGCGTCTCATTGTAGGTGTGATAGTAGCGCGTATCAAGGCTGAGGTTGTCGCTCAGCAGGTTGACATAGTTGAGGCCAACCATGCCGTTCTTGCGCTGGATGGTGTCGTCACCATAGACGTCATAGAGCTTGTAATTGGCAATACCCGCACCAAAACTATTGACGAGCGCTGCATACGTTGCAGCGTCAACGTATCCACCGGCGTAGACCCCAGTTATTGGAGGGATATAAGTTGGGAACGATGCGGGGAGGGTCCTTGTCACACCTGCGGTCGTAATCGTTCCATTCGGGTGAGCAGTCGCGTAGTCGGCAAAGTCGGCCACAGTCGCAAACACCTTGCCATTGACATAGCTGTCATACGCATACTCAGGGTGAGGAGTAAAGGTCACTGACGGCAGCGGATAGAAGTCATACGGCATGGAGTATGCGTATCCGCCGTTGGACTTGTTGTAGAAGCTGCTCAGCTGGATGTACTGCTTGGAGTCGATGTCGTAGCGTGCTTTCAGCTTGACGTCGTCCAGAGTGTTCTGGGCGTTCTGGCGGTAGCCGTCGTCATGGGTGTTGCTGTAGAGCAGGCTGTAGGTCAGCTTGTCAACCTTGTTGCCGACGCCGACATAGGTGTTGTAGAAGAACGGGGTGATGCCGCGCTGCCAGTAGGCACTCTGATCGGTTGAAGGGGGAGAGTCGAAGAAGCCGAGGCTTGCACCGGCCTTGACCTCGAGTTTCTCCGGGAGGTGACCGGTCACGTTGACCACGCCGCCCATCGCTCCGGAGCCGTAAAGGGTAGCTGCAGCGCCCTTGAGCACTTCGACCTTGTCGGCGGCGTTCATGTTGACGGCAGGCCAGGCGATTTCACCGGACTCAGGAGAGTTGATCGGGAACCCGTCGTAGAAGCCCTGTACGCGGGTGCCGATTGCGCCACCCTGATAGGTGTTTGAACCGCGGATCTGGATGTTGGCGGTTGTCTGTCCGCCAGCGCGGGTGACAACAACACCGGGAACATCTTCAATCACCTTGTCAAGCGTCGGGTTGCTGTCCTGCTTGATTTTCTCGCGGGAGATGACGTTGACGGTCACGGGAACCTGAAGGCGGTCCTGCTTGTAGAGCGAGGCGCCGACGATGACTTCCGATGCCATGATGGTGGTCTGACCAAGCTTGAGGTTGACCACTGCGGTCTGGCCTGCGGTGACGGTCACGGTCTGGCTTGCAGCCGCGTAGCCGACGATGGAGACAGAGATCTTTTCCTGTTTTGCAGGAACGTTCGAAAGGGTGAAGTTGCCGTTCATGTCGGTGGCCGTGCCGATTGTGGTGCCTGCAATCGTTACGGATGCGCCGTAGATGCCTTCGCCATCGGCTTTGTCGACAATTTTGCCCTTGATGGTGCCGGTGTCGGCGCCATAGGAGGGGAGTGGTACCAGCAACGCCATAAGGCAGAATGCTGATAGAGCAAAACGGACAATAGTGTACGTTTTTTTCATGGTTGTGTGTGGTCTGGTTGCAATGATACGAACAAAAAAAATACGAAAACCGGTTATCGTAGCTACCCTCGAAATAGCAATACAAATCATCACCAATGGCGCAGGGAAAAGCTCCGCTTCACTTCATCATCAGCATTTGCACCCTTAATTTATTAAAAAATATCAACAAAATAAAAAAATGAGGTAAAAGAGACGTGTGAAGGTGTTCGATGCAAAGAGGTTCAGGTATGGGTGCCGGGCAAAAAAAATCCCCGGCAGGCGCCGGGGGGAGTTTAAGGCGGAGCGGTTATTCGGGTCTTCAGATGACGCCGAGCTCCGTGCCGATGGAGATGAACTCCGTGATGACCTTGTCGAGGTGCTCCCGCTCATGGGTCGCCATGAAGCTGGTGCGAAGCGCCTCGTGTCCCGGCATCACTCCCGGACGGATGAAGGCGTTGACATAGACGCCGGCGTCAAAGAGCTTTTTCCAGAAGACCAGCGTCTTCATCTGGTCGCTGATGAGCACGGTGACAATGGCGGTGCGCGAAGGCATAAGCGTGAAGCCGGCCTTGAGCAGGCCCTGGCGGACATAATCGGTGTTCGAGATAAGCCGCTCGGTAAGCTCCGGCTCGCTGCGAATGATGTCGAGCGTGGTGAGGACGGCGGCGACGCTTGCCGGTGTCGGCGAGGCGCTGAAGATGAGCGAGGAGGCGTTGTGCTTGATGTAGTTGATGACCGAACGGTCGCCGACGACGTAGCCGCCGAGGGAGCCGAAAGTTTTTGAGAAGGTGCCCATGATGAGGTCGACGTCGTTGACCAGACCGAACTCGGAGGGTGTTCCCCTGCCGCCTTTGCCGATTACGCCGACGGCGTGCGCGTCGTCGATGAGAATGCGGGCACCGTACTTTTTAGCCAGAGCGACAAGCTCGGGAAGGTCGACTATCTCACCGGAAACGGAGAAGACGCCGTCCGATACGATAAGCCGCGCTGCGCCGTCCGGGATTTTCTGGAGAACTCGCTCCAGGTCTTCCATATTGTTATGGTTGTAGCGGACCAGGTTTGCCCCTGCGCCCTGAGCCATGATCGATGCCGCCACAAGGCTGGCATGATTGTCGCGGTCGGAGACGATATATTCGCCGCGCTGCACCAGCGTCGGTATGATGCCCTGCCCGGTCTGGTAGCCTGTGCTGAAGAGCAGGCAGCGCTCCTTTTCAAAGAAATCAGCCAGCTTCTCCTCGAGCTCTATATGCAGGTTGACCGTGCCGGTCATGTAGCGGGAACCGCTGCAGCTTGTCCCGTATTTGTTGATGGCCTTGATCGATGCCGCCTTCACCCTCGGATCCGCGGTGAGGCCCAGGTAGTTGTTCGAGCCGGCCATGACGAGCTTGCGTCCGGCAAAAGAGACGACGGGGCCTTCGTTTTCGTCAATCGGGTGAAAAAATGGATATATGCCCTGAGCCTTCACTTCGTCGGCAAGGGTAAAATCAATGCATTTTTTGAACAGGTCTTTGGTTTTCTCCACAGGAATGCAAATTTTTACCGGCTGTAACACTGACTCTGCCGGAATTTCTCGTGCTTGCGGTCGGTTCTCTCTGTATTCTGCTGGTGACCGGGTTTCAGTAGGGGGGGTTACCCTGAAACCGAAATGTATCAAATTTTTTATTTTTTTGATATAACATGGAGGTGGTTTTTTTGTTAAGACAAACCGCATGCGGAGCTTGAACCAGTCGTGCAGGCGGAATCATTGAATATCATTTGTGCTATGGGCGAAACAATTCTTGTGACCGGATCGACCGGATTTATTGGAAAGAGGCTGCTTCATCTGCTCTCGAGGGAGGGCGTGAGGGTCCGGGTGTTTCTTCGCAGGGAGAGTTCCCCGGCAGGAGTGCCTCAGGGGGTGGAGGTGGTTCGGGGAGATTTTTCGGACGACCAGTCTCTTGGCCGGGCGGTGCGGAGCGTGGACCGGATTGTGCATCTTGCGGGGGTGACGAAGTCGGTCGACGAGGCGGGATATGATGCGGGCAATGTCATGCCCGTGCAGAACCTGCTTGCTGCCGTTCGTCGGCATAATCCCTCTTTGAAGCGATTTCTCCTCGTCTCTTCGCTGGCCGCGGCCGGCCCTGCCTCTGACGGACTCACCGGTCTCGGTGAGTCCGACTCACCCTCTCCGGTCAGTGCATACGGTCGCAGCAAGCTGCGTGGCGAGAAGGCCGCGCTTCTTCATTCGGCAGCGCTGCCGGTTACGATTGTTCGTCCGCCGGCGGTTTACGGACCGGAAGACCGCGATGTGCTCCAGATCTTCCAGATGCTGGCAAAAGGGGTGCTCGTATCGGTCGGAAACGCCGGCCGGCAGCGCTTCAGCATGGTCTATGTCGATGATCTTGCCGAAGGCATCATGGCGGCCGCCCGTGCGGAAATTGCGGCGGGCAGGACATATTACATAAGCGGAGCGGCCCCGTTCTCGTGGGATGAGGTGATTGCCGCTGCCCGTCCGGTGCTTGGTTTTCAAAAGCTCGTCAGGGTATCGTTGCCCAAGCCCCTCGTTTATCTTGCCGGTTCGGTCATCGGTGCCGTTGGCTCGCTGGCCGGCCGGCCGGCGCTCATCAACCGTGACAAGGCCGACGAGCTGGTGCAGGACTACTGGGTCTGTTCACCGGAACGGGCAGAGCGCGATTTCGGCTTCAAGGCCACCACCACCCTGCATGAAGGTGTGGTAAAAACAATCGACTGGTACAGGAGAAACGGGTGGCTGTAGCGGAGGCCTGCGGCATTTGAGATATCCAAGCTTCAGAGGGGCGAAATGCTGGCAGCCACAGGGACCACCCTGCGTGTTATCCTCTGCTCATCCCAGAAGCAGCTGCATGAGCTGGAGCAGCAGAAACTTTTCGTCCGGATAGGGGCGCAACCCTTTGAGGGCGGCGTCGGCATCCCGCAGTGCGGTGATGGCGAGTTCGGTCTCTTTCAGGGAGAATGAACGGGTGTAGCCGAGGTAGTTCTTGACGAAGTACTCCTGCTTGCCGTACATGCCGAGAATCCTGGCAATCTCTCCCTGAGGGAGCTGGCGTACTCCCGGCATCGAGAGTTTCCAGAGCCGGATATAAAAGGTGGCGAGGTAGCGGACGATGCTTCCGAGACCCTCTTTCTGACCCTCCTGATCCATGATCATCAGCGATATGCCGCTACAGAGCCTGAGGTTTCTTGCCGCAAGAGCCTTTTCCAGTTCAAAGATATTATAGGTGCGCGATATGCCGACCGAGTCGAGCACATCGGCTGCAGTGATGCGCTTTTCGCCCTTTCGGGCCGATGCGTAGAGGATGATTTTATCGAGCTCCTGGCAGATTTCGCGCGAGGATGGCTCTATGTAGGCGGTAAAGGCTTTGAGTGCATCCGCGTCGAACTCCCATCCGGATGCTTTTGCCCTCTGGGAGGCAAAGAGGTCAGGGGTCTTGATGGCCGAGAAATCGGTGCGGTAAGGCTTCAGGGCACTGTATGGATATTTGTCGAGCTCTTTTTTGTCGACCGAATCCGCATCGAGGACAAGAACGGTGAACGCTGCAGGGCTCTCTATGTAACGACTGAACTTTTCCTCGTGCTGTTTCTGCAGCTCTTTCGAGGCGGGCTTCTTCATTTTCTCGAACTGCCGGACAATGATGAGCTGCCGCGGGCTGAACATCGGATATTCACTTGCCTTCGAGACCAGTTCGCCCGGGGTAAGTTCTCCGCCGTAAAGGATGAGGGTGTTGCATGCCGCATCACTCGGGGTCGGGAAGAGTGCCGTTTTTATCATCTCCGCACTCTCCTCCTTGAGATAGCTTTCGGGGCCATAGAGGAAGTAGACCGGTGAAAGTGTGCCGGTGCGAATGGCTTTTTTCAGGGCATCCATAATAAAATAAAGTGCTGCATAAGGAGCGGTGAGGGGAGAAAAGTGCTGAGTGCTGAGTGACGAGTATTGAGTTATAAGATGGTCACCCGGCACTCAGCATTCAGCACTTTGGTCAGAACGGAAGATCGTCCTTTTCGCTTTCGACCATCGGTCCTGAGGGAGCCGAAGGCTGTGAAGGGTAGTCGTTTCCTCCCTGCGGGTAGTCGCGCCCGGCACTCTTGGCCGGCTGGCGGTCGTAGTTCTGCGAGCCGCCTTCACTGTAGCCCTGTCCGGCACCCTGATCCCTCTGTCCGCCAAGCATCTGCATGTCGGAGCAGACTATTTCCGTTGCATATTTCTTTTCGCCGCTCTTGGCATCATCCCAGCTTCTGGTTTGCAGGCGCCCTTCAACATATACATGACGACCCTTTTTCAGGTACTGGTTGCATATCTCGGCGAGCTTGCCCCAGACGACGATTCTGTGCCACTCGGTCCTCTCCTGGAGGTTGCCGCTGCCGTCCTTGAAGCTTTCGTTTGTGGCGACCGTGAAATTGACCACCGACTGACCCGAAGCGGTGACTCTTAACTCGGGATCGGTTCCGAGATGGCCGATCAGCATTACTTTATTAAGTCCTTTTGCCATGGTGTTTGGAGGTTCGTTGTGATAAGGATTCGGGATGTTTCCCCGCATTCAGTCAAGATATATCTCTCTTTCCTATAGTACAAGCAGTTCCGCACTGATGACCGGTCCCTCCCTGCAGAGAAGGATGGTGCGTACGGCTCCGTCTGGAGCTTTGACTTCAACGCTGCAGCCGTAGCAGATGCCGATGCCGCAGCCCATGACCGATTCTAGCGAGAGGTCACCGGGGATGCTCTCCTGGCAGCAGAAGCCGGCAAGCGCTTTAAGCATCGGGGTTGGTCCGCAGGCAAAAACCTTGAGCGATCCCTCCCTGCGGAGTTCCGGGAGCTGGCTTTTGAGCAGGTCGAGAACAGTGCCACAAAGACCTGCAGAACCGTCGTCGGTTGCAAAACGGCAGTTGCCGAGATTTTCGGCGAGGATGTCCGTCTTTGTTCGTCCACCTACCAGGTTGATGACCTTTTTGCCACTTGCCGCAAGCATTTTTTCCAGAAAAAGCATCGGTGCGCTCCCGATTCCACCGGAGACGAGGATGGCGGTGTCGAAGGGGGTTCCGGAAGTGTCAAAGCTGTTGCCGAGGGGGCCTAGCACCATGACCGTTGAACCCTCAGGCGCGTTGCGGAGAATCTCCGTGCCGCTTCCAATCGACTTGACCATGATAGCTATCTCGCTACCCCTGACCTCATGGATGGAAAAGGGCCGCCGGAGAAGGGGCTGAGTGGCTTCGCTGACTTTGACATTGACAAAGTTGCCGGGTTTTGCCTCCCTGGCTATGGCCGGGCACTCAAGGGTGATGACGCTGACGTCGTTGCTGACATGGCGGTTGCGGACAATGGTCGCCCGAAGATCGACAATGGAGTTTGTTTCGAGCATAGCGGGGCTCTTCGAAGATGGTGAGAGGGACGGTTTTGCCTGAAGGCGTAATTAAGCGAGCAGAACGGTCATTTGCAAGTCACTAACGCGCCAAATCGCGCTTCCCCTTAAGATTCCCGCCCGCCCTTTTTTTTGCGTAATAACTTTTTTGTTGATGCCCGCCTTTTTTTTTATTGGGTATCGCCGATGGCTCATGCGAAGAGATCGCCAGCGATTAACGCCGTCCCGCCTCAGGGAAGGGGAACGAGCTTGCAGAGTTTATTACAGGATTGATGGCGCCGAAGGTGATGGAACTTTTGCAGAATCAGCGCAGAGTTATATCTTGCACATTCGTAGTATCCCAAAATCCAATGTCAGGTTCATGCGTATTTTAACATTCACAGGAAAAGGCGGAGTAGGCAAAACCAGTGTCTCTGCGGCAACCGCAGTCAGGCTGGCAGAGCTTGGCTACAGAACCCTTGTCCTCTCGACCGATCCGGCACACAGTCTTTCGGACTCTTTCAACCTGCCGCTCGGTGCTGAACCAACCAAGATCAGGGAGAACCTTCATGCCATCGAGGTCAACCCCTATGTCGACCTCAAACAGAACTGGCAGTCGGTTCAGAAATACTATACACGGGTGTTCATGGCACAGGGTGTCTCCGGGGTCATGGCTGACGAGATGACTATTCTTCCCGGAATGGAGGAGCTTTTCTCCCTCTTGAGAATCAAGCGTTACAAGACCGCCGGACTTTATGACGTTCTGGTGCTCGACACTGCGCCGACCGGCGAGACCTTGAGGCTTCTTTCCCTGCCGGACACGCTCGCGTGGGGCATGAAGGCGATCAAGAATGTCAACAAATACATTATCCGTCCGCTCAGCAAGCCGCTCTCGAAGATGTCCGACAAGATTGCATACTTCATCCCCCCGGAAGATGCTGTCGAGTCTGTCGACCAGGTTTTCGACGAGCTCGAGGATATCCGCGAAATCCTGACCGACACCGTCAAGTCGACGGTGCGCCTGGTCATGAATGCTGAGAAGATGTCGATCAAGGAGACCATGCGCGCTTTGACCTACCTGAACCTTTACGGATTCAAGGTCGATATGGTGCTCGTCAACAGGCTGCTCGACACCAATGAGGACAGCGGATACCTTGAGAAATGGAAGACCATCCAGCAGAAATATCTCGGCGAGATCGAAGAGGGATTCTCCCCGCTGCCGGTCAAGAAGCTCAAGATGTACGATCAGGAGATCGTCGGTCTCAAGGCTCTTGAGCAGTTTGCCCATGACATGTACGGTGATACCGATCCTTCTGATTTGATGTATGACGAACCGCCGATCAAATTTGTCAGGAACAAGGATGTCTATGAGGTGCAGCTGAAGCTCATGTTTGCCAACCCGGTCGATATCGACGTCTGGGTTACCGGCGACGAGCTCTACGTGCAGATCGGCAATCAGCGCAAGATCATCACGCTGCCAATAAGCCTGACCGGCCTTGAGCCTGGCGATGCATTTTTCAAGGACAAGTGGCTGCATATCCCGTTTGATCTTGACAGCCGTGAGCAGGACCGTCTGCAGAATGAGACCAAAAGTTCCAATAACCACAGGGGTTAGGACTTCGGGGCAGCGGCGTTGGTTTGAGATTTTTTTTTGTTTACCTTGAATTCAAGAACAATTCTGTAAGCAGATATCACAACAGGGGCCGCTTTTCCAGCCGCCTCACCAATCCAAGGAGGAAGCCATGTCTGAATCGTACCAGAAAGCGCGCAAGGAGTTCAAGGAGCTTGATTTTGCCGATCGCCTCACCTTTGTCGCTGAAAGCGTTCTCTTGACCGGCCAGAGTGCTGTGGTCGGAAGCCTCAATCTCGCAGGCGGCATTTTTGATACCATCACCGGCACGGTCGGCGCTGTTATCGACGCATCGGGTATCGGCAACCTTCTCGGCAACACCGGCGGTGTTGTGGGTGAGACCATCGATCGCGTAGCCATTACCGTCAAGGACGCATCAAGAACAGCCGGCCAGCTCTATTCCAGTGCTGTCGATACGGTGGAAAATGTAACTGGCAATGCGGCCAAAGCCGTCGGCGATGTCGGCGTTTCGGCCTCTGAGGCAGTAAAGAGTTTCTCCGGATCGTTCCAGAAGCCTCAGCCGAAGAAGTAAAAGGACTCTCCAGCGCCTCCCTTTTGGGCGGGTCCCGGGAGAGAATCTTTTTCTTGTGTTTTTTTGTTTATTACTGTAAATTGATAGCAGAATACAGAATAAATTTTCTGAAATCTTTTCAATAATTCAATTCCAAGGAGCTAATTATGAGCGCTAATGGTGGAGTTTTTACCGATATCCTGGCTTCCGCCGGTCGTATTTTTGAGGTGATGGTTGAAGGCCATTGGGAAACAGTCGGTATGCTGTTTGACTCTCTGGGCAAAGGTACCATGAGAATCAATCGCAATGCTTATGGCAGCGCTGGCAGCGGAGTCAGCCTTCGTGGCGGTTCTCCTGAAGTCACGGGTTATGCTGTTCCTTCCAAGGAAGTCGAGTCCAAGTTCGCCAAATAAGCGACAAGACGCACAGCGTTTTCAAGGCAGTGAGCTGAAAGATGTTTCACTGCCTTTTTTTTGCCGCACCGGTCGTAATAATTTGCATTCCCCTTCTCTTTGAATGAGCCGCCTTTCCTTCTTTTTCCTTCTTCAAAGTCCTTGCCGGGCAAGGCTATCCCGCCCTGAACATGGCCGGATGGGCCCAATCGGGTTATTTCCGATTCTTCCGAAATTTTGATAGATTTGAGTTCAATTTCAATAGTAAGTGCTAAGTGAACGGGCAGGGTAATGGCTAATATATCGTTGTATGTTTCCGGGCAAAGTGAGCCGGGTGATGTTGCAGAGTTTTTTCAGAAAGGGCTCATGAGCGTCGGTGAGCATCCCATCGCTTTTTTTGATGGAGTGTTCTATGAATCGCATCAGGAGCGTGTCGGCAATATTGCGTTTCAGGATTATCTTGTCTACTCGGACAAGGCGGTCTACCTCTGGGCCAGAGGGTCCGCAAAAGATTTTCTCGACCGTTTCGAGCTTGGTTCGGTTTCGCTGAGCAGCCGGAACAAGGATCATGATTTTTCGACCCTCAACCTCAAGGTGCGCAGGGAGGGCAAGGAGCCGCTCTATGTCATTTTTGATATGGTTGAACGGAGCGAGGCGGAGCAGATCGTCAAGCTTCATACCGTCATCGAGTCGATTATCGAGGAGCATCTCGGCAACAACTTCCGACAGCCTCTGCCGGACGATGTCTCGGCGGCCGTGCTTCATGCCGTCCGCTCGGTCTGTCCCCCTCGTACCATCTCGGTCCACTTCGACGCTCCAGGCTCGGTTCAGGCCGACAGCAGCATCGGCTACGGACAGGATCTGCTTGAACAGTACAAGGCGGCTATCGGTTATGCCAACCCTGACATCCCTCACCAGCAGACAGGCTATGCGCCTGCAGCGCCCGCTGGAGGAGAGCCGCAGGGAGGGTTCTCTCCGGCGGATGCGATGAAAGGTCTTGAAGGGCTGATGTCTGGTGATCCACCCTCTCTGGCAGGGATTGCCGGCACCATCAAGGAGCTGATCGGTGATGCTCCATTCCGCTTTCGTGATCAGGTCAAGCAGGATCTGCAGCACGTTCCGGGCATGCTGAACGCCCTCAACGAGCTTTTGAGCAATATATCGGAAAACCCCCAGGCAGAACGGTTTGTGATGAACATCGTCAAAACCGCAGTTCAGAATGACGGCATGATCGGTTCGGTTGGAAAGCTTATCAAGCTATCGTCAAGTTTTAATGCCGCCCCAAAGCGCAAGGCGCAAGGCCCGACCCCGAAATCCGGCAGCCCTGCCGGTGCATCAAACGTGCCAAACAAGAGCGAGCGGGATTTCTTCGCCGTCGATGACAGCTCCTACAGGCGCAAGAATGTTCGTATTACCAGCGATGCTGACGCTCCCCTTACCGAGGATTGCTTCGGTCATGAGGCGCCAGCACCTGTCGCCGACAGCATCTCAACCGCGTCGGCCATAAGCAGCCAGCCCTCCCCTGATCACACGGAGGTGCCCGTCGGTCGCCGCAAGAAGATATCCATCACCGCTGACGAAGGAGAGATCCCTGCAATCGTTCGGGATATGATGAACATGGATGCTCCTGCTGCAGATTCGGCCATCCCTGAAACGGCAACAGTCTCTCCTTCCACTGAAGGCAGTGTGGAGGTCCCGAGTTCAAGGAGAAAAATATCAATCGTCTCTGAAGAGGCGAAGGGCGAGGCTCAATCTCCGGAAAAGACCGCGTCACCTGAGTGGCCCGGCCCGGAAGAGATTGCTGCGGCTTTTGAGGGGTTCAGCATGCCGGATGAGTTGAAGGATGAGAAGCCTGCTCATCCTGAGGGCGGCCAAAAGGGAAAGAAAGGAGAGGTTTAACAGTAACAGTCGTACCAACAACGTCAAGTCCACTCTATACCACCATGAGAATTATTCTTTACCTGGGGAAGGGAGGGGTAGGAAAAACCACTGTTTCCGCCTCAACAGCAACCGCAATTGCCCGAAGAGGCCAGCGGGTTCTGATTATGAGCACCGATGTTGCCCACAGTCTTGCCGATGCGCTCAGTGTGGAGCTTTCGTCGACTCCGGTTGAGGTTGAAAAGAATCTGTTCGCTATGGAGGTCAATGTTCTGTCGGAGATCAGGGAGAACTGGAGCGAGCTTTACTCCTATTTCTCCTCTATTCTGATGCACGACGGAGCCAATGAGGTTGTGGCCGAAGAGCTGGCAATCATGCCGGGCATGGAGGAGATGATCAGCCTTCGCTATATCTGGAAGGCGGCCAAGTCGGGCAAATACGATGTGGTCGTCGTCGATGCGGCCCCGACGGGCGAGACCATGCGTCTCTTGGGAATGCCGGAATCATACGGATGGTATTCCGAGAAGATCGGCGGCTGGCACTCCAAGGCGATCGGTTTTGCCGCACCGCTGTTGAGCCGATTCATGCCGAAGAAAAACATCTTCAAGCTCATGCCGGAAGTGAACGAACATATGAAGGAGCTTCATGCAATGCTTCAGGACAAGACAATCACGACCTTCCGCGTGGTGCTTAATCCCGAAAACATGGTAATCAAGGAAGCCCTGCGGGTGCAGACCTATCTCAACCTTTTCGGCTACAAGCTTGATGCGGCCGTCGTCAACAAGATCCTCCCGACGAGCTCAAGCGACAACTACCTGCAGAGCCTGATTGATATCCAGACCAAGTATCTGAGGGTTATTGAAAACTGCTTCTATCCGGTTCCGATTTTCAGGGCGAAACAGTCTACCGCCGAAATCATCAATACCGACCGTCTCTATGACCTGAGCAAGCAGATTTTTGAGGACAAGGACCCTGCGGCAATCCTCTATAGCAATGAGAAGACCCAGATACTTGAGAAGATCAACGGCAAGTATGTGCTCAGCCTCTATATGCCGAACGTCGAGGTCACCAAGCTCAACGTCAACATCAAGGGTGACGAGCTTCTGGTCGATATCAACAATTTCCGCAAAAGCATCATTCTGCCGAACGTTCTTGTTGGGAGGAAGACGGAGGGCGCTGATTTTGTCGAGGGAAACCTGAACATCACCTTTGCCAACTGAGCCGAGAGGGCTTGGGAGGGGTTTTGATTATTGAAACCATCCGGGGGCGGGCTGCTATCTGGCGGCCCGTTTTTTTTTATGCCGAAGGGGCTCTTTCAGCATGATCAGCACCGAGCGGTCCGGGCATCGCTCAAGCAGTTCGAGGATGCTCCTCTGGAGTACGGGATGGACGGGGTTGGCAATGTCGAGCAGGGGAATCAGCACAAACTTTCTCTCGGGAAGTTCCGGGTGAGGGATGGTGAGCTCAGGGGTGCTCATTGAGAGATTGTCATAGAGAAGGATGTCGAGGTCGATGACTCGAGGGCTCCAGCGCCGATAGGCTTCCGGCCGTCCAAGCTCCTGCTCGATTTTTTTGCACTGCCGTCGAAGCTCTTCGGCAGAGAGCGCTGTTTCGAGCAGCACTACCGCATTGTAGAACCGTTCCTGGTCCGTTTCGCCGACAGGCTCGGTCATATAGACTGCCGAGAGTCCGGAAACCGACGTTGAGTCTGCCCTTTCAAGGCAATCGATTGCCTCCTGGAGGTGGCAGTGCCGATTGCCGATGTTTGAGCCTATTGCGATGAACGCCTTGTGCATAGCTGTTGTGCTCCTAGCGGGAGATGGAGTAGTCGGCTTCGGCATAGTCGCAGATGCCGTCGACCGGAGGGTTGCGTTTGCGCACCCTGATGCTCACCCGGTCGACAACCGGAAAGTCGCCCAGAAGGTCGCGCGCTATCTCATAGGATACCGCCTCGATCAGAAAGAATTTCCGCTCGGTAAGCGCCTGGCTGATCTTCCGGTAGACCGCCCCGTAATCGATGGTTTTGGTGATGTCGTCTCGCTCAGCGGCCTCAGTGAAATCGAAATAGAGTTCCGCATCGACCTCATATTTTGCTCCGACCCGGTGCTCTTCCTTCAATACGCCGTGGTGAGCGTAGAAGACCATGTTTACAAGCCGGACAGATGAGGATGCGGGGTGTGCCATAACACAATGCGGATAATGAGTTTCGGGAAAGGCCTCCCCCGAAATCCGGGGTGTTTGCCACTCGTTCAGAGAACCCTCCAAAGCTAATAATGTTAGCGACAAAAGTCTGAAATCAAAACCGAAAAATGTAAATTGCCCCCACTGAGCAATTCTCTGACGGACAATCAACTCCCGCAACGATAATGAACAAGGCTCGAACCGACTTTTACGAAGGGTGCCGCTCAAGGGCAATCATGCTGGCTCTCGAGGAGGATCGCTATACCGGTGATATTACGACGCTGGCTACCATTGAGGCGGGCCGGGAGGGGAGTGCGGTCATCAAGGCGAAGGAGACTGGTATTTTAGGCGGCGCCGATGTTGCCCTACAGGTGTTCGCCGCCTGTGATCCCACGCTTGCCGTCACCCTGCACCATCAGGATGGAGAGCAAGTCAGCCCTGGCGAACTTCTCCTGGAGGTGACGGGGAAGCTCAGTGCGCTTCTGCTCGCAGAGCGGACGGCACTGAATTTCATGCAGCGGATGTCGGGCATCGCCACCAGAACCAGGAGCTATGTCGACAAGGTGAGCCATACCGGCACGAAAATCCTTGATACCCGCAAAACCGTTCCCGGCCTGCGCTACTTCGACAAGGAGGCGGTCCGCATCGGCGGCGGGGTGAACCACCGCTTCGGGCTGTTCGACATGATTCTCATCAAGGACAATCATATTGACGCTTCCGGAGGCATTGCCGCAGCAATCCGCAGAGCACAGATATATCGCGAAAAGCAGCAGCTTGATGTCAAGATTGAAACCGAGGTGCGCTCTCTTGATGAACTCAGCCGCGCCCTGGTCTGCGTTCCGGATATCATACTGCTCGATAATTTCACTGTCGACTTGATGCGGGAGGCTGTCGCTTATGTCAAAACCGCATGCAGCAGCGTTCAGCTCGAGGCGTCGGGAAATATCGGCATGCACAATGTTCAGGCGGTGGCCGAGACCGGCGTGGACTTCATTTCAATCGGGGAGCTCACGCACAGCGTCAGGGCTCTGGATCTTTCAATGACCATCGCTCTGTCGTGACAGGGGAGGATGAATGGAGGTAGGTGTTGACATTGTCGATCTTGACAGGATTGAGTCGCTGTACAGCCGGTACGGCATGAAGTTTCTTCAGCGCTTTCTTTCCCCGAGCGAGATCGAGATCTGCATGCACAAGCCGCAGGTTGTGGCCAGCATAGCCGGCCGGTTTGCCGCCAAGGAGGCGGTTGTCAAGGCGCTTGGTACGGGTTTTTCGGCTACAGTGCACTGGAAAAGCTTCGAGATCCTCAACGATGATCGGGGCCGGCCGTTTGTGCGCCCGGTCGACGCATCCTGTTTTCCCGAGGGTCAGAGGATGAAGATATCAATCGCCCACGACAGGAAGTCAGCGATTGCAACGGCGCTGCTCGAGGCGGAGTGAAGATTTTGTGGACAGGGACGGCAGGGACTTAAGGGACAACCGGGACAAGACAAAGAAAAAAGGCAGAAGACTGATTGGTATGGTCTTCTGCCTTTTTATGCTCTGGAACGCTTTTCCTTTTTCTCTTTATCCTCTGTGTTCGGGGATCGGTGCTGCTTCCTCGGTGATGGTGACCTTCGACTTGATGATGTCGTAGATCTTGTCCTTGAGGATGGTGTCGGTGATGTAGTCCCTGAACTCGGCGGAGAGGTAGGTGTTCAGCAGATCCTCTGCCTTCATGGACGAGTTTTTATCGGCCTCTTTTTCAGCATAGGCCTTGATGTCGTCGTCAGAGACCGACAGCTCCGAGAGCTCAGCGATTTTCTGGCTGATCAGAAGCCAGCGTGCGTGCTTTTCGGCATTGGGGCCCATTGCGAGGCGGAACTGGTTCTCATCAAACCCCTTGGGGAATCCGCCGCCCATCTGGCGTTTCGCATTTTCGGCCAGCATGTTCGAGAATGAGGCGACCATGGATTTCGGGGCGGGAACAGGGTTCTCCTCGATGAGTTTAGCCGAGATGGATTCGAGAAGGTCCTCGTCAGCCTTCATGGTGAAGTGCTCGGTAATCTGGATTCGGACGTCTGCGGTGAAGTCTTTGGCGCTTTCAAGGCGGTTTGCGGTGATCTCCCTGACCAGCTCATCGGTCAGCTCAGGCAGCTCAAGACGCTTGACTTCGCTGATGGTGACGCGGAAGGTTGTCGGAGCAGTATCGGCATCCTGAGGGTCGGCCGTCACGTCAACAATCTCTCCGGCTTTTTTGCCGGTCAGAGCCTTGCGGAACGGATTTTCCTCGGGAAGATATTCGAGGCTGAAGTGATGGTTCTCCGTTTTCTGATCTGATTCAGGTTCGCCTGCTTCATTGATTCTCACCACATCACCAATCACCGTGTCGGTTGACAGTGCCGGCTCATTGATGCTGACAAGCGTGCCGTGGCCTTTGAGAATCAGCTTGATTTCGCGCTGGACATCCTCGTCGGTGACGGTATAGTTCGAGCGCGTGAAGGTGTAGCCGCTGTAATCCTTGAGTTCGAACTCAGGATGGATATCGAAGGAGAGCCTTATGGTGAGCTGCTCGGGCGTAAAGGTGAAGTCGACGAGCTGTGCGCGGCTTGCCGGTTTGATTTTTTCGGCATCGACAATGTCGCCAAAATACTTTGATGCCATTTTTTCGGCGATAGATGCCTCGATGGCCGGTCCGGCCAGTTTCTTGATCAGGCCTGCAGGCGCATGTCCTTTTCTGAATCCCTTGATCTGCACCGTTCTCTTTGCTTCTTCCAGTTCCTGGGCATATTCGCTTCCAAACTCTTCCGCGGAAAGAATGATTTCCAGCTCCTGTTCGGTTTCGCTGACGTTCTTGATATTCTTTTGCAAGGCTCTCTCTGGTTTATTGGTATTGTGAAAATGAAAGTTTAGAAGATACGAATTTCCCCACTCTTTTAAAAAAGAGCGCCGGAGACGGCGGTGCTACCGCTTCGGCTTGTAGACAAGAGTTGAAAAGACCGCATTGTGGAGCATGCGGCTCGCCGCTTCCGAGATATCATCCATCGAGACAGCTTCCAGCTCAGCCTTCTTTTCGGCCGGGTCGATATAACGGCCGAAGTAGGAGAGGTCGGATGCCGTTTGCGACATTCTGCGCGTCATCTTTTCCTGGCCCATGATGTGGGAGCCAAGCAGTTTCGTTTTGGCAGCGAGCACCTCTTCCGGGTCGGGATTGCGGAGTGCATCACTTTGGAGGAGCTCGGTGACGAGCTCAAGCGTCACCTTGCTCTTGTTGCTGTCGGTTCCGGCATAGATGTTCAGGGCGGTCATATCCTCATAGAATGAGAGCGAGGAGTAGACATTGTATGCCAGACCCCGTTTTTCGCGAAGCTCGAGGTTCAACAGTGAGCTCATGCCGTTGCCGAGCATGGAGTTGAGCACCATCAGGCTGTAGAAGAGCGGGTCATGGCGCTCTATGGCTGTGCCGAGGACAATCTGCGCCTGAAAGAGCTGCTTTTTGAGTGTAGCCGAAAAGGGGGTGTAGTGAGCGGGCAGAAAGGGTTTGCGCTCGTACGCGGTTCCGCTCTCTCGGGCAAGGGAGCCAAGGAACTGCTCCGAAAGGCGCATGACCCTGTCATGACCAACCATACCGGTGGCAGTGAGCAGCATCTTGGAGGGAGTGTAGTGCTGGCGCATGAACGCTTTCAGGTCACGGTCACTGAAACCCTCAACGCTTTTTTCTGTGCCGAGAATTGGCTGGCCGAGCGGATGGAGAGGAAAGGAGCGCAGGTCAAACTCATCGAAAATGAGCTCTTCAGGGGTATCGTTGACGCTGCTGATCTCTTCAATGACCACCTCTTTCTCCTTCTCCATCTCCTCAGGAGGGAAGATCGGGTCAGAGACCAGGTCGCAGAGCAGGTCGAACGATGGCTCGAGGTGTTCCCCAAGACAGCGGAGGTAGATGCAGGTGTGCTCTTTAGTGGTGTAGGCGTCGAGGTAGCCTCCGTGCTTTTCGATGTTTCTGGCAATATCGAGGTAGCTTCGCCGTTTCGTGCCCTTGAAAAGAGCATGTTCGATGAAGTGTGCCAGTCCGGGAGCGTTTTCGGGGTCATCGCGCGATCCGGCATCAATCTGGATGCCAAGAGTGACGCTCTCGACATAGGGCACCGAATCGGTTATGACCTTCAATCCGTTGGAGAGGAGATCCTGTTGGATCGCTCCTTTCGGCGGGGATGCGGACTTTTTCTTGGGCATAACCAAATATTTTATAATGCTTGTCGAGAGGAATTGAGTGCAATGTAGTTTTATTTTCTATTTTCGTAACAGAGAAGCTTTGTCCTCCAGTTCAAGTTACCCACTCGTCGGGATGCGAGAAAGGATCCAAAGCACTCCCCCCTCACAAGGAGAGAAACAGCTGTTCCCCGGGAGTTCAATGTTGAACCCTGCGGAGCATAGATGCCGGAAATATTCAGCGTTTTCATGCTCAAGTCGACCATTGCCATAACCGGTGCCACGGGATATATCGGGTCCCAGATTCTCTACGCTCTCCTTTCAAGGCTTTCCAGAGAGCAGCCCGTAAGGGTCATTGCCCGGAACAGTTCTGACTGCGCCTTTCTCGATCCGCTTCCCGTTGAGCTTGCCAGAGCCGATCTGCTCGATCCGCTCTCCGTCATGGAGGCGCTCAAGGGGGTCAATACCGTTTTCCACTGCGCGGGGCTCATTGCCTACGCCAGCAGCTACCGTGAACAGCTCTACAATACCAATGTAATTGGTACGAGGAACGTCGTCAATGCCTGCATTTTCAACAAGGTCCAGAGGCTTGTGCTGACCAGCTCCATTGCAGCGGTCGGTTCCACAGGCGATGGCACGCCCTCACTGGAGAGCTCCTCCTTCCAGGACTGGCAGCGGAGGAACGGATACATGGAGGCAAAATATCTGGCGGAGCTCGAGGGGTTGCGCGGTGTGGCCGAGGGCCTTGAAGTCGTGACCCTCAATCCCGGAGTCGTCATCGGCGTAGACCGGGCCAATCCCGCGTCGAAGAGCTCTTCGAATGAGGTGCTCCGTATGATCTACAATGGCCAAATCCCCCTTTCTCCCTCGGGAAGCACCGGGTTTGTCGATGTCCGTGATGTTGCCGATGCGCATGTTGCCGCATGGGAACGGGGCCGGTCGGGTGAGCGTTATCTGATTGTCGGTCATAACATGCCCTTCAGGGATCTTTTCGCTGCTGTCGCCGGAATGGAGGGGAGCCGCACGGGCAGGGTGTTCGGTGTCCCCCCGCTTCTTGGCATTTTGGCCGGACTTGGCGGTGAAGTGTTTTCGGTCCTTTCCGGCAGGCCCTCGTTTATCAGCCTTGAAAGCATTCGTATCTCCTCAAGACCCCTTCTGTACAGCAACCAGAAATCGATTGATGAACTCGGCCTCTGTTACCGGCCGCTTTCTGAAACACTCAAGACAATTGTAACCTGAAGGATTCGTTCTTTTACCACATTATAGCTCCCATTTCATCATGGATACACAGAAAACGGAACAGCAGGTCCCCGGAGTAGATCCGGCAAAACTCAAGCAGCTCAACCTTGCCGTCGATGCGCTTGAAAAACAGTTCGGCAAGGGCGCCATCATGCGCCTCGGCGACAGTGCGGCGGTGATGCAGGTGCAGGCTATCTCAACCGGATCGATGACGCTTGACTTTGCTCTCGGTGTCGGCGGACTTCCCCGCGGCAGGGTGACCGAAATCTACGGCCCTGAATCCTCAGGAAAGACCACGCTTGCCCTGCACGTTATTGCCGAGGCACAGAAGGAGGGGGGGATTGCGGCGCTTGTCGATGCCGAGCACGCATTCGATCCTTCTTACGCCAGAAGGCTTGGTGTTGATATCAATGCCATGCTTATCAGCCAGCCGGAGTCCGGCGAACAGGCTCTCTCAATTGTCGAGACGCTTGTCAGAAGCGGTGCCGTTGATGTTGTCGTTGTTGATTCTGTGGCGGCCCTCGTGCCCCAGGCCGAGCTTGAGGGTGAGATGGGTGACAGTGTCGTCGGCCTGCAGGCCCGCCTCATGAGCCAGGCCCTGCGCAAGCTGACCGGCGCCATCTCAAAATCGAGCTGTGTCTGCATCTTCATCAACCAGCTTCGCGACAAGATCGGCGTCATGTACGGCAGCCCCGAAACGACAACCGGCGGCAAGGCCCTGAAATTCTACTCTTCCATCCGTCTCGATATCCGCAAGATCGCCCAGCTCAAGGAGGGTGAGGCGGTTGTCGGCAACCGGACAAAGGTGAAGGTCGTTAAAAACAAGGTTGCGCCCCCTTTCAGAATCGCCGAGTTCGATATCCTCTACGGCGAGGGCATCTCGGTGATGGGCGAGCTTATCGACCTGGCCGTCGAGTTCGGAGTGGTGAAAAAGTCCGGCTCATGGTTCAGTTACGGTGAGGAGAAGCTCGGCCAGGGTCGCGAGACCGTCCGCAAGGCCCTGCGTGACGATCCGGAGCTCTTCAAAAAAGTCCACAAGCAGGTCAAGGAGATCATGAAGGTGCCTGCGGAGATTATTAACGGATAGCAATGAAGATCGGAACCATTGACATTGACCGTCCTGTCATTCTCGCACCGATGGAAGATGTGAGCGACAGGGCTTTCCGCCAGCTCTGCAAGCGCTATGGGGCCGATATTGTCTATACGGAGTTTATCAGCGCCGAGGCCCTGCGCCGCGGCATCGAAAAGAGCGTGCGCAAGCTGACGGCCGACCCGGTCGAGCGGCCTATCGCCGTCCAGATTTTCGGCAACAGCGTCGAGTCGATGATCGAGGCGGCCCGGATCGCTGAAGAGTACAGTCCCGATTACCTCGATATCAATTTCGGGTGTCCGACCAAGAAGGTGGCCGGCAAGGGTGCCGGAGCGGCCCTGCTCCGCGAGCCGGAGAAGATGGCCCAGATTGCCGCCGCGGTTGTTGGTGCGGTCAATATTCCCGTAACGGCCAAGACCCGTATCGGCTGGGACAGGGAGTCCATAAACATCATCGATGTAATCCATCGTCTTGAGGATTCCGGCATTCAGGCGCTTGCAATTCATGGTCGCACCCGGAGTGAGATGTACAAGGGTCGGGCGGACTGGAGCTGGATTCGTGAGGCCAAGGCTCATGCCCGTATCCCGATCATTGCCAACGGCGATATCTGGAGTGCCGAAGATGCCGTCGCCATGTACGCCGAAACCGGAGCCGACGGCGTGATGATCGGCCGGGGTTCGATCGGCAACCCCTTTATTTTTGCCCAGGCCCGCCATCTTTTAAAGACCGGCACTCCGCTCTCTCCGCCGGGCTTCAGGGAGCGCATTGAGGCCGCTATCGAGCATTTGAAGCTCTCCGTCCGCTTCAAAGGCGAGAAATACGGCACGCTGGAGATGCGCCGTCATTATGCCACCTACCTGAAAGGGTTGCCGATGGTCTCCCGTGTCCGCAACAAGCTCGTTCGTGAGGAGCAGTGGGCGCAGGTTATCGAAATTCTCCTGGCTTACGGAGTCGAGTGTGAAGGGTATGCACGTGAGGGGATGATCTCCGATAATGCGGAGTACCTCAATGACCACTCAAGCAAACTGGTGTTGAATTATTAACTTATCTTAATCCTACAGAATACGTTATGAGCAGTTCACAATCCCGCTGCAGGGTAGCGGTGCTTGGTGCGACAGGTCTTGTCGGTCGCACGATGATTCAGGTCCTTGAAGAGAGGAATTTTCCTGCAACCGACATCGTCCCGCTTGCTTCGTCGAGAAGCGTCGGCCAGAAGGTCCATTTCAGGGGCGAGGAGTTCACCATCCGCGAGCCTTCCCGCGAAGCCTTCCGCGATGTCGACATCGCGCTCTTTTCGGCAGGCGCCACGGCAAGCAAGGAGTGGGCTTCGGTTGCTGCATCCGAAGGTGCCGTTGTCATCGACAACTCCTCTGCCTTCCGCATGGATCCCGATGTGCCGCTGGTCGTGCCCGAGGTCAATCCCGGAGCCATTTTCAGGGCGGACGGCACGCCGGAAAATATTATCGCCAATCCCAACTGCTCGACCATCCAGATGGTCGTGGTACTCAAGCCCCTTCATGACCGTTTCGGCCTCAAGCGGGTAGTCGTCTCGACCTATCAGTCGGTCACCGGCAAGGGGAAGGTCGGCCGCGATGCCCTTGAAAGCGAGCTTAAGGGCGAAGCGCAGGAGCAGTTCACCCATTTTCACCAGATAGCCTTCAATGCGGTTCCGCAGATTGACGTCTTCACCGAGAACGGCTATACCAAGGAGGAGATGAAGATGGTGAACGAGACGCGCAAGATCATGGAGGACGACTCCATCAGCGTTTCGCCGACGACGGTGCGCATTCCGGTCTACGGCGGTCATGGCGAGTCGCTCAATATCGAGCTTGAGCGCGAATTTGATATCGATGAGGTGCGCACGCTTCTTAGGTCTTCACCGGGCATCATCCTTCAGGACGACCCGTCGGCGCGTCTCTACCCGATGCCGCTGACCTCCTACGAGCGTGACGAGGTCTTTGTCGGAAGGATCCGGCGCGACTACTGGCACCCGCAGACGCTCAATATGTGGATCGTTGCCGACAACCTGAGGAAGGGTGCGGCGACCAATGCCGTCCAGATCGCCGAGGTCGTCATCGCCGGGAAGGCATAACTGCAGCAGATGTTCAGCTGAGAGCCATCAGTGCCATGCTGATGGCTTTTACGGCAGCCTGTGATGAGATCTTGAGTTTGCCGGGATTGCCGAGGGATATCGACTCCGGCAGGCCGAGAGGCTTGAGGGCAAGCGCTGTCGCTTTTCTGATTCGGGCAATCATGCTCCGGTCCGCCCCCGTCCCGGTAACCTGAACGGCACCCGCTCCACCAGCAGGGTTGTCGATGAGTGCCCTGATGGCGAAATACTCCCTCTCCTTTCTGTTTTTTACCGGCCTGCACGAAAATTTCTCCATCCTGCCGTTTGTTGCCACCCGAAAGAGCACATAGCTGCTTTCGATTTCCAGTATGGCCTGAGACGCTCCGGATATTTTAGACAGATGCATCAGAGGGAGTTGGGGCGTTCCGGTGAAAACAAGGTCGTGGCCCGGGGCGAGCTGCTCCGAGGCGCGGCTGAAGGGTTCGGCCGGATAGAAGAGCAGAAGATGTTTTTCAAGCAGCTCCTCACACCCGGCATCGGTGCATGTGGTGACGTCGCAACGGTAGTCGTCCGGCCGGTTGAGAAAGTAGCCCGCTTCAATGCGGCAGTACTCGTGAACGGCTTCGGGAGTTGCTCCGGTCGGGAAATAGGCTGGAAGTGGGCGATAGTTTTCAGCTCCCATGGAGAGCGCGAGCTCCTCGCCCGGCCACTCCTCAAGATGACGCGCAAGCTTTTTTATCTGCCGGTCGGCTTTTGCCGAGGCAAGATTCTCGAAGCCGAAGGGGAGGGTTCTGCAGGCGGAGAGGGTGTATCCGCCACCGGAACTCTTCAGCCTCACCAGTGCGCTCTCGGTTCTCTCTATGCTACAGGCAAGCACGCTTTTGCTCATCATTCGAGGGTAAAATGTTTTTTCAGGAGCTCAAGTTTTTTGCGGCCTACGCCCGGAATTTCCAGAAACTCCTCAAAATCCCGGATACGACCTCCCTTTGATGTTCTGAAGCCAACAAGCTTTGCTGCCATGACCGGTCCGATTCCCGGTATTTTCTGCAGCTCTGCCGTGGTCGCCCTGTTGAAGGCGAGTGTTCCGTTAAACTGTTTTTTCTCTGCAATGTGCGGGCCCCTGCGCACTCCTGCACCGCCACTCTGCTCTTCAGCCATCTCCTCTTTGACCGTTGCCTGATCAGCTGCAGCAAGCTTGATTAGGCTGTCAACCTCCGCCTCGCGGTAGCGGGCACTCTCGGCCTTTTTCAGGAGCAGAGAGGCCTCCTCTGATGAACGGAAGCTTTTGAGAATACCCCCCAAAACAAGAAAGCCGAGCAGAGCAGAGACCAGGGTGATCTCAGCTCTCGTGATGCCGAGTTTTCTGGAAAGGTTGTCAAAACGTTTCATCGGGGTGGTGGGCTTATTCCTATGAATCCGCAATTTTTTTAATAAGATACCCAAACAATGAAGATAAACAGGGCGCGCAGATCTTGGCAACCAAAAAATTTAATCTTTTTGAAACCTTGCATACCCTGAAAAACAGGGGAAACTCTCCCGACGACAGTGCATGGGTAAACCTCTGTGAGGTTCCCTAAACGATAGAATCTGCCTCAAGGATTGCAGGAGATTCGGGAACTTCCTTGCGCAGCCTGACATAGAGTCTGAGTGCTCCGAGAATCTTATTGCGCTCGCGCTCGCAGTAACGGGAAAGCTTTTCCTTGTCAGGGGTTGCCCCCGTAAAGGCATGGACGAAACAGAGCGAGCAGAACCTGACAGCCCAGCACCGCGTGCAAAACTCGTCGCCAATCTCCCTGTAGGCGTTGACGATTCCCTTTATCGCCTCCAGATCGTAGCCGTCGCTGAGATTTCCTACCGTGAGTTCGTCACAGGTGTTTTCGCACAGGTGAAAACGGCCATCGATATCGACAAAGAGTTCCTTAAGGCCAGGGATGCACAACCCGGTCAGAGCCTCATGGCTTTCGAATCCCTCGAAACCCTGGCGGCGGTGAATCTTGACCAGATCCCTTACGAAAATCCGCTTGAGGAAGCTATCGAAAACCGGTTGTTCTGATCTGAACCGGGCAAAAAGCTCTTCTTCGAGTTCAGCTTGAGCCGCTCTGTTTTCCTGCAGATCCGAACGGCTGAACCCGTCGTTTTTTACCGTCGAGCAGATTATATGAAGGTTCTTTAGGAGGGTGTGTTCCAGAAAGAAATTCCTTGTTGCAGGAAGGTCTCTGATGGCATCAATTACACAATTGATCATCACGTTTCTCATGAAATAGTCGTGATCAAGCTGATCGATGAGTTCGAGCCCCTGCATGATTGTTCCAAAGGTCGCCTCGCCCTGCAGGGTGCGCCTGCGGCTGTCGTGATATCTCTCCGGCCCATCAAGACTGACGGTGAGGCAGACGTCGTGCTCGACGAGCAGCTCCGCAATCCGGCGCTCATGCAGCAGGAACCCGTTGGTCGTGAGGTGATAGTAGTATTTTCGACCTGCAGCTATCTTCGGGAAGCGTTCAACGGACTTCTCAATCAATGGAAAGTTGAGAAGGGGCTCACCGCCATAAAAGTTCAGGTGAAGCTCCCCGGAATCCCGGCTGTGGCGCTCAAAGAATGACAGAGCGGCTTCTGTGGTTTCATAAGCCATCATCCGGTTGCCATGCGGCCGGTATCCTTCATAATTGTTGCCGTACAAGCAGTATGAACAGCGGAAATTGCAAGCAGTGGTGACGGCAAGCACCAGACAGTCGAGCGAGCTGGAGAGTTTGTGCCGGATGGTTTGTTCACTCCATGGCAGGGCAAAACAACCGGGCCTATGCCGGCTGAGCCAGCCATGTTTTTTTTCGGCCGAAATGAGGGTATTGAACTTTTCGCTGCTCGGGAGCAGTTCGGCGTCACCGTTCCATCCGGGGAGAGCCTCGGCCGTTCGGGAATCGAGATTCAGCAAACGGTTCGTTCCTGCATCGTAAACAATGTTGGGCTCTCCCCCGGAAACAACAACATAAAGCGGCCTGTCCTGACGCTCGTCAGAGTGCATTGTCTACATAAAAGTTGGACACTTTGCGATTAGTTACTTCAACGGTGCCGCAGTCACTATTGCAGACCCCAATGCAAGGCGGGCCTTTTGGCTCGATCTCTTTGAACTTTTTATTCATCTGTTCAAGAAGTTCGAATGCTTCCTCGATCTGTTTCGGGCTTCTTTCTTCCATGGGAGGCTCCGTGATTAAGGGTTGAAAAAAAACGGCACCCGGACAGGAATAAAACAATCGGGAAGAATTTGTGTCATGTCGCGCAAATTCAAACCAAAAGCTCAAATCCGAGTCCAACATGTAACTCATCACGGGAACGACAAACAGCGGAAATAAATTCCCTATGGCAATACTCTTGCCGGATGTTGCTGAATAGCCAGGCGTTACGGCAGATTATCACCTTTTGGACGGTGAGCGCAATTGCTGATTCGAGATGTCCGTATTTACACGGTACCTGAGTGGCGTTGCAAAAACATTGCAATTTCCGGGGTATCAAAGGGCGGCCAGAAGGAATAAGAGAGGGCTTGGGAGATAAAGGCGGCTTTCACTGCTTCAGATAGTGGTGGTTTTATGAGGTGAGGTAGTGTGCTGCAACCGCGCAGGAACTTGCCGAAAGCCTTTCAAACGAAAATACGCTTTACCCTGGAAGAAACCGCACAGAGGGTTTCGTAGCTGATGGTACCGGCAATTCCGGCAAGCTCCTCTGCTGTGAGACCATCCCACCCGAAGAGAATGGCGGTGTCGCCCTGAGCAGCCTTGAGCTCTTTGCCGAGGTCGACCATGATCTGGTCCATCGTGACGGTGCCGATCTGAGGGTAGGCAGTGCCGTTGATGGTGACGGTGGCCCTGCCGGAGAGGGTTCTCGAGTACCCATCGGCATAGCCGGCGGAGATGGTTGCAATATAGCGCGGTTCCGGGGCACTCCATCTGCGGCTGTAGCTGATGGTTGTGCCAGTATCGACCTTTTTGATGAAAATCACCTTTGCCTCCATCTGCATTACAGGCTTGAGGTCGAGGCGGAGAGGTGTCTGTTCCGAGGGATGGTAACCGTAAAGGAGAATGCCGGGGCGGACCATGTCAAGCCATGAGTCCGGTTCGGAAAGGATGGCGCCGCTGTTGGCAGCATGCTTGCAGAGGGTTTTTCCGGCAAGATGCTCATACTCCGAGGTGAGCGTTTTGAACGTTTCAAGCTGCATCTGCGTGAAGCCTCCGGGGATGGAGCTTTCGGCGAAGTGCGTATATATGGCCGTAAGTTCGAGATGAGGGGAACTGTCGACCCTGCTGAGCAGCCCCATGGCATCCCCGGGTTTTGCGCCGAGGCGCCCCATGCCTGTATCGACCTTCAGCTGTACGCCAAGAGGCTTTCCAGCTGTTGCCGCGCGTGCCTCAGCCGCCTCCAGCGTCGACATGTCGCAGAGGGTCATGTCGATGCCGTGCTGCAGGAACTGTTCGATATGTGAGGGTAGGGGGGGCGCAAAGGCCAGAATCCTTGCGGGACTTTTAAGTGCGCCGGAGGTTTTCAGCTCTATGGCTTCCTGGATATTTGCCACTCCGAAATCGTGTATGCCCGTCGCTTCAAGTGCGGCGGCGACTCTTTTGGCGTCGTGGCCGTAGGCGTTTGCCTTGACGATGCCCATGATGCGCGGGGAGGAGCCGATCCGCTTTCTGATCGCCCCGACATTCGAAACAAGATGACCCAGAGAGATACGGGCTTCCGAGAGGTGCTCTCCGGGAGTACCCTCAGCCATTAGGGTCGGATCAGTGTCGTCCATAAAGGTGCAGAGTTTTTGGGGTTGCCGGTTACGCCCGGTAACGGTAGGCGGGGAGTCGCGCATCGCGGGGAGCCCTCTGTAAAAAACATATTTTGCCCATGATTATCAAACCCTCTTCCCTCATATTCCACCCGCTGTCGCGAATTCAGCAATTAATGTATATTTCAGTCAGACATTTTTCAGCGCTTGCAAAGAGACAATCCATTTTTCCAGACCACCATGGCTAACCACGACATATTCGGACTCAGAGAAGAGACCCCGATGGTTCTTCTCAAACAGATGACCCGTCAGGCGCGTCCGAAGGTCATGGCTAAACTCGAATATACCAATCCAGCCTGCTCTCCTTACTACCGTGCGGCTTCCGCCATTATCAGGGACGCTGAGGAGCGGCGGCTGATCCATCCGGGGATGACCATTGTTGACTGGACCTACGGCAATAGCGGCATTGCGCTCGCGATGGCATCGGTCAGCCGAGGCTACAAGCTGCTTCTTGCGGCTCCCGACCGGATGTCGCAGGAAAAACAGGATCTGCTCCGGGCTCTCGGTGTTGAGCTGGTGCTTACCCCGTCAAGTGCTCTGCCGTATGAACAGGCAAGCTGCATGAACGTGGCCGAGAGTCTGGTGAAGAGCATGCCCACTGCTTTTTTTGCAGGAATGCATGACAATCCGCTCAGCATGAAGGTGCAGTGTGACGATACTGGCAGTGAAATCTACCTCCAGACCGGTGGAAAGGTCACTCATGTCTTTGTGCCGATGGTTTCCGGAGCAACGGCCTTTGGTGTGGGCAGTTACCTTAAAGGGCGCAACCCCCGTATCCGCATTATCGGCGTCGAGTCGCAGGGCTCAATCTACCAGGGGCTTTTCAGTGACGGAAAACCCGGTGCCCTCGTGCCTTCAGAGCTCGAGGAGCTTGGTTCCCGCCGTCCTTCCGCCTTCTGGGAGCCATCGCTTATCGATGAGGTGATTCAGGTAAGTGACCATGACGCGTTCAACTGCGGCAGGGAGCTTTTGCGGATGGAAGCGATCTTTGCCGGAGGAGCATCCGGTGCCGTGATGGCCGCTGCCCTGCAGGCATCCGGGGAATATGGTGAAGATGACACGGTTGTTGTGGTGATGCCTGATTTCGGCGGCTGGTATCTGAGCAAGATGTACCGTGACGAGTGGATGCGCCAGCGCGGCTTCTATCGCAAGGCGAAGTCGGCACTCGAACAGATTACCGCGGAGGATATTTTGCAGCTCAAGGCGCGCAGGGATCTCATTGTGGCCTACCCGGAAAGCACGCTCTCCGAGGTGTTCGAGATGATGAAGCAGAACGATGTCTCGCAGCTGCCGATCGTCTCCTACAACGCCCCGATCGGCAGCATCAGCGAAAACAAGATTCTCTCTATTCTTATTGAAAACGATGAGGCGATGAATTCGAAGGTTGTCGGGTTCATGGAGAGACCTTTTCCGGTCTGCCTTCCGGATGCGACAATCTCCGAACTCTCCGATAAACTGCAGCAAAGTGCTTCCGGCGTGCTGATAAGCCTGTCGGACGGAAGGCTTCAACTGCTTACAAAATCAGATCTTATCGACGCGCTGACCCATCAGTGATTTCGGTCGAAATTATCCGGTTGTTTTTTTGGATGGATTTATGTAACTAAGCACTCCTGAAAGTTTCGCATTTTTTCAGGCGCAGTGCCCGCGTGTCGTGCAGTCAGCCGGAAAAAAGCAGATAAAGCATCGCTCTCTCATGTGTTTTTACCTTGAGAGGCAAGGCACACGCCGAGCTGATGATGGGCGGGTTACAACCAGCAATATGATATGAAGGCAGAGTCCAGAAAAAGGCAGTTCATACTGGAGGGCAAGTTCAAGGCCTCCTTTTGTGAGGGTTGCGGCCAGGTTACCGACAAGGTGTTTGTCGGTGAGTGGATGCCGAGCAACAAGCCCAAGGACGATGATTTGCTCTCACCGCCTCCGGTAAAGAAGTCAAAGGATGGAAAGGGAGTTGTCGCTTCGGTGCCACCTCCTGCAGAAAACCAGTACTGGATCCGCTGTTCACATTGCAATCAGGTTCATCTGCTCAAAGAGTGGCAGATACAGATAGACCGGGAACTCAGCCCTGAAGAGTTGAGAGCGGAGGAGTGCCAGGTATACTCTCCGCATGGCATCTACGCCAAGGGGGACGCGCTCTACCATCAGGCGCTTCAAGAGGTTGGTATCGTGAGGGAGAAGCAGGCGACAGGGAGCGGTGCATTTGTCATTATCGTGGAGTTTTCAAGAAGCGGCAGGAAACAGCTTCTCGAAAATGTGAGAGTGAACCCGGCAACGGAAAAGAGTTCCGAAAGCATTACAGATATTATTAAACTAAAATTAAGACGTTGATCTTTCAAAAGGGGGTGAATTTCATTGGTTAGTGTGCAGGTAAATGATAATGAATCAATCGATAAGATGCTGAAGCGCTTCAAGAAGAAGTATGAGCGTGCAGGTGTTTTAAAGGAGTTTCGCAGTAACGCATACTTCGTAAAACCTTCGATAGATGGTCGTTTGAAACGCTCAAGAAGCAAACGCAGGGCTCAGAGGGCGAACGAAGATCGCAACTCATGATCACTCCGATCGAAACAGATATGCAAAGCAGCTCCTTTCCGGGAGTTGCTTTTTTTTTGAACACCAACTTCAATGACTCATGAGCGTATTCAAGGGTGAAGTCACTTCGCTGCCACCGGACAAGTCGATCTCCCACCGTGCGGCCCTTATCGGTGCGCTGTCGGAGGGGACGACCGAGATAACGAATTTTTCACCGGGATTCGACAACCAGTCGACATTGGGAGTCCTGAAGGGTGCCGGAATAGCGCTTCGCCAGGAAACGGCAGAGGGCGCCGGGGGCCGGGTTGTGCGCAGGGTGTTCATAGAGTCGAAAGGGTTGTGGAGCTTTCTTCCCCCTTCAGCTCCGCTTATGTGCGATAATTCAGGCAGCACCATGCGGATGTTTTCGGGCATTATGGCGGCACAGCCCTTTGAAAGCGAGCTCGTGGGTGACGCTTCGCTCATGAAGCGGCCGATGAAGCGGGTTTCGGAGCCGCTTCGCCTCATGGGCGCCGATCTGGAGCTCTCCCCTGCGGGGACCGCCCCGATTCGCATCAGGGGCACCCGGGATCTGAAACCGATATGCTACCGCCTTCCTGTTCCCTCGGCACAGGTCAAGTCCCTGGTGGCCTTTGCAGCCCTTCATGCCGACGGTGAGACCCGTATCGTCGAACCCATTCCTTCCCGTGACCATACCGAACTGATGCTCGGTCTGGAGACCTTGCAGATTGACGGTGAGAGGGTCATTGTGGTTCCGGGTCGAAAAACCATTCCGGCCAAACCATTCTTTATTCCAGCAGACCCTTCGGCAGCCTGTTTTATTGTTGCCCTCGCTCTTCTGGCTCCTGGCTCTGAAATTCTGATCAGGGATGTATGCCTCAATCCGACGAGGGCCGGCTTTCTTGATATTCTTTCAGGTTCAGGTGCCTCCATCGAGATTGAGAATCGGAGAGTAATCGGCGGCGAAACCATCGGCGACATCCTCGTCAGAGGGAGCGAGGTGCTTGAGCCCCTCCTGATCGACGATCCGGAGCTGATTGCCTGCGTCATCGACGAGATTCCCATGCTTGCTGTGCTTTCGGCATTTGCCACCGGACGTTTCGAGCTGCACAATGCCGCCGAGCTCAGGACCAAGGAGAGCGACAGGATTGATGCCCTGACGGTCAACCTCCAGCGTCTCGGTTTTGCATGCGAGCAGTATCCCGACGGTTTCATAGTCGAGGGACGCCTTTCGACACCCTCAGGGAGCGTCGTCGTCGACAGCTTTGACGATCATCGCATCGCCATGAGCTTCGCCATTGCAGCCAGAGCCACGGGGTGTGAGATGGATATCACCGATATCGATGTGGTGGGTGTCTCCTTTCCGAACTTTTTCGACCTGCTCGCAACTCTGGAAGTCTGATGTTCAGGGGAGCAGCCAGCTTTCGGAAGGTTTTTTGAGACGGCAAAATCGTGCTACTGGCTGGTGGTGAATGGATTAATCGTGTCCACTGACTTATACCTTTCTTGTCTTACCACTCCGTTTTAATTAAAATAGTTCTCACAGTAATCTTTACTGTAACTTACGTCATTTGTTTTATTTGCTGTGTTTATTTACTAAATAGTAAGTGATGGTAGCGTTATCGTTCATCGACGTCTTTCCCGTGTCGGATTTATTTTAGTAGTCCATTGAACTCTTCGATGTGTTGATAAAGGTTGGGCCTTTTCGTTTCTGTGGCTGGGGTAACTGCTCCGATGCATTGCTTACTGCACCCCGTTTTGAAACTATTGTACATTTTGTATGGTCTGGCAGTAAAGATGAGCCGCGATTTGGACTTGATCCTGTTACCGGGGTATCGATTATCGACGAATATTCTTTGAGTATTTCGCAGACAACGAAAAATGGATTGCAGGTGGTTATTCCATGGAAATTAAACATTACTCCAATAGGTGACATTCTGTCAACAGTTGATGAGGATGAATTCAGAGTTTTCCAGACAATCAATAAAGCTGATGAATAATCCGCAGTACTCATTCACATAGACGAGAAATACGGTATACTTTACCCCGTTCGCGAATAAAAATATGATTGTGTTTTGCTATTGGGTAGGTGAAAGAAAGAAAACCAAAAGAGCCGTTTTTTGCCATAAAACCTCTTTTTAAAAGAATCTTACAACCTATATAATTTTGACAATGACAAAAGCAAATAACAACCCATTCGTAGAAACCTTTCTGAAAATCTACTCTCAGAGTTTGTTAAGCACAGGGCTTACAAGAGGATTGGATGAAAGCACCTACATACCCACCCTATTAGATACCTCATTGAAAGATGATGTACTGAAAGGAAAAAAGAAACTGGTGGTATTGACGGGTAATGCCGGAGATGGTAAAACTGCTTTCATTCAGTTGATAGAAGCCGAAGCGCGAAACAAAAAAGGAAAGTTCAGTTCCGAAACCGACAAGGGATGCAAATTCAAATACAATGATTTTGAGTTTGAAACTCTCTATGATGGCAGTCAGGATTTTGAAGGCAAGAGCAACGACCAATTACTAAAAGAATTTTTCAAACCTTTTGAAGGTAACACCGAACCAAAAGCAAACATTGTAAAAATAATTGCCATCAATGAAGGCAAGCTGAGAGATTTTTTGCTTGGTAAAAAAGAATACAACTGGTTAGGTAAACAGGTGCATCATTATTTGGAATACGAAACCTACAAATTACCTGATTCACTTGCGTTCATCAATTTAAACAACAGAGCCATTGTAGAAATTGAAAATCCAAATTCCATTTTTGATGAATTACTGAACATCATTTTAGATACCAATGAAATGCAAGAAACATGGGCAGCTTGCAAGCCTGAAAATTGTGCGTATTCAGAAAAGTGTTACATCAAGTATAACATTGAAACACTCAAAGACAGTAAGAAGGGAGCAAGTGTCAAGTTACGTTTAAAAGAAATCATTTTAGCCATCTACTTAAAGAAAGAAAAGCATATCACTATGCGTGATATTCGTTCCCTCATTTCATTTATTCTTTTCAATAAATACACTTGCAGCCAGCTACAAGCAAGGGTAGATGCAGGTGAAAATCTGTTAGACAGATTTTATTACAACAATGCCTTTAACAAAGCCGAACAGGACAGAATGGTAGCAATACTTCAGGAGGTAGATGTTGCTGATATGCCTTTACCAAAATTAGAAAACCATTTATATTTTCTCAATCCCAAAACAGAATTAGCAGAGGAGTTATTTGAGAAAGGAAATTTAATTGCAAACCCGGACTTAAATTATTTGGAAGAATATTACTTAAACAAACCCGAAGGCACAAGCGACAGAGAAGAAGGCAAAACAAAAAGTGCTGATTTGTTTTTATCCTCTATCAAACGGAAAATATTTTTTGAAGGCAACGACAAATACATTGATGAACAGTTTGCAGTAAACCACTATTCCTTTTTACCTTATAAATATTTTGAATGCTTTATTGCATTTCTTAAAACAGGTGTTGATGATAATTTTCAGTTGAGGGATGATTTGGTTTTATCAATCAGCAAATCAGAAAAAATATACAATGATGAAGTCGGCAGAGAAAATGTTTGTATCAGTAGCAGTAGCTTAAAAAAATCTTCTACAAAAGCATTTTACGGTTTCAAATCAGCAGACTTTGTAGTAGTGTTACCCGATGTGGGAAACCAAACTGATTACATTGAATATTTTCCTGACCACATCATTTTTCGCCATACTGATAAAACAGCGGCGTTAGAAATCAATATTGATTTGTTTGAAATTTTGATGCGTATAAAAGAAGGTTATGTTCCAACCTCAGTTGAAATAAGAACCTTTTTCTTAAACCTTGAAATGTTTAAGCGTAGAATTTTAGCAAAGCGTTCAACAAAAGTTTTTCTTACTGAAGATGATTCCAATTTATACTCATTTGAAAAATCAGCATCCGGCAAATTGGTATTAAACAAAATTTAAAGAAACAATTATGGCTCTTGATAGAAAACAAAAAGCGTTCAGGTATTTTCCAGTGATGCCGTTTGATGCCAACAACATCAACTTTGAACAGGCCATAGTAAGACTGCTGGTGCTGTTGCATACCAAAGGAAAAGTAATTGCCAAAACAAATAAGGACACACTATATCCTGAATCATTGGTGGAGATTGTAAAGGACAATAAAACCCACTTTGAGGGTATTACAGACCCCATCCGTGAACGCTTAATCAAAAATTGGATTACATCCGATTTTGCTACCACAGTAATTGAAGGCAAAGGCAGACAAGGCAAACCAAGAATTTCAAATCTAAAACCACTGCATTTAAGCACCATCAAATTACTTGACCCACGAATCAGAAGCCAGGATAGAGATGTAAGTATTTTCCTTTACAATGTTTTCAAAGGTACAGCAGTAGCCAGCGATAGCGATTATTTAATGTCATACTTGTTGGAAGGAACAAAACGGGATGGCCAATTTAATTTGGTTACTGATGATTCAAAGTTCAATGAGTTGGATATTGAAACACAATTTTTATTACGGCTCTTAGATAATTTCAGAATTGACTTGCCATCTACTAATGCCAACTTAGTTGCTGATTACAAATTTTTGTGTGAGGCACAGCAAAAACAATTTCTCATTGACACTATGAAATTGTTGGTGTATAAAAATTCTGTTCCCCGTAGAGAGCTGTTTCACTATATCACAGTACTGTTTAATTTTCACACAGCACTTTTCGCAATTAAATCTTTCAGTCAAATCAATTCATTAGTTGAAACACAAAAAGTAAGATGCAGCACTTGTGTAACCATAAAAGGCGAAAACGATTTCAACAAACTTTGCAAATGCGATTTCCAACCAAAAATATTTGTTGATTTAACTTTAGGGCAAGATCGCCTATGTGATGCACTTTCAAAGAAAAATGTAGAGAGTGATTACAATGAGATGTATAAATATTTCAAGTCCCATTACAAATTAGTGAAGCTAAGTGAGTTTGCAAAAACACAAGGCAACAACAACCCCACAGTAGAACAGCTATCAGGATATTTAAGCAACCCTGCTTTAGAAGGTTTTTTCAATTACAAATTAGCCGACATCACAGCCGATGAAGATTTAAATGACGACCCCGATGTGCAAGCTATATTGCAAATGAGTATTCCTGCAATTGATAAGTATGTAGAAATTCTTTGCAACGATAAATCCAATTGGAAAAATTTAGTGGCAAGGCATAAGAAACTGATGAACGGCCTTTGCAACATCAACCGTGAAGATGGATTTTTACAAGGAGGCAGAGGCAGACGCCGAAAATATGTAATGGGCAATTTGCTTTTAGAAGTGTTGGTGCAGTTAGCCGTTGTGAGTGCCGACCAGAAAGGATTTAAAACACAGCCCATCACCATTGTTTCTTTTGTGGAGTGGCTAAAAAGCCGTTACGGTATTTACATCAATGAATGGATAACAGGTTCAGATAGCCCCGAAACAGCGAAGGCCTTAAACAATAATTATTTAGCACTCAAAGAAAGGTTGAGGCAGTTAGGTTTCTACACAGACCTTTCTGATGCTTCTAATTCACAAGTAATTAAACCACGGTTCAAGATTGAACCATCAATAATATAATACAGGCAAATTGTATGGTAAAAAATACAAAAGAGGCGGCAGTATATACCATTGAGGAAGTAGAAATACCTGATGGGAAAATAGCTGATTACATCACCGGAAAATGGGTGAAGGAAACCGAACAGGAACAGGTTCGGCAAAACTTTGAACGAACATTGGTAGAGGAATATGAATATCCTGGAACGGATATTCGGGTGGATTTCTCAATCAAATTTTGGGATGGTGATAAGCAGAAAAAAAAGAAAGCCTCTCTTGCAGTGATGCAAGCCGGAAAGGAAGAACCTTATGTGTTGATACTTATTGCAGCACCCAAATCAAACCCTACTGATAAATCAGGCGGGGCATCTGAATTAGAACAATGGTTAGTTGATATTCCAACTGCAGATTACGGTTGCTGGACAAATGGAATTGAAAATATTTTCTTTCAGAAAAAGAAAACAAAATTTGAAACTGATGTTTTTCCTGTAAATGATTTCCCCCGTTTTGGTGAAGATGCATCTTCAATTTATACAACCGACAGAAGAAGATTAAGAGTAGCAACAGGAAACAATTTACTATATGCTTTCAAGCGTTGCCACGATTACATACATGCAAATCAGGGAGGCAGCAAAGAGCAAATATTTTGGGAGTTCCTAAAATTGCTGTTTGCAAAAATTGAAGATGAAACACATTCAGGCAGACCCCGCTTTGCCATTCGCAGTGCTGAAGAAAGAAACGATGCAGACGGACAAAAAGAAGTAAAGGACAGAGTAGAAAAACTCTTTAAAGAAGTAAAAAACAAACCTGAATTTAAAGGATTGTTTGATGCACAAGCCGAAGGAGTTTTATTCAATCACGAAACCGTTTCTTACATAGTAGCACAGTTAGAGAAATACGATTTCATTCATTCATCCGTAGATGTAAAAGGTGTGGCTTATGAAACTATTGTAGGACCTACTTTGGAAGGCACAAAGGGAGAGTTTTTTACTCCACGAAATGTGGTGAAGATGACAATAAAAATGCTTGACCCCAACCCCGGTGATAGAATTTATGACCCTGCATGTGGCACAGGTGGTTTCATTGTAATTGCATTTAATTATGTGAGTGAAAAACTTCGCATAAAACATAGAACAAAGTGGCAGAATATAAACAAACCGACAGAGGAAGAAGAAAAGAAATTGTTTGATGAAATACACGAAACAGGTTACAGCATTTTTGGAACTGACTTCAACAGCAACTTAGTGAAGGCTGCACAAATGAATATGATAATGAATAACGATGGCAGAGGCGGTTTGTATGCTGTTAATTCATTGAAAGACCCTAATAGTTGGGCAAAGGAAATAAGTCAGAAAATACAGTTAGGAAGCATGGATTTTGTAATGGCAAATCCACCCTTCGGAGCAAAAATAAAAATAGACAGCAGAGAGATTTTAGAACATTACGATTTAGCACACGGATGGAGCAAGACTACTGATGGCAAATGGCAACAGGAAGCCAATGTGAAAAATGCTTTAGAACCTGAAGTGTTATTTGTAGAGAGATGTATAAAACTACTGAAACCCGGCACAGGCAAATGTGGTATCGTATTACCTGACAGCATTCTCAGCAACCCCGGTTATGCTTATGTAAGGTTTTGGATTTTGCAAAACTGCCAAGTGCTGGCAAGCGTTGATTTACCAGTAGAAACATTTTTACCACGAACAGGAACGCAAAAAAGTGTGCTTATCCTCCGCAGAAAAAGCGACCAAGAGAAATTGATGGAAAGCATGAGCGGTCAAATGAACCCCTATGATATTTTCATGGCGAATGTAAAGAAGGTTGGTAAGGACCGCAGAGGTAATTTTATTTATAAAAAAGATGAAAGGGGCAAAGAGATCGTAAACCGGGAATTATACAAACCATTTGCAGAATCTACCATCATTGACTTTCTGCCTGTAGTGGAAACAACAGGTAGAATTGTGGATGATGAATTACCTCAAGTGGCTAATTTGTTTTTAAAGCAAATAGAACAAAGTAATAAAAATGGCAACTGAGATTAAATCAATATACAGTTATTTTTCGTCTGACATTCTTTTTGCAAAAAGTGAAAATGTAATTGCAGATGATATTCGGCTAAATGCTGGATACTATAAAGTACGTAATTCTATTGAGGTAGGAAAAAAACTTAAATTTTTTCCATTATCTACAATTGCCAGTGTTGTTTTTCCAGGAATTTTCAAAAGATATCTAACCGAGAATACCAAGTATGGTATTAAGTTTCTTACTACATCTGACATGATGATGTTAGAACCTGATTCTGAAAAATATCTTTCGTTACAAATCACAAGCAATTTGGATATTTATAGAGTTGAAGAAAACACTCTTTTAGTAAGTCGCTCCGGCTCAATAGGCAATACAATTTATGTAGATGACAGAATAAAAGATTTTGCACTTACAGAAGACGCTTTAAGAGTAAAACCATTTCAAACTGGCGATATGGGTTTTCTCTATTTTTATTTTACAAGTGATTATGGGAACGATTTAATTACTGGAAAAAAATCAGGTGCAGTAATTGACCATATCTATGAAGATGATTTACTAAAACTCAAAATACCCAAACTTGATAAGAAGGTTTGTGAAAAATTAAATGATGCATATTTAAAAGTAAAAGAATGTAGAGAGACCGCTCATAAAATAATAGAGCAAGCCCGAGTGCTTGTTGTCAAATACAACCACCTGCCATCTCTTGCAGCGATTGAGACAAAAAACCTTGACCCCAATAATGAGGTTGAAATTAAAAGAACTAACCTTGATGAATTTACAACTGATTTTAGGTTAGATGCTCACTTCTATAACCCATTAGCTGATTTAGTTGCAAAAAATATTCGAGCAATGTCACAACGGTTTGAGAGTTTATTTGATATTGCTGATTGTTCTTTTAAAGGTAGCCGTTCAATTAGAAATTATGTAGATAAAGAGAACGGTGTTCCTTTTTTGTCGGGGAAAAACATCATTCAAATACGACCCGATTTCAAATACATTTCTACAACTGAAACAAGTAATCTCAGTGATATGATTGTAGAAAAAAATCAAATTCTTATTTCACGTTCCGGCACTTTGGGTAGAACTGTTTTTGTTTGGAAGAACTATGAAAACTTTGCAGCATCAGAGCATTTGATAAGAGTAGTTCCAAATTCCGAATTAGTTGATGAAGGTTATTTGTATGCTTTTCTTTCTTCTGATTACGGCTATCATCAATTGCTCAGATACAAACACGGCTCTGTAATTGATGAAATCACAGAAGACCAAATAAGTCAATCTGTAATTCCGCTCCCATCTGATAAACAACAAAAACAGATTGGTGATTTAGTTCGTCAGGCATACGATTTAAGGGCAGAAGCAATCCGTATAGAGGATGAAGCCCAAGCACTTTTAATCCAAGCCCTCACAAAAGTATAAATAAATTCAAGATGGTAATTATAACGCAAGAAATATTTTTTGAAGAAATTGCTCAAGCAATTTTTAACGATTTAAAAGCAAAACTTTTGCTGAAGCAAAAGAACCATTGCCTCCGTGTAGATTACTTGCCTACGGCAGTAATGACCTACACTTGTGAGAAGCTAAATAAGGACAAGGAACTAAAGAAAAATGATGTTGAAGCATTTGTTCTGACAGATAAAAAAACAACCGGCTATGAAGTAGAAAGCGGAAGATTGATTGAGTTGAGAAACCGTTTAGAGTTTGGTGTGTTGGTAGTGTTTATTCCACAGGGTTTTAAAGGAGCAGCAGAAGATAGTTATGACATCCACACCTTTGAGGCGTATGATTTATCAGGTGTATTGAATGAGCATAAGAATGATTTAATAAAAGGTTTTACAGAGGAGCAACAGAAAATAATTAAAACAGTTTTTGACACCACCCCCGCAAGAAAGCAACGCATAGAAAATCAGTTACGTTATTTATTAGCACTCAAACAAGACGGTTGCACATGGGAAACAGCCGGAGCATACTTGCATTATTTAAATCTCATTCCTGATTTGAAATTGAAAGAAGATGATGTGCAAGCTCGTTTGCTTCGCAATGGAGAATGTGTTGAAAATTTAAGTGATGCAGACAAAACAATTTTCTTATCCATTGATGCATTAGTCAATAAAGGTTTAGACCCCGAACACAACAAAATCAAATCCCATCTCTTAGTTTTTTTTCGCAACCAAAACCAAGTGCAGGTAAAGGAATGGACAGAGAAGATTTTACAGGATGCAGATTGGCTTAAGAAAATCAGTTTGGATAAATGGAAATTCAAAGACCTTGTAGGGGATCAGATAGAACTTTATTTAGAACCTTTCAGGGATAAAGAAGGCAACCCACTTAGCACAACGGGCTTGACATTGGAAGGAGATAATTTGTTGGCAACAAGCAACAGCAAATTAAAAGTGAAATGGAAAACCAACCCACGGAAAACACCAAAGGTTTCTCAATTCGTAATTATTTTAGAGAGAGAAGAAGATATAGATGCTAGCAACGAACTACACCGCAAAACCGCAAAAGGCACAACAGAGCAAGCCAATTATCCTTTCAAAGATGTAGAACTTGAAGCTGGAGAAGAATGGTTGGTGCAAATGCGTGTAGTTGCCTTAGATGAAAATAAGGCCAAGATCGCAGAAGACATCAGCGAACCGTTCTATTTAAGAGGCGAAGATAGCAACACCGCAAGTGGTGAAACAAAACCCTATAACAGAATTAGGAATGTAGCTGAAGCTACATTCAAAGCCACTTACCGTTTCCGCAATGAAATTGAAATTGAAAGTCAAGGATTAGAAACAGGAAGGACTTTAATGTATCGCATTAAAACCAACCCGAGAGAAACTTATCAAATCCCACTCAATGATTTGTTGTATGAATTGGAACGAAATATCTTACAAGACCCTTTTAGTGGTGGAGTTTACGAGGTAGATATCATCAACAGAGGTTTTATTGAACATGGTGATTTTAAAAACGGAAAGATACATCTTTCAGTTTTTAAACCTGAGTTCAATTCTTTTTTAGAAACAAGGAGAGAGCTATTTCATGCCATCACATCCGCAGATGCGGCTGCTGTCATTGAAACTCTTGATTTAAGAAATTACCAAACACAAATTGTTGAGTATGCTGAAGCATACCAAAACCTCACAAAAGTAATTGCTGATGCAATTACTCATTCACCCGATGCAGAAGTAAATAATCTGCTTACCAATACTCATTTACTGCATAAGTTAGATACCATACACATCAAACTTGGCTCTATAGAAGAACCCGAAGAAATGATATTGCTTGCACCTACACACCCTTTAAAAATGTTGTGGTTGCTGCAATACCAACTCATGTTGTTTGACTGGAGCAATCAAATGACCGGTATGAGTGAAGATACGATTCGTAAGGCAATAGACATTGAAGGGTTTGAAAAAATATTGCCACTCAATTTGCCAAACGCATTGTCGTTTGAGAAAAACAATTTCTATGTAAATACAGATGTGTTGGATGTATTTTGGAGCATCTTCCCGAAAAGCACTACAACAGATATTAGAAAAGTGGTAGCAATGATTTCAAAAGCATTGGGCTATAAAGATGATTTAGGAAATATTTCTTCTGTAAACCCTGCTCAAATCGCAGATAGATTGTGGAGATACCTCAGACACCATCCCTACATTAAAACTTTGAAACTAAATGTGCTGAACCCTGGTGATGGGCTTCTGTTTTTAAACACCATCCGAGAGTTACAGAAAATGGATGATTTCAAAAACTTGCGTTACGATATTACTTTTTACGGCACATTGGGCTACGAACTAATGGGGAGTGCATTTGATGAATTGATGAATGACAATAGCAATACCGAAGGTAGAGGGTTGGATATTGATGAGGAATTATTAGAGCCAAGCCATAACCCTTTATTCCCAAAATTGTTTTTCTCCAAAGTTAAAGTTGCACCTGACAAATGGACAGATGTTCAATTCAAAGAAGCTAATGTTACAGTAATTATTGACCAGTTTGTAACCAAAACAATTTCAAGACCAGTTGGTGATGTTCCGGGCTGTTATTTCTTGCACGGGCTTTTAGCGGAGTATCGTTCAGAGTTCAACATTATGAAAGAAGCCGTTACATGGAGCAGAAAAGTAGTGCCATCCCCAACATCAGAAATAACAGCAGGGAATAAAATCAGCGATTTGATTTACCATTCAGGTCTTAATTATTTAGGCTTGTCATGTTCTTATTATGATTGGGGAAAATCAATTGACCACTTACCTACAATACAATTAGAATTAGAAAAACAAGACCGCCACATCCTTTCTCAAATACATGATAGAAGCGATTGGGTTTTTACCATTGACAGAAATTTTGGAATAGAATATTTTGATAACCCTGCCGATGCAAACCCAAATCTGAAAAGTTATTTGATTGACTACACACCAGAATTTATGGATGGTGTAGGTCACCGCTTAATTGTTTCAACAGGTTGGTTAAATGAAATTGAAAAACTGATTGAAGATGGATTGAACAAAATAAATATTCCTACATCTTCATTCCGTGCAGTAAAAATATTAGACATTATCAAATCTGTTTCCGGTAAGCTGGCATTGAAACTCATAAACAATCCGAACAATGCAAGAGAAATAATTGGTTTAGCTATTACCCGTTTGGTATTGGAGAAAGAGGGGTTAATGAATGACGGTGTTTTAATTCCGGTAGATGCCCACATAGATATATTTGCTCAAAGCAAACGCAGAAACATTGAAGAAGAAATAACAGTGAAGCGGAGTGATTTGATTTTAGTATCCGTAAAAAATGGTAAACTGAATTTGAATTTGATTGAAGTAAAATTTCGTTCAGGTGAAGGAAATATCACAGAAAGTATGGCACTGAAAGAAGAAATTGTAAAGAAGAATGAGAACTCTGAAAAAGCATTTAGAACCAAATTCATTTCAGATGAAACCAACCCGAAAATTGATGTTCACCTTTCAAACAAATCACTTTCAACACTCATTGGCTTTTATTTAGAGAGAGCTATACGACACAATTTATGCAATAACTCTTCCGAGTTAAAGCAAATGATTGAAGCCATCAACACAGGCGATTTCCCAATAGAATTTGAAAAATCGGGCTACATTTTTCATTGGGCAGGAACTACCAAGCCAGTTGATAATTACAAAGGCAATAAAGTTTATGAAATTGGCAAAAAAGAAATTGGAGCATTGCTTGAAATAAGAGAAACCGAAATTGAAGAACCAACAGTCAACACACCCACAGACACAACAAGTGAAACTGAAGTTTCACCAATTGTAACACCTGTTATACCACCAATGAAAGAAGAAAAGAAAGTTACTGCAAAAGAAAATGGCTGGAAAAAAACAGAGCAACCCACAACAGAAAAACCGATAAGAGAAAACACAACGCTGCCAAACATTGTTTCTGAGCCACCATCCCCATTTACAACAAAACCTTGCATTGTGTTAGGTAAGAATGTAGATAATGGCAAGGATGTAGTGTTTGACCCAACCACAATGATTCCAAAGAAGTTGGCAAACCAACATCTTTTAATTGTAGGGAAATCAGGAGCAGGAAAATCACAAACCACAAGTGGTTTGCTTTATGAATTAAGTAATCAGGATATTCCTTTTCTCATTCTTGACTTTCAGGGTGAATACATTTCAAATGTTTTATCAAACGCAAATGGCGATTCGTTTTTACAAGCAACAAACTCAGTAGAGTTAGACCCATCTTATGGGATGGATGTAAACCCGTTGGAGCTTTCAATCAGTGGCAACAATGGTGAGAAGGTTAGTTACATGAATAATGTTTATCAGGTTTCAGGAATTCTGAAACAGATTTTTGGTTTAGGAGATATTCAACACCCTGTTTTAAAAGACGCAATCAAAAGAGCATATCAGGAAAAAGGATTTACAGTCACAGACAGAACAACATGGATAAATGAACCTCCGCAGTTTCAGGATATATGGACGATACTGGAATTTATGGAACAGAATGAAGGTAGCAATGTCCGCAATTTGAAATACAGAATAGAACCATTGTTTGAAAACAACATTTTTGTTTCAGGTGCAAATAGCATTTCCATAGCAGAAATACTAAAGCAAAATTCTGTAATCAATCTTTCAACCTTACACACACCGGAACTGATGAAATCAGTTGCAAGATTTGTGTTGCAAGCAATCTACAATAGAATGCTTGCGGAAGGTCCATCTAAAAATATTAAACTCTATGTGGTAATTGACGAAGCACACAAACTTTCTTATGACCAGACACTAACAGACCTAATCCGTGAGGCAAGAAAATACGGAGTGGGTTTTATTTTAGCTTCTCAGAGTGTAAGAGATTTTGCAACCGTAGTATTTGAAAACATGGGAACAAAAATAGCACTACAGTTAGAGGGTGAAGATGCAAAGTTCATGGCAGAGAATTTTGGAGCAACAGATAAGATGTCTAAAGAAGCAGTTTTGTCAATGTTACCATCACAAAAACCGCTAAGGGCTTTAATAAGAAATAATCACTTTGAACCATTTGTGCAGGTGGATATAGAGGCATTTTATAGCAAATAACCTATTCATTTGCAAGCACATTGCCAAAGCCCAACAAGCCTACGCTGAGGGAGAGTTCGTGACGTTGTTCAATAGGAGCCGAAGCGCAGGGAGATTTGAGAACGTTGATTCGTTATCCCAATAGCTTCGCAGCAAAGAACATCGGAAAAGGAATATATGCTTGTTATTGTCGTAACTGTTTAGTAAATAATAATATGCAGATGCTTCGATTTTATGTTCCATACCTTGTTCCCCCCGTGCAGAGCGCATTTGCCTGATAATCCTGATTTTTTATGATACTCGATAGGGAATTGAAGTTCACCCGCAGTTTCCTGTTTTTGCCTGGCAGTTCAACAGTTTTGAATTGGTTATGAAGGCTTTTATAGGTGTCACAGATCAGGACTGGTTTCAACTTCTCCGGAGCCAGCCATCAATCGAGGAGGTTAACTTCTGGCAACCCTCCGGCAACCAATTGTTCAAAGCCCTCAAGCCTGGCGAACTCTTTCTATTCAAACTTCACAGTCCAAACAACTTCATCGTCGGCGGAGGTTTTTTTTAGCTTTAAGATATTGGCAAGTTTCCATTGTACTGCTGGCATATGACGCAGATTTTCCAATGGTATAAGCTCCCAGTAGGGAGTGCCGCTTTTGAAGCTTAAAAGAAAACTTTTGTCGGTATCGGTCAAGTGATCATGAATCTCCTTGATCAGGCCTGTTCGTGTTGACTCATAGTCGTCATAGCTAAATGCCGTTAAGGTCATACCGGCAAACTGATGTTCAAACACTGTTTTTTGATCGAGCAGATTTGGACTGATGAGTTCATGTATAGGTCTGGAATGGCTGATCAGCATAGCAATAAATCCAAGTCTGATCTCGTCGGTAAATTCTTCATGCTCAAAAAGCTGATGAATATCAAACATATCACGCGGATGCTGTCGATCAAGTGCTGCGCATATTTTTCCGCCGAACAATTCCGCATGTGACACCACCGTCATAGCCACAAATTTTTGAAACTCGGCTTCTACTGATTTTGCAATCTCCATTATTCGAGGAGGAAACACGTGGCCCCGGATAATGGTATTTACTTCAATTTTGATCTGTGCTGATGAAGATTGACAGGTCAGTTTTGCTTCCTGTCCGCTGCTTTGCTGAACCAATTGGCTCTTTATCCCTGGGATTGCATGATTGATCTTCTGCCTGATATGGTTCAAGGCCTCAGATATTCCTCTCATCGCAGTATCGCGATCATCCAGAGGCAAATAGGTCAGGTCAATATCGACAGATAACCGGGGCATATCTCGTACAAACAGATTGATTGCCGTGCCGCCTTTTAACGCAAAGACCTTTTCTTTGGCCACAAGGGGCAACACTTGAAGCAGGAGGTCAACCTGCTGGCGATACACTGGGTCTATCATAGCATGACCAGCTCCTCTGGCAGGTTGAGAGCATATTTTTCAACATAAACGCCGCCTTTAACGATACTTCTTGCTCCTTTTCCAAGATCAAGTTTAGCGTAATCAAGGCGCTTATACCACTCATGTCCAGCTTTTTCGGCCATGTAGAGAAAAAGACGTTTTACCCTGATTGAGCGACATTGCTCAAGAAGATCCTGTACTACTTGCGGGCGAAGTGTTGTCAAGCCTTCCATGATCTGATAGCACTCCACCAGATTCAGGGTATCCGGAGAAAGGTACAGACATTCGAGAATTGCCCGCTCCG
>JBAXBE010000002.1:0-154774 GCA_037142155.1 Chlorobiaceae bacterium
TTCGGGGGCGACGCATCTTTCCGGGGATTGACATCCACGGCTACCAACATGTCGCTCCTCTGGAGCTTGGTGAATTCGGGGGCGACGCATCTTTCCGGGGATTGACATCCACGGCTACCAACATGTCGCCGCTCCGCAGCTTGGTGAATTCGGGGGCGGCGCATCTTTCCGGGGATTGACATCCACGGCTACCAACATGTCGCCGCTCCGCGGCTTGGGGAATTCGGGGGCGACGCATCTTTCCGGGGATTGACATCCACGGCTACCAACATGTCGCCGCTCCGCGGCTTGGGGAATTCGGGGGCGACGCATCTTTCCGGGGATTGACATCCACGGCTACCAACATGTCGCCGCTCCGCGGCTTGGGGAATTCGGGCAAGACGGCGCAAATGCCGTAGGCATGACATGTTGGTAGCCATGGGTGTCAACCCATGCCCCCCCCCAACCGGCTTTAGAAAAAGGATTTGGTGACAGACAAGATAAAGCCGGGGGTTGACTTGCTTGATTTGGTGGCATCGAGGAAAAACTCCTGGGTGAGCGACCAGCCGGGTGCGACTGCGGAGGTGTTGGCCAGGGCGCATGCAACTGTGGAGGCTCTCTGGCTCTCTGCAAGCGGCGCGTTGAAGCTTCCATAGCTCCTGATCCAGGCGGCCCGCAAGAGTGGATTGATGGCGTTGCTGTAGCGGAGAAGAACCCCGGCGCTGAGCGCTCTCACCCTGTTCATGGCGCTGTAGGCAGTGCCTGCGCCGCGAGTGAAGCTGACGAAGGGGGTGCCGATACCGTACCCTTCATGCACCCATCCACCGTACTGTCCGTTAAAATAGTTGTCCGGTTCGGTCGCTGCAGAAGAGGTGTCGAAGCGGGTGTCGAGAAGCTCCGCATTGGCCCTGACAATAGCGCTTTCCGGATACTTGTTGATCCATGATGCGCCAATCTGGTAGTCACCGGGCTTCCAGAATCGCAAGCCGCTGCCATCCTCAAACATGCTCATGGCATAGAAATACCAGTCGTGCCAGTCCTCCTTGAACTTGATTGCGAACTCGATGGTGCCCCGGTGGTCGCCGAGGGCATTGATCTGGTCGTTGGCAGTGGCCCCGGTGCTGCCGGTTTTACCGAGAAGTACCCTGGTATAATCTTTCAAGCCCGAAGGGTTGCCCTCTCCGCCCCACCATGCAACATCGTGCAGACCGCCATAGAGATCGACGCCGGAATCAGGATTTGTGCCGCCTACCCGGAAGTAGATAAATTTCTGGTGGAGATAGAGACCTTTGACCTCCTGGTCCTGCCCCATCCAGCCATGGGCAAGGTATGCGGTAACGGCGAGTCCGTCGACGAGATCGATATAGCCGCTCGTCGAGACCGCTATTTTCGGGATGGTCGGAGCGTTCCGGCTGTAGACCTCGTGGCCTGCGGTGAGAAGCGAGTCGGCGAGACCGAACGGTTCCGACTTGCGCCCAAGCGTAAGGCGAAGCTCTTTCCATCTGGCGCCGAGGTAGGCGTCGGTCCAGACAAGGTCGGAACTGCTGCGGGAGTGCGCAGTGAGGTCAATGCCGTAGTTCCAGTCTAATACCTTCTCTTCATCGGCACGTTTGAGCATGCGAAAACGCGAAAATGCCACGGTGCCGGGTTCACTGCCGATACGTCCATCCCTTCCCGACCTCAGCCAAAACGGCATTTGTGTCCCATCGGATGAGGCAACCCCTCCTGAGACATCGAGAGAGTCAATCAAGGCCGGTCGGGCAGCGCATGCCGGCCGGGCAAAGGTCATGAGGGTGGCAAAAAGGAGGAACGAAACAATCGGTGCGGGAATGGTCATTTAAAGTGCGAATCTGAAATTTTGTATTGAAAGCGCTTCAAAGAGTGTGACCGAGCTCAACCTTGCGGTCTACAGCGTAGACCCATTCGCCCTCCGGCCTCTGGCGGTTGCCAGCCCAGAGCTCAAGGGTCACTCCTTTGGCCGTTGCATGCTGCGAGGTAAAGATCTCGACCTGATAGTAGAGTTCATCAAGCATATCATCCCAAGCCTTCTTGAGCCCCTCTCCGGTGGAGGAGTATTCACTGGCCGGTTGCAGTGCACGAAGGTCACTATGGAAGTAGTCGCCCAGAAAGACAAAGCTGTCGGGCATCAGAAACCCGCCCCTGAAGGTGCCGCGGGGATGCGTGAGACCCGGAACTTCGACCCAGAATTCAAGATGGCTCTCGCCGTTCAGCTTTCCGTCAGCTGCAAGCTTCTCGAGAAGCTGCTGCACAGTCTGGCGGATAAGCGTTTTGTCTGCCAGAGAGAGATGATGAAGCTTGAAATCGGGAGTGTGGTCGCGCATGATTAGTCCAGGCTTTGAATGAGGTTCCCTGTTGATGAATTACTGAAGGTAATATACGGTTTTTCAGGAGAGAGAGCCAATCCAACAGAAAAAGGAAGGGCGTGCTACCCTGCACGCCCGGCCCTGATTTCTCTGCACTGCTGAGTGAAGCTCAATGCTTGAAGTGGCGCATCCCGGTGAATACCATGGCGAGATTGTTGGCATCAGCCGCTTCAATCACCTCGTTGTCGCGGATGGAACCGCCCGGCTGGATAACCGCGGTGCAGCCAGCCTCTGCGGCGGCAAGCAGGCCGTCGGCAAAGGGGAAGAACGCATCGGAGGCCACGACCGATCCCTTGAGGTCGAGGGCAACTTCCGAGGCTTTCCATCGTGCGATTTTCGATGAGTCGACGCGCGACATCTGGCCTGCACCCACACCATAGGTCTGGCGGTTCTTGACATAGAGAATGGTATTGCTCTTGATATGCTTGCAGATCTTCCATGCGAACATCAGGTCTGAAAGCTCCTCGTCTGTCGGCTGACGTTTGGTGACGACCTTCAGCTCCTCACGGGCAACGATTTTGCTGTCGCGCTCCTGGACGAGCATGCCGAACGGGGTTGACTTGAACTCCCATCCGCCTTTCGGAAGCGCTTTTTTCTGGAGCACGAGCCGGCGGTCCTTCTTCTTCATCAAGAGCTCGAGTACGCCATCCTCGAATGCCGGAGCGATGAGGATTTCTGTGAAGATCTCGTTGACGGCCACAGCCGCCTCCATGTCAAGCGGTCGGTTGAAGGCGATGATGCCGCCAAACGGGGCCTGAGTGTCGGTCGCAAACGCACGGCGGTAAGCCTCCACAAGAGTCGGAGCCTGGGCAACGCCGCAGGGGTTGGTGTGCTTGATGATGACCACCGAAGGATCCTCGCCGCGGAACTCCTCTATCAGACCGGTAGCGGCGGCAATATCAAGCATGTTGTTGTAGGAGAGCTCCTTGCCGTGAAGCTTCTCGAAAAAGTCGCCGAAGGAGCGCGTGCCGTCCTGGTCGGTCAGGCGGTAGAACCCCGCACTCTGGTGCGGATTCTCGCCGTAGCGCATGCCGAGCTCCCGCTCCAGCTTGAGGGTGATTGATGCTGCCGCGCCATCAGCGACCGCTCCTGCTGCAGAAGTCAGGTAGGCCGCAATCGCGCCGTCGTAGCGTGAGGTCTCAACAAAGACCTTTGTGGCAAGACGCAGACGGGTAGCCCGGGTCGTTGCGCCGCTGTTTTCGCGCATCTCCTGCAGCACAACCGCATAATCGGCGCTGTCGGTGACAACGGTGACGGACTCGTTGTTCTTGGCTGCGCTGCGGAGCATCGAAGGGCCGCCGATATCGATATTCTCTATGGCATCCTCAAAGGTGACATCAGGCTTTGCCACAGTCGCTTCGAAGGGGTAGAGGTTCACGACGACGATATCGATGAAGCCGATGCCGTTATCGCTTGCCTGCTTGATATGGTCCGCATTGTCGCGAACGGCAAGAAGCCCTCCGTGGATTTTCGGATGGAGGGTTTTGACCCGGCCGTCCATGATTTCGGGAAATCCGGTGATATTGGAGATGGAGGCGGCTCCGATCCCTGAATCCTGAAGCGCCTTGAGGGTGCCTCCGGTTGAGAAAATTTCAACGCCCATGGAACTCAGTTCCCGGCAGAAATCGACAATACCGGTTTTATCAGAAACCGACACCAAAGCTCTCTTGATTCGAGGGTCAGACATTTGCAGAATGTTTATTTATGGTTTTATTGCAAGGGTAAAGCGGAAATGTAAGAAAAAATCCCAAATGGCTAACCACAAAACGCGACTCGCCGTCTTCTGTTCAGGCACTGGCAGCAATTTCAGGGCGATCTTTCATGCGCTCGAAAAAAAGCGGCTCAATGCTGAAGTTGTGCTCTGTCTTTCCAACCGTTCACAGTGCGGCGCAATGGGGTTTGCCACCGAGCATGGCATCGAAACCCTCCACCTGTCGGAAAAGCAGTTCGCCTCTTTCGAGGAGTTTGCCGTTGCCATGGTGGAGTGCCTCAAAGAGCGCCAGATCGATACCATTCTGCTTGCCGGATACATGCGCAAGGTACCTGACGCGGTCGTGGCGGCATTTCCGGAGCGGATTCTCAACATCCACCCGGCGCTCCTGCCGAAGTTCGGTGGCGAGGGAATGTACGGCATCCACGTCCACACTGCGGTGATAGCCGCGGGAGAGAGAGAGAGCGGAGCAACCGTCCATTTTGTAAATGAGGAGTATGACAAAGGCCGGATACTGCTGCAGCGAAAGGTGCCCGTGCTCCCCTCCGACACCCCTGAATCCCTTGCGGCAAGGGTCCTCGAGTGTGAACATGCGCTCTACCCGGAAGCGGTTGAGAAAATGCTTCAGGAAGCAGGCTTATGAGCCGCACCGAACTGACGATATCTGAAATTTTTCACTCGATCCAGGGTGAGTCCTCCTTTGCCGGCTGGCCCTGCGCCTTCATCCGGCTTTCCGGATGCGGACACGGCTGCGTCGGCTGCGACACTCCCTACGCCCAGATCGGCGGCACCATCATGCCGATCGACGATATTATCCATCAGGCGCTCGCATTCCAGACACCGCTGGTCGAGGTCACGGGCGGCGAACCGCTCCTGCAGGCGGGCGTCTACCCCCTCATGCAGCGGCTCTGCGACTCTGGACGCCAGGTACTGCTTGAAACGGGAGGATTCCTTTCGGTCGCAGATGTCGACGGACGCGTCCACAAGATTATTGACCTCAAGCCCCCTTCGACCGGCGTCTGCCCTTTGAACAATCCTGAAAACATACGGCTCGCCCTTGACGCACCATTTATGGAACGAGGCTCCTTCGAGTTCAAGGCGGTTATTGCGTCGAGAACCGATTACCTCTGGGCACGCGCACTTCTTTTGGAGCACCGCCTGACCGACGCATTCACCGTCATGATGGGCGTCGCCTTCGGCATGCTGGACCCGAAAGAGCTTGCAGGATGGATCCTCGAAGACCGCCTGCGGGTCCGGTTGCAGCTGCAGCTGCACAAGTACATCTGGCCGCCAGACACCAGAGGGGTATAAGGAAAGTGGACAGAGTGAGCGCGGAGGGGACGTTAGTGACAAATTACACTTACGCAGGCATAAGAGATTTTGGATTTGAAGACGCGTCGGGAGCTGAGGGAAAAACACGGAATGACGGGAGGTTCCCCCATGGGTTGGCACCCATGGCTGCCACCGACATTCCGCTCCTCTGGAGCTTGTGGAAAATGGCGAGGGGGGGGCTATGAAAATACCGGGGGCATGGCATGTTGGCAGCAACGACAATGAACCAAGTCTCCCTCTCCTAAACCGCGTAGCGGTGGCATGTTGGTAGCCGGGGATGGCAATCCCCGGAATGCACGATTGTTAAATCCAAAATCAAGAATTCAAAATCCAGAATTTCTTAACTACCTTTTATCTTAAACCTTTTAGCTGTTACGATTTGATTTCACTTTCTGTCATCGTTCCCCTTTTCAATGAGCGGGACTCTCTTCATGAGCTGATTGACCAGCTCTGTCAAGCCATGAACCAGCTTGAGCTGCGGGAGCTCTTTCGGGAACCGTTCAGCTTTGAGATTATCATGGTTGATGATGGCTCGACCGATGACTCAAGTGAGCTTATCGCCGGTATTATTCCATCAAGGCCTGAAATCCGCCTGATATCGCTGCAGAGAAACTTCGGGAAGACTGCCGCGCTGTCGGCCGGTTTCCTTGCCGCTTCAGGTGAGTTTGTATGCACCATCGACGCTGACCTGCAGGATGACCCGCTGGCAATCAAGACCATGATCAAAAAGCTGCAGGAGGGCTACGACCTGGTGAGCGGATGGAAGCAGCACAGGAAGGACCCTCTTTCAAAAACCATTCCGTCAAAACTCTTCAATGCGGTAACGAGGCTCTTTACCGGCATCTCCATTCATGATTTCAACTGCGGCCTTAAGGTCTACAGACGTGCCGTCATCCGGCGGCTCGAACTCCATGGGGAGATGCACCGCTACATCCCGGTGCTTGCAAAGGCGAACGGGTTCAGGGTCAGCGAAATCCCGGTAAACCACCGGGCAAGGAAATTCGGCACCACCAAATACGGCTCCTCCCGATTTTTTTCGGGGCTCTTCGACTTTCTTTCGGTGCTCTTTATCACCCGGTACCTGCGCCGCCCGATGCACTTTTTCGGCATGGCCGGACTCACCAGTTTTCTCCTTGGCTTCAGTATCAGTCTCTACGTGACGCTCGACAAGATCCTGCTCCACAAGCCGGTCAGCAACCGCCCGATTCTCTTTCTCGGCATCCTGCTGCTCATTCTCGGCGTCCAGCTTTTTTCGACAGGGCTGCTTGGAGAGATGCTCTCCACATCGTCCTCAAAAGGCACCCAGTTCACTGTCCGCGAAACGGCAAACCTCACCGAGAGCCAGGCGAAGATGCTTCCTTTGGGATGAAAGTTGGATTTTGATTCACGAATTGCACGAATTATCACGGAAGGGGAAAAAGTTTCGAATTGTGTCATCTCAAACGCAGGGGCAGATCTCTCTCTTCGTTCTTGATGACAGTTGAATTGGGGAGTCCCCTGCTGAATATCCGAAACATGATCCCCACCCTTACATAGATCACATAATAACCCCTTGATTTCATGAAACGAGTCGGAGCTCATGTCAGTATTGCCGGTGGTGTCGAAAACGCGCCGCTTCTGGCTCGCAGCATCGGGGCGAAGGCATTCGCGCTGTTCACCAAGAACCAGCGGCAGTGGCGGGCGCCGAAACTGAGTGCCGCCTCAATCGATCTGTTCCTGAGGAACTGTGATGATGGCGGCTTCAAACCCGAACACATCCTCCCGCACGACAGCTACCTCATCAACCTCGGCAGCCCTGACCCTGAAAAGCTGACTGTTTCGCGCCAGGCCTTTACCGGGGAGATGCAGCGCGTTGAATCGCTCGGGCTCAGGATGCTGAATTTTCATCCGGGAAGCCATCTGCGCCAGATTGATGAGGAGCGCTGCCTGCAGCTTATCGCCGAATCGATCAACATGGCGCTGGGGGCGACGGCGACCGTTACGGCGGTCATCGAAAACACCGCCGGGCAGGGAAGCAACCTCGGATACCGGTTTGAACAGCTCGCCGCGCTCATCGACCAGGTCAACGACAAAAGCCGTGTCGGAGTCTGCCTCGACACCTGCCACCTCTTTGCCGCCGGATACGACCTCGGCTCTGCCGCCGCGGCCGAAACAACCTTCAAGGAGTTCGACCGGATCGTAGGGCTTCACTACCTGAGGGGAATGCACCTCAACGATGCCCTCCACCCGCTCGGCAGCCGCCTCGACCGTCATGCCTGCATCGGAAAGGGCAAGATCGGGCTCGAGGCGTTCAGCTACATCATGGCCCACCCGGCCTGTGAAGAGATTCCGCTGATTCTCGAGACCCCCGACTCCGACGGATGGCAGGAGGAGATCCAGCTGCTCTACTCGCTTTGATTCCATGGGTCTGCGCTTCCCATGGGTTGACACCCACCGGGGATTTGCATCCCCGGCTACCAATATTCCGCTCCTCCGGAGCTGTATAAAGAGGGATTGGCCTGGTTCATGGGATGGCACCAACGGCTACCGACATTCCCCTCCTCTGGAGCTAAAAAATGCCGTAGGCATGACATGTTGGCAGCACGGGACATCTTAGAAAAAAACTCATAACCGCAGAGCGGTGGCATGTTGGTAGACGGGGATGGCAATCCCCTGAAACGTGCCACCGATTAGCTCTTGCTGGCGGCTTTGAGATATTTTCTTACTGAGAGCGTGCTGCCGAGGATGCCGAGCATCAGGCCCAGGAGAACCGTCGATGGATAGACGAGAAGTGCGGAAGGCTGGAGCACCTTGCAGATGGCGGGTTCATAACTGTAGAGCAACTGATCGAAACAGAGATAGAGTGCGCCCGCAGCAAGCAGACCGGCAATCAGCCCCTGCAGTGCACCTTCGATGACGTAGGGTCCGCCGATCAGCCATGCCGTAGCACCAACCAGTCGCATGGTGCGGATCTTCTCGCGCCTTGAATACATGGCAAGCCTGATGGTATAGCCGACGAGCACAATGGTTGCCAGCGAAATCAGCACCCCTGTTCCGCCGGTCAGAAGGGTAAAGAGTCTGGCGTTCTGCTCTATCTGGCCGAGAAAGGTCTGATTGTAGCGGATGTCGGCACCGGGCACAATCCCCTTGAGGGCAGGAAGGATGCGATTGACGCTGTCTGGTCGCGCATAATCGGGCAAAAACTTCAGCTTCATCGAGCGCGGCAGAGGATTTGATCCCAGAATCTTGACGATATCCTCGCCGAAATCGCGGTTGAAGCTTTTGGCGGCTTCGTCCTTCGATATCATGACACTCTCCCTTACTCCCCTGATCATCTTGATACGGCGGGCCGCATCGGCAGCCTGCTCTGCGCTCATCGAGTCACTGATGAATACCTCGACCTCCATGCGGCCGCGCAGCTCCTGAATGACATCAAAGAAACTCAGCGATACCGTGCCGAAAAGACCCAGGAGCACAAGAGCAAAAAAACTGATAGCAACGGTGATGGCCGCCGGAAGCCGGGCCCTTCCCAAACTTGAAACCCCCTCCCTGAGAACAAACGAAAGTGACATGACAACGCTTTTTTCGGTGATAGAGTGGATGAACCGCAAACCCCTTTCAACAGATTCGCTTACACCTCACGTCTGAGCATCTCAAAGAATCAGCAAAACAAGTTGGAAAAACAAGTTTTTTTTCTTTTAATTAGAGCTGGCCGGGGCTATAGCTCAGTTGGTAGAGCATTTGCATGGCATGCAAAGGGTCAGGAGTTCGAGTCTCCTTAGCTCCACAGGAAAAAAGATAAGCGCAGCAGAGATGCCGCGCTTTTTTTGTTTCCCCCGATAGAGATTGCTCAATACTTTTTGTTCGTGCCCACCTTGGCTACAAGGAAGACAATACCAACAAAGAGCGACGCTCCAAGGCCGGCAGCAATATTGAAGAGCGCGGCAAGAAGCACCGCCTGCAGTGTAAAATGAACCGCAATACCGGTGACCTTCCGGCTCAAGATAAAGGTCCCGGCTGTCAGACAGGTAAAGAAAAAGCCCGAGGCAATACTTCCTGCAAGGGAGATAAAGAGCTTTTCACCCCGCCCCTCCCTGATGGCCACTCTCCGCTGCACCTGTTTTTCTGCCCCCGGCTCAAAAAGACGCTTGACCATCATGGCCACCAAAGCAAAGATGACCAGCACTCCGGCGTGAACGGCGCAGACCCTGAACAGTTCGGCGCGCGAGGGATCAAACAGCTCTTCGCCAAGCCTGGAGGACGCAATGGCGAGCATGAAGACCGAGGTAAAATAAAAAAGGGTGCCCCAGAGCAGGGTTATCGATATCCAGAGCAGCGGGCCTGGCGGCGGAGGGTTTTTCTGAAAATCTGTTGTCATAATCATCGGTAAAAAGGGTGATGGGAAAACGTTACACCATCAGGGAATATAACCCTTGGCTGGGGCAGTCAATTCCCTGGAGCCTTTTTATTCATATTTTCATAGAATCTGTTTGAATATTGATGTGCATTTGCCATTATTAGGGTGCCTGGAGTTTACCCCAACTTAAACATGCCCAGCTTATGTGTGGAGTTTTCGGTGTTTTCAATTCTAAAACTCCCGCGGAAGATACCTTCTATGGCCTCTACTCTCTTCAGCACAGGGGGCAGGAAGCGGCCGGCATCGTGGTTGCAGAGTACAACAAGGTCAAGAAAAAGACCCTTTTCAAGCAGCACAAGGGGATGGGCCTCGTTGCCGAGGTGTTCAGGGATGAAACCATTTTCGAAAACCTCAGCGGCTATGCCGGCATCGGCCACAACCGATACTCGACCACCGGCTCCTCAAAGTCCAACAACAATATCCAGCCCTTCTCGCTGACCTACCGTTCCGGCAGCCTTGCGATTGCCCACAACGGAAACCTGACGAACTCCCGAACTCTCCGCCGCGAGCTGACAGAGGCCGGCGTCATCTTTCAGGCATCCTCGGACACGGAGATCATTCCCCATCTTGCGGCCCGCAGCCGTGAAAAAGAGCCCGTACAGCAGATATACGAAGCCCTCCGACAGGTTGAGGGCGCCTATTCGATGGTGATCCTTGCAAACAACCAGATGATTGCAGCCAGAGATCCCTACGGATTCCGCCCTCTGGCGCTTGGCAAAAAGGTCGACCCGCTGACCGGAGAGCTGGCCTACATTGTGGCCAGTGAAACCTGCGCTTTCGACATCATCCAGGCCGAATATATCCGCGATATCGAACCGGGCGAGATCCTTTTGATAGACCATCTTGCCGTATCGAACGAAAAGCCGGTATCGCTCTTCCTCCCTCCGTCGAAACGCAAAGCGCGCTGCATCTTCGAGTATGTCTATTTCGCCCGGCCCGACAGCTTCATTTTCCAGCACTCGGTCGACAAGATCCGCCGTAACCTCGGAAAGAACCTCGCCAGAGAGTCCGAAATCGAACAGCAGCCGGGAGAGAAGGAGCTGACTGTGGTGAGCGTACCTGACTCCTCCAATACCGCCGCACTCGGTTTTGTCCGGGAGAGCAACAAGATGGAGCGGCCGGCAAGGTTTGAGCATGGACTGATCCGCAACCACTACGTTGGCAGAACCTTTATCCAGCCCGGCATACACAGCCGTGACATCAAGGTCCGCTCGAAGTACAACATCGTGCGGGGAGTGCTTCAGGACCGGCCGATCATCCTCATCGATGATTCGATTGTGCGCGGTACAACGGCGAAAATGCTGATCAAGCTGATACGGGAAGCCGACCCGAAGGCGATACACCTGCACATCAGCTCGCCTCCCATCACCAACCCCTGCTTCTACGGCATGGATTTTCCGACCAAGCGCCAGCTCTTGACCCACATGTTCGACACGCTCGATAATGACACTGAGGAGATTGAAAAGATCAGGGAGTACATCGGTGTCGATTCACTCAAGTACCTCTCAATGGAGGGCCTGATGAACAGCGTCCCCGGCTTCGAGGGTGAAGAGGGCAGCTACTGTACGGCCTGCTTCAGCGGCGACTACCCGATCCCGATCACTGACGCCTCGACCGACAAGGAAGAGAATGATTGAAGAATAAGTGGACGAGGCTTTCATCAACTTTGGCACAAAAAAAGGCGGACAAGTTGTCAGCCTTTTTTTGTGCCAAAGTTGAACGCACGCAGCCAATTCAAAATCTCTTCAGTCTTGTCCACACAGTCCACTTCCGTCCACCATTTTCTTAGTCCACTATCATCCACTTATTCTTAATCCCGCCTACTTTTTCCCCTGCTTGAACTCTATTCTTACCGAGGTGTGCGGGACGGCTTCAAGCCTCTTTTTCGGGATGGGCTTGCCGGACTTGATGCAGATGCCGTAGGTGCGGTTTCTTATCCTGTCGAGCGCCTGGTCGATATAGCCGATATATTTCTCGTCGCGGGCGATGAACATGAATCGCTGCTCGCGGTCCATGGTTTCCGTGCCATGGTCGGCCATGTGCATGGAGTAGTTCGAATTGATCGAGTCCTCAACATTCTCATCGGAAAGTGAAGAGCGCAGAATGTCGAGATCGCGAAGTACCTCCTCCCTCCTCTTCAGCAGAATCTTTCTGAAATGTTCGAGCTCCTCATCGGTCAGGTAGGTCTTGGTCAATACCGGTTCCTCGATAGCTTCATTTTCCTTTTTTGACGCACTGTCGCTTTTTTTGGCCATGATACTCGTATTTGCTTTGTTCTAACAGAAACCGTAAAAAAGAGATGAATAATACTATTAACCGGCATATTTTTCAAGTGATAACCGGCAGATTTCTCCGTTGACCGGCTCCTCTTTTACCGAAGCCGATGACGCCTGACCGGTTGCGGCTCTATCGATGCGGACAGCAAGCGTTTCAGCCATAATATACGCATCATTTCTTGTTACAGCATCCATGAGTTTTTCCGATCCGGCGATAGCGAGCACGATGCGGTCGGTGATCTCCAGCCCGCTCTCCTTGCGGAGGGTCTGAATGCGGCTGACCAGCTCGCGTGAAAGGCCCAGCATCTCAAGCTCCTCGTTCATCTCCGTATCGAGGGCTACCATGATTCCATGCTCTTCATCAGAGGCGACGAGCCACCCCTCAATATCCTCATGCATGATCTCCACGTCCTCGCGAAGGAGTTCGAAAACCTTGCCGTCAAGGTCAAGGGAGAGCGATCCCTCTTTTTCGATGAGCGCAATCTGCTTGTGGCTCATCATGCGGATGGCATCGGCCAAGGCCTTCATCTCCTTGCCAAAACGGGGTCCGAGGGTCTTGAAGTTCGGCTTGACCTTCTTGCTGATTACCGAGCCGTCCTCTTCGATGTACTCGATCTTCTGGACATTGACCTCTTCGAGAATGATATCGGCAACCAGACGGTACTCCTCACGTGCTGCAGCGTCGTCAACGGCAAGCAGAATCCGCTTGAGCGGCTGACGCACCTTGATCGATGCCTTTTCGCGCATCGTACGCACCAGCGAGGTGATGATTTGCGCCTTCTTCATGCGGCGTTCGAGCGGCAGGTCGATGGCGGCGGAATCGAGCAGGGGGAAATCGGCAAGGTGAACCGACTGGCACGACTGGCGCCCGCTGACGCTGTTCAGGTTCAAAAAAATGCGATCGGCCAGAAACGGCGTGAACGGAGCCAGAAGCTTCGAGAGCGTTTCGAGGCAGGTGTAGAGCGTCTGGTAGGCGGCAATCTTGTCCGGCCCCATGTCGCTCTTCCAGAACCGCTTGCGCGAGCGGCGGATATACCAGTTTGAAAGATCGTCGACGATGAAATCATTGATCATCCTTGCCGCGCCGGTAAGGTCGTACTGCTCCATGCGCATATGCACCGAGCCGACCAGCGAGTTCAGGCTGGAGAGCGCCCAGCGGTCGAGCTCGGAACGCTCCTGAAGCGGGACGGGGGGCTCGGCAAACGTAAACCCGTCGACATTGGCATAGAGCACAAAAAAGTTGTAGCTGTTGATGAATGCCCTGAAGAACTTCCTCTGCTCCTCCTCGATCTCGTCGGCGTTGAAGGATTTCGGTCTCCATGGGGGACTCGATACGAGCAGGTACCAGCGCAACGCGTCGGCGCCGTAGTTCTTCATGGTTTCAAAAGGATCGACCACATTGCCCTTCGACTTCGACATCTTCTGGCCATTCTTGTCGAGAATGTGACCGTTGACAATCAGGTTCCTGTAAGCCGGCCGGTCGAAAATCAGCGATGCGATGGCATGCAAAGTGTAGAACCAACCCCTGGTCTGGTCGACACCTTCGGCGATAAAATCGGCCGGGAAGGTCGCATCGAACTCTTCACGGTTTTCGAACGGGTAGTGCAACTGGGCGAAGGGCATCGAACCGCTGTCGAACCAGACGTCAACCAGTTCGGGCGTCCGGTTGAAGCGCCTGCCGTCGCGGATAAAGTAGATTCTGTCGACAAACGGCTTGTGCAGGTCGAGCTCCACCAGGCCGCGATCGAGCGCATCACCAAGCAGGCAGGCCTCGCCGTCAATATCGATAAAGCCTTCACGCAGCTCGGCAACAGAGCCGACTGCAAAAAGCTTGCCGCTCGAAGCATCGTCACCGATAGAGAACTCCTCTGAAACCCATAACGGAAGCGGTGAACCCCAGAAGCGCTCACGCGAAAGCGCCCAGTCCTTGTTCTCCTCGAGCCAGTTGCCGAAACGGCCGCTGCCGATCTCGGGAGGGCACCAGTTGATGGTCTTGTTGAGCTCCACCATCCGCTCGGCAATGCTGGTGGTGCGGATGTACCACGACTCGCGGGCATAGTAGATGACCGGCACATCGTAGCGCCAGGAGAAGGGATAGGTGTGGGTGATGGTCTCCTTGCGGTAGAGCTTCCCGGCCTCCTTGAGCTGGCGGATGATGAGCGGATCGGTATCCTTGAAGAACATGCCTGCGTAGTCGCTCACTTCATCGGTAAAACAGCCGTTGCGGGCAACTGGCTGGAGCATCGGCAGATCGTATTTCTTTGCAATTTCATAGTCGTCGGCACCGAAAGCGGGCGCGATATGGACGATTCCCGTACCGTCACCGGTCGAGACGAATGGGCCGGAAGTGACGTACCAACAACGCTTCTCCGGGTGGAGGTAATCGAAAAGCGGCTCATAGTCGAGCCCCTCAAGATCACTGCCCTTCAGATCTGAAACAATCTGCCAGAGCGATTCGCCATCTTCGTCCTTCTCCTGAAGGACCTGCATGCGGGATTTTGCCAGAATGAGCAGTTCGCCGGTTTGGCGGTTATGAGCCCTCACATAATCAATATCGGGGCCCACACAGAGCGCCACATTCGAAATCAGTGTCCATGGGGTGGTCGTCCACACCAGGAAGCTCTCGCTGCCCCCTTTCACCTTGAAGCGGACGTAAACGCTGGGATCCTGGACCTCCTTGTAGCCAAGCGCCAGTTCATGCGAGCTCAGCACCGTTTCTGACTTGGGGTCCTGAGGTACAATCTTGTAATCCTTGTAGATCAGCCCCTTGTCGAAAATTGTTTTGAGCGCCCACCAGACCGACTCGATATAGTTGTTCTCGCAGGTGATGTAGGGCTTGTCCATGTCGACCCAGTAGCCCATCTGCTCGGTAAGCTTTCCCCAACCCTCGCGGTTGTCATCGATGTGGTGATAGACCAGCGCGCGCGCCTCACCGTTGAACTCCCCTTCACCGTACTCCACGACCTGCGACTTGTTCTTCAGGCCAAGCTTTTTCTCGACGGAGATCTCCACCGGCAGGCCATGGGTGTCCCAACCGGCCTTGCGCGGCACACGGTAGCCCTGCATGGTCTTGTAGCGGCAAACCGCGTCCTTGATGGTACGGCTGAAAACATGGTGAACGCCGGGCTTGCCGTTGACCGTCGGCGGCCCCTCATAGAATGAGTAGACCCTGCCAGCCGGACGGCCGTCAAGGCTTTTCTGAAAAATCCCCTGTTCATTCCAGTATGCAAGAACTTCAGCCTCTACAGCGCTGTAGGGGACATTCGTCGGATACTCGGCAAATTTATGGGCCATGGTTATGCTGAATCATTCAATCAAAAACAGGCCGCAGCCTGCAAGTCTAAAAAGAGTGTCAATATACAAGAATCTGAAGAGATTTTGGATTGAAAAGGTTGGCCCACGAATTACACGAATTTACACGAAGAGGGAGAAGATTTTATTCATGGGGGCGCTTTCCATGGGCTTGCGCCCATGGCTATCAATATGTCGCCCCTCTGGAGCCGGGAAATGTGGGTGACCTTTGTGACCCATGGATTGGCACCCACCGGGGATTTGCATCCCCGTCTACCAACAGGTCGCTCCTCTGGAGCTCGGGAAAATGCCGTAGGCATGACATGGTGGTAGCACCGGACATATTGCAAAAACCGCATAACCGCGGAGCGGTGGCATGTTGGTAGACGGTGGTTCTCTGAAAACAAAACAGGCAGGCATTTCTTTGTGGGAAAAGCCTGCCTGAAAAAATACCCGAACTGCCCTGGAAATCCTATTTTTTGGGTCCGAGGGAGTTGTTTACGCCTTCGAGGACCTGATTTGCGACAACGGTCATCGAATCAAGTGCCTGGGAGAGGAGCTTGCTGAGCGGGTGGAGGGTGCTGTCAAGGATACTGCCTACCCCAAGCAGAACGGTGGCGATATCGCCTTTTCCGAACCCTTGGGCAACGGACTGCTCGGGTTGCTGTTGCAGCTCTTCCTGCTCTTGCTCCCGGGCAAATGGGGTGATCTCTTCAGACATATGAAACGCTGTTTTATGATTTAGTGCCTGCCAGACTGTAATCGAAAATGTACTACTTTTTATTCATCCCGTCAAACTCTTCGGAAGAGGAGTTTGGCCCTCTTCACTGACGGCCGTACCGGTCCTCGAGACGGACGATATCATCCTCGCCAAGATAGCTTCCGGTCTGCACCTCAATCAGCTCGAGCAGAACGCCGCCTGTGTTCTCGAGACGGTGCAGGGAGCCGACAGGAATATAGGTGGACTGGTCTTCATGGAGCGTTATGGTTTTCTCGTCAACGGTGACCCGGGCTGAACCCTTGACGACAATCCAGTGTTCGGCACGGTGATTATGCTTCTGCAGGGAGAGTGCCGATCCGGGATTGACGGTGATGCGCTTGACCTTGAAGCGGTCCGCATGATCAACGGTTTCGTAGGTACCCCAGGGCCTGTAGACCCGCCGGTGCGTCTCGGCCTCTTCCCGGGAACTCTTTTTAAGCTGCTCGACAAGAATCTTGACATCCTGAACGCGCGACTTGGAAGCGACAAGCACCGCATCGGCAGTCTCGATAATGACATGGCCCTCCAGCCCGACTGCCGAGACAAGGCGGCTGGTGGAGTGGATATAGCTGTTCTGGACGTCATGAAGCAGCACGTCCCCTTTCTGCACGTTCCCCTGCTCGTCACGCTCCTCGACATCCCAGAGGGCCGACCATGCGCCAACATCGTTCCAGCCTGCGTGGAGAGGCACAATGGTGGCATTTTTGGTCTTTTCCATCACAGCGTAGTCGATGGAGTTTGCGGGCGATGCCTTGAAGGCCTCGGCATCGAGACGGAGGAAATCAAGGTCTGAGACCGAGCTCTTCAGCGCATTGCGACAGGCCTCAATCATTGCGGGAGCCTGCGCTTCAAGCTCCTCGAGGTAGATGTCGGCCCTGAAAAGGAAGATCCCGCTGTTCCAGAAATACTCTCCTGATGCCAGATAGCGTTCGGCGGTCTTCCTGTCGGGTTTTTCGACAAATTCAAGCACGGGACAGACCGAGTAGGACTCCTTTTCCTGCACGGAGGTCCTGATATAGCCGTAACCGGTTTCGGGAGATGATGGCGTGATGCCGAAGGTGACCAGCGCACCCTCATCTGCGCTCTTCTGGCCAGTGGCCACCGCGGCGCCAAATGCCGCGGCATCGGCAATCAAGTGATCGGCCGGCAGTACCAGCATCAGGGCACCGGGATATTTTTCTGCAATCAGAAGCGCGGCCACAGCAGCGGCCGGAGCGGTATTGCGTCCGACCGGCTCAAGAATGATTCCACCGATATCAGCCGATATCTCATGAAGCTGTTCAGCGACGAGAAAGCGGTGGCTCTCATTGCAGACACAGTAGAGCGGGCCGATATCGGCGGCAGCTGAAAGACGGGCGACGGTATCCTGCAGCATGGTTTTCTCGCCGATAAGCGAGAGCAGCTGCTTGGGGTAGAGTGCGCGGGAGAGAGGCCAGAGCCTGGTTCCGGAGCCGCCGCTGAGAATGACGGGAATAATCATGCGTAGAGAGTGAGAGGTTATCGTTTGGCTATCTTCTCATACATCTTCCATGTCGAAGCGACAAGGGTATCGACATCACTGCACTTCGGAACCCAGCCGAGCAGCTCCTTTGCCTTTGCCGAAGAGGCCACCAGTTCAGCCGGATCCCCCGCACGACGGCCGACAACGTCCGCAGGAACCGCTTTTCCGGTGATGGCACGCGCCCGTTCGACCATCTCCAGGACGCTCACGCCGCTCTGGCTGCCGAGGTTCACCGTCAGGCTCTTTTGATGTTTCTTGATGTACTCGAAAGCCGTGACGTGAGCCTCCGCCAGGTCGCTCACATGCACGTAGTCGCGGATGCAGCTTCCATCGCGCGTCGGGTAGTCGCTGCCGTAGATGGAGAGCCTGGGGCGGATTCCCGCGGCGACCTCCATGACGATGGGCAGAAGATTCTCCGGATTGAGTTCGAGTCCACCGATGCGACCCCCTTCGTCGTAGCCCGCCGCATTGAAATAGCGGATGGCACCGTAACGAAGCCCCTTCAGCCGGTCGTACCAGTCGAGGACGCGTTCGATCTCGAGCTTGGTGAAGCCGTAAAAGTTCTCCGGAAAGGTGGGATGAAGCTCATCGATAGGCAGGTATTGCGGGCTGCCGTAGACCGCTGCCGAAGAGGAGAAGATGAGCGTCCCAATGCCGGCCGCCAAAGCCTGGTTGAGGATATTGATGGTGCCGATGATATTGGAGCGGGCATAGAGCTCCGGATGCTGCATCGACTGGCCGGCGGCTTTCAGTGCGGCAAGATGGATGCATCCGTCAAAACCGCCGTCCGTCATGACCTCGCGAAGCTGTTCGGGACGCAGGATGTCGCCATGCACAAAAAGCGCTTCCCGGAAAAGGTTCTCCCTCAGACCGGTCTGCAGGTTGTCAAATACCGTGACCTCATGGCCCCTGTCGAGAAAGGCTCTTGCCACATGACTGCCGATGTAGCCGGCGCCCCCGATAATAAGAATTCGCATGACGTTTTTCCTCTTGTTGGTTCTCTCTATGCTAACGCTTGGCGTACATCCTGTCGTAGTAGCTCTGGTAGCTTCCCGAGGTGACATTGTCGAGCCACTCCTGATTCTCCAGATACCACTCAACAGTAAGCTCAAGCCCCTTCTCGAAGGAGATGGAGGGCACCCACCCCAGATCGCGCTGCAGCTTCGACGAGTCGATGGCGTAGCGCAGGTCATGGCCCGCACGATCGGTCACATAGGTGATGAGCTCTGCGGATTGGCCTGCCCTTCTCCCCAGCTTTTCGTCCATGATTTTGCAGAGAAGCTTGATGAGGTCGATGTTGGTCCACTCGTTGTGGCCGCCGATGTTGTAGGTCTGGCCGGTCCTGCCGCGATGGAAGATCACGTCGATGGCAGCTGCATGGTCGACGACCCAGAGCCAGTCACGGATGTTCTCCCCCTTGCCGTAGACCGGAAGCGGCCGTTTCTCTATGATGTTGTTGATAAAAAGCGGAATCAGCTTTTCAGGGAACTGGTATGAGCCGTAGTTGTTCGAGCAGTTGCTGATCACCACCGGAAGGCCGAAGGTGTCGTGGTATGCCCTGACGAAATGGTCAGAGGAGGCCTTCGAAGCGGAGTAGGGGCTGTGCGGGTCGTAAGGGGTCTCTTCGGTGAAAAGTCCCTCCTTGCCGAGGGAACCGTAGACCTCGTCGGTCGAGACATGGTAGAACCGCTTCCCCTCGAAGCCGGACTTCCAGGCCGCTCTTGCGGCGTTGAGCAGGTTGACCGTACCCAGAACGTTGGTCACAACGAACTCTGTCGGACTCGAGATTGAGCGGTCGACATGCGATTCGGCGGCCAGATGGATGACCCCGTCGAAGCTGTTCTCTTCAAAAAGCTTCATGAGAAAGGGGGCGTCGGTGATATCGCCCTTGACGAACCGGTAGCGGGGATTCTCTTCGACATCGCCGAGATTGGCAAGGTTGCCTGCGTAGGTGAGCGCGTCGAGATTGGTGATGGCGCAGTCGGGGTGCGCCTTCAGAAAGTGGCGGACGACATGTGACCCTATGAAACCCGCTCCTCCGGTGACAAGTATATGCATGGGGGTTCCTCTTGAGTTAAAGTTCATGATTCTTTTTCACGCATTGCCACGAGCATTGTAGCAAGGGAGGTTCGCCAGTGGGGAATCTCAAGCCCCCAAGCCTCCCTGACCGCCCTCTTGTTGAGAACGCTGTAGTGAGGCCGTTTTACCGCGGAAGGATACTCGCTGCTCTCGACCGGCAGAACGCGGCAGGAGAGCGATGCCATCTCCATGACCGCCACGGCAACGTCGTACCAGGAACAGACCCCCTCATTGGAGTAGTGAAAGGTCTCCTTGTAGATGCGCTTCGGGTCATGGCGACCGATTATCTCGACGAGGGCCATGGCAAGGTCGGCGGCCCAGGTGGGGGTACCTGCCTGGTCGAAGACAACCTTTGCCTCACCCTTTTCCGCCCCGAGGCGAAGCATGGTCTTGACGAAGTTGCTGCCATAGACGGAGTAGAGCCATGAGGTCCTTATAATCAGATAGGAGGCGCCTGAGGAGCGGACACGCTCCTCCCCTTCCCATTTCGAAAGCCCGTAGATGCCGATCGGGCTCGCCGGATCGGTTTCGGTGTAAGGCCGGGATGACTCTCCATTAAAAACATAGTCGGTCGACAGATGCACCAGAAGGGCACCCCGCTCCTTTGCGCATAGAGCGAGCACGGCCGGACCATCCCTGTTGACGCGCATGGCCGCCTCGCCGTCCGATTCGGCCCGGTCGACCGCGGTATATGCCGCACAGTTCACAATAACATCTACCGAACACTCCCTGCAGAGACGCGCAACCCCGTCACGATCGGTGATATCAAGCTCCGGAAGGTCGTAAAAATAATAACGATTGGTTCCGGCGCTGGCCGAAAGAGCCTGGAATTCAGAGCCAAGCTGGCCCCTGCTGCCGGTAACGAGAATATTCATGAAAAAGAGGTGGTCACTTTAAATGGGAGAGGCGAGGATAGAGCACCTCTCGCCGGTACTCCTCATAAGGAAAACACTCTACAGTGCCAAAAGCTGGAAGCGCAGAGTCCTTGCCTGAAAGCCTGATCTCGGCTTCGGGGAGCTGCCAGTCGATGGCGAGCGACGGATCGTTCCACCTGATGCCTGCATCATGTGACGGCGCATAATAGTTATCGCACTTGTAGGCAAAGACCGCATCCTGGGAGAGCACCGCGAAGCCGTGGGCAAACCCTTTTGGGACCCAGAGCATGTTCTTGAGGGCGGCATCGAGCACGCAGAAAACATGGCGACCGTACCATGGCGAGCCGATGCGGATATCGACAGCGACGTCGAGGACACGGCCCTGAACCGCGCGCACAAGCTTGGACTGTGTAAAGGGAGGTTTCTGAAAATGAAGCCCCCTCAAGACACCTCGCCCTGATTTCGATTCGTTGTCCTGAACAAATGCGACCCTGCCGACGTGCTCTTCAATGACGTCCTGACGGAACGACTCGAGAAAATAGCCCCGGTCGTCGCCATGCACCTCAGGCTGGAAATGGAGAACATCAGGGATGGAGGAAACCGTAACTTGCATAAAAAGAATGATATCGTAGAAAAAAACAGCTCTTGTACAAACACTCCGAGAGACCCATTCGTTTCATCAGCGGAGGAAAGTACCCGCTACACCGGCCCCTGCCCGGGAAGCTTGCGCAGATAGGCTCCATACTGGTTTTTCATCAGCGGTTCGGAAAGGCGAAGAAGATCGTCGTCGGTAATCCATCCGTTACGCCAGGCAATCTCTTCGGGGCAGGCGATTTTCAGGCCCTGCCGTTTTTCGACCGTCTGGATGAAGTTGCCCGCCTCCTGGAATGACTCATGCGTGCCGGTATCGAGCCAGGCGAACCCCCTTCCCATCATGGAGCACTTGAGCTGGCAGCGTCGCAGGTACTCCTCATTGACCGAGGTGATCTCAAGCTCGCCCCTCCCGGAAGGACGAATCTCCTTTGCGATGGCGACCACGTCATTGGGGTAGTAGTAGAGGCCGACCACGGCGTAGTTGGATTTCGGCTTCGCCGGCTTTTCAGCAATGGAGAGCACGTTTCCCTCTCCGTCAAACTCCGCCACACCGTAGCGCTCAGGGTCACTGACATAGTAACCGAAGATGTTGGCCTTGCGTTCCTCTGTCACGGTCTTTACCGCTGCCTCAAGCATGCCGGTGAAGGCGTAGCCGAAAAAGATGTTGTCTCCGAGCACCAGCGCCACGTCGTCGCTACCGACAAAGTGCTCTCCGAGAATGAACGCCTGGGCAAGGCCGTCGGGAGAGGGCTGAACGGTGTAGGAGAGCGAGATCCCCCAGTCGCTGCCGTCGCCGAGCAGCTTCATGAACATCGGCTGGTCCTCGGGGGTGGTAATGATGAGTATCTCCCTTATCCCCGAAAGCATCAGGGTTGTCAGGGGGTAGTAGATCATCGGCTTGTCATAGACCGGAAGAAGCTGTTTCGATATTCCTCTCGTAACAGGATAGAGGCGGGTGCCTGAACCGCCGGCAAGAATGATTCCTTTCATTGTATCGGTTTGTCTTGTTGCAATCGAACGGTCACCCGACAAGCCTGGATATTTCGGAGCTTACACGAACGGCCTTTCGTGCAGCGTTTATGGCTGCTTCACCCTTCTTCAGGTCAAACAGAGCCCATGGAAGAATGAGTTCGGACTCGTCACCGTACTTGGCCAGCATCTTCATTGTTGAATCGTAGCGCTCCAGCTCAGGAAGAATATCGCCAATCAATCGGACGACCGCTTCCGGCACCGTTCCTTCGGAAACAAGCTGCGAGAGATGACGTCCCGGCTTGTGCGTCATTGGAGAGACACCAAAAAGCATCAGCACGGCAAGCCCTGCATTCTCGATGGCCAGTGTGGAGCTGGAGACGCATGCGCGCCACCGCTTCAAGGTGCACTCCTCCTCGGCCTCTTCAAGAAACCCCCGGGCAAGTTCAAGCCTGTATGTCACATCCTTTTGCGATCCCATGACCCACCTCTTTTGAGCACTCCTGCCAAAGGCAGGCCGTGCATGTTGACGGAACTACCGAATATACGTAATCAAAGCTTTTATAACGTTTTTCCAACTTTTTACCAGCCTGAGACCACCCTGTCGGCCATTGAGTCGACAATCTGGCCGAGGGCAAATCGAACCGCCTGCTGCTGCGCCATGAAGTTGCCCGACGGGTAGTCGGCAAATCCGGCAAACGACTGCGAGAAGAGAGTGGTTTTCCTGACCCGATCGGTCATCACGGCGTGCACGACAATGGCAATGCGGTTTGTCGCCGCCCTGTCGGTTTTGGAGGAGAGCTGGCTTGGCTCATCAGAAAATGTGACTATCGCGCCTTCAATCGTCCCGTCAGCCCTGCCGGCTGAGGGAGAGACGCGGAGTCCGCTCTGTGACTCGATCCGGTCGGTGAGTGCCCGGGTGAGCTCTCCCCTGAACTGAGCGATACCCGCTCCGGAACGGTCATCAAAGACGGGAATCGAAATGCTCTTCAGGTGCCCGGGAAGTGATCCGCCACTGAAACTGTAGCACCCCTGCAGCATCCCTGCGGATGCAACCATGAGCATGATGGCAAGAGCGCCTTTTTTCAGCATCAGCGTCCTTTTGGTTAGTAGGTTCGACGGTCGACTCTCTGAAGTATTTTACGGAAGGGATAGGTCATGAGCAACCATTTTTTTCGTCTGCCGTTGAGCGCCGAAAGATAGATGCCCGTCCTCCTGTCACTCCAGCTTGAAGCGAGTTTGACGGCAAGCCGGGCGGCAACCGAAGGGGGCTGGGCAAAAATGTCGAGAATGGTGTTGAAGGTGTCGAGCTGCTTTCGAAGCTCCGGCGTCAGGTTTGCACCGCTGACCATGCCGGTGCGCACAAGACCGGGATGAAGCAGCATGACGGAGATCCCCGAACCACGGAACTCCTTGGCAACGGCATAGGTGAGTCGGGCAATAGCGGCCTTGGTTGAGCCGTAGGCGCTGATCCACGGAGTATTCGAGGCCAGGTCGGTGCCGGAGCCGGCCATGTTGATGATCTTTCCTTTTATCTTCTCCCGCCGGAAATAGTTGAGCGCCGCACGGCATCCGTTGTAGGTGCCCTTGAGGTTGGTGTCAATCACCCTCCCCCACTCTGCCGGGTCGCTGTCGGCAATCGTGCCGTACGACTCGGAAATTCCCGCATTGTTGATGAGGCAGTCGACCCTGCCGAAATGGTCTGCCGCATCACTGATGAGCTGCTCCATCTCACCGGCTGAGGTGACATCACAGACCCGGCCCCAGACGCTGCCGGCGGGAAATTCCAGAACGGCTGCATCGACATTGGAGCGGGAGGAAGAGGTAATCACCACCCTCGAGCCCTCACGAACGAATTCATGTGCAATAGCCTTGCCGATTCCTTTTGTCGAACCGGTTATGACGGCAACCCTGCTGTCGAGGATACCCATGGCACTCGGTTTTTGGATTACTTTTTTCCTTTTGCGCCATCAACCATCGCCTGAAGCTCAGGTCGCCCGGCGGCGTAGCGCTCAAGGGAGACTCCCTGCTCAATTGCCTCCCACGCCTGGCGGATGCTCAGTGCTCCGGCACGGGGGCCCATCGGGTGGCCGAAAACGCCCCGGCCCGGCACAAACCCGAAGTCGATGCTGCCGACCTTCCGGTAAACACTCTCAAGCGTCAGGGCGGAGTCACTGCCACCCGGAACGGGCAGCGAACGGCGGATGTGACCTAAATCCTGCAGACACTCCCGGACGTTCAGGACGACCTCCTCTTCAGGAGTCATCATCCTGCTGCCGAATCCCGGCATGATGATGGCGTCGAGGCCGGCAAGCCGCTGAAGCTTGGTCATGACCCTTGAGTGCACACCGTACTTCTCCATCCGGCTGAATGCGGCAATAAAGGGGAAATGGCCGATGAGCGGGACTTTGGTGTGGCGGGCGAGCATCCTGACGGCACTCAGCCCTACCGGCAGCGCGTTGACGAGCAGGGCGTTGGCCCCGTTGCTGACGGCGATGTCGTGCTGTTCAATCAGCCTGTCGACCTCGTCGGTCACATTGGCAAGATAGACCTTCGGTTCGCCCGTCTCGCCCTCCGCACGCTTCCGGGCATCCCCAAGAGCGTGCGAGCGCTCGATAAGGGTCGACCAGTCCACATCGGCCAGCATTTCGTCATCCTTGGCGATATCGAGCCCGCCGAGCCAGCTCTCGAAGGCGATTGCGGCAAACTCCTGGGGGCTGAGACCGATATTGGGCTTCACCACGCCGAAAAAGATCGGCCGGTTGTAGGCTTTCAGAAGATCACGGATCCCCTCGACGCCGAACTTCGGGCCGTCAAACTCCTCCAGGTAGCACTCCGGAAAGTGAATATCGAGCAGTTTGACCACCGGAACACCGGGAGTAAAAAACACACCTTCACCGCAGACTGCTGAGAGCAGGTTCGGCAGCTTGGGACCGAAATTCCTGTGCGGATGGGCGATGGTGACCCTGCATGCATGGATTGGACCGGACTCGGAGTGCTTGACCGGATAGCTGAGCGCCGGCAGCTCCCCTTCTACCCTCAGGCTGATAACCTTTGCGCCGTGCATCGGACGGAAGTCCTCATCGTGGTCGATGCGGTGCCACTGGGCGGTGGACTGTTCGCTGCAGAAATGCGCAAGCGCCGTATCGATATCCCCTACACATTCAAGATAGTAGTCAAGCGTCAGGTAGTCATCCATCCGGAGCTGCTCCCTGGATGAGAAAAAGCCTTTGATATCCTCAGTGTTCATGCAAAAAAGTCATTCGCCCTGGGCCGGAGGTAAGCCGGGAGCCCGTTAATGAAATCGATCGGCAGGATAATGGCGCGGCAGGGCTTCCGCCCTGCCGCAAAACGCTCTATGAGCCCAGGACCTATCCTTCAGCCTTGATGGTGTTGAAATAGTCAAACGCCTCGGCGGGGGTCAGACGCTCATGGACAACCTTGTTGACCGCCTTCATCATAGCCAAAGGGGTATCGCTCTGGAAGATGTTGCGGCCCATGTCGACGCCTGAAGCACCCTCCTGGATGGCACGGTAGGACATCGTCAGCGCATCAAGCTCGGGGAGCTTCTTGCCGCCGGCCATGACGATTGGCACAGGGCACGAGGCGACCACCGTTTCGAACTCTTCGGGAACATAGTAGGTCTTGACGATCTGGGCACCGAGCTCGGCGGCAATCCTGGTGGCAAGCCTGAAGTATTTCGCATCGCGCACCATATCCTTGCCGACGGCAGTCACTGCCATGGTGGGGATACCGTAGCGAAGGCCCATATCGACAAGCCGGGTCATATTGTGTATCGAACGGGTCTCGAACTCACCGCCGATGAAGATCTGAAGGGTGATAGCCGCAACGTTCATGCGGATGGCGTCCTCGATATCGACAGCAAGCTCTTCATCGGAGAGCTCCTTGAGAATGCTCGGGCCCCCGCTGCAGCGCATGACGACCGCCTTGGTCAGGCTCGGAGGGACGGTCGTGCGCAGAATGCCTCGGGTGAGCATGATGGCGTCGGCATGTGGCATGAGTGGTACGATGTTGACGTCGGGACGCTCCAGACCTGTCGTAGGCCCCTGGAAGTAGCCGTGGTCGATGGCAAGCATGACCGTTTTACCGGTATCGGGACGAAATATCCTGGAGAGACGGTTTTTCATCCCCCAGTCGAGCGAGTGCGCCCCCTTGAGGAAGAATCCGTAGTTGTTGACCGGGATGTCGGTATAGTACTCTTTGGCCTGCTTGTCCTTGTCGTATTCCGCCATGGTAATGCTCTCCTGTTTCGGTTTTGGGTTGTCCGGGGTACCTCACGGCTGGAGACTCCCGGTTAAATTTCGTTTCGTTCAGGTCATCGCAGTGCGGCCGCGATGTTGCCGCCGTCGACCGTTGTGATGGAGCCTGTTGTCCTGGTTTCGAGCGCCAGATGGACGAAGGCCTCGGCAACATCCTCTGCCGTCACCTCAAGCTGCAGAAGGTTGCCGGCCATATACTCCCGTTCGCTCAGCCCGCGGGCTGTGGAGCGGGCCTTGATCATCTCTGCGGTCAAAAGGCCGCTGCGGATACGGTCGGCGTTGATGCCGTTGGAACGGATCCCGTCGCGACCATGGTCGAGCGCGTACTGGCGCACGAGGAACATCGTCGCGGCTTTCGGAAGGCCGTAGGGACCGAAATCCGGACCGGGGTTGACCGCCTGCTTCGATACATTGAAAAGCAGAACGCCTCCCGTGCCCTGCAGCTTCATGACTCTGACTGCCTGCTGGGCGATAGACTGATGTGAAAAGAAGTTGAGCTCAAAGCTCTTGCGGAGCACCTCGTCGGGAACCTCTCCGATACGACCCTGAAGCGCCGCTCCGACGTTGGAGACGATGATGTCGACACCTCCGAACCTCCGGCATGCGCCATCGAATGCCGCGCGCACTTCATCCGGCGAGGTGACGTCACAGGTCATTGCAAGGACTCCGCCGCCGATCTCCTCTGCCGCCCGGTCAAGCGACTCCCTGGTAAGGTCAAGGATGACCAGCTCGGCGCCTCTCTGGCGGAAGGCTTTGGCGGTTGCCAGGCCGATGCCGCTCGCGGCTCCGGTGACCATGACGACCTTGCCGGCAAAATGGTCGTGATGAACCTTGTTCATCTTGGCCTGCTCCATGTCCCAGTACTCAATCTCAAATGCCTCACGCTCGCTGATGGACTCGAAGCTGCCGACTGACTCGGCGTCAAGAATGGCCGAAGCGCTGCACTCCGCGATGTCGGCGTTAACGGCAGCGGCGGCGGCCGTTCTGCCGAGGCCAAAAAGCCCGAGCCCGGGAACAAGCACGACTCTCGGAAGAGGATCAAGCATGGCGACCTTCATGCCGGTCGCCTGAACCCCTCTGTTGAAATATCCGGTATACTCCTCCTTGTAGCGCTGCACAGCCTCATGCACAGCCACCTTGAACCCCTGAAGATCCTCGGCATCCGGAGCAGGAACAACAAGCGGCAGGCTCTTGGTGCGGATGATGAAGTCAGGCGTCATGGCTCCCTTACGGCTCATACGCTCGAGCTCCAGGCTGTCCACATAGTCGCGAATAGCCGCAGAGGAGCGGAAATCGAGGATGAACTGATGGTACTCGCGCGTGCCGGGAGAGATCTCCTCGACAGAGGCGCCCCTGATAACAGGAGCGACCTCTTCGACGGCGGCTATGGAAGCCGGCAGCGTCACTTTCCGGAAAGGTTTCCTTCCGATGGCAGCTATCCGCTCCTCAACCCTCGAAACCGCGTCAATCATGCGACGGTAGGCTTCCTCGGCCGTAGTGCCGAAGGTCACCAGACCGTGCTTATGGAGAACAAGCCCCTCGATATCCGGGCTGGCTGCATAAACAGACGCTGCCGCGCGGGCAAGACCGAGACCGGGTTTGAGATAGGGCACCGAACCGAATCCCTCGCCGAGTACCTCACCGCAGAGCCGCTCGCCATCGGGCTGGTTGCTGAGGGTAAGCATGCCAAAGGAGTGGGTATGGAAGATATATCGATGCGGCAGGAATGCGTGGAGCAGCGTCTCGATCGACGGAGTGAGCCTCTTTTCGGCCATGTGGTCCGTCAGGCTGAAGAGGTTGAGCAGCAGGATATGCTTGAACTCCTTTGTCGAGAAACGCTGCAGCTCCTCCTCGCTGATACGGTCGTTACTGCTGAAAAGCTTTCCGAGGTTGCGCAGGGGTGCAAGCTTGACCGGAGTGTAATCGTGACCGCTGACCTTGCTGAGATCGACCCCGCTCGCCTTTATCAACAGCACCTCCGCACGGTTGCCGACCATATCGACCAGTTCGCATTTTACCGAGGTATTGCCGCCTCCATGCATGACCAGGGAGTTCTCCCGGCCCAGCAGGCGTGATGCGTAGACAAGTTCTGCCAGTTCAGCCGGCATCTCTGCCATGATGCTCTGCTCAGAGAGGGAGCGCTGAAGATCAGCCTCATTCCAAAGGTTCTGCATAGAAAATCGTACTTCTCACGCCGCAAATGGGCGTCTGTTGGTTAATGTTGCCGACAGGCGGAATCAAGAAAGAGCTCTCTTCAGCTCCGCGCACCCTGCTTCCTTTTATGCCATCCCTCAATAAAAAATCCTGAAAAATAGATAAAGAGGAAACCGGGAATGACGACCGAGAGAAAGATGATCTTGTCGGCGGGAGAGTTCAGCTGACCGGAAGACCAGATCATCCAGACCAGGAGGGACCACCCCGGCCCCACGAAGAGAAACATCCCGTTCCAGAGTCGTTTAAAGCTGTATTTCATAAGAGCGTATCCATCGATAAGAATCTGTTGCCCTGTTCAGATATGGCCGTCGATTCGGAGTTTGCGTTCGTTGAGTTTTTCAAGAATGATTCTGGTGAGGTACTGCAACGCATTGAGCACATAGGTGAGATACGCCAGGTAGGCATCCCAAATCAGCACCTCACGGTCGGCATTGAAGTAGGCCAGAAAGAAATAGAGGAGATGGAAAAAAGCCGCAACGGTGCTCCCGACATCCTCCCAGAAAAACTCTTTGGAGTAGACCCACTGGTCGAAAATCTCCTTTTCGAAAAACATCCCTGTCGAGAAAAGCAGCGCAAAAAAGAGCGTCTTGAAAAGAATCGCCAGACTGACCCAGTAGAACCCGTCAACAAGGAATCCGTTAGCGTAGAGCAGTGTTGTGGTGAGACCGCCGACAAAGAAGAGGAACTGGATCGGAGCAAGAATAATCTGGATATCGGTCCAGACGGAGGCATTTCGTTTGGCAAGCTGTTCCGGAGTGTAGCGAGGCATTATTTTTCGCTTTTCTGATAGAAAAAAACCTGTCGGAGGCCTGAACTTAAAGCAAGGAATATAGCAAAATAGCAGGCAGAGAAAAAACGCATGAACGACCTGCAGGAGGCTGGAGTGTTTACTTTTCGGGTTTTTCAGTGCATCTTTGGGGAAAGGAGATCGGTCGAATCCGACTGATCGGACGGATCTGACCGATCATTATCCTGAAGCCATGAAAGAAAACGACAGCAAGCCTGATGCACTGGCTCTAGCCTTCAAGCTGCTGGGGCTTCGAAGCCACAGCCGGGATGAGCTCGAGCAAAAACTCACCCGGAAGGGGTGCGAGCCGAGCGGGATCGTGAGGGCTATGGAACGATTGACTGAGCTTGGAGTGCTCAACGACCGGGCATTTGCCATGGAAGTAATCAGCAGCCGGTCACGTCGCAAGCCGTCGGGGATGCCCGCCATGCGCTATCTGCTTCGGAAGAAAGGGGTCAACGACTCCGTTGCCGATGAACTTCTCCGCGATTATGACAGCAGTGAGCTCTGCCTGCAGGCGGCGGCGAAAAAGATCTTGGTACTCAGGGGGAAATCGGCTGAAGAGCGGAAAAGAAAGCTGGAGCGCTTCCTGCACAGTCGGGGCTTCGAATGGCAGGAGATACAGAAAGCGCTCAAACTGTTGCCTCAGGTGGGAGCAGAGGGTGAAGAGAGCGAAGCTTGAAATTAGCCGTGAACCAGTGAGCCGACCTTCTCCCCTTTCAGCAGTTTGGTAAAATTCCCCTTTACGTTCATGTTCAGCACCACGATGGGAAGCACATTCTCACGGCAGAGGGTGATGGCCGTCATGTCCATGACCTTGAGATTCTTCTTGATGACATCGATATAGGAGATATCCGGGAAGAACTCGGCCTGGGGATTTTTTTCGGGATCCGAATCGTAGACGCCGTCGACCCTGGTCCCTTTGACAATAACATCGGCCTGGATTTCGATAGCTCTGAGCGAGGCGGCGGTATCGGTGGTAAAGTAGGGGTTGCCGGTTCCTGCGCCGAAGATGACCACACGACCTTTCTCGAGGTGGCGGACGGCACGGCGCTTGATGAAGGGTTCGGCCATCTGCTCCATCTTGATAGCGGTCTGGAGACGGGTGAAGATCCCTTTGCGCTCAAGAACATCCTGAAAGGCAAGGGAGTTGATTACCGTTGCAAGCATGCCCATGTAGTCGGCCTGCACGCGGTCCATCTTGGCAGCTGCCTCTGAGACGCCGCGAAAGATATTGCCGCCACCGATAACGAGAGCGATCTCCGCTCCCAGGTCGCGCGCCTCGGATATCTCCTCGGCATAGCGTTCAAGCATTTCGGCATTCAGGCCATAGCCGTCGGGGCCGGCAAGTGCCTCACCGCTTAACTTCAGCAGGATGCGTTTGTACTGCAGCATGTCCAGGTCCTCCTCAATTGTTAGAAAAAAAGAGATTTTTCCACCATGCAATTTCTGCTCAAAAAAAAAGCCCCGAATAACGAGGCTCTCTTTTTCCTTTACTCTCCTATCTGGCAGCGAACAAATCCGGAAACATCGACCTTCGCCTGATGCTTCTTCCGGAACTCGCTCAGAACATCTGATACCTTGGTGTTGCTGTCCTTGATAAAGCTCTGCTCGGTAAGCACCACCTCCTGGTAGTACTTCTCAAGGCGGCCCTGAACAATCTTGTCGACAAACTCCTCTTTCTTTCCCTGGGAGAGCGCCTGCTGACGGTAGATCTCCGACTCCTTGGCGATATAGTCGTCGGGTACCTTCGTGCGGTCAGTAACGATTGGTGCAGCTGCCGCGACCTGCATGGCAAGGTCCCTGGCAAACTCTCTGACAACGTCAGGCTTGTCGGTGGCGATATGGATAATGGCGCCCAGCTGTGCACCGGGATGGATATAGGCTTCGACCAGCCCGTCTGAAGCGTCGCAATAGGCAAGACGCTTGAGATCGATCTTCTCTCCAAGCTTGCCGGTCATGGTCTTGATTGCATCGTCGACCAACTCGCCGCCGTAAGCCTCGCCGAGTGAGAGCTGAAGCAGCCCCTCGGGTGAGGTGACGCGGTTGGCAAGGGCAAGGTCACCGAGCGCACCGGCAAAACCGGTAAAGACATCGCCACGTGCGACAAAGTCAGTCTCGCAGTTCAGTTCAAGAATGATTCCTGCCTTGCGATCATCGGTCATCCTGACTGCGACCATACCCTCCTTGGCATCCCTGTCTGCCCTTTTGGCGGCAAGGGCTGCACCTTTCTTGCGAAGATAGTCGATGGCCTTCTGCATGTCCCCGCCGGTCTCGTCAAGGGCTTTCTTGCAGTCCATCATTCCTACGCCTGTTATATCGCGAAGCTCTTTAACGTCTTTTGCTGAAGTCTGGCTCATTGGAAATTGACTCGTTTGATTAATACTTGATTATTCGCTGATCTCTTCGGCAGCAACTGCCTCGGACTCTTCATCGATAGCCTGAAGAACTTCCTGCTCGACCTTCAGCTCCCTGGCGTTGATGACGGTATCGGCAACTGCCTTGACCATAAGCTGGATGGAGCGGATGGCATCGTCGTTTGCAGGGATGACATAGTCGACAAGCTCAGGATCGCAGTTGGTGTCGACCATGGCGATGATGGGGATGCCGAGCGAACGAGCTTCCTTGATGGCGATATGCTCTTTCTTGATATCAACGATAAAGAGGGCCGCCGGGAGGCGGTTCATGGTTGCGATGCCGCCGAGAATCCTCATGAGCTTCTCCTTTTCACGGCCGAGCATGAGGCGCTCTTTCTTGGTGATCATGTCGAAGGTTCCGTCGGTCTCCATGCGGTCGATGGAGTTCATCCTGCGGATGCTCTGGCGAATGGTCGAGAAGTTGGTAAGCATGCCGCCAAGCCAGCGCTCACAGACATATGGCATGCCTGCGCGTTCCGCTTCCGCGGCGATAATATGCTTGGCCTGCTTTTTGGTTCCAACAAACATGATCTCCCTGCCGGTCTGTGCGATTGCCTCGAGCGCCTTGAGGGCCTCGTCGGCAAGGACAACGGTTTTCTGGAGATCGATGATGTGCACGCCGTTCTTCTCCATGAAGATATACGGCTTCATTTTCGGTGACCAGCGGCGGGCAAGGTGACCGAAGTGGACTCCTGCGCGGAGCATCTCATCAAGCTGGAAATGTGACATAACTCTCTTTCTTGTTGTTTAGTTGATCCTCTACCATGCCTCTGCTGTCCGGTATCCGGCGCCTGGCGCCGGACACTTCCGGAGAGCTTCATCCCGATCACCTCGGGATGAGCACGGTATGTGAAGTTGTGAACTGTGTTGCAAATAAAACGGGATACGATAAATCAACGCTTGGAGAACTGGAAGCGTTTGCGGGCTTTCTTGCGTCCGAATTTTTTCCGCTCTACCATACGGGGATCTCTGGTAAGGAGCTTCTCGGTTTTCAGGACGGCACGGGCAGCTGCATCAAACTCGGTGAGGGCTCTGGCAATGGCAAGGCTCACTGCGCCGGACTGGCCGCTGACGCCGCCGCCCTGAACATTGACCTTGATATCGAAATCTTCAATTTTCTCGGTCAGCACAAGAGGCCTGAGGGCCTGCTGGCGCTTGAATTCGTCTTTAAAATACTCTTCGACCGGCAGCTTGTTGATGATGATCCGGCCTTTTCCGGGGACCATAAACGCTCTGGCCACGGAGGTTTTACGGCGTCCTACTGTATCGATAACCTCTTTCATTCCCTCTGCTTTAGTGATTTAGTTTACTTTCATTTCGACTGGTGTCTGCGCCTCGTGCGGGTGCTCTGGGCCTGCATAGACCTTGAGCTTGCCGAAGAGCTGGCGGCCGAGATTGTTGTGCGGCAACATGCCCCATACTGCGTGCTCGATCACCCTTTCAGGCTTCTTCTTGAGCAGGTCCTTGACATGGTCGATCTTGACGCCACCCGGATAATGAGAGTGTGAAAAGTAGCTCTTCTGCTCCTGCTTCTTGCCGCTGAGAGCCACTTTCTCTGCATTGGTCACAACAATAAAGTCACCAGTATCGATATGAGGCGTAAACTGCGGTTTGTGCTTGCCCCTGAGGACTTTTGCGATCTCAGAAGCCATCCTGCCCAATACCTGTCCTTCGGCATCAATGATATACCATTTCCGTTCGACTTCTGCAGGCTTTGCCGAATATGTCCTGAAACTTAAGGTCTTGCTCATGCTGTACAATATGATTAACTGGGCTTTTCCGAAAAATAAAGTTTGTCAATGTAAATTATTTCAGATAATTCTACAAATTATACCTTATATCTCTACAGGAATTCCCGGTCACCCGCGAACCATTTTTATTACCAAGACCTCTCCTGCTCTCATGAAGCCTCTCATAGCCCTCGTCGGCCGCCCGAATGTCGGAAAATCAACGCTGTTCAACCGGATTCTCCGTCAGCGGAGCGCCATTGTCGACAGCACCCCCGGCGTGACCAGGGATCGCCATGTCCTTGATGGCGAGTGGCAGGGAAAGCAGTTTCTCCTGATGGACACCGGCGGCTACAACGCAGACGCCGACCTTATCAGCAAGGCGATGCTCGAGCAGACAATGATGGCTATCCGTGATGCCGACATCATCGTCTTTGTGACCGATGCTCGCGCCGGTCTCTCCTATGAGGACCTCGAACTCGGGAGGATCCTGCAGCGCACCTTCCAGCACAAGCAGCTCTTCTTTGCCGTCAACAAGGTCGAAAGCCCGCAGCTGGTCATCGAGGCGGAATCGTTTATCAAGACCGGCTTCACCAACCCCTATTTCATATCGGCAAAGGACGGCGCCGGCGTGGCCGACCTTCTTGACGACATCCTCGCGGCCTTCCCGGAGCTTGAAGAAGTGCCCGAAGAGGAGGATGGCGCCATCAGGCTCGCCATAGTCGGCAGGCCTAACGTCGGAAAATCAAGCTTCGTCAACGCCCTGCTCGGCGCAAACCGCCATATCGTCTCAAGCGTAGCGGGCACGACCCGTGACGCCATCGACAGCCGCTTCACCCGCAAGCAGCAGGAGTTCATCCTGATCGATACGGCCGGCCTGCGCAAACGCACGAAGATCGACAGGGGAATCGAGTATTACAGCTCCCTGCGCACCGAAAAGGCCCTCGAGCGGTGCGACGTCGCGCTGGTCATGCTCGACGCGGAACCGGGCATTGAAAAGCAGGATCTCAAGATCATCAACATGGCCGTCGAGAAGAAAAAAGGGGCGCTGCTGCTCATCAACAAGTGGGACCTGATTGAAAAGGACTCGAAAACCAGCAAGATCTATGAGGAGACGCTGCGCTCACACATGGGGAACCTCTCCTATGTGCCGGTGCTCTTCATCTCGGCCCTGACGAAAAAGAACCTCTACCGTGCAATCGACAAGGCGCAGGAGATTGCAGAGAACCGGGCCCGAAAGATCAGCACCAGCACCCTCAACCGCTTCCTTGAAGATGTGCTTCAGCAGAAACACCCGTCGAGCAGGACCGGCAAGGAGCTGAAAATCAAATACATGACGCAGATCGAGTCGCACTGGCCGATATTTGCTTTTTTCTGCAATGATCCCGAGCTTGTGCAGACAAATTTCAGGAAATTCCTTGAGAACAAGCTCCGCGAGGAGTTCAATCTGGAAGGGATACCGATCTCCCTCCGCTTCATGCCGAAGTAGGGACTCCATTTTCAGCAACAACATTCAATTTGTATTTAACGTATGTCTACACTACAGGAAGCAGAGATCGTCAAGGCACTTTCCACCGTGCTGGATCCCGACCTTAAAAAGGATCTGGTCACCCTCGGCATGATCGAGGATATCACTATCGATGAAGCTGATAACGTCTCCTTCACCGTGGTGCTCACCACCCCAGCCTGCCCGATGAAAGCGCAAATCAGGGAGGCCTGCATTGCCGCTGTCAAGGGCAATATCCCCCAAGTCTCGTCGGTCGAGGTCAATATGGCCTCCAAAGTCACCTCATCCTGCAGCCGCCACGGCGGAAATCACGGAGGAGATCATCACGAAGGAGGGCACCATCACCGGGAGGGTCACACCTGCAGCCACGAGCGGCCGCTGAAAGAGGTGAAAAACATTATTGCGGTCGCCTCAGGAAAGGGCGGAGTCGGAAAATCGACCTTTTCGGTCAACCTCGCGGTCTCCCTTGCCCAAACCGGCGCCAAAGTCGGCCTCATCGATGCCGACCTCTACGGCCCGAGCATCCCCACCATGTTCGACCTTCTGGACACAAAGCCGGAGGTTTCCGGAAAAAACCTGGTCCCTCTGGAAAAATACGGCGTCAAGCTGATGTCGATAGGCTTTCTGGTCGAGGCCGACACTGCCCTCGTCTGGCGCGGACCCATGGCATCCAGCGCCATCAGACAGTTCATCAACGAGGTTGAGTGGAAGGAGCTTGACTACCTGATTTTCGATCTCCCTCCTGGTACCGGTGACATTCAGCTGACACTTGCCCAGACCATTCCTCTCGGAGGAGCCGTCATCGTCACGACACCCCAGGATGTCGCCCTTGCCGATGTCTCGAAAGCCGTAAGCATGTTCCGCAAGCTAGACGTCCCGCTTCTCGGCCTGGTCGAAAACATGAGCTACTACGAACTGCCGGACGGCACGAAAGACTATATTTTCGGCCACCACGGAGGGGAGATCTTTGCAAGAACCCATGGACTCGCCTTCCTCGGATCGATTCCCATCGACCGCGCCGTGCGTGAAGGCGGCGACAGCGGAACCCCCTGCGTGATAGCCAACCCCGAATCAAGCACATCAGAGGCCATCAAGCAAGCCGCAATGGAGGTTGCCCGCCGGATCTCCATTACCAATGCTGAACTTGGGGGGGAGTGAAAAGGAAGAAGAAAGTGGACTTTGTGGACGAAGAAATGGTGGACGTAGTGGACTCAAGCGGACAAAGCGTTGAAAAGCAACGCTCGTGCAAGTCCGTGAAAGTCCGCGCTCTTCTCTCTTCCTGATTTGTTTTTTTGCGCGGGAGGTTTGATATTAGGGCAGTGGACCCCGAAAGACGGGGAAAGCATACAATCATTATTAAACACACTCATACCATGAGCACCAGCAAGAATTATCTGCCGAACAGCGATGCACTCTACGACAGGGTCATCACCGCACTTGAGACCGTTCGTCCCTATCTTCAGGTTGACGGCGGAGACTGCCAGATTGTCGGCATCACCAAGGATATGGTCGTTGATGTGAAGCTGCTGGGTGCATGCGGTTCATGCCCGATGAGCACCCTGACCTTGCGCGCAGGCGTCGAGCAGGCAATCAAAAAGGCTGTTCCGGAAGTGGTAAGGGTGGAGTCGGTCTGACACTCCCCTCTATTCGTCGAGATTTCTCAAAAGCAGTTCCAGAGAGTCTTCATTGTTGATGAGGACCTCTCTGGGGCGGCTCCCGTCCGCCTCGCTGACAATCCCGCTGTATTCAAGCTGATCCATCACCCTTCCGGCACGACTGAACCCGAGCCTGAGCCTGCGCTGCAGAAGCGAGACGCTTGCCTGCTGGTGCATCACCACAAGGCGGGCTGCCTCTTCGAACATGGTGTCGCGCCCGTCCTTCTCCTGTGCGTTTGACGACTGGTATCCCCCGCCCCCTTTCTGCGCGTCGGGCATCGGAAGCATGTAGAGAGTCTTCAGGCCGTGCTGCGAGCCAATGAACGAGGTAATCTCCTCAACCTCGCCCGACGAGACATAGGGACCCTGAAGGCGCATGGATTTCGGCTGGTCGGAAGGCTGGTAGAGCATGTCGCCGTTACCGAGAAGCTGCTCGGCGCCTGAGCCGTCAAGAATGGTTCTGGAGTCAATCCGGCTGGCGACCTGGAAGGCGATCCTTGCCGGGAAATTGGCCTTGATGATACCGGTGATGACATCGACCGAAGGGCGCTGTGTCGCCACAATCAGGTGGATGCCGACGGCTCTGGCGAGCTGGGCGATTCGGGTGATCGGCTCCTCGACATCCCTGCCGGCGGTGATCATCAGGTCGGCAAGTTCGTCGATGACGACAACGATATAGGGAAGCGCCTCGTCGGGAAAACGGCGGTTATGGTCGCCGATATTGCGGACGCAGGCCTTTTCAAGGGTTTCATAACGCATCTCCATCTCCTTGACGACGCAGCGAAGCGCAAAGACCGCCTTCTGGGGGTCGGTGATGATGCGCTCCTCCATTCCGGGAAAGCACATGAGAAAGTGATTCTTCAGGTGCTGGTACTGGAAGAGCTCGACCCTTTTTGGATCGATCAGCACAAACTTCACCTTGTCGGGGCTGCACGCATAGAGCAGGCTGGAGAGAATGACATTGATGCAGACGCTCTTTCCGGCTCCGGTCGCGCCGGCTATCAGGAGATGCGGCATGGCTGCCAGGTCGGCAATGTAGACCTCGTTGGCGATGGTCTTGCCGAGAACGATGGGGAGCGTCAGCCTGCTGTTCTTGAATTTCTCGACCTGAAGCACTGAGCGAAGCCATACTGTCTTCGGCTTGCCGTTCGGAATCTCGACACCGACAGCGTTCTTGCCGGGAATCGGGGCGATGATGCGGATGCCTCTGGCTGCAAGCGCCATGGCAAGGTCGTTCTCAAGGGCTTTGACCCTGCTGACCTTGACGTCCGGAGCGAGCTCCAGCTCAAAAAGCGTCACCCTGGGGCCGACGGTGGCGGAGGTCCTGACCACCTCAATTTTGTAGATGCCGAGCTTCTCAATGAGCTTCCGCTTGCTTTCGGCAAGATGGCGCTCATCGATACGGTCATCATCTTCCGGCACTTTTTCCAGCAGGTCAATCGACGGAAAGCGGTAGGGCTCACGGTCCTTCGTCTTGACTTTGAGCTTGCGCTCGTCAAGGTCCGCCTCCTGTTCATGGATGGTTGGCCGGACGATTATTTCAGGATCGCCAGGGAACGCGGGCGCCGGATCGATTGCAGCCTCTTCACGCTCAGGATTTTCCGGAAGCGTCGCAAGGGGCTCTTCTGCCTGAACGGAAAGCGGTTGCCGGGATGCCCAGGGAAGCTCTTGCTGAGGCTCTGCTTGCCTGCCCGCCGACTCCTCTTTCAGCTGAACCGCCCTATCCTTTTTTTTTGGGAAAATGCGTTCCAGCCTGGGAGCTAAAAGCAGAATGGCCTTATTGATGCTGCCCAGCGCTCCAAGAAGAGCATGCTTGAATGCGGAAAGAACCCTCCTGCCCATGTAGAAGGTGAAGAGTGTGGCAATGACAGCCAGAAGCACCCAGGCGCCCGCCTCACCGATAACCTTCAGCCTTTCGGCCAGCATTCTGCCGGTCTCTCCGGCCATGAAGTCGCTGAAAGCAAAGGAGGTAAGACCGAACATGGCGGCCAGATCAAGAGAGATGATGACACTGTAGAGAAAAAAAGAGAGCGCCGGTTTGATGCTTTTGGCCCGATAGAGTGACAACCCGCAAAAAAACGTGGACAGCGTCGGCAGAATAACAGTAAAACCGTAAGTATGGATGATGAAGGCGGAGAGCTTGGCCCCCAATGGCCCGAAAGGGCTGGAAACCGGCTTGACGGCCTTGGAGAAGATCTCGCCCCATGCCAGAGGGCCGACAGTCGCCTCATCATCAGCATGAAAACCCAGCAGAAAGCAGAGCAGAAAAAACGAGCCCAGCATGAAGATGATGCCGATGATCTCCCTCTTGAAGGCGGAGTGGTCCTGGTGGGAGCGGCCTGCCGGCTTTTTCACTTTTTTTATTTTCAACGTTCTCTTCACTCTTTGATTTGGCCCGCGGCACTCAGTCCGGAGATGTTGTGACAAAAGGGAGCGCGGCGATCTGGCCGGGATGCATGACCCCGCGGACCTCGACCTGTATCGGCGTACCCGGCTGAATATATTCGCGCAGGATGCTGCATGTTCCGACCGGCACCTGCAGTGTCGGCGAAAGCGTACCGCTGCATACGCTGCCTATCTCCTGATGGTCCGCATTGAAGACCTTGAAGTGCTGGCGCGGAAGTGCCCTTCCCTCCAGCGTAAATCCAGCCACTCCCCGCTTCAAATTGAGTTCGACCTGCTGGCATGCCTCCTTGCCGATAAAGTGCCCTTTATTCATTTTTACCACCCACTTCAGCCTTGCTTCGAGAGGGTTGGTATTTTGGTCGATCTCATGGCCGTAAAGCGAGTATCCCATCTCCAGACGCAGCGTATCGCGTGCACCGAGCCCGATCGGCTGAATGCCGAACTCGCTCCCTGCCTCCATAAGGGAGTCCCAGAGTGGCACGGCCAGCGCGTTGGGGAGGCAGATTTCAACGCCTTTTTCGCCGGTATAGCCCGTTCGTGCGATAATGAGTTCTGAACCCTGGAACATAGCTGTCCGGAAGCGGAACGAACCGAGCGCCTCCAGATTGACAAGGGGGAATACTCCCGTCAGGATATCAAGGGCAAGGGGACCCTGAAGAGCGATGAGGGAGAGCTGGTCGGTGTGGTCCTCAAGTTCGACGCCGTCAAAGGGAGCGATATGCCGCTGCAGCCACTCGAAGTCCTTCTGGCAGTTGCTTGCGTTGACAATCAGGAAAAAGGTCTCGCTGTCGATGCGGTAGATGATGAGGTCATCGACGATACCGCCACTGGGATAGAGCATAAGATTGTACTGCGCCTGCCCGTCCTCGGCTTTCGAAAGGTCATTGGTCGTTACCGACTGGAGGAACTCCTCTGCCCGGGCGCCCCTGACATAGAAGTTGCCCATGTGCGAGACATCGAAAATGCCCGCACTGTTTCTGACCGCCCTGTGCTCGGCAATAATCCCCGAATATTGTACCGGCATAAGATAGCCGCCGAAGTCGATGATTTTCGCGCCGGCCTTTTCATGGCAGGAATACAGTGCCGTTTTTTTCATGACCACCCTATACTTATTTATTGAGCAGAGTTACCGCCACCAAAAAACATCAGGAAGAAACGCGCGATAGTAATTTTCAGGGGCATTGAATTGCGATAGTCGATGACAGGGCGAACCCCGCCTTCAGGTAATAGCCAATATACGAATAGAGATTTCTTAAAAAGAGCGGCGTTATAAATTTGTTTTTGAAGGGAGTCGCCGCTTACTGGCGGCCGATAATGACGGCATTGGGAAGTTCATTGCGATGTCCCGGGACCGGAGGGAAATGCCCTGCAAGGATATCGCCGCACCGATCGACCGCTGAGGCGATGGCTTCTCTCTGCCGGCCGCTTTTGATGCCGGTGATGATGGCATCGGCAAGCCCCTGCCAAAGAGCGGGGTCGACCTTGCTGCGGATGCCCTTGTCGGCGACCACACGCACCTGCCGTTCAAAGAGCGAGATGTAGAAGAGAACGCCGGTATGCTCCCGGGTGCTGGTGATATTGCGATGATAAAATGCCGAGAGTGCCGCTTCGTCGACCTCTTCCCTCATATCCGAAGCCCGGACGAAGAGCCGCTTCAGAACAGGGAGCCTTGAGGTCAGCTCATGAAGAAAGATAAAGGTGATGGCGAAGGCGGCAAGAAAAAACCACATCTGCTCCTCGCCACGAGCAATCGCGATGGCAATGGCGATGATCAGCGAAAGAAGAAGCGCACCAAGCACCGCCGCAAGCGGGTAGTGATAGCTTGATGCGACCGCCATGACGACAACCTCACCCGAGGTCCGCTTCTCGGCCTCCCCAATATGCGATTCGATCGCTTTGCGATCCTCTGCCGAAAGAAATTTCTCTGCCGGGTCCATCATCCTCTTCTCTCCTGCTGCATGCGTTCTGGAAAGCTACCAATCTCCTGATGCTCCACCGCCGCCGAAACCGCCACCGCCGCCGCTGAAACCGCCGCCGTCACCAAAACCGCCGCCGCCGCCAAAAAAGCCGCCGCCCGGCCCGCCGAATATCATCGGACCACCGCCTCTGTGGCCTCGTGAAAGCTGCCCGATAAAGTAGATGACCAAAAGAATAATGAAGAGAAGCGGCAGCGAAGGTCGACCGCCCTTCCCCTCAGCGTTTGGTTTTGCCTTGTACTCTCCGTGAACCGCATCGATGATTGAGGAGACCCCTTTCGAGAATCCAGCGTCAAACTGGCCGGCGCTGAAAGCCGGAACGATCTCGTCCCTGACGATCCTGCCCGCAAGAAGGTCGGTAAGACGACCCTCAAGCCCGTAACCGACCTCAATGCGCACCTTGTGCTCGGCCTTTGAAACAATGAGAAGCACGCCGTTGTCGCTCCCCTTGTGGCCTATCTTCCACACCTCGGCCACCTTGATGGAAAAGTCCTCAATCGGATCGCCCTCGAGCGAAGGAACCGTCAGGATGACGATCTGTGTCGACTCAGCGGCTTCAAACTGCTGAAGCTTCGCCTCCAGATCCGCCTTTGCCTGCGGAGAGATCATGCTGCCGTAGTCGTTGATCCGGCCCGAAAGCGCCGGCACCTTTGCCGCCTGAAGGGCGGAGCAGGCCAGAAGCTGCAGCAGCAGTGCCACAAGGGCGATGAGAAGTGCATTGCCGCGCCTTCCTGTCGGATTCATAACGTGATCCCTCTTCAGAATTTCACCGCCGGTACGCTCTTTGCCGCTTCGTCAGCCTTGTAGTACTCCTTGGCTTTCAGTTTCAGCATAAGGCTGTTGGTGATGGAGTTTGGAAACTGCCGTATCGAGTAGTTGAAGGTCTCGACAGCACTGTTGTATCGCTGACGGGCGACGCTGATGCGGTTCTCCGTTCCCTCAAGCTGGTTCTGCAGATCCCTGAAGTTCTGTGTGGCCTTCAGCTCGGGATAGCGCTCGACCGCTACAAGCAGGCGGGAGAGCGATGAGGAGAGACCTCCCTGAGCGGCGCGGAATTTCGACATTGCCGCAGGATCCGAGAGCATCTCCGGGGTAAGCTGAATTGAGGTGGCTTTCGCCCTCGCCTCGATCACCGCCGTCAGGGTCTCCTTTTCAAAGTTGGCCGCGCCCTTGACCGTTGCTACAAGATTGGGCACCAGGTCGGCTCTGCGCTGCAGCTGCGACTCCAGGTCACCCCACGAGCGGTTGACCGCCTCCTCATTCTGCTGTATCGTGTTATAGCCGCACCCGGAGAGGGTGGAAATGAAAAGAAAGAGTGCTATAAGTCGGGCTATGGACCTCTTCATGTGCTTGCTCCTCGGTGTTTTGTTGGTTTGTTGTTTAAATTTTTGATCGGTCGGATCAGTCAGATCGGACCGGTCCGACCGATCTTGTTCTCAGCTTATCAGCCGCTCTACGGTGAATACCCCCTGTACTTTTTTCAGTTTCTCCATAAGGGTGCCCAGCTTGTCGGCGTTGCGGACGTAGATCATGAGTGTTCCAACGAACATGCCGTCCCTGGCGTGGAGCGAGATGCTCCGGATGTTGGTATCGAACTTTGAGATGACGGTCGTGAGCTGGTTGGTGATGCCAAGCCGGTCTTCGCCAACAATCCTGATGCCGGCAAGAAAGTCGGTCTCGACCTTCCTGTTCCATGAGACCGAGACGACCCGTTCGCTTTTCAGCAGGTTCTCGTTGCTGACGTTGATGCAGTTCTTCCGGTGGATCTTGACTACACCTTCTGCTGTGACGAAACCGAGCACATCATCACCGGGAACAGGCTGGCAGCACTTTGCATAGGCGTAGGCGATATTGCTCATGCCGGCAATAACGACCTCATCCCGCTTGCCCTCCTTGCCCTCCGCTTCCTGCTCCTGCCTGGCGATCTGCAGATAGTCCTTGACCTCGCGAGCCTCATCGCCGACGGTTCTGGCCGCAGGCTCCGGTTCCTTGCGGGAGTTCGTTACCCTCTCGATGACCTCCTCGCCGTTGATCTGCTGGCTGGCAAGGGCACTGAAGAAATCCGCAGGGGTCTTGATGCCCTGCCCCTTGACCTGCCGGATGATATCGTTGTCGGAAAAGAGCTTTTTGGTGCCGGAGAGCATCTTCTCCCACATGCCCCTCCCTTTTTCGATCTGCTCTCTGCGGTCCTCATTGATGGCCGCACGTATTTTGAGCTTGGCCCGCTGGGTAACGACGATTTTCAGCCAGTCTGATTTTGGCTTCTGGTTTTTCGAGGTGATGATCTCCACCCGGTCACCGGATTTAAGCTGAGCGTTCAGGCGGACGATCTTGCCGTTCACCTTTGCTCCGATGCAGCCGTTGCCGACCTCGGTATGGATGGCGTAGGCGAAATCAATCGGCGTGGCGCCGGCCGGCATGGTCTTCATGTCACCTTTTGGCGTAAAGACGTAAATTTCGTCATGATAGAGGTTGAGCTTGAACCCCTCCATGAATTCGGCCGCGGAATCCGCGTCCTTGATCAGCTCCCTTGCCCAGCGCAGGAAGGAGTCGATATGGACGTCATCCTTCGATATCTTCTCCTTGTAACGCCAGTGTGCCGCGACACCGAGCTCGGCAAACTCATGCATGCGCTTCGTGCGGATCTGCAGCTCGATCATGTTTCCCTTCGGGCCGATAATGGCCGAATGGAGCGACTGGTAGCCGTTATGCTTCGGAATGGAGATATAGTCCTTGAAATGCTGCGGAATCGGCGGGTATTTCTGCGTGATGAAGCCGTAGACTGCAAAACAGTCGGCGATGCGCTCGGTATCGATAATCACCCTGAGACCGTAAAGATCGTGGATTTCCTCGAAAACCTTGTTCTTGTTGCGCATCTTGTTGTAGATCGAAAAGAGGTGCTTTGCCCGCCCCTGTACCTCGACCTTGAACCCCTGCTTTTCAAGATCGCCTTTGATGGGCGAAATCATCTTGCCGAGATAGCTGATTCTCTCGGCCCTGCTCAGTCGGACCTTCTGCAGGAGAAAGTCGTACATCTCAGGATCGATGTACTTGAGCGCAAGGTTCTCAAACTCGACCTTCATCTTGCCGAGACCGAAACGGTGTGCAAGCGGGGCATAGATGTCCCTTGTCTCAAGCGCGATCTTCAGCCTCCGATGTTCCGGGAGCGACTCAAGGGTCCTCATGTTGTGCAGCCTGTCGCAGAACTTGATCAGGATGACCCTGATATCCTTGACCATCGAGAGCAGCATCTTGCGAAACCCTTCCGCCTGGGTGGTCTCGCGGTTGATCATGATGCCGGAGATCTTGGTAAGGCCTTCAACAATATCGGCCACTTCGGGGCCAAGCTCCGCAGCGATATCCTCATAGGTATAGCCGCTGTCTTCGATAACGTCATGCAAAAGCGCCGCTGCGACAGAGACACCGTCAAGCGGGAGCTCGTTGAGCAGAATGGTGGCCACCTCGACGGGATGGTAGAAAAACGGCTCGCCCGACGCCCTCTTTTCACCCTCATGCGCCCGATAGCACATAAAAAAGGCCCGCTGAATCAGTGATTCATCAAAGTTCTTGAGATTCCTGCGGGAGAGCTGGAGTATCTCATGAAGCTTTTTGTAGTGTTCCTTTTCTATCTGAGCTAACATTGCGGCAAAAAATCCGGTGACAGGGAGTGGAAACGATCTGTTGTTTCTATATAAAACGTTATTTACTCACAACAAAACAGGGCGCGGCAAAAATCGCTACTCCTCATGCTGAACCCGCTGCATGGCCTGCTCGAGGCGAACTATCTCGTCACGCAGGTATGCGGCTTTTTCATAATCCATATGAACGGCAGCCTCCTGCATCTCGAGCCGGAGTTCAGCAGCCATGGCGTACCCCTCCTCTGGGGTCATCGTCTCGAGCAGGCCTGAAAGCAGGCGCTCGGGTTTCGGCTCAAGCCCGAACCGCTTTCTGCGGTAGCGCTCCTCGGCGTCGGCAACGCTGGTCGTGTCGAGAATCTGGTCGACCGACTTGATGATCGAACGGGGCTCGATGCCGTGATCCAGATTGTACTGCCGCTGGATCGTGCGACGCCTTGCGGTTTCGTCGAGCACCTCCTGGATGGAACGGGTCACCACATCGGCATAGAGCACCACAAAGCCGTCGACATTGCGCGCAGCCCTTCCGGCAATCTGCATCAGCGAACGGGTGTTGCGCAGGAACCCCTCCTTGTCGGCATCAAGGATTGCCACAAGAGAGACCTCCGGCAGGTCGAGCCCCTCCCTCAAAAGATTGACCCCCACCAGCACATCGATCTCCCCCACCCTGAGCTCCCTCAAAATCTGTATGCGCTCAAGACTCTTGATCTCGGAGTGCAGGTAGCGCGATCGGATGCCGGTCTTGCGCAGAAAGTCATGGAGATCTTCAGCCATTCTCTTCGTAAGAGTCATGACGAGCGCCTTGTTGCCTTTTGCCATATGCAGCCGTATTTCGGCAAGCAGGTTATCGATCTGCCCCTTGACCGGACGCACCTCCACCGGAGGATCCAGCAAGCCGGTCGGGCGGACAAGCTGCTCGACCACCACCCCGCCGGAGCGGAGCAGCTCATGATCGCCGGGAGTTGCGCTGACGCAGATGACCTGCGGAACCATCTCCTCGAACTCCTCGAAACGAAGCGGGCGGTTGTCGAGCGCCGAGGGGAGGCGGAAACCGTGCTCGACAAGGATGGTCTTGCGCGAACGGTCTCCCCCGTACATCCCCCGAATCTGCGGGAGCGTGACATGCGACTCGTCGACAACAACCAGATAGTCCTCAGGAAAATAATCGAGCAGGCAGTAGGGACGCTCCCCCGGCTTCCGGCCTGAGAGGTGGCGGGAGTAGTTCTCGATGCCCGAGCAGTAGCCGAGCTCCTTCATCATCTCGAGGTCATACCGTGTCCGCTCCTCAAGCCTGCGGGCCTCCAGCAGGCGGTTTTCAGAACGCAAAAGGTTCAGCCGGCCCGCAAGCTCATCCTCAATGGCAAACATGGCATCATTGAGCTTCTCCTCCCCGGCCACAAACTGGCGGGCGGGATAGATGAACGCATAATCGTCCAGACCGAGCACCTCACCGCTCTGAATGTCGAAGGTCTGAAGGCTTTCGATCTCACTGCCGAAAAACTCGACCCTGAGTGCCAGCTCCTCATGTGCGGGAACCAGATCGATGATATCGCCCCTGACACGGAACTTGCCCGGCGCAGGGTCGATGTCATCACGCACGTAGTGCAGGGCAATGAGCTCCTTGAGAAATTGGTCACGCTCCTTTTCCATTCCAGAGCGGAGTTCGAGAATCTGGGCCTTCCACTCTTCAGGTGAACCGAGGCCGTAGATGCAGCTGACGGAACTGACGACAATCACATCCTTCCTGCCGCTGAGTAGCGAACTGGTAGTCCTCAACCGGAGACGCTCGATCTCGTCGTTGATGCGAAGGTCTTTTGCGATATACTTGTCGAGAGAGGGGAGGTATGCCTCAGGCTGATAAAAATCGTAGTAGCTGATGAAATACTCGACAGCATTGTCCGGAAAAAACTGCTTGAGCTCCCCGTAAAGCTGCGCAGCAAGGGTCTTGTTGTGGCTCATCACCAGGACCGGCTTGCCGGCATGGGCGATGAGGTTCGATATGGTGAAGGTCTTGCCTGAACCGGTCACTCCGAGCAGGGTCTGGTAAGGGTTCCCCGAGGCGACCCCTTCACAGAGTGCCGCGATGGCCCTGGGCTGATCGCCCGTCGGGCTGTATGGGCTGACCAGCCTGAATGTGTCGCTTCCCTGCATAAAATAATTCCTCTGTGGTTGATGGACTCGGCACCTTCCGCGACCGCTATTCTGCTCAGCCAGCAATGCTCTGTAATGTTCTGTAAAGAACTATTAAAGCTATTTGTTAGTTCTTCCAAAAACTTATCTGCACTTTGCAGAGATTTTGGATTTTGGATGCTGGATTCCGGATTCGGAATGCCTGCCGATTTCTCTCTTGACCTCGAAGGAAGAAATGACAATCGAAGGTAATTGTTTATCTTGACCAAAAGGGTCGCCGTCCGGTTGTAATTATCCCCCGTTAATGCCATTATCAAGGTTTTTTCATGCCGGCCTATGCTCACCCGTCCACGATCGTCCGCATCCCGATGCTCGCCATCGGGATGCTCTTTTTGCATTTAATTGCCTGTAAACCAATGATGAACGAAGTGAAGCCCTATCAATACACCACAGTTCCCGGAGACTCCCTCCACACAAGAATCTACACACTCAAAAACGGCCTGACGGTCTACATGAGTCCGCACAGTGAGGAACCGAGAATATATACCTCCATTGCCGTCCGGGCGGGAAGCAAGAACGACCCTTCGGAAACGACCGGCCTTGCGCACTACCTCGAGCACATGCTCTTCAAAGGCACCGATGCGATTGGCTCACTCGACTATGAGAAGGAGCACGGCGAGCTCGAAAAAATCACGGAACTCTATGAAGAGTACCGATCGACCTCCGATGTCGAAAAACGGGCGGCCATCTACAAGGATATCGACAGCCTCTCCAACGTTGCGGCCCGGTTTGCCGTCCCGAATGAGTACGACAAGCTGCTCAACTCCATCGGAGCCCACGGCACCAACGCCTACACCTGGGTCGAGCAAACCGTCTATGTCAACGATATCCCCTCGAACAAGCTCGACCAGTGGCTCACCATTGAAGCTGAACGGTTCCGCAATCCTGTCATGCGCCTTTTTCATACGGAACTCGAAACCGTCTATGAAGAGAAGAACATGACCATGGACAGTGACAGCCGCAAAATATGGGAAAACCTGTTCGCCGGTCTCTTCAAAAAGCACACCTACGGGACCCAGACCACCATCGGCAAGGCCGAGCACCTGAAAAATCCCTCGATCAGGAATGTCATCGACTACTACCGCACCTACTATGTGCCGAACAACATGGCGCTCTGCATCTCCGGCGATTTTGATCCCGATGCAACCATAAAGCTGATTGATGAGAAGTTCTCGGTTCTTCAGCCGAAGGAGCTCCCCCACTTCACACCCGCGATTGAGGCTCCCATAGCCAAACCTGCCGTCGTCAAGGTGAAGGGCCCGGAAGCAGAGGAGCTGGTCATCGGCTTCCGGTTCAACGGCATCAACACCCCGGATGCCGACTACCTGGCGCTGATCGACAAGATCCTCTTCAACCATACAGCCGGTCTGATCGATCTCAACCTGAACCAGCAGCAGAAGGTGCTGGACGCAGGTTCAATGCTGGTGATGATGAAAGATTACTCGGCGCACATTCTCAGCGCAAAGCCGAGAGAGGGCCAGAGCCTTGACCAGGTCAGGACGCTCCTGCTCGACCAGCTCGAACTCCTCAAGGAGGGAAAGTTTCCCGACTGGCTGATAGAGGCGACCATCAACGACCTCAAAGTCGAGCAGCTGAAACTCTACGAAAGCAACCGGGGAAGGACCGAGGCATTTGTCGACACCTTTGTCTGGGGAATGGAGTGGCCGCACCACGTCACCCAGTTCGAACGGCTTGAGAAGATCACGAAAAAAGGGCTTGTCGATTTTGCCCGGAAGCACTACGGCTCGAACTACGTGGCCATCTACAAGGGGCACGGCAAGTCGAAAAGCGAGACCAAGATTCCGAAGCCGCCAATCACCCCGCTCAAGGTGAACAGGGACACCTCTTCGGTTTTTGCCGAAGAGCTTCTGGCCCGGAAATCCGAAAAGATCGCGCCCGTATTTGTCGACTACAACAAGGACATCGCCTTCCTCGACGTCAACCCGTCGATAAAGCTGCACTATCTGCAAAACAGGGATAACGAGCTCTTCTCGCTCTACTACGTCTTCGATGTCGGAAAAAACACCAGTCGCAAAATCGATCTTGCGCTCGACTACATCTCCTATCTCGGCACCTCCAAACTCACCCCGGCGGAGTTCAGCCAGGAGCTCTACAAGATCGGTGCAAGCTTTTCGGCATTCACCTCCGAAAACTACGTCTATCTGAAGCTTTCGGGACTCAGCAAGAACGCCCCGGCAGCAATCCGGATGCTCGAAAATCTTCTGCTCGATACCCGTCCGGACGAGGAGGCTCTTCTAAAGCTCAAGGCCGGTGTCCTGAAAGAGCGCTCCGACGACAAGCTCTCGAAGAAAAAGATTCTCTTCGAAGCCATGACCAACTATGGCAAATACGGCCCCTCATCCCCGTTCACCAACGTCCTCTCCAATGAGGAGCTGGAAAAAGTGAGTTCCAGGGAGCTGATCGATGAACTGCAAAACCTTCTGCAATACCGCCACCGGGTGCTCTATTTCGGTCCGGCCTCTTCGAACGAGATACTCGGCGAGCTGCGCTCGGTGCGCCACTACCCGGAATCCTTCAAGACCCCTCCCCAGATCGACCACTTTCCGGAACTCGAGCAGCCCGAAAACCTGGTCTATGTCGTGGACTACGACATGACCCAGGCTGAGGTCATGATGCTGACCAGGGACGAAATCTACGACCAGAAAATGGTGCCGCTCGTCACGCTCTTCAACGAGTACTACGGCGGAGGGATGTCCTCGGTGGTATTCCAGGAGCTGAGGGAGGCAAAAGCCCTGGCCTACTCCGTCTTCTCGGTCTACCGCTCGCCCAAGCAGAAAGGGCAGCACAACTATATCGTCAGCTATATCGGCACACAGGCCGACAAGCTGCCTGAAGCCATTGAAGGGATCCGGCACCTGATGAACGAGCTGCCGAAATCACCCGATCTCTTTGCATCGGCCCGTAACGGAATTATGCAGAAGCTCTCCACCGAACGGCTGACGCGCTCTGAAATCCTTTTCAACTATGAGGATGCCGTGAGGCTTGGCCACGACCACGATATCCGCAGGGAGATCTACGGCGACACCGAAGCACTCGGCTTTGAGGATATTGAGAAGTTCCACAAGAAGCATTTCGGAGACAAGAAGCATGTCATGCTTGTCCTTGGCAAGAGAGAAAACCTCGATATGAAGACCCTGCAGAAATACGGAACCGTCAGGGAGCTGACGCTGAAGGATGTTTTCGGCTACTGAGGGCGCTGATTCGATGCCATGAAAATTCTGGACCGCTACATATTCAGGCAGTTCATAAAAACCTTTCTGTTCACCACAGCGGTTTTTGTCTGCCTCTTTATGCTCATCAACATGGTTGATCGGCTTGATGAGTTCATGGACAAAAAGCTGAACTTCGGTCAGATAGCGAGCTACTACCTCTTCACCCTACCCTCCACACTGCTTGCATCCTCACCGGTAAGCGCCCTGCTCTCCTCGATCGTGGTTGCCGGCCGGCTCTCCTCCTCCAGCGAACTGCCTGCCATTCGTTCGGCAGGCGTCAGCATGCGCCAGCTCCTCTACCCTTTTCTGCTCGGAGGTACCCTTATCTCTGCCTTTAACATCCTTAACTCCAGCATGCTCGCACCTGCAGCATTCAACAGCAAGAACTCCTTCGAGAGGAAGTATTTCAGCAAACGGCAGCTCTTGCAACACGAGATCCGCAATATCCATATTCTCGAACCAGGAAACCGGATCATCTCCATCGGCAGCTCCGACCCTGATGGTGCCCTGGTATCAGGCGTTTCCATAGAGGAGTTCAACGGCTCCCGCCTACGCTCAAGAACCGATGCAGCATCAATGCGCTATGAGGTCACTACGGGGATGTGGATCATGCAGGAGGCCTCGAGTCGCCTCTTCGACGGGAGTGGTGAAGAGTTCAGCTTCACGCCGCAAAAAGCGGTCCGCCTCGCCCTAACCCCACACTCGCTGAAGGAGCTTGACCTGCAGCCTGACGAAATGAACATCTTCCGCCACTACCGCTACCTCTCCGAAAAACGGTCAGCCGGATTTGCCGGGCTTGACAATACCGTGGTCAAGCTGCATACAAAGCTCTCCATGCCCCTGGCATCGCTCGTTGTCATCCTGATCGGGGTTCCGCTCTCCGCAAAGAAGAAAAGAGGCGGACTTGCCGGAGAGATCAGCATCTCGCTTCTGGCAAGCTTTCTCTTTCTCGGCCTCCAGAAAACCATGTCGATGGCCGGTTCACAGGGCGCGCTCGATCCCGCTCTGGCAGCGTGGCTGCCCGATATCCTTTTTCTCGGAATCGGCTGGGGGATCTACAAAACCGCAATCGACTGAGCCTCATGCTCCCGCATTCACCGCACACCATCATCCTTTTGACCGATTTCGGACTTGCCGACACCTATGTCGGCCAGATGAAAGGAGTCATCATCTCAATCGCACCGTCTGCACGCATCATCGACCTCACCCATGCCATCGAACCGCAGAATATCGTTCAGGGAGCATTCCTGCTCGGCAGGTCAACGGCTTATTTCCCCGAAGGCTCCATTTTTGTCGCAGTGGTCGATCCCGGAGTCGGCTCGTCACGCAAGGCGATTGCCCTGGAAACCGTGACCCACACCTTTCTTGGGCCCGACAACGGCCTCTTCACCGGGCTCTTGCAGAGCAGAGACATCTGCAGTTGTGTCACCATCACCGAAAGCCGCTACGCCCTTCCAGAGAGAAGTTCGACCTTTCATGGCCGGGATGTTTTTGCTCCAGCCGCTGCGCACCTTGCCTCCGGCGTACCGCTCTCCTCGCTTGGAGAAACGTGCGATCCGGCGGAGTGCATAACGCTCCCCATGCCGGGATGCATGACACGCGATAACGGGGAGTCATGGGAGGGGAGCATCATCTACAGCGATCACTTCGGCAATCTGGTCACCTCAATAGAGTCAGCGCGGGTTGAAGGCCCCCGCCATTGGGTCGTGAGAGCCGCCGCCGGCAATCCACTTCCAGTCTGCAACACCTATGCTGATGCGGGCGACCAGCAACCGCTCGCCTACAAAGGCAGCAGCGGGATGATCGAGATCGGCGTAAGGAACGGCAATGCAAAAGAGATCCTGGGCCTCAGGAGCGGAGATCCAGTCAGAGCCTACCACTTCTGCCGGTAAAAGTCAGGGGACGTTCACAACAATTTCAACTTACTGGCCACAGCGCCTCACAATCAAATCCACGGCAGCCCCAGATATCCCAAGCAGACGCGCTGCGCTGGCATAGCTCATCCCGAGCTCCCGCACATAGGCAACAGCTAGCATTTTCCGCAATGCTGAATACTCACGCATTCGACTCCCGCCCTGCAAAGCCTCCACCTGCAAACCAGCTTTTTCGCATGCCCTCTTTAACAGATCTGCGGCCTTCAACTCCCGAGAAACAGCCGGCAGTCGTTCTTTTACTGAATCTTCTGCATCGCCAATAATATTACGAACAAAGTCACCGCTCCCTAAAATCCGCTCATCACTGAACTGCTTCTCCTCGCGATTTTTCAGCGACTTTACCTCTGACCATCCCCCTACCGAACGGATCAATCCGCCTCCAGTCAGTTCCGGTTGACGGCCAAGTCCGCTTTCGGATTTTACAAAATCCCGGTATGCCTTAAGGGCTGAAAATTCTCGCTCTCCGAAATACCCAAGAACATACGCTCTATCCTGCCAATCATGGCGAATTCTGTTCATGACAACTGCATGTCCACTCCATCGGTAACTATCAAGCGCCTCAACTGATCCGACAAGCCCTGCGCGCAATGGATTGAGGTGTATATAGCTGACCAGCCTGTGGAAGTATCGCTCCTCTTCACAGACAATAGATTTATACCTGTTCTGGAATAGATGTCCGTGCCTCTGATGCCTTTTATTGTACCAGGAGGCGTATCCGGTTAACAGCTTGCGCATGAAGGTTGACAGGCCAGAATCTCCGCTTTTCAGCAGGATATGCGCATGGTTGGTCATAAGCACCCATGCGTATATTTTAGTCCCAGTTGCCAAAGAAACCGCTCCCATTAGGGAAACAAAAAAAGTGCGATCCGCATTGTCCGAAACAATGCGACCTCCTTCAATCCCCCGAACCATAACATGGTGCAGTGTACCCGGTGCATCGAGTCTCGCGCCTCTTGGCATAACAGTTAGTCATGAGGAGTTATAAAGACGCATTATCGGAATAATACGGCATTAATACAAATTAATAAGAGTTAGTTTAGTTTGTTGTGAACGTCCCCTATCTGCGGTCGGGAGGGACAAAAAAAAGGCACCGGATGGTTTCCGATGCCTTCTGCGGGTAAACTGTGTTGTTTGTGCCTCAGCTGCCGATATACTCCTTGAGCACCTTGCTGTAGGCGGACTGGCGGAGCCTGCGGATCGCTTTTTCCTTGATCTGGCGCACGCGCTCACGGGTGAGCTTGAACTTCTCTCCAATCTCTTCGAGCGTCAGCGGGTTATCCATGCCGATCCCGAAATAGGAGCGGATAACGTCGGCTTCTCTGGGTGCAAGCACCGAGAGGGAGCGTTCGACCTCGAGCGTCAGCGAATCGCGGTTGAGTCCGTAATCCGGCAGATGGCCGTCGTTCTGAAGGACGTCAAGCAGGCGGTTGTCGTCACCCTGGGCGAACGGAGCGTCAACGGAGACATGCCGGCCTGCGATCTTGAGCGTATCGGCAACGTCCTGTGAGTCCATGTCGAGAAGCGTTGCAAGCTCACGGGTGTTTGGATCGCGCTCAAACTCCTGCTCGAGCTGGCTGTAGGCCTTGCTGATCTTGTTGAGCGTGCCGACCCTGTTGAGGGGAAGGCGCACAATCCTCGACTGCTCTGCCAGTGCCTGAAGAATCGACTGACGGATCCACCAGACCGCATAGGAGATGAACTTGAATCCACGGGTCTCGTCGAAGCGCTTGGCAGCCTTGATAAGACCGAGATTTCCTTCATTGATAAGGTCACCGAGCGTGAGACCCTGGTTCTGGTACTGCTTTGCCACCGAAACGACAAAGCGGAGGTTTCCCTTGATCAGCTTGTCGAGAGCTCGCTTTGCGCGTTTGTATTCCGTCGTGTCGACGGGCATATCGAAACCTTCCTTGATGGCCTTGGTGAGCCGCACCTCATCTTCTGCTGTCAGCAGGTCATATTTTCCTATCTCCTGCAGGTAACGATCAAGAGAGAGGCTCTCGCGATTGGTTATCTGTTTGCTAATTTTAAGCTGCCTCATATAGTATGGTATTCCCCCTTCTTGCGAACATCAGCGATTAAACGTACATTCCGGCTTGGCAATAAGCCGGAAAAACCGCAAGATACCATTTGCGGTCGACAAATCTAAAAATTCCTTTTTTTTCTCACCGTCGCCCCCCAAAGAGAAGCGCGACGGTGAGCTCCACTCACTCGAGAACCGTGAGGTTCCGCTGGAGCTTTTCAAGATTGACTTCGGCGTCCCTGAGCTTTTCATGCTCTTTGGCGATGACATCCGGCGGGGCATTGTCGGCAAAGCCGGGATTCGAAAGTTTTTTCCGGATCGACGCAACATAGGAAGAGATGTTGCCGATCTCCTTCTGGAGCCGCAACCGCTCCTTGTCGAATGATATCAAACCCTCAAGAAGCACAAAGAGTTCATTGCCGTCGACCACGGAGCCGGCCGCATGCTTCGGTCGCTCTGCACCCTCTATGAGTTCAGGCCTGCACTGGCCGAGAGCGGCAACGAGGGCAATATTGTCCTGCAGAAGTGTCCGCTCCCCCTCGCTGCCCGGCCGGAGCAGCACGGCAGCTTCGCTGCCATGGGGAACACCGAAGAGCGACCGAAGACTTCTGACCTCGGTGACAATCTTCTGTATCAGCTGAAATCCGCTCTCATTCCTGCCGGAAAGTGCCGGATCGGACTCCGGCATCGGAGTGAGCGCGATGCTCTCGGATGCGGTGCGGGGAAGAATATGGTGCCATATCTCGTCTGTAATGAAGGGCATGACCGGGTGGAGCGCCTTGAGCGTCCCCTCGAGGACATAAACGGCGAGAGAGACCGAGAGACGCGCCTCCTCTTCCGAAATCGGGCCGGAGAGGCGGACCTTGAGGGTTTCGAGATACCAGCCACAGTAATCCCCCCAGAAAAACTCATAGACATTCTTGACAATGTCATTGACCCTGAACTGGCCGAACGCGCTATGGTAGCGCTCGAGCATGGCGTGAAACGAGGTGAGCAGCCACTGTCCGGCGAGATCCGTGGTCGCGGAACGGGGGTCAAGCTCACGGTATGCGGCCGAGAAATCATCCTGATCCTTGAAATACCGTTCACGCTGCATGAAGACAAGGCGGGAGGCGTTCCAGATCTTGGTCGCAAAATTCCGGCCGAGCTCGCACTTCTCTTCGCCGAAAAGCACATCCTGGCCGAGCGGGGCAATGTAGATGATGGTGAAGCGCAGGGCGTCGGTTCCGTAGGTGTCGATCACCTTCAGGGGATCGGGAGAGTTGCCGAGCGACTTCGAAAGCTTCCGCCCCTTCATGTCGCGGATGATGCTTGTCAGGTAGACGTCACGGAAGGGAACATCCCCCTTGAAGTAGAGGCCTGCCATAATCATGCGGGCAACCCAGAAGAAGATGATGTCCGGTCCGGTAACCAGCGTATCGGTCGGGTAGAAGGTGCGCAAGTCGTCGTTATCGCTCTCAGGGCCTGTCCAGCCGAGCGTGGTCAAAGGCCATAGCCATGAAGAGAACCAGGTGTCGAGCACATCGTCATCCTGAACGAGCTTGTCGGTGCCGGCAAGATGGCAGGCCTCCTCAAAGGTGGAGGCAACCCACACCCTCCCTTCGGAATCATACCAGGCCGGAATACGGTGCCCCCACCAGAGCTGGCGGGAGATGCACCAGTCACGGATGTTCTCCATCCAGTGGCGGTAGGTATTGATCCAGTGCGGCGGATGAAAGCTGATCTCTCCGTCATTGACCACCTTGAGCGCCTTCTCGGCGAGCGGAGCCATCTTGACAAACCACTGCTCCGAAAGATAGGGCTCCACGACAACGTCGGCCCGCTCGGAATAGCCGACATTGTGCTCATACTCCTCGACGCGGACAAGATTGCCGCGCTCCTCGAGGTCCAGAAGAATCTTTTCGCGTGCATCGAACCGGTCCATACCCCCGTAACCGAAGGCATCGGTCATCCGGCCATCTTTTCCAACCACCGAAATGACGGGAAGATTGTGGCGCTTGGCGACCTCATAGTCGTTGGGATCATGGGCGGGGGTGATCTTCAGCGCGCCCGTGCCGAACTCGGTATCGACATAGTCATCAGCAATGATCGGTATGTGGCGTCCGGCAACCGGCACGATGGCCAGCTCCCCGACAAGGTCGCTGTAGCGAGAATCGTTGGGGTTGACGGCAATGGCGACGTCTGCAAGAATGGTTTCAGGCCTGACGGTCGCAATGGTGATGAAGCGGCCGGGATGCTTCGCCAGCTGGTACTGCAGGTAGACAAGCTTGTCGCGGCGGCTCTTCATGATTACCTCCTCATCGGAGAGGGCGGTCTGTGATACCGGGCACCAGTTGATGATCCGCTTTCCGCGGTAGATCAGGCCATCGCGGTAGAGCGTAACAAAAGCGTTGATGACGGCCTCTGAGGCGCTCTCGTCCATGGTAAAGAGATTGCGGCGCCAGTCGCATGAAATGCCAAGCCGGCGAAGCTGCTTGAGGATAAGGCCGCCGTACTCGTCACGCCACTGCCATACATGACCGAGGAACTCCTTCCGGCCAAGGTCGTGGCGGGTGATGCCCTCTTTTTTCAGCTTGCGCTCAACCACCGTCTGGGTGGCAATGCCCGCATGGTCGGTGCCTGGAAGCCAGAGCGCCGCCTTGCCGCTCATGCGGCTGTAGCGGATGAAAATATCCTGAAGCGTATGGTTGAGAACGTGACCGAGGGTCAGGCTGCCGGTGACATTCGGCGGGGGCATAAGCACAGTGTAGGGGGCCGTTCCTCGCTCCTGCACCCAGGAGCTCTCCGCATGAAAGATGCCAAGCGCCTCCCAGTGAGCGCTCCGCCAGCGCTCTTCGACGTCGTGATGGTTATAGGTCTTTTCCAGATTGAATGGCTGGTCGTGATCGGTCATGATAAAAGGTAAAAGAATCGGTTACTGCTTATACACAAGGGGCGACGCTTATTCGGTCTTTTCAGGCATGGGGCGCTTCTCGAAAATCGAGTCGATGATGCCATACTCAAGCGCCTCAGAGGCATTCATCCAGCGGTCACGCTCTGAATCCTCACGCACCTGCTGCACACTCTTGCCGGTGTGGCTGGCCAGAAGTTCATCAAGAAGTATGCGGATTTTCTCTATCTCACGGGCCTGTATGATGATGTCCGTCTCCTGACCGTGCGCTCCGCCGGAAGGCTGGTGGATCATGATCCTCGAATGGGGAAGCGACGCCCTCTTGCCCTTCGCTCCGCTCGCAAGCAGGAATGCGCCCATGCTGGCAGCCATGCCGACGCAGACGGTGGAGACATCGGGACGGATGTACTGCATGGTGTCGTAGATGCCGAGCCCCGCCGAGACGCTGCCGCCGGGAGAGTTGACATAGATGTAGATATCGCGCTCCGGGTCCTCGGACTCAAGAAAAATAAGCTGGGCCATGATCAGACCGGCCACATGCTCGTCGATGCCGCTGCCGAGAAAGATGATGCGCTCACGAAGCAGACGCGAGAAAATATCGAAAGCGCGCTCCCCCCTGCCGGAGGTCTCGATGACCATCGGCACAAGCGTGCTCGTGATGCCCTCTTCTATGGCGCCGGAATAGAGTTTCGCGGCGTGATGCTGAAATCCGAAATTGAGATTGGCCATAAGATTCTGACGTTTGAGTTAGGCATGCCTTTGGGGCTCCACAAGCTTTTAAAATACGGAGTGATAACAACAATTCAACAATTACGGTTCCAATTAGCAAAAAAAGGCGTGCATCCCCAAAACCGCAGGAGGGAAAAAAACGCCTGATTTCCCTATATTCCGTTACTGGAAAACCCTTAAACTCCAAAGCACATGCAGGTCCGTCTCATCTCAGTCACCAGCCCCCTTATCCATGTCGACGGCAAGCAGCTCACCCCCGAGGGGCTGATCGCCTATTGCGCAAGGGTGTCGAGCCCCCACCAGGAGAGTCCCGATTACCAGAAGCTGCTGGCCTACTGCATCACGCACAAGCACTGGAGCGTCTTTGAGATGGTGGATATGACCGTCGAAATCGTCACATCGAGAGCAATCTCGCCGCAGATCCTCCGCCACAGGAGCTTCTGTTTCCAGGAATTTTCCATGAGGTATGCCAAGGCGCAGGAGATAGAGCACTATGCGCCGCGGCGGCAGGACAGCAAGAACCGGCAGAACTCGCTGGATGATCTCGACAGGGAGACTGTTTCCTGGTTCGACGATGCGCAGGAGCGCGTCGCCCGTCTGGCGCTTGAGGAGTACAATGCTGCGCTCGAAAAGGGAATCGCAAAGGAGTGTGCAAGAGCGCTGCTTCCGCTGGGAACACAGACGAAGCTCTACATGAAGGGGTCGGTTCGGAGCTGGATACACTATCTGGAGGTCAGGACCGACAAGAGCACCCAGCAGGAACACCGCGAAATTGCCGATGCAGTCCAGAGGGTTTTCACCTCTCAGTTTCCGGTCACAGCAGCGGCTCTCGGCTGGGCTTAGAGTCGCAGCATCTCACAAAGGCTGACAAGCCTCGACTTCAGCTCCTTGCGGTGAACAATGATATCAACAAAACCATGTTCAAGCAGGAACTCTGCGCGCTGGAATCCCTCTGGCAGATCCCTTTTGATGGTATCGCGGATAACGCGCGGACCGGCAAAGCCGATAAGCGCCTTGGGCTCGCTGATGTTGATATCGCCGAGCATGGCGAACGAAGCGCTGATGCCGCCCATTGTCGGATCGGTCATCAGGGAGAAGAAGGGAAGCTTTTTTTCACTGAGCCTGGTCAGTCGGGCAGCAGTCTTGGCCATCTGCATGAGACTGAATGCACCTTCCATCATTCTGGCTCCTCCTGACTGGGAGATCACCACAAGAGGCGCATCGAGCTCGATGGCTTTGTCGACGGCACGTGAAATCTTCTCTCCGACCACCGAGCCCATCGAACCACCGATAAAGCCGAAATCCATGGCTGAAATCACCAGCGGACGAGCGCCACTCATGCCATGGGCGTTCCTGCAGGCTTCAGTTTTGCCGCTTTTTTCAATCGTATCGTGAACCCTGTCGGGATATTTTTTGGTATCGGTAAAACCGAGGGGGTCCGCCGAGCGCAGGGCGTCGTCAAACTCGGCATACTTGCCATCGTCAAAAAGAATGGAAAAGTACTTGTAGGGAGAGATTCTGAAATGATGGCCGCACTCGGAACAGGTAAAGAAATGATCTTCAAGCTGCTTTTTATGAAGCATCGCGCCGCACTCATCACACTTCCACCACAATCCTTCAGGCATGTCACGCTTGTCGGTCGTACGTATCGCAGGTTTTACACGCTGGAACCAGGCCATTTTCACAATTAGAAGTAAAGGTTATACATTAAAGCTGAAGATATGAACTCCCGAGGAGAACTCAAAAACACCCGGCAGTAACGCTTACCGCCGTCAAATGAATCAGGGACCCCTTCATTGCCTAAAATCAGGACCATAATTGCCATAGCCGCGCTCATTGCCGCTCTTCTTCAACAAACCGCTCTGGGTTCAGGAGCGGCTTCGACGGTTCGCACTGTCTATCCCGATACGCTCACCACTCCCGTCCGCCGTTTCGCCCTGCGCCCATACATGCGCCCGGAAAGAAAAACTGTCGGGCTTGCCCTGTCAGGCGGAGGCGCCAACGCACTTTCTCAAATCGGCGTGCTTAAAGCCCTCGAAGAAAAAGGGGTGCCTGTCGACTACATTGCCGGCACCAGCATGGGAGCCATCATCGGTGGTCTCTACAGCTCAGGATATACCCCCGATGAACTTGAAAAGATCTCCGAGAGCCTTCCCTGGAAATCCATCACCTCAGTCAGCAACGGTTATACCCGGTCGAATATTTTTCTTGAGCAACAGCAGATCAGGGACCGGGCAAGCATCGCCATCCGCTTCGACAAGCTGAAGCTCCTTGTCCCCAAGGCGCTGAGTTCTTCACAGCCGATCACCGCCACGCTCGATCTTCTGGCCCTGAACAGCCTCTATCATGAGGGAGATTTCACCGCCCTTCCGGTCAGCTTCAGAGCCGTCTCGACAGACCTTGTCTCAGGGCGCCGCATTACGCTCACCTCAGGCTCCCTCTCCGAAGCGATGAGGGCAAGCAGCACTGTGCCGATTCTCTTCGAGCCGATTGCAAAAGAGGGCTATCAGCTTGTTGACGGGGGGCTGGTGGCAAACCTTCCGGTCGATGAACTCGACGCTGTTCAGGCCGGATACAAGATTGCAGTCGACACCCACGGAAGCATGTATGCAAACAGTGGCGAGATCGACCTTCCCTGGAAAGCCGCAGACCAGGCGATGGGTATTCTGACAAAACTTCAATACCCCGCGCAGCTTGAAAAAGCCGACATGATCATAACTCCCGACCTGGGTAATCACAAGGCTACCGATTTTTCGGACATCAAAAGTCTTGTGGCGGCAGGTTATGCCAAAGGTCAGCTGCTGGCCGAGGCCATAAAACGCACTATCAGCATGGATGGGCGCAATCGGCAACTCCCCTCCGTGGAGCACTACACCAAAAGCATTCGTTTTACCTCAGACGACCCCTTCTTCACGGAACATTACCGGGCCGTGCAGGGTATGGTGCATAGCGCCTCGAACCTTCAGCGCACCCTGCAGGAACTGCTCTGTACAGATCTCTTTACCAGGGTTTATGCCGAGCTTGACCCGCAGCACAAAACCGTATGCTTTCACCTTGACCCTCTGCCACAAATAACAGGAGTCGCCGTCACGGATGGCCCGCCCGAAGCAGTTGCAGATGCCGAGATCGATGCATGTTTCAAACAGATAAAAGGTCATCTCTACACCAATACCCAAGCCACAAGGGCTCTCGAGTCACTGCTGAAACAATACAGGGCGAAAGGGTTCAGCCTCGTCACCTTCGAAGAGATTGCACTCACAGGAACGACCCTGAATGTCCGGCTCTCTTCCGGAAAGCCTGACAACCTTGAAATACTCCAGAACAGGAACATGACCGGCGAGACGGCAATAAAGCGGGAGATTAAAATCACCCCTTCCGCCCCGTTTCGACTCAAGAAGGCCGAGGAGTCTGTCAACAACCTCTATGAAACCGGGGCATTCAACCGGGTATCCATCTCCGCCGACTCACGAAAAAGTGTGGAAACGGGCAACAGCGCTACCGTCAAGTTCTCACTCGACGAAAAGCCCTCATCGGTATTGCGGCTCGGCCTGCGATATGATGAAACCCAGGACGCCCAGTTTCTTCTTGATTTCAGAAATGAGAACCTCTACGGAACGACCGGTTCATTGGGCGGCTGGATGAAAGCCGGGACAAAAAACAATCTGCTGAACCTCGAGTTCAGTATTCCCCGGCTCGGGCCCTCACACCTCACCCTCTCCTCGCGCCTCTTTTATGACCAGCACCTCTTCGAAAACCGGGACATTAACTTTTCAAAGGAGTTTTTCGGATCACGATCAACCTACTCCGAAAAATACGGCATCCAGAAATACGGCTTCAGCTCGGCATTCGGCACCAGGATACGCAAGAACGGACAGCTCACGGCCGACATGACCATCCAGAACTCCCAGTCCTATTCACTGGATAGCGGCACCGGAAGACTACGCACCTCCAATAACGAGATGCTGACACTCGGCTCGCAGTTCACGCTTGACTCGAGAGACAACCGGGAGCAGCCCTCTTCGGGCACATACACCAACCTCAGATATGCTGTAACCTCTCCCGTGCTTGATATTGAGGAGCTCTTCTGGCAGACATCCGCCATGCATGAAGAGAACCTCCGACTCGGCAAGCAGACGACACTCCGGCTTTCGGGACAGTTTGGACTGAGCAGCAGTTCCCCGCCCCTTGCAGAGAAATATTTTCTCGGTGGCCCGGGAAGCAACTACAGCAAGCGCTTTATCGGCCTGAAAGAGTGCGACCTTCCCGGAAACAATATCGCCTCTGCGGGAGTGAGCCTGAACTATACGCCCACCTATGCCATCATCTTTCCTGCAACGGCAGCCCTGCACTACAACGTCGGAAATGCCTGGGATAAACGAGAGAATATCTCCTTTACCTCACTGCTGCACGGAGTCGGAGCAAGCCTCATCTGGGATACCCCTCTCGGGCCCGGACAGCTGACCATCTCCAAAGCATTCTCCCTCAAGCCGAAGACTACTCTCCAGGAAAGCGGCAGTGCAGCTCCGTCGTCGATACGATTTTCCGACACCCTCCTCTATTTCAGCATAGGGCATGACTTTTGAGCAGAACTTTTTTGTATTTTTCCGCACTCCGCTACCGATGCCGGATGGCACCCATTTACCATAAAACAACAGCGCGTGGAAAAAGCCCGAAAACCCCTCATACTGGTCTGCAACGATGACGGCATCGAAGGCGAAGGCATACATGCCCTGGCCGCTGCAATGAAGAAAATCGGCAGCGTCACCGTCGTAGCCCCGGCTGAACCTCACAGCGGCATGAGCCATGCCATGACCCTCGGCGTACCTTTGAGAATCCGCAAGTTTTCACGAAACGGCCGTTTTTTCGGCTACACTGTCTCCGGCACCCCTGTCGACTGCATCAAGGTGGCGCTCAGCCATATCATGCCGACGAAGCCGGACCTGATTGTCTCCGGCATCAACTACGGGAGCAACACAGCAACAAACACGCTCTACTCCGGCACCGTCGCCGCGGCCCTTGAAGGGGCCATTCAGGGCATAACCTCCCTGGCATTTTCACTGGCCACCTATGAGCATGCCGATTTCACCTATGCGGAAAAATTCGCACGGAAGCTTGCAAAAAAAGTGCTGCGCGAAGGGCTCCCTCCCGATACGGTCCTTTCCGTCAATATCCCGAACGTTCCGGAAGCAGAGATAGCCGGAATCGTCATCACCAGTCAAGGCAACTCCCGCTGGGAGGAGGATGCCATCGAGCGGAACGACATGTATGGCAACCCCTACTACTGGCTGAACGGGACGCTCCAGCTGCTCGACGGTGACATGAGCAAGGACGAGTTTGCCGTCAGGCGCAACTACGTCGCCGTGACGCCGCTCTCCTGCGACTTCACCAACCACGCCTACATCGGCACTCTTGAACAATGGAACCTGCAAAAATAATAGCGTGAACACCTTCCTCCTTGATTACCAGAATATCCTGACACCCAAAAAGGGGTTCTCGAAGCTCTTTCGTGACTATACCTCCGATGGACCCGACCGGCCCGGACTGGTAAGCGGATGCTTCCACCTCGACTACCAGAAAGAGGCGGATTACTACCGCCAGCTCGGCCTGCTTGGTTCAAGAACATTCGACCGCGAGAGTCTGGTCCGCGTTCTCAGGAAACAGAACACCCTCTACGGATGCAGCGAACTGCACCTCCGCGAGATAGAGAAGCTCCGCTCGCCGCGATGCATGGCCATCGTTACCGGCCAGCAGCTCGGTCTTTTCACCGGCCCGCTCTATACCGTCTATAAAGCCCTGACGGCGATTGTCTTTGCCGAACGCCAGAAGGCGCTCTTTGGGGAATATGATTTTGTCCCCCTCTTCTGGCTCGAGGGAGAGGACCACGACTTCCAGGAGTCGGCTCATACCGCGATGTTTTCTGAAAACCAGGTGGTCCACTTCACTCAGGAACCATACCGGAGGGTGACGGACCAAATGGTAGCCAACAGCTGCTTTGGAGAGGAGATAACCGGCACCACGGAAGAGTTCCTCCGCCTGCTTCCGGACTCAATCAACAAGGAGCAGATATCGCGAATCCTCCGGGAGTGCTACACCCCTGGAACCACCTTTGAGATGAGCTTTGCCAGAACCATGATGCGGCTTTTCAGCGATCAGCCGCTGATACTGCTTTCCAGTCAGAATCCCGAGCTCAAGCGAATGGCATCGCCGATTTTTCAGAAGGAGCTCGCCTCCGTCCCGGCATCCTCTTACAACGTCGTCGCCCAGAGCTCGAAACTTGAAACCCTCGGCTACGCTGCCCAGTCCAAACCACGCTCGGTCAACCTCTTCTACCTCGACCATAACGGACAGCGTCTGAAAATAGAGCACTCCCCCGACGGCTCTTTTTCCATCGCTCCCGAGCGGCAGCGCTTCTCAAAGCACCAGATGCTCGAACTCTCGGAGGACCACCCTGAACGGTTCAGCCCGAACGTCGTTCTCCGCCCGATCGTCCAGGACTTCATCCTTCCGACGTTTGCCTATATCGCCGGGCCCGGCGAAATCAGCTACCTTGCCCAGTACCGGAAAAATTATGAGCATTTCGGACTCACCATGCCCTTCATCATCCCGCGGGGAAGCTTTACCCTGGTGGAGCCGAAGGTCAGCAGGATCATGGACAAGCTGCTCCATGTGACCGGCAGGCCGGGATTTTCACGCAAGCAGATCTACCACTCAGTATTCAGCGAACTCGCCCAGCTGAAAAAGAATGCGGTCGGGGTTGCTGAAAACCCTCAGCTTGAGGCAATATTTGAGGAGAAGAAGAGAGAGATCCGCGAGCTGCTTGCCGGCCTCGGCCCCGTGCTCGGAAAGATAGACCCCACGCTGGAGCCACTCCTGGGAGCATCGATCGCACAGTCGGAAAAAATCATCGAAGGGATTGAACAGAAAGCGTGGAAGGCAAGCAGAAAGAAACATGAAGAGCTGCTCGAGCAGATCCTGAAAGCCGAAACCGCGCTCTTTCCCGAAGGGGTGCCCCAGGAGCGGCTGATCAACATCTTCTACTATCTCAACAAGTACGGAATGGAGTTGATCGATACCCTGAAAAACCTTCTGAGCGGACACTCGACCGAATCTCACATCATCGTAGAACTGTAGGCTCCGCCCGGATTGCCGGGGCTTGCACCCATGGCTACCGACATGCCGTCGCTAAGGGAGTGGAGAAAAACATGGCTTACCGTAGCGATGACCCGGCACTGCTACTTGCAGATACTGTCAGGATCCCCCTCCTCTTTCTGCAGAAGATGACAGCAGTTGCAGACAATCATCTGCAGTTCTTTTGCTGAAGCCTCATCGCAGATTTTCTTCACGGCAGCCTTGATCTCCTGACGGTAGGCGCCACTCTTCGGCGACTGCGAGCCGCGTTTCTTGTGAATATACTGCGACACTGCGGCAGGCGTCACCCCGAGTCTCTTTGCCGCCGCCGACTGTGTCAGTCCCGTTTTAACCAGCTCTATGGCAAGGTCTGCCCTGATTTGAGGAAGATGGTACCAGACGGCTTTTTCACAGGGAAATATCACGATACGAAGCGCTTGATTGGTTAAGGAAGCGGTGAAGGCCTTGGGCCGTAACCGTCGGCATAAAACGCCTTGATGATGTCGATAACTGCTTCAGGACTCTCTTCAAGGTAGATGAAATCCAGGTCATCCTGACCAATGTATCCCTTCTCCTTGAGCATCTTGTCCCTGATCCAGCGGTAAAACCCGTCCCAGTAGTCTTTGCCGACCAATATAACCGGAAAACGCTCACTTTTGCCGGTCTGAATGAGCGTTACGGCCTCAGAGACCTCATCAAGCGTACCGAATCCCCCCGGCAGGGCGATGAATGCCTGGGCATACTTGATGAACATCACCTTGCGCACAAAGAAATACTGAAAACTGACCAGCTTGTCATGATCAATGTAGCGGTTTGGATGCTGCTGGTTCGGGAGCTTGATGTTGAAACCGACAGAGACCCCTCCCGCACCCTGCGCCCCCTTGTTTGCAGCCTCCATGACGCCGGGGCCACCGCCGGTGATCACCACAAACCCTTCCACTGCAAGCAGGCGGCCCAGTTTCTCGGCAAGGAGATACTCCTGGCTTCCGGGATGCACTCTGGTCGAGCCGAAAACAGTGACGGCCGGACCGGTCTCGGACATGGTCTCGAAACCGCTTACGAATTCCGCCATAATCTTGAAAACCCGCCATCCGTCAATCATGAAATCACTTTCACGGCTGACACCGGTGCGACGAGGAAGGGCGTGTCCCGATCCATTTCCCTCCTGACCGCTTTTTGGTGAATCATACTCCATACTCTTCAGCTCCTTTGGAGATGAGGCTGCAGTTCAAGAAAATTCCTGATGATCTTTTTTCCCTCAGCGGTCATGATCGATTCCGGATGAAACTGGACGCCATAAAGCATAAGCTCCTCTGAATCCATCCCCATGATCACCCCGTCATCAGTCCAGGCCCGAATGGCGAGCGTATCGGGAAGGGTGTCGCGCTCGACAATCAGGGAGTGGTACCTTGTCGCGACAAACGGGTTTTCGACTCCCCTGAAAATCCCCCGGTCATCATGATAGACCATGGAGGTCTTGCCATGCATGATAGTGGCGGCTCGCACCACCTTTCCGCCAAGGGCCGCACCAATTGACTGGTGGCCGAGACATACCCCCAAAAGAGGGATCCTCCCCTTCAGGGCCTGGATCAGCGACAATGAAACTCCTGCATCATCCGGCGTCCCGGGACCCGGGGAGATGACGATTTTCTCTGGAGCGCGGTCAATAATTTCACTGACACTCAGTTCATCATTGCGGTATACTTCGACCATCTGGCCGGACTCACCGATGTACTGCACAAGGTTATAGGTAAACGAATCGTAATTGTCGACGACGAGAATCATTCCTGCTGATGGTAATGGTTATACAAATATCTTCACGGACTGTTCCGCCGAAGCAACGAAACGAAACATCGACTCATAGGCCGGGCTCATCAGAACCTGGCGGCGCTCCATGACCCGCCTTGCGGTTTCAACCGCCTTGTCGATCTCATAAGGCACGAACCCCTCCTTTCCGCCCCAGGAGAACGAGGGCACCTCCTTCGGTGGAAATCCCGCGTCAAAAACGTTTGCACCGGTCCCGACGACCGTTCCGGTATTGAACATCGAATTGATTGCGCTTTTGCTGTGCTCCCCCATCAGCAGCCCGAGAAACTGCAGTCCGGTCATCTCCTGACGACCGTTCAGCCTGATGCTTACCGGGCTGTAGTTGTTTTTAAGGTCGCTCGTATTGGTAGCGGCACCGAGATTGCACCATGAGGAGATATAGGAGTGGCCGAGAAAGCCGTCATGCTGCTTGTTTGCAAAAGGCTCGATGAGCGAATCCTCAACCTCTCCGCCTATTTTGGAGGCGGTGCCGATGGAAACATTGCTGTAGATTTTCGCCCCGATCTTGACCCTCGACCAGGGGGCAAGAGAGACGTTCTGCATAAGCACCGCCTGAGGCTCAACAACTGCACCGGCTCCGACGGAAACAAAGCCCTCATCGCCGTCAAGAACAGCACCCGGACGCACCACGGCACCGGGACCGACATAGATATTTGAGCGGTTGAGCAGAACAGCCGAAGGATGGACATCCCCCTCGATACGACCCAGTTCAAGCGTTTCGGCATCACGCCGAAGCTCATCGGTATGAAAGGCAATCACATCCCAGACATTGCCGATAACCCTGAATCCGCTGACCTCTTCCCTCACCAGCTTGCGCGCAAGCATCGCGGTATCAAGAAGGTCCGGCAAGAGCGTATCGGCACCGGCAATAAGGCTCCGATGCACTCGCGCAAAAAGCAGGTCATCCCCCTGCATGTATGCCCGGCCGGGCTCGATGGCCAGAGAGGAGATGATTCCAGCTGCCGCTTCGTCACAGACCAGGCGGCCGTTGACGAGGAAGAGGTCATCCTGAAGAATGCAGTTGACCCTGCACTCGGGGTGCTGTTCGCGATAAAACGGGGCGAGATAGCGGCGAAGATGCCAGGTCAACTCAACCTTCGGACCAGTGAAGTACTCCAACTTTTCCTGAAGGGAGCGAAATCCGGTATAGAGGCCGTAAGCCGGCTTCAGATTGACAAGGGGCTTCAGCTCCTGAACCCGGGTATCTTCAAAAACGAGAAGCTGCATAGCAATGGTTATGGTTTGGCATCCTCTTGAATGCCGCAAAGCATGTGAACTCCCTCGGGAACAACCGTAATGGAAACCCTGCCCTCAATGCCGTCATAAACCTCTCCGTCCATGTGCATGACATCAGGCGCTGACAGCCCGACCTCAACCGCCCGCGCCTTGCAGTAAAGTACCTTGGAATCATGAATCTGGGAGCCGTCAAGGTATTTGAGCACATAGCGGAAAAACTCATATTTCGACACCGCCTTCAGAATGCAGACATCAAGCAGCCCGTCCGAGATTTCAGCCTGGGGAGCAATCCTGAACTTCCCGCCTTCAACCCTCCCGTTCGAGACCGAAAAGGCGAAAACAGGCTCATGGAGCTCCCACAGAGAGTCCTCTCCAGTGATTTTAATATGCATTTTTGGCGGCGTATAACCTATAAGCACACTGAAAAGCGCATAGAGGTAACCGAGCTCTCCTTTCAGCCAGGAGGCGCTCTTGACGGCCTTTGCAACCCTTCCTGTAAAACCTATGCCGAGCGAGTTGATGAAATAGCGCTCCTCTTCGTTTCCATAAGAGACCCGACCCAAGTCAACCCGGCGGCTCAATGCATCAAAAAAATGGGAGACCCCTGAGGCCCGGCTGCGACCGGGATCGAGCGACTTGATGAAATCGTTGGCCGAGCCCACTGGGAGAATACCGATCTTCACCGACTCTCCCGCGAGCGCATTGACGACCTCATGCAGTGTCCCGTCACCGCCGCATGCGATAACGCTGGTGTTTTTTCCCGTCTCCCGTCCGGCGATCTCCCCGGCATGACCGGCCCGACAGGTTTCCACCATTGAGGAGTCATCTCTCCGGGAGAGAAGATTGGCAAGCCATCGGGACTTCCGTGAAGCGCGACCCTTGTCCGCCGCGGGATTGAAAATGAAGAGATAACGCATGAGGTTCGCCATAGCCGATGGGGGGATGAACCGGAATCCGGTCAGTTGGAACAGTTGGCTCCTTGTGCAAGATAAGGGTAATGGCTGAACATCACCTCAAGTATCCGCTCCGAAGCCAGAAAAAGGTCAATGGCTACCCGCTCGAACGCCTCACTTCCGCTGTAATAGGGGTCTGGCACCTCACGGCCGTCGACAAAATCCATGACCATATGCAGCCGGACCCCGTTCTCCTGAAGCTCCCTGATAGCGAGCGCCTCCCGATTCTCCTCATCCATCACAAACACCCACTCTAGTGCAGCAATAGAGAGATCATCGAAAGCGCTGGCTCTCTGGCCGGAGATATCGATGCCATGCGCCATGAGCGTGTCCACTGCCCGCTCATCAGGAGAGACGCCCCGCAGGAACGGCGCCACCCCCGCAGAACCCACAGCGAAGCAGTCAAGAAGTCCGCGCCTGTCGAGAAGGTCCAGAAAAATGCCTTCAGCCATCGGAGAACGGCAGAAGTTTTCGTGACAGACAAAGAGAATATTTACCGGCTTGCCGGCAGGACTGGATACCATATGAGTTCTTATGCTACGAAATTGATCTGATCGGTGCTTCGCCCCTTCAAAGAACCACACCACCTCCTCCCCTTACCATTTCCACGAAAGTTGCGAAGAACTGCGGACAATGGCTTTGTCTTCCCCGGCAATGTACAATATCCCCCCGTATCTCTGATAAAACGCACTCCTTGCCGCGCAGAAATTCAGGCAACAGCGGGATGGGTCAGCCCGAAAATTTCACGTCATCGATGTAGCAATAACGATAATAAAAAGTATTTTTTCGGGTTTTCAGCCACCTGCAATTGCATGAGAAATAAAATATATACTATATTACACCCAATACTACGTCGGAAAACCGTATTATCCCCCTACAGTTACTGATGCCCCCACTAAAAATACGAGCCCTCGAGGTTACCGACAAAGCACACTGGCGAAGTCTCCACGCCGATGCCGGATACGTTGCAAGATTACAACTGATTGACGACAACATACTCCACTTCTGGTTCGAGACGGATCGTCCCGTTCTGGCGGACTATATGGACACCCCGCTGATAGAGCAGGTCCTCGAAGAGTGCGGCATTACCGAGATGCCCCGACATATGATCTGGAATCTTGAGAACCTTACCGGTTTTTCATTCCAGTTCAAGCTCAATGTTGCCGACGTTCTCTTCAACAGCAGCTACAACTTCATCTTCAACGGTCAGCCCGTCATCGTCCTTGTCTGTTTTTACAATATTTCGGAAGCTACCCGCACCCTGGCCGAAACCTTTGCTGCAATAGTCTCCGACAGCATTCGTGTCGTGATTGCCGAAAGCCTGGAAGAGGCGATTGAGACCATACGCAACTTCAAGAGCGGAATCTTGCCTGAGGATGAGACGGTGCAGGAGGATGCAGAGCAGCTGGAGTACAATGCCCGGAAGCAATCCTTCCTCGAAGCGGCGGCAAGGATATCCTTGTTCGGCATGCTTGAAACCGGCATAAGCCTCCCGCCATCCGTCAACCGGTATTATCCTTTCTTCAAGGCACTTGACATGCTGCGATCAGACTTTCTTGAAAAAGAGAGATGGCAGCAGGAGAAGCTCAAGGAAAAGGAGAGTGAATTTGCCCAGCAGAAAAAGGAGTTCGACGAGCGATTAAACCATACGTTCATCAGAATGAACGCTCAGGGCGAGCTCCACAAAAAATCCTCGGACAACTATGAAAAAGAGCTCTCTTCGCTCAAGTCAAGAGTCGCCTCTCAGGAGACGGAGCTGACGAGAGTATCAACAGCAATCGCCGAAAAAACCGGTGCACTCAGAGACCTTCTCGACCAGATACATGCACTGCAAATCGATACAACCCTCAAGCGGAAATTGACCGATTCCTGCCTGAGTCTGATTGAAACAGAGACCATCGAAAAAAGGCTGAACATCGAACTCACCGAATCGGACTCAAGATTCCTCTCGAAGCTGCAGAAAAAACACCCCTCCCTCAACCAGCGCGAGCTGAGAATCAGCCTGCTTGTCAAACTGAACTACGATACCCGTGATATCGCACACTCTCTCGGCGTATCGACAAGAGGAATGGAGAGCGTCCGCTACCGCATCCACAAGAAGCTTGGCCTGGGCAAACACCAGTCGATAAAAACCTACCTCTCCGATCTCTCGATCATGTTCTGAACACCAGCAATTAACGGAACCATCGCTTTTTTTCGGCAGAAGCCTCCTCTTCAACGCAAAGCCTCTTGACAGACGCTGGAGAGGCGAAAATACGCATGGTATTTTGGCAAGTCGAACCGGGTGGCGAAGGAGATAGAAAACAGGGCGGAAAAGTATTTTTGAAAAATAAAGAAGTATTTTTTCGATTTGCTCTCGAAAGGAATTGTTTTTCCTGCAATAAATAGCGATATTACACCTTGGATTACGTCAAGTATTACTGTAACCGTCAGGTATCAGGACACTCGAACAAACAGAATCACAATACCATGAACGCAGTAGCCGAACAGACAAAAAAGTCAGCAGTCGATTTCGAAAAAGAGATCGCTGCACTGAAGACGCGAATCGCGACGCAGGACATGGAGTTGACGAGAATCTCCACGGCCATCGCGGAAAAAACCAATGCCTTGAGAAACCTTCTCGACCAGATCTATGCTCTTGAAATCGATACCACCGTCAAGAGAAACATGACAGACTCATGCCTGAGTCTGATTGAAACGGAGACTATCGAAAAAAGGCTGAACATCGAGCTCACCGAATCGGACTCGACCTTCCTTTCAAAGCTTCAGAAAAAACACGCCAATCTCAACCAGCGCGAGCTGAGGATCAGCCTGCTTGTCAAACTGAACTACGACACCCGTGAGATTGCCCGCTCTGTCGGCATAACCACCAGAGGAATGGAGAGCATCCGCTACAGGATGCACAAGAAGCTGGGTCTTGGAAAACACCAATCGATCAAAACCTACCTTTCGGAACTCTCGATTTTGTTCTGAACACCCGGCAGTTTCACGGCAAGCGTCGCCCTTTTTTTCAGGAAGATGCTCTTTCGGGTTGGAATAATCATTGATATCAATAAGAGAGCTGCCAGAAAAGGCAGCTCTCTGCTGTTTTCAGGCAGAAAGCTTGTTGGGGGATGGCGTCACCGCATCTTTCAGGGGGATTGGCATTCCCGGCGACCACCATGCCATGCCTATGGCAGTTTTCCTTAGCTCCAGGGGAGCGACATGTCGGCAGCCATGGGCGAAAGCCCATGGAAAGCGCAAATCCAATGGCATTTCCCATCTCCCGCACATCGATAGCATATCCCTGAAAAAAATTTACTGTAAAAAAATATTACGCCTGCGGCGTATTAGGGAGAGTAAAAAAGATATTTTTCACAATAAGAGCTCGCTTTGAATTGTTTTTCGTTCAATAAAAAGACATATTACATCCCAAATCACGTCGTCTTCCGAAAAATCGGCAGAGTAAAATGCTGATCAGTTGCTCCCTTAACACCGTCAAGCATCAAGACAATCGAACAAACCGGATGATTATACTATGAACGCACTCGCCGAACAGACAAAAAAAACATCGGTCGATTTCGAAAAAGAGATCGCATCCCTGAAGAACCGAATCGCCTCGCAGGACATGGAGCTGACAAGGGTATCGACGGCCATCGCGGAAAAAACCAATGCCCTGAGAAACCTTCTCGACCAGATCTATGCTCTCGAAATCGATACCACCGTCAAGAGAAGCATGACCGACTCATGCCTGAGTCTGATCGAAACGGAGACTATCGAAAAAAGGCTGAACATCGAGCTCACCGAATCGGACTCGACCTTCCTTTCGAAGCTTCAGAAAAAACACGCCAATCTCAACCAGCGTGAGCTGAGAATCAGCCTGCTTGTCAAACTGAACTACGACACAAGGGAAATCGCCCGCTCTGTCGGCATCTCGACGAGAGGAATGGAGAGCATCCGCTACCGCATCCACAAGAAGCTCGGCCTGGAAAAACACCAGTCAATCAAAACCTACCTCTCGGAACTCGCTGTCATCCTCTGAGGCGGTCGGAAAGAGAGGTCTCAGCCAATATAGAGGCTTTTGACGTTGACGAACTCACGAAGACCGTAACTGGAGAGTTCGCGACCATACCCCGACTCCTTGACGCCGCCAAAAGGCATCCGGGGGTCGGATTTCACCATGCTGTTGATGAAGCAGTTCCCTGCCTCAATCCTCTTGGCAATACCCAGCGCCCTCTCTGTATCGGCTGAAAAGAGTGCAGAGCCAAGGCCATAGGGCGTATCATTGGCAATAGCAACCGCCTCATCATCACTCTTTGCCTCGATGAGGGTCGCTACCGGCCCGAAAGTCTCCTCGCTGTATGCCGCCATCCCGCGCCGCACTCCCCCCAGGAGGGTCGGAGGATAATAGAACCCCCTGCCCTCAGGAATAAAGCCGCCAGAAAGCAGCCGCGCCCCTTTGGAGATGCTGCGCACTACCTGGTCATGCAGCTGCAGGCGAAGGTCGTTGCGGGCAAGCGGGCCAATCTCAACCGAAGGATCGAAAGGGTCTCCCATGACCGCAGAACGCACTCTCTTCAAAAGCAGTGACTCGAACGCTCCGATAACCTTGCTGTTTACGATAAAGCGTTTGGCAGAGATGCAGCTCTGGCCGCTGTTGAGAAGACGAGATGCGCTGCAATGAGTGACGGCACGCTCAAGATCGGCATCGTCAAGCACAATATAGGGATCGCTGCCTCCAAGCTCGAGCACGCTCCTTTTCAGCGCCTTGCCCGCCCTTGATGCAACCGCCCGGCCGGCCGCAGTGCTTCCTGTCAGGGAGACACCCTTGACCGAAGGATGCTCAATGATACGTCCGGTAAGGGTGTCGGTATCCTCAAGGGCGATATGCACCGCTGTGTAGAGATGCCGGGGAAAGCCCGCATCGCGGAAGAGCTTCTCTATGGCAAGAGCCGAGCCCGTCACGTTTGGCGCATGCTTGAGCAGAACGCCGTTGCCAGCCATGAGTGCCGGCGCCGCGAGCCGGAAGACCTGCCAGAAGGGAAAGTTCCACGGCATGATGCCGAGCACAAGACCGAGTGGCTCGAAACTCACAATCCCCCTTCCACCGTCAATATCGCTCTCCTCAGGCATCAGAAAGGATGCTGCATGCTCGGCATAGTAGTCGCAGACCCAGGCCGACTTCACCACCTCCGCCTCTGCCTGGGCTAAAGGCTTGCCCATTTCGAGAGTGATCAGCCTGGCGTGCTGCGTCTTCTCTTCCCGGAGAAGAGATCCAAGACGCCTCATGAGCACTGCCCGGTCCTGAAGAGATCGTTCTGTCCATAAGCGGTAGTCTCCCTCTGCAAGAGCAATCGCCTTGTCGATCTCCAGGGAATTCATGGTTTGATATTCGGCGATCGGCAGCTCTGTTGCGGGATTGATGGTGATTATCATCTTCTGGTGAGGGTTCATGATGGAAAGAAAAGTGGAGATGGAGCCTGATTCAGCTCGCCAGGTCAATGCTCTGGTAGAGGGCAAGATAACTCTCGTAACGACCAGAATCAATATCGCCGTCCCCGGATGCCTTCAGAACTGCGCACCCCGGCTCGACCGTATGCGAGCATGAGGAGAACGCGCACGCCTGCATGAGCGGGAGAAACTCGGGAAAGTAGAACCGGAGATTTTCCCTGGTAATCCCCGAGAGGTTGAACTCCCGTATGCCGGGCGTATCGATAACGTAGCCGCCGGAAGGGAGCCAAAGCATGGCCGCATTGCTTGTGGTATGCTGCCCTTTGCCGGTCTTCATGTTTGTCCTGGCTGTTTTCAGCTGCCTATGGCCGAAAAGCAGATTGATGAGCGTCGACTTGCCAACCCCCGAATGGCCGCTGAACGCCGAGATCTTTCCTGCAAAGGCCTCCCGCAGGTTTTCAATGCCCGTCTGCCGGCCAGCGCTCACATAAAGAATCCTGTAACCAAGCGCCTGATATGGGGTCATCTGCTGCACGACCCCCTCTGCATCGGCAAGGTCCATCTTGTTGACGACGATAACCGGCTCAAGATGCTCGGATTCCGCAAAAACGAGATAGCGGTCGATAAGGCGGGTGCTGAGTGGCGGGTTGAAGGCCGATACAACAATGACCAGCTGGTCGATGTTGGCGGCAATCACCTGCACCTTCTCCTTGCTCCGGTTGCGCCGGATATCCCGCTTTCTTGTCAGTGCGCTCCGGCGAAGCCGGACCTGAGTGATGACCCCTTCCGACAACGCCGTTCCCGACTCGGTCACCTTCACCTCAACCCTGTCGCCAACCGCGACAAATGAGGAGCCCTCATTTTCGGTAACCGTTCCGGGAAAGGTCCGGCATCGGAACTCCTCGCCCCCATCAACAGCCACCATGTAGAACAAGCCCGACGCCCGGATAACAAGACCCTCAAACAGACGGCCGGCCTGGCTCGGATGTTCCTGTTTCACACTGCACTCATCCATAATTCTCTTATTGACCATTATCCAATATCGGCCAGGCTGAACCGGTTGTGGTAGTACTCCTGGTACCACCATCTAATCATCCTGTGGCTCTTCTCGCGCAGTTCCGGATCCGCTTCGACGATTTCAAATGCCGCCCTCCTTGCAGAGTGCATGATATCGAAATCCCTGCTGATATCGGCAATTCTCAGTCCGCTCAGGCTCCCTGACTGCTCTTTGCCGAGCATGTTGCCCACCCCCCTGATCTTCGAGTCAATTTCGGAGATAATAAACCCGTCGGTTGTCGAGGCCATCGCATCAAGCCTTTCGCGGGCATCCGCCGTCACGGCCGCATGAAGCAGCACGCAGAACGAAGGATGCTCACCCCGCCCGACGCGCCCCCGGAGCTGATGGAGCTGGGCAAGTCCGAAACGTTCGGCATGCTCGACAAGCATCAGGGTGGCGTTCGGCACGTCGACCCCCACTTCGATAACCGTCGTCCCGACAAGCAGATCAATCTCGCCCGCCCTGAACCGGGTCATCACCTCCTCCTTCTGGTCCGGCGTCATCTGGCCGTGAATCAGGCCGAGCGAGAGATCGGCGAACACCTCCTCTGAAAGATGCCGGTAGCTCTCCACCGCCGCCTTCAGGTCGATTTTTTCCGACTCCTCCACAAGAGGATAGACAATATAGCCCTGCCTGCCCTCAGCAACCTGAGTGCGGAGAAACTCATAGACCGCTTGGCGCTGCTGTTCACTGCGCAGCGATGTGCCAATCGGCTTCCTTCCGGCAGGCATCTGGCGAATAAGGGAGAGGTCGAGATCGCCGAAAACTCCCATGGAGAGCGTCCTCGGAATAGGCGTGGCGGTCATGAGCAGCACATGGGGGTTCTCTGCCTTTTCGAGGAGCGCCTTGCGCTGAAGCACCCCGAACCGGTGCTGCTCGTCGATGATAACCAGTCCGAGCCGCTCATAATTGACCCCGTCCTCAATCAGGGCGTGGGTACCGAGCGCGATATGGAGCTCCCCCGAGGCAAGCCCTTCAAGAACGGCCTGACGCTCCTTTTTCTTCTGCTTGCCCAGAAGCAACCCGACCTTCAGGCCGAGCGGCTCGAAAAACCGCTTCATCCCCAGCCAGTGCTGCACGGCAAGGATCTCGGTCGGCGCCATGAAGGCCGACTGCACCCCGTTATCGGCGGCAAGCGCCATGGCGAACATCGCCACGATGGTCTTTCCGGAACCCACATCCCCCTGCAGAAGACGGTTCATCGGACTTCCGCTCCTGAGGTCGCGGTAGATCTCCCGGATGGCAAGCTTCTGGGCATCGGTCAACTCATAGGGAAGCTGCCGGTAGAGCTTTGCGGTCACCTCTCCGGAATGGGTAAAAAGGGCCGCCGAGCGGTTACGGCGCATATCACTCCGGCGAAGGGCAAAAAGAAGCTGGGCATAGAAGAGCTCGGTCCACTTCATCCGGTATCGGGCACGCTGGAGCAGTTCAGGCGATGAGGGAAAGTGGATCTGGCGATAGGCTTCCGCGAGCGGCATGAGCTTGTGGCTCTCAAGCAGCGCCAGACTGAGGTTCTCCTCCCTCCCCGGCGCGGCAATCTCAAAGGCTCGCGCCATAACCGTGCGAAGCTTCCGTGAGGTCAGCCCCGCCATCTTCATGGCTTCGCTGGTCGGGTAGATCGGGATAACCGCGCCGGTATTGTAGAGATCGAAATCATTTCCCGCCAGATCACCCTCTTCATGAAGGGTCGGAGTGAGCCGGTCATAGTCGGGGTGCTGCATCTGCGGCTGGCGGCCGAAAAAGTTCACCTTTCCGTAAACCGCAACGGCCTCGCCCTGAACGATGGTTCGCGAAAAATACCGCACCCCGCGAAACCAGGTCAGCTCGAGTACTCCCGTGGAGTCACCAAGCCGGACTTTGAAGCGCGAGCGTCCCGGGGCTCCGCTCTCAACCTCGGTGCGCAGCACCTTTCCAACAACCGTCACGGTCTCACCCTCCCGAAGAGCAGAAATGCTTTTTATAGTCCTCCGGTCGAGATAGCGTCGGGGAAAGTACCCGAAAAGCTCCTCAAGCGTCGAAATCCCCTCCTCTCTCAGGATGGCCGCCTTTTTCTCGCCGATGCCCTTGAGAAAGGAGAGTGCCGTGGAACCGGTCATATTAGTGGTTGTTTCTGGAGAGAAATTCTTATATATTTGCACCTTTACAATTTTACTGCGGTCATTTCATTTATTGTACGACAAAGTCAACGAAAGTCATGAAACAAGATATTCACCCGAACTATACGAGCGTCACCGTGAACTGCGCCAACTGCGGGAACTCCTTTGAAACCCGCTCTACCCGACAGACCATCAAGGTTGACATCTGCAACAACTGCCACCCGTTCTACACCGGCAAGCAGACCCTCGTCGATACCGCCGGACGCGTCGAGCGCTTCAACAAGCGTTTTGCAAAATCCACAGCGGCACAGGCCAGCGCACAGTAAAAGCAGCTGTTTTTTTTCAATCAGCACTAACCTGATCGGATAAGCCATGAGTGTCAGAGAGGTTTCACAGAGGACCGAGCCTAAAATGAAAAAGACCATCGAGGCCTTTCAGCACGAAATCGCCTCGATCAGAACCGGAAAGGCGACCACCACCCTTCTTGACCGCGTCAAGGTTGAGGCGTACGGTCAGCTTATGCCCCTCAAGCAGGTCGGCAATGTCGGTGTGCTTGATGTCCACACACTGAGTGTGCAGGTCTGGGACAAGTCAATGGTATCGGCCACCGAAAAAGCCATCCGCGATGCAAACCTCGGCCTCAACCCGGCGGCTGACGGCCAGAACATCCGCGTCAGCATTCCCCCGCTCACCGAAGAGCGCCGCAAGGAGTTCGTCAAGCTCACCAAGAAGTTCGGTGAGGACTCCAAAGTCTCGCTCCGCAACCTTCGCCGCGACATGATCCACGAAATAGAGAAGATGGAGAAGGAGAGGACTATCAGCGAAGACGAAAAGAACAGAGGGAAAAAGGATGCCGACGACATGCTCCATAAATTCGAAAAACAGCTCAACGACCTGATTGTGCTCAAGGAAAAAGAGATCATGGAGGTCTGAACCGCAGAGAGATGGCATAGAGTAAAAGCCGGGTTTCGCCCGGCTTTTTTCATTTCATTCAAACCCCTTCGAAATACTCCTTCATCTCCTGGAAGAGCGCTTTCCTTGAAAGCAGTCCGCTGATCATGCCAAGCACCGTAGCCGCTCCGGCCGCAAAAAAGAGCGGCCTTGCCGAGATGTTGTTGGTGTAGTAGATCGCCGGAATCCCCCGTTCCTTGGCAAAGCTGTCGAGCGAGGTGGTGCCGATTACCAGATCGGGCTTGTGCTCAATCACCGCCTGCATGTCCTCCTCAAGATATTTCCGGTAGCGGATCTCGGTGCCGAGCATCGAAAGCACCCTGTGGTCCTCCTCCCCAAGCGCCATGCGGGCGATGGAGGTCGATGCGTAAGGCACTTCAAGACCTGCCTCCAGAAGAAGGCGCACAACCGGCAGTTCGTTGCCCTCATAGCCGGCAACAATAACCTTGCCCTTCAAGCCGCTGAACTGCGCAAGCACCGCCCTTGCTTTTCCGGCCTCCTCGGCTGCTGCAGCCGCAACAGCCACCGGATCCAGACCGAGCGCCTCTCCGACACGCAGAATCCACTGCTCTGTGCCGTTCGCGCCAATCGGGTTCCCCTTGATGATCTTCACCCCTCTCTCCTCAAAGAGCGAGACCGTCCTCTCATAAAATGGATGGAGCACCGCGCATGCCCCGGCTTGTCCCGCCTCGATATAGTCCTCGAGAGCCGTTCCCGGCAGTGCAATGAGCGACTCAACCCCTATCTTCTGGAGAACGGAACCAATAGTCATGGCATCAACCGGAAATATCTCTCCGAGAATCACCAGCGATTTGGGCTTTTTTGGCCCATCAAATGCGGCGAACCGCTTCAGCATGGTCGCAACGGCAACATCCTTGGCTTCAGGATGCGTGCGGATCTGGAATGCCGGCAGACGGACCAGAAGCACCTCGGCATTGCCCGCTCTCCGCGGCAGCAACTCCTCGGCAATTCCCGCCGTCTCGGCCACACAGGTGCTGACCACGGGAATAAAGCGCACGGCAGGGTCAGCGGCAATCTCCTCGATTGTGCGGCGAATATCGTCGATCATGCTTCCGCCCGAAATCTGCACATTCATCAGCTCCGGTGAAATGATCGACTTGCGCGCCGCGTAGAAATGCGATACAAAGGTCAACCCGTAGAGGCATCCCTGATCGGCAGCAAGGCAGACCTGGCCGCCATCGACTCTTGTCAGTACCCGCAGCCCGCCGAATGCCGGACACATCGACTGGGGATGCAACTTGCAGCTGCCGTTACTCTCCATGAAGGACAACCCGTTTATAGACTTGTTGGACGTAGCCGTCTCCTGCCGCTTTTCCGGGAAGCTCTTTGAGACGCAGGGCAGCAGCACTCCGGCTTGAAAACTTTCCGGTCATCAGCCTGAAATATTTCAAACCGTCCAGCGATGCCGGCCAAATATAGGCAACGATCCCTGCGGTGCGCAGGGGAATCAGCTCTCTCTCTGCGGTCGCCTGCTGGCGGAAGGTAGCAAGGACAATGGTGTACTCTCCGTGCTCAAGCAGCAGCGAATCCGGAACCGCAGGACGGGGGGAGGTCGCCGCGAATGCCGGACGAGGGTGTTCCTGCGACACGGGGGAGTGCCCGATAAGCCGCGAGGCTTGAAAAGAGAGCGCCTCAAGAGCATCTTTTCCTCCCGGGCCACCTGAACGATAAAACGCAACCGAAACCGCCACAACGAACAGCAGCAGAGCAGGAAGCGCGTAAGGCAGGAGGCGGCCGCTGCGCGACCCGCGAACCCGCCCCGCGCCCGGGATGACCACATCCTGGAGACCACGGTAGTCGCAATTGAGAAGCTCTTCGAGAGAGGGCTCAGGCGTAAACCGGTAGCTCCCCTGCTCCACAGAGAAGCGTCCAAACCCGTTGAGATGGATCCCCCTCCGGTTTTTGACGGCATCACCAGCCGCACCAGCAAGCCAGCGTGCAAAGCCAGCCGCATCATCCCTCTTCATGGAAAGCCTCGAAACCGCGAGAGCGGCAGCACCATCCCTCCCCGAAAGTCGAAAATCATGAACCAGCCGGTTGGATGGCGGGGTAAGGACAACCCCCCCGGAAGTACTCTTTTTTGCCGACGGAGAGTGAACCACCCTGAACGATCCAAGACCCCTGACCGAAAGCCTCCCCGCATCAAGCAGTTCAGCCGCCATAGCCCCCCCATACGCACTGAGCATGCGTCCGGCCTCAGCCTCATCCATCTGGAGCTGTGAGGCGAGCTGGTCTATCAAATCATGATTCGGCATACAATCGCGCTAAAGGGAGTGCCTTGGTTCTAACCTTGAAGTTTATCAGAACGAATATAACACTTCCCCCGCAAAACCCCGACCCCACCGAGGGGACGTTAGTGACAAATTACACTAACCAGGTTCCAATAAAGCCGGGAAGAAACCCCTATATAAAATTCTTCGATGTTTTAGGTTATCTTGGCTGAAGGTATCACTTCCCAACTCTTCACTTTCCTTGCATGAGCCATGAGACTCTTTCGGTCAGTGAACTGACGCAGCAGATCAAGAGCGGCCTTGAGGCCCTCTTTCCCATGGTGAAAATCAGGGGCGAGATATCGAATTTCAAGCGGCACGGTTCGGGCCACACCTATCTTACCCTGAAGGATGAGGGGGCGCAGATTCCTGCGATTATCTGGAAGCATACCGCAGGGAGGCTCGGCGTTGAGCTGCGCGATGGCATGGATGTGGTGGCGGAGGGGCGGCTCGAGGTCTATCCGCCGTCGGGACGCTACCAGCTTATCTGCACCTCTGTCACCAAGGCCGGCGAGGGCGCTCTCCAGCAGGCCTTTGCACTCCTGCTCCAGAAGCTCGCAAAAGCCGGCTACTTCGCTGAGGAGCGCAAGAAACCAATCCCGAAAATCCCTGAAACCATAGCCCTCATCACCTCGGCGACAGGGGCTGTCATCGAGGATATGGGCAACGTGCTTGAACGGCGCTTTCCGGCTGCCAGGGTGCTGCTCTATCCGGTCAATGTTCAGGGCAGCGATGCGGCCCAATCGGTTGCTTCGGCCATTGCCTATTTCAACGCCGCAAAAAATCCCCTGCACCGGCCTGATGTCATCATCATCGCCAGAGGCGGAGGCTCTCTTGAGGATCTGCAGGCATTCAACGAGGAGCGTGTTGCCGATGCGCTCTTCAGCTCCCGAATACCGGTCATCAGCGCAATAGGCCATGAAACCGATATCACCATTGCCGACATGGCGGCGGACCTCCGGGCGGGCACCCCTTCGATAGCCGCGGAGCTTGCCGTGCCCGACACCGACGAACTGCTCAGGCGGATCGACACGCTCCACTCAAGGCTGGAGTCGATGCTCAAGGCGAGGCTCGAGGGGGCGGAGCGGCAGGTCTGGTCTCTTTTGAGCAGCTATGCCTTCAACCGGCCGCCGATCGAGCGCCAGCAGTTCGAGGAGAAGCTCGACTCACTGGTCGAACAGATGACAAAAACAATGAAAACGGCATTCCTTGACCGGGTCCAGCAATATGCATCCGGCAGCCGTCAGCTGGCGCTGCTCGACTACAGAAAAACCCTGGAACGGGGATATGCGGTGGTAAAAATGGAGGGGAGGTTCATGACCCGCTCGGAGCAGCTGCAGGCGAAGGACGCCGTGGAGTTGCTCTTCCATGACGGCACACGCGGGGCCGTTATCTCCCCGCTGAACCCTTCCTGATTATTCTGCGCACCAGCTCAAGCTCCTCTGCTGTATTGACTCCCGGAGTATCGACGAGCGTTGTCATGCAGCGGATGCGAAAGCCGTTTTCGAGCAGGCGGAGCTGTTCGAGCGACTCACTCTCTTCGAGCATGGACGGACCGAGCGATGAGAAGCGCTGCAACACCTCCGCGCCGAAGGCGTAGAGCCCGATGTGGCGGTAGAAGATGGTCGAGGCGAGCTCGTTGCGGCGGAAGGGAATCGGGCTCCGCGAAAAGTAGAGCGCATAACCCTCCGAGTCCATAACGACCTTCACCACATGAGGATCCTCGATCTGGCGGCGGTCATCCCCGGAAAGCGGAAAGACGAGTGTCGAGCAGTCGGGAGGATTCCCAGCAAAAAAAGGCTCAAGAGCGAGATCGATATTTTCGGGAGAGATCAGCGGCTCATCCCCCTGCAGGTTGAGGAATACATCCCCTCCAATCACACGTGCAGCTTCAGCAATCCGCTCGGTGCCGCAGCTGGCAAAGGGTGAGGTCATCACCACCTCCGCCCCGTACTCCTTCAGAACCGAAGCAATCTCCAGGCTGTCGGTTGCAACAACGACCCTTACGGCAAGTCTTGATTTCAGCGCCTGGCGCCAGGTTCGGACAATCAGCGGCTCTCCTTCAAGATCGGCCAGCATTTTTTTGGGAAGCCGGCTTGAATCAAGCCTCGCAGGAATAAGGATGACAGCTTTCATGGCTTTCAGGGGGTATCGACAATCAAGGTTACCGGGCCGTCGTTAACAAGAGAGAGCTGCATATCCGCTCCATACCATCCGGTGGCAACCGGCCGGAGAAGCGCCTCCTGGAGCATCCGAACAAAGCGTTCATAGACCGGTCGGGCATCCTCGAAACGGGCTGAGGCTGAAAAACCGGGCCGGTTCCCCCTGCTTGCGTCGCCATAGAGGGTAAACTGTGAAACCACCAGAGCCTCTCCTCCCGTATCCCTGAGCGAAAGGTTCATCTTCCCTTCACTGTCAGCAAAAATTCTGAGAGAGGCAAGCTTCCGGCTCATCCATGCGGACTCTTTATCGGTGTCGCCGGGAGCGATGCCGAGCAGCACAACCATGCCGGGACCGATTGGCGAATATCGGCCCTCATCTGCTGCGACGCAGGCCGAGGCAACCCGCTGCACGACGGCTCTCAAGGCAGCCCCCTTTTGCGAGCATCAGCCATAGGGTTCGAGGATCTGCGCCGCGGCCTCAAGCCGAACCCCTTCGACCATGACGGTTTTGGTGCGGGAACTCTGTCCGGCGACGATATGGACCCTTGAGGGGGGAATACGAAATATGGAGGAAAAGAGCTCACAGCACTCCCTGTTGGCGGCATCATCAACAGGGGCGGCTTTCAGGGTCACCTTCAGGCCACCATTATAGGGGCCGCAGACCCTGCTTTTCGAAGAGCGCGGCTGGGCTCTGACCTGAAAGAGTGCACTGCCGTTTTTTTCGCGGAGCTCGATCACCGCAGTTTCACCCGATCACTTTCGGAACCTTGAAAAAGCGGTCCTGGCGGTCGGGGGCATTCTGCAATACCGCCTCGGGCGGGAGTGCCGCCATCTCAACGTCATCGCGCAGCTCGTTGATCTCGTCGTGAATGCTGCTGAGTGGCAGGACCCCTTCGGTATCGACCTCGTTGAGCTTCTCGATATAGTGAAGAATATTGTTGAGCTCGCTGGTCATCGTCTCTTTCTCCTCAGCAGTGAAGCGGAGGCGCGCCAGATCGGCGATATAGGCGACATTTTCCTGGGTAACCGACATGTTGATGCTTATCGAAAAATTAGAAAAACTGCTCCTTCAAGACTAAAGCCGGCAGATGCCCGCCTTCTGCTCGTCGAGCCTTATTTTCGGGCGCTGCTCCATCGGCACGAAATCGCGAGCATCCTCGCCGAGGTAGATCTGACGCGGCCTTGCGATCTTCTGCTCCGGATCCTTGACCTGCTCGATCCACTGTGCAAGCCATCCGGGAATCCTGCCGATTGCAAAAAGAACCGGGAACATGTCCATGGGGAAGCCCATCGCCTGGTAGATCAGGCCGGAATAGAAGTCGACATTGGGATAGAGCTTCCGGTTGATGAAATACTCATCCTCCAGAGCGATCCGCTCAAGCTCAAGGGCGATGTCGAGCAGCGGACTGCGGCCGGTCTCCTCAAAGACCTGGAAAGCGATATCCTTGATGATTTTTGCACGCGGATCATAATTCTTGTAGACCCTGTGGCCGAATCCCATGAGACGGCCGTCGCCGTTCTTGACTGACTGGATGAACTCAGGGACCTTGTCGACCGAGCCGATTTTCAGCAGCATATGGATGACCGCTTCGTTGGCTCCGCCGTGCAGCGGCCCGTAGAGCGCCGCGCAGCCTGCCGCGATGGCCGTATAGGGGTCGACGCCGGAGCTGGCAACTGCACGGACCGCATTGGTCGAACAGTTCTGCTCATGATCGGCATGAAGGATGAAGAGAACATCGAGCGCACGCTCGAAAACCGGATTTGGCCTGTAGCGCAACTCGGTCATCTTGAACATCATGGAGAGGAAGTTGCCGGCATAGCTCAGCTCATTGTCGGGCATAACGTAGGGAAAACCGAGGCTGTGGCGGAAACTCATTGCAGCCAGCGTCGGGATCTTGCCGATGAGCCGGCGGACCTGAAGCTTGCGGGACTCCTCGTTGCCGATATCCTTGGCATCGCGGTAGAAAGTCGAAAGTGCGCCGACCGTGCCGACCAGAATGCCCATCGGGTGGGCGTCGTAACGGAATCCGTCCATGAACTTCACGAGGTTGGCGTGGGTCATTGTATGGTGACGGATGTTGTATGTCCATACCGCCAGCCGGTCCTTGTCGGGAAGCTCACCCTTGATGAGGAGGTATGCTGTCTCAAGAAAGGTGCTATGCTCGGCCAGCTGCTCAATCGGATAGCCGCGATAGCGGAGAATACCCTTGTCGCCATCGATGAAGGTGATGCGGCTCTTGCATGATGCCGTGTTCAAGAAACCCGGGTCATATCCCAGAACCCCGAAATCGTCATCCGAGAGCTTGATCTGTCGAAGATCCATGGTACTGATGGTGCCATAGTCAATCGGAAGCTCGCATGTTTTTCCTGTCCGGTTATCGGTAACGGTCAAGGAGTTTCTTGGTTCTGTTGGCGCCATAATGGTAACATTGATAATGGGTTGAGGCCTCTCTCGGCTCGAGTGGCTGACTGCGCAATAAATTTAGGAAAATCCCGCCAAATAGTACGGGGTAAAGATGTTTTTTCCTTCACCAGCCTTTATAACGTCCGGCTGGGAGCGGAGCTCCACAAGCCGGAAAGGCAAATCGGGATGAAATTGACGAAAGGGTGCTAAACGATTAAAAAACAAGATACTGCAGAAAAATCACAGGGCAAAGAAGAGCCGCAAACGCCATAAGAAAAGGAAAATACTATTTGGATATTAGAAACCGGCTCCATACATTTACTCCTCTTTAACGGAGTTGTAGCTCAGTTTGGTTAGAGCGCCTGCCTGTCACGCAGGAGGTCGCGGGTTCGAGCCCCGTCAACTCCGCTCCAAAAGCCTTCCCAATCGGGGAGGCTTTTTTTTGCTCAGGCTTTCTTTCTTTTGTCGCGGACATAGATCGCCTTTGACTGCCCTTCGCCGATAATCCTCTCCTCAAAATCAAAAAGCTTTGTTGCCGCAAGCAGCTCACCGAGCTTGCCATAGCCGTAGTTGCGGGGATCGAATTCGGAGGACTGCTTGGCGATATTGCTGCCGGTGGTGGCAAGGTGCGCCCAGCCGCTCTCATCCGAGGAGGCTTCGACCGCATTTCTCAACAGCCGCACCAGCCGTGTATCCTGCTTGAGTTCAGCCATCGACTTTTTGGCGATAGACTCATTCTCATTGATTTTGGCGCGCAAAACCTCAGTATAAATGAACTTGTCGCATGCAGAGACAAACGGCGAGGGGGTCTTTTTCTCTCCGAAGCCGTAGACAATCAAACCCGACTCCCGTATTCTCGAGGCGAGCTTGGTGAAATCACTGTCGCTCGACACAATGCAGAACCCCTGGAACTTCCCTGTGTAGAGCAGATCCATCGCATCGATAATCATCGCGCTGTCGGTGGCGTTCTTCCCTTTAGTGTAGCCGAACTGCTGGATGGGCTGAATCGAGTACTCAAGGAGCACATCCTTCCATCCTCTGAGTGCGGTCGTGGTCCAGTCGCCATAGATCCTCTTGACGCTCGACGTCCCGTATTTGGCGACCTCGGCAAGCAGCCCCTCGATGATTGCCGGCTGCGTATTGTCCGCATCGATAAGCACGGCAAGGCGCTCTGATTTTTCAACTGCCATAACTCCCCTGTTCTTTTGTTCAGGCCGTAACCTTGAAACCCTCTGCTTCGATTGCCGTTTTCAGATCTGCAACGCTTACCCTCTGTGGATCATATTCGACCGAAACAACGCCGCTCTGATGAGATGCTTGAGCTGCGCTGACCCCGTCAAGCTCCTCAAGAGCCTCACGAACGAGCAGCTCACATCCCCCGCAGCTCATGCCGGTAACCTGAAATTCATTTTTCATAACGGTAATGATCATTGGAATCGATTGCAAAAAAAACTGCTCCCTCAAGGTACGGACACATATCCCCATTCGGAAATTTTTCCGCCCTTCAAACAGATCGTAGCCATAAAGAGAGGCTGCAGATTGGCAGATCACTTGGCGACTGCTTATATTAAAGCACTATGAAACAATCATCTCCATTTTCATCGGTCGGCATGCAGAGCCGGCTCAGGGTTCTTCTCTTGGCATTCCTCTTCATGCTCTCTTCATGCAGCAAAAAGTCGGACGATATCAATCTCCTTCGCGAGCTGGCATGGAAGAATCCGAAAGATGCTGCCCTTCAGGTCCGTCTCGGCAATGCCTATGTGCACGACAAACGGTTCGTTGAGGCCGACGAGGCATACCGCAATGCGCTCGCCATCAATCCGGATATGGACGACGCATCGCATGCGCTGGGAGCCCTGGCCTTCAACCGGAAAAACTATCAGGAGGCACTGGTCTTTTTCACCAAGCACCTTGAGCATGCCCCGAAAGACTCCCTGCGGCTATACGACGTCGGCAACGTCTATATGCAGCTCAATCAGCTTGACAAGGCAGCGGGATTTTACCGCGCATCCATTGATAACAGCACGGCATTCGTGGAGGCTCACTACAACCTTGCCGTATGCTGCGCCCGAACCGGAAAATTGGCGGAGGCTCAGGCGATTTATCGGTGGCTTCTTCTGAAAAACAATTATCTTGCCGTCTCGCTGCAACGCCACCTCAACAAGGAGATTCCCGGCAAATAGCCGGCTCGTGTGAGCAGGGTGAAGGCTGTTCTCTCTACGCTCTGAAGGTACCCGGAACGTTTTTTTCAGACAAGAGGAAACCGTTATTGATTTTTTATTGTAGAGTTTGTTCCACAAAGAGCGCGCGCTGCATCGTGTTTGAGAGTTACAACGCCGACAAACGCATATGAGTGAGTTTTACCATACCATCACACCAACCGAAGAAACTCTTCCCCTGAAATCGGCTGTCGCTGCGCTTAAAGAGGCCGTAACCCGTTTCGATCACGAAAATGGTTCAGAGTGCTCCGGAAGCCGGAGCCGCTGCATAACGTTCCGTCAGCCCGTCCTGGCGGCCGACATCCCCGGATGGCTCTGTTGCCAGGAGGCCTACCCGAAAATCTTCTGGCAGAACCGCGAAAAGGACTTTGCGGTAGCCGGGATCGGCATCGCCGACATCTTAAGTGCCGAGAATGAGACAGAGAACGAGAGCAATTTCGATGAGCTTCAGCGCCTGTTTGACGGCAAGGATCCAAAGGCTCGCTACTTCGGCGGAATCCGCTTCAACAATAATGAGAAGCTTGACCCGCTATGGAACGGCTTTTCGTCGTTCACCTTTATTCTGCCGCTGATTGAACTGGCTCTTGAAAACGGTTCATTCTCCCTCTCCTGCCGTCTTTTCCTTGAAAACGGAGATGATTTTCTCACAAATAAGGGTCGGATAATCTCGATTCTCGACAGGGTTGCGCCAGCGTGTGACTGTTCAAACTCAAGGGTGCCTGATCTGCTTGGCATCACCTATAACCCCGATGAAACCGGCTGGAAAGAGAACTGCCTGGAGGCGCTTCGCTCGTTTGAAGAGAGCGACATGAAAAAGGTTGCGCTTGCCCGACAGACCATTCTTGAATTCAGCGCTACATTTCCGCCCCTGCTCTTTCAGCTCCGCTATCCCTATCCCGACAATGCGGTCTACCGCTTCCACTTTGAGCCGGCGGCACATCACGCATTTTTCAGTTTCAGCCCCGAACGGCTCTACCTCCGGAACGGCGGCAAGCTGCTCACCGAAGCCCTTGCGGGAACGGTCTCGAAGAAGAGCAACAACGGCAGCGACCAGGATGCCTCCGACCTGCTGCTGAACTCGGAGAAGGATATCAGGGAGCACAAGTTCGTCAGCGAGATGATCCACAATGAGCTCTCCCCTGTCTGCAGCGAGGTCGATATGGAAAAAGAGCTCCACGTCCTGCAGCTCCACCGTCTTGCTCATCTCTACACCAGATGCAGCGCAACCCTCAAGGCGGAGTTCCGCAACGATACCGCAATTCTCAAGCGCCTCCACCCTACGCCCGCTGTCGGCGGAGTCCCAAAGGCGGAAGCGATGAAAAGCATCATGGAACTCGAACCATTCACCCGCGGATGGTATGCTGCTCCGGTCGGCTGGTTGAGCAGAGATGCTGCCGAGTTTTCCGTTGCGATTCGTTCAGCGCTTGTCAATGAGCGTTTTGTATGCCTCTACTCAGGTGCGGGACTGGTCAAAGGCTCTGATCCCGCTGCCGAATGGGAGGAGGTCGAGCAGAAAATAGGGGACATTCTGGCAATAACCCGTCAGGAAGCATGAACACCCGACAGATCAACACGCTCTGGAGCGACACTGTCGTCGAAGAGCTGATCCGCCAGGGAGCGGACCTCTTTTGCATTTCGCCCGGTTCTCGCTCCACACCGCTTACTCTGGCTGTGGCAGGGAACACCAGAGCACGATTCCGGATGTTTCCCGATGAACGTTCAGCAGGATTTTACGCGCTGGGCTATGCTCGTGCCACCGGCATGCCGGCCGTGCTCATCTGCACATCGGGCACGGCTCTGGCCAACTATTTCCCTGCCGTGGTCGAAGCCTCAAGAGACGCACAGCCGATGATTATACTCTCAGCTGACCGCCCCTTTGAACTCCTTGAATCGGGAGCCAACCAGACCATACGCCAGCAGAACATCTTTGGCGACTATGCCCGGTGGAGCTTTGAACTGCCAGCACCGGGTACCGATACGCCGCTCAATTCACTGCTCTCGACGGTGGACCAGGCTGTAAAAAGAAGCCTCGGCTCACCCGCCGGACCGGTACACCTCAACGCGCCCTTCCGAGAGCCGCTTGAACCCGAATCACCCGACCTTCAGCACCCCTGGGCACAGCCCCTCTCGGAGTGGAGAGTCTCAAGCGAACCCTGGTGCCGATTCGAAATTCCCCGACAGGAACCCTCTCTGGAAGCAATCGAAAGCTTACGGGAGATTCTTACGCAGGCAGAACGCCCCCTATTGGTCGCTGGTTATATGGAAAACCCCGCTGATGCTGAGGCTGTCGAAAAGCTTGCCAAATCGCTGAATATCCCACTCTTTGCCGACCTCACTTCCGGCATCAGGCTCTCTGCAAACTGCCTCCCCTGGCAGCTTGCCTTCATGAATGAACACTTCACCCGGGAGTTCCGGCCGGACGCCGTGATCCATTTCGGCGGAGGGCTGATCGGCAAGCAGCCCGGTGTGACGATCAGGAAATACCCTCCCCGTCACCACATCGTCGTCAGGGAGCACCCCGGACGTTTCAGCCCTGACCATAACGTCACCCTGAATATTGAAGCCTCGCCCGCATCGGTTGCCACGGCGCTCTCCGGCTGCCGCAAGCCCTTGGGAATTCCTGACTGCAGCGCCCTCTTTTCTGCAGCCGCAAAGACGATCGAGGAGGATGCCTGCAAGCCTGATATTGCGGTCAACGAAGTCTCTGCCGCCCGCATTGTCTCGACCCTGACGGGAGGCAATCACGCCATCTTTGTCTCGAACAGCATGCCTGCCCGGAACATGAACCTTTTCGCCGCGCCGACAACTCTGCTGCCGGTCCGCACCGCACTCAACCGCGGAGCAAGCGGCATCGACGGCATCATCTCCACGGCAGCAGGTTTCGCAACCGGACTTCAGGTGCCCACGACCCTGCTCATCGGCGACATCTCCTTCCTGCACGACCTGAACGCCCTCTCGCTGCTCAACCACAGATGGAACCGGCTGATTGTCATCGCACTGAACAACCACGGAGGAGGAATCTTCTCCTTTCTTCCCGTTGCGAAAGCAACCGACAAGCTCGACCTTTGCTTCGCCACCCCCCAGAACTTCAGCATCGAACTTGCAGCCAAAACTTTCGGGCTCGACTACGCCCATCCGCACACAAACCGGGAGTTCACCGAACGCTATAAAGCTGCACTCACCAGCCCAAGAAGCATCATCATCGAAGTCGAAACCAACCGTCAGGAAAACCTCCTCCTCCACCGCACCCTGCAGGCAAAAATCAAAGCACTTTAACCCCCCACCCCACCACCACCACCAAGGGGACGTTAGTGACAAATTACACTAACGCTATTCTGCATGCGCCAAAATCCGGCTAACCGCCGAAGTCGAGATTCCAAGCTTCCTCGCCGTTTCTGCATAGGATAATCCAAACCGCTTGACAAAGTGAAATGCAAGCTCTTTGCGCAGTCTAGCCAACTCTTTCCTCCTACTGCCACCCTGCAAAGCCTCAATCGCAATTCCAGCCTCCCCGCACCGCCGCGAAAGCACTGCATCCGCTTCTGCCTCCCTTTCAGAAGTTGGAATCTGATCTTTTATGGCAGCTTCGGCCTGATCAAGCACCTCTTTCACAAAATCACCGCTTCCGAGTATCCGTTCATCACTAAACTGTCGTTCGGACCGTTTTATTGCTGACTTCACTTCTGACCATCCGCCCATGGAACGAATCAGGCCACCCCCAGTCAATTCATCTTGCTTACCAATTTTACTTTGCTCATCAACGAACAATCGATAGGCTTTCCTTGCCGCACGCTTATCCTCCCCAAAAAAACGCAGCACGGATTCTCGGTCCTGCCAGTCGTTTTTAATTCTGTTCATGATCATGCCATGACCGCACCACCGGTAGTTCTGAAGGTCGTCAACCGTAGATACCAATCCCGCCCTGAAGGGATTGAGATGGATATATCCTACGAGTTTCATGAAATAGGACTCACCCTCGCACACAATCGACTTGTAACGGTTTTGAAAAAGATGACCGTGACGTTGATGCCTCCGGTTGTAAAGCGTTGCATAGCCGGTCAGCAACTTGCGCATGAAACAGGAAATACCCATTTCGCCGCTCCGAAGCAAAATATGGGCATGGTTGGTCATCAATGCCCATGCATAAATTCCAGTTCCTGTTGATTTTGCGATGCGGCCCATTCTGAATACAAAATCTTGGCGGTCATCATCGTTACTCACTATCAAGCCCCCTTCTATGCCTCGCATCATAACATGATGCAGAGTTCCCGGTGCGTCAAGTCTCGGTCCCCGTGGCATGGCTCATGCAGATTAGTTGATAAGATTTTCAAACAGCAAATAGCGCTTGGATTTGTACAATTTGTCACTTACGTCCCCTTGGGAGAGGCACAAGCGATACTCTAAATATACGCCTATAGTGGAAAACAGCAATAGCGAGCGTATGCATGCAAACGTCTGGGGATTTTCTCCACTTGTAGCAAGTGTTCATATATTGCGATAAACGTGTTTCATACGACTGCCGCCTGGCTGTCACTATTCATTCCGCTCATGGCAAAACCTTTACCGGATATTCCGCTGCACTTCACTACCCTCGGTTCGGAATCGCTTCCACGGATTATCTTCCTGCACGGGTTTCTGGGATCGGGAAGCGACTGGCTGCCGATTGCCCGGAAACTGGAGAAGGATTACTGCTCGGTGATGGTCGATTTGCCGGGGCATGGCAGCGCGGGCATTGAGGATGGTGCGGCGGCGGCCGAGGGGTATTTTGAGCGGACTGTTGAAGCTCTTGCAGAGAGAGTCCGGCAGGTGGCCTCCCCTCCCTGCAGGCTGGTGGGCTACTCCATGGGCGGGCGCATCGCCCTTGCCCTCTTGCTCCGCCATCCCGCGCTCTTTTCGCAGGCGCTCATCGTTTCAGCATCGCCCGGTCTCAGGACGCAAGAGGAGCGCGTCGCCCGCAGGTCTAGCGACGAGTGTGTGGCGCGCAAGATTGAACGAAACTTCGCCGGCTTCCTTGACGCCTGGTACAGAGCGCCGCTTTTTTCGACCCTCAAACACCACCCTGTCTTCCGGGAGGTGGAGCGCGAGCGGAAGCATAACGACCCGCGAAATCTCGCCCTTGCCCTTCGGTTTCTCGGCACCGGAAACCAGCCGTCGATGTGGGATGCCCTGCCGGAAAACCGTGTGCCGGTTCACTTTTTTGCAGGGGAAAAAGACGAGCGGTACGTTGAGATTGCCCGCCAAATGGTTAAGTTATGCCCTGGCTCCGACTGCGAAATCCTCCCCTCCTGCGGCCATGCGCTGCAGCTTGAGAATCGTGAGCTTTTCGTAAAGCGGTTGCAACTCTTTTTCAAACAGCAAGAACCATTACGATTATGAGCAGCGTCAACTGGAGTGCGGCAGGTGAGTTTACCGACATCCTCTACCATAAAGCCGAAGGCATCGCAAAGATTACCATCAACCGCCCCGAGAGGCGCAATGCTTTCCGTCCGCAGACGGTGGACGAGATGATTGAGGCCCTGCAGGATGCCCGCAATGACCAGGAGATCGGCGTCATTATCCTGACGGGCCAGGGAGATCTGGCATTCTGCTCCGGCGGCGACCAGAAGATCCGCGGCAATGCGGGATACGCTGATTCTCAAGGGGTCAACAAGCTCAACGTACTCGATTTCCAGCGTGATATCCGCACCTGCCCCAAACCGGTCATCGCCATGGTGGCAGGCTATGCCATCGGCGGCGGCCACGTGCTGCACATGCTCTGCGACCTGAGCATCGCTGCCGAGAACGCAAGATTCGGCCAGACCGGCCCGAAGGTCGGCTCGTTTGACGGAGGATGGGGCGCAAGCTACATGGCGCGGCTCGTCGGCCAGAAGAAGGCTCGCGAGATCTGGTACCTCTGCCGGCAGTACGACGCCCGGGAGGCGCTCCAGATGGGACTCGTCAACACCGTCGTGCCGCTCGACCGGCTCGAGGAGGAGACCGTGCAGTGGTGCCGCGAGATTCTTGCCAACTCCCCGCTTGCCATACGCTGCCTTAAAGCCGCACTCAACGCCGACTGTGACGGCCAAGCGGGACTGCAGGAACTTGCCGGCAACGCCACCTTGCTCTATTACATGAGCGAAGAGGGGCAGGAGGGCCGCAACGCATTTGTGGAAAAACGCAAACCCGACTTCGCCAAATTCCCGAAACGACCTTGAGAGCCGCTCACGCCACACTCTACCAATACTCCATCCCGTTCACCGAGCCGGTTACCGTCAAAGGACGCCGGCTCACCGGCAGGGATGGCCTGCTCCTTGCACTGAAAAACCAGGACGGGCAGCTTGTTGGCTATGGCGAGATTGCTCCGCTCCCCGGCCTGCATTCGGAAACGCTCGAAGCGGCCGAGGGGCAGCTTGTGGCGCTCCTCTCGGAACACGATTTTTCCCGCAGCGGCAAGCTCCCCCTGAAGCTCTACCCTTCTGTCCGCACGGGCGTGGAGATGGCGATGATCAATCTCGATGCGGCCGAAGCCGGAGGAACCCTCCCCTTTACTGCCCTCCCCCCTGAGGCCCGACAGGGTTCCCAACTACCCAACGTGCCCCTGAACGGTCTGCTTTTCGGCGATACCATGCAGGTCCTCGAGAGAGCCGATAAGCTCTTTCGCGCCGGTTACCGCGCCTTCAAGCTGAAGGTAACCGCCACTAACCTCCCTGTCAGTGCTGAAACCATCATCGAACTGCACCGCGCCTATGGCAGCGGTATCGAGCTCCGCCTTGACCTTAACCAGTCGCTTTCGCTTGATGAAGCGGTTGCATTTGCCCGAACCATTCCTCTTGACAGCGTCGCCTACATCGAGGAGCCCCTCAAGCAGCCTGAGCTCATCGGCGAATTCCATGACCGGACAGGCATCCTCTCTGCGCTCGACGAAACCCTCTGGCAGCAGCCGGAGCTGCTCGAAAAGCTCCCCCGAGAGTCGCTTCAGGCGCTCATCCTGAAACCGAACCGCATTGGAGGGATCTATGCCGCAATGAGCCTTGCCGCCCTTGCCCTTGAAAAAAATCTCCTGGCGGTCTTCAGTTCAGCTTTTGAGAGCGGCGTCAGCCTCGGGTTCTATGCCATGCTGGCGGCTGCCGCATCCCCGACTCCTGCGGCATGCGGCCTCGACACCTTCCGCTACCTCAAGCACGATCTGCTTGAGACCCCATTCGGTTCGAAAAACGCTCGACTCGATGCGGAAGCTCTCTATGGCAACAGCCTGGCGGTCGACAGGCAGATGATCCGGCAGGAATCACGATGGACATTATAGCGAGAGCCGCACACCTTTTCGGCGCCGCACCGGCCCTCCGGACGGCGGATCGGACGCTTTCGTTTGCGGAGTGCGACACTGAGGCGACGCGCATTGCCGTACGCTTCCTGGAAGCAGGAGCAAGGGCTGGAGAGATTGTTGCGCTGCTCTCGCCAAACTCCCCTGAAGCGGTGCTCGTGCTCCTCGGCATGCTGAAAGCCGGGCTTATCGCCGCTCCGCTCAACCACCGTCTGCCTGAAACTCAGCTGCGAGGGATGATTGACCGCCTCCAACCGGCACTGCTCTTTCACGCAGGAAGCCCTGCATCCCTTTTCGACGAAAAAAAAGCAATTGAGCTTTCCTCACTCTTCACGGAGGAACTCCCCTCCATAAGGTCAGCCGCTCTTGACCCCCCTGAGGCGATGGAGCGCCTGGTGAGCGTCATCCATACTTCGGCAAGCTCGGGAGTGGCGAAAGCCGCCGCCCACAGTTTTGCCAATCACTGGTACAGCGCACTGGGCTCCAACGAAAACATCGCGTTTGGTCCAGGGGACTGCTGGCTGCTCTCGCTGCCGCTCTGCCATGTTGGCGGCTACGCCCTGCTCTTCCGGGCATTCGCGGGAGGAGGATCACTGGCGTTGAACTATCCCCAAACAACAATCGAGGAGGCTCTCAAGAACCACCCGGTCACGCACCTCTCGCTTGTGCCGACGCAGCTCTACCGCATTCTTGCCAATGGAGAGGCCGCTTCAAGGCTTGGCTCACTGAAAGCCATCCTGCTCGGAGGAAGTCCTGCACCGCAGTCGCTCTTCGATGAGGCCGCCTCACACAACATACCGCTCTACATGAGCTATGGCTCGACGGAGATGAGCTCACAAATCGCCACTACTTCCGGGACGGCAGGCGGAAGAGCGGAGCAGAGCGGCAAGGTGCTTCAGTGGCGGGAGGTGATGACTGCTGCTGACGGAGAGCTGCTGGTGCGGGGAGAGACCCTCTTTCAGGGTTACCTCTCCCTGGGTCGGCTCACGCCTCAGACCGACAGCCAGGGATGGTTCCACACCTCCGATATCGGGCAGGTCGCTGAAGACGGAACGGTGAGGGTACTTGGCAGAAAGGATAACATGTTCATTTCCGGCGGAGAGAACATCCATCCCGAGGAGATAGAAAAAGCGCTGATGAGCCAGGAGGGCATCCTCGAGGCCATTGTCGTTCCGGTGCCGGACCCGGAGTACAGCTTGCGTCCGGTGGCATTCATCCGTGCCGCAAATGGCGGCTGTGATGACGAAACGCTCAGAAAAGCAGTGCAGTGCATGGTCGGCACACTCAAAACTCCCGTACGCCTCGTTCGGGTGGAAGCGTGGGTGACACTTTCGGGATCACAGAAGATCGACAGGATGTGGTACATTCGGGAGGCCTCAGCTTCTGGTCGCACGCCTCTTGAGCCGCAGCACCGCGAATGAACCACCGAGACCGGCAATCGGGGCATAAATAGCGCCGGAAAAGACCATGTTCATCAGGAGATCGGCAAAGCTCAATCTGACAGGAGAGAGTGCCATTTTCTCTGCCGCAACAAGTGTCTGCACCTGTTCATGCAGCTCGGGCCGCTCCCTGGCCATATCAAGCGCCCACTTGATGACAAGCGAAAGGCTTTCAGCTCCCGGCCTGTAGTGGAAAAACTCCATGAGGAGATATCCTGCCCCTTCGGAAAGCATCCCGCCGACCATACCGGCAAAACAGCCCAGAAGAAATGCCTCGCTGAATGCCAGACGGACCTGAAACCGGAGGATGGAGTGGTTCAGCGCCAAGGTTCCGGAGATGAAAACCCCTGCAAAAAGGAAGAGATTGAGCAGGGTGAGATAGGGAACAGTGGTTGTGAGGAGAATGAGGATTGCTCCCGTGAGCACCGTATAGCGCTTTGCGGAAAAAGAAAGGGACGAAGGATTCACACTGTCGGCAGCCATAACTCCTCAGGAAAGCTTTTCATTCAAAAAATCATCCATACTGTAGAACCCCGGGTTGCTCTTGTGGCGCCCGGCGAGCCAGACTGCGGCCTCGACGGCGCCGGAGGCAAATCCGGAACGGTTCTTGGCATTATGGGAGATGACGATCTCATCGGCATCCGAGTCAATGAAAGCGGTATGCTTGCCAAAGACACTGCCAAGCCTCACGGCGGCAACATGCAGTTCATCCGGCGCCAGTTTCCTCTCGTCGGAGAGCTCCCGCCGGACCGTTTTCTTGCGGCTGTTGGCCGAAAGGATCACTTCGGCTGCTCTGAGCGCTGTGCCGCTGGGAAAATCAGCCTTTCCGGTATGGTGATGCTCAGTGAGGGCGATATCGAACTGGGCGAAAGGTGCAATCAGACGCGAGGCCTCCCGCAAGGTGCGAAGAAAGAGGTTGACGCCAAGCGAAAAGTTTGCCGAGTAGAGAAGCGAGGAGCCTGCGGCCGAAACCTTGGCGCAAACCTCCTGGCGGACGTCGTCCCATCCCGTTGTGCCGACGACTATGGGCACGCCCGACGAAAGCATTGCGGGGAGATTCTGAAGAAACGCATCCCTGACGGTAAAATCAATAATAGCATCACTTCCCCGAAAAAGACCGGCAGTAATCGGGACATCGACATCGAGAACGGCAGCGGTTTCGTGGCAGCCGGATTTGGCTATCACCAGTGCGACCTGCTCGCCCATTCTCCCGTTTCCTACAAGGGTAAACCTCATGATTGGTGCTTCAGCTGAAAATTGTTGTTGACAAATAGCGGATAGTCCGGCGGTTTTACTCGTTGCCAAAGACCTCAAGCAGGCGGTCGAGATCGTCGATGGAGAAATACTGGATGTGGATCTCGCCCTTGCCCCCTTTTTTCTCGACGATGCGGACCTTTGTCGCCAGCCTGTTTCTGAGCATGGACTCGAGCTGGGTTATATGCGTGGAGCGTTCCTCTGCGCCTGCTTTCGCTGGCTTTGCCTGATCCTTGAACATGCGGTTCACCAGCGTTTCCGTCTGACGCACAGAGAGCTGATGGCTGAGGATCTGCTTCCATACCTTGATCTGCTGCTGTTCACCGGGCAGGTTGATGAGCGCGCGGGCATGGCCGGAGGATATCTCGCGGTTGCGGATGCTGTCCTGAATCTGAAGGGGAAGCTTGAGAAGACGCAGGAAATTGCTGACGGTCGAGCGGTTCTTGCCAACTTTCTGGGCGATTTCGTCCTGCGTCAGCTTGCATTTGGTCGTCAGACTCTTCAGGGCGAGAGCAACCTCTATGGCGTTGAGGTCCTCCCTCTGGATGTTCTCGATAAGGGCAAGCTCAAGCTTGCTGGAGTCATCATGCGCCTCAATGACGTATGCGGGAATGAACTTGAATCCTGCCAGCGTGACGGCTCTCAGGCGGCGTTCTCCGCTGATGAGCTGGTAGCCGTCTCCGTCCCGTGTGACGGTAACGGGCTGAATGACACCGTTCTCGACGATGGAGTTTTTCAGCTCCTCAAGGGCTGTTTCATCAAACTCCTTGCGAGGCTGAAACGGATTTGCGTGTATCTTTTCGATGGCCAGGCTGCCGATGCTCCCTTCCTGCAAAGGCAGTATCTCCTCATCCTTCGAGACCGAATCGAACCCCTCGTCCGGAATCAGGGCCTTCAGGCCTCTTCCCAATGCTTGTTTTGACATATCTCCCACCAGCTTACCGGTCAGCTACCGCTGCCGGACTTTAAATTTTTTGATATTGCCATCCCTTTCGAAGATCTCCTGGGCAAGATCGAGATAGTCCTTGGAGCCGATACTCTGGGCATCGTAGAGCAAGGCAGGCTTGCCATGGCTCGGGGCTTCCGACAGCCTGACATTTCTGCGGATATGGGTCCTGTAGACCTTGTCCTTGAAAAACTTCTTGACCTCTTCGGCCACCTGCGTCGCAAGGCGGAGGCGCGAGTCGAACATGGTCACCAGCACCCCTTCAATCTCCAGTTTCGGATTCAGGTGCTTGCGGACAATGCTGATGGTATTGAGCAGCTTTCCAAGTCCCTCGAGCGCATAATACTCGGCCTGAACCGGAATGAGCACAGAGTCAGCCGCCGTGAGCGAATTGAGCGTGATGAGCCCGAGTGAAGGCGGGCAGTCGATAATGATGTAGTCGTATTTGGAACGGATTCCCTTGAGCGCTTTCTGCATCACGTACTCGCGCTCCCTCATGTTCACCAGCTCAACCTCCATCCCGACAAGATTGACGTTGGAAGGGAGAACGTCGAGATACTCGAGGCTTGATGGCTTGATGGCGTCCTGGATGTTTCCTCCCTTTACCATGACCTGGTAAAAGGTATTGTCGATCTCATCGCCGGTCTCAATGCCAAATCCGGAGGTGGCATTGGCCTGAGGATCGATATCGATAAGCAGTGTCTTAAACTCAGAAATAGCGATCGAGGCGGCTATATTGACAGAAGTGGTGGTTTTTCCTACGCCACCCTTCTGGTTTGCAATCGCGATAACTCGGCCCATGTACTAACCAGAGAAATTTACAGCAGTTGAAGTTCCGTCATGACTTCTTACATTATAATACATACTCAAACCATTACAAATAATAATAATATCGCTTCCCGAAAAGGCTGGGAATGCCCATCTGTGAAGCGTCTGCAGGCGAACTCGCAGACAAAATCCCTGAGAGGGTCTGCGCTCTCCGGCACCCCATAAACATCCCGCTGAAAACAGCGCATCATCGGAAGAGCGCGGGATTGCAAACAACTATTTTCATGCAGATATGATCGGAACCACTCTCCTGCCGGAAATCAGGGAACTCATCGAGCAGCGCAACTTCAGCGCATTGCAACGCCTGTTTGCCGACTGGCTCCCGGTAGATCTGGCTGAACTCATCTCCGACCTCCCTGAAAACGACCAGGCGATTCTCTTCCGGCTGCTGCCGAAAGACATCGCGACCGAGACCTTCGAATATCTCGATCTCGACGCGCAGGAGAACCTGCTGAAGGCGCTGACCCAGAGAGACGTCACCCATATCCTCAACAGCATGTCGGCCGATGACCGCACAGCGCTGCTCGAGGAGCTGCCCGGCACGGTGGTGCAGGAGCTCTTGAAGCTGCTCTCCTTCAAGGAGTTCAAGATTGCCAAAACCCTTCTGGCCTACGGCGAAGGGAGCGTCGGCAGGCTCATGTCGCCAGACTGCCTCAGTGTCAAGAAGGACTGGGATATCGATCAGGTGCTCACCTATATCCGCACCTTCGGCCATGAGAGCGAAACACTCAACGTCATCTATGTCGTCGACGATTTCGGAAAGCTCACAGGGGAGCTGCTGTCGCGGGAGCTGCTGCTCTCGGCTCCGGAACAGCGGGTCGATGACGTCATCTCCAAAGACAAAATCATAACCCTGACGGCAACGCAGGACCAGAAGGATGCCCTTGAGGCCTTCAAGCGGTACGACAAGGTCGCCCTTCCGGTGGTCGACTCCAACGGCTACCTGATCGGCATTGTGACCGTCGACGACATGCTCGACGTGGCCGAAGAGGAGGAGACCGAAGAGATCCAGAAGTTCGGTGCCATCGAGGCTCTTGAGGAGCCCTACATGGATCTGCCCATTCTTCAGCTCGTAAAAAAACGCGCCGGCTGGCTGGTCATCCTCTTCATCGGCGAGATGCTGACCGCATCGGCTTTGGCGTTTTTTCAGGATGAGCTGGCAAAGGCCATCGTGCTGGCCACCTTCATCCCGCTCATCATTTCGAGTGGCGGCAACTCCGGCTCGCAGGCCGCAACCCTTATCATCCGCTCCCTCTCCATCGGAGAGATCACCATAAGGGACTGGTGGCAGGTCATGAAGCGCGAGATCCTTTCGGGCCTTGCGCTCGGAAGCCTGCTTGGCGTGATCGGGATTATGCGGGTGATCATCTGGGCCATGATCATCGGCCGTCTTACCATGACCTGGGTCTACGTCTCGATCACCATAGGGGTCTCGCTGCTCGGCATCGTGCTCTTCGGCACCCTCACCGGCTCGATGCTCCCGCTCCTTTTGAAACGGCTCGGCCTCGATCCCGCAACCTCCTCGGCGCCCTTTGTGGCAACCCTTGTCGACGTTACCGGCATTGTCATCTACTTCAGCGTGGCGTCGCTGATCCTCGGAGGGATTTTGCTGTGAATAAGGAGCGGGAAACACTGGGGTTCGATATCCTCTTCGTCGGTGCCGGGCCGGCAAACCTGGCATCGGCAATCCACCTGCAGCGACTCCTCAACCGGCAGAACGGCCAAAGAGAGTACACGATTGCCATCATCGACAAGGGACGCTACCCGGGAGCACACCTCCTATCGGGAGCGGTGCTCGACCCCAAGGCACTCCGGGAGTTCATGCCCGACTACCTCGAGCGGGGCTTTCCGGTCGAATCGGCGGTAACCGGGGAGAACATCTGGTTCCTGACGAAGAAGAGAAAGTTCCGCTTCCCCTTCGTGCCTGTTGCATTCCAGAACAGCGGCAACCTGCTCGTCTCGGCGAGCCGGCTTGGCGGCTGGCTGGCTGAAGAGGCCGTGAAGGAGGGAATCGAACTCTTCGACAACACCGCTGCGGCTGCCCCAATCATCGAAGAGGGTCGCCTCGTCGGCATCCTGACGGACGACAAGGGGATTGACAGAAATGGAGAAAAAAAAGGAGCGTTTGAGGCGGGAATTATCCTGAAGACAAAGGCAGTGGTCATCGGAGAGGGCGCCGACGGCTCCCTCCTGCGCCAGCTCCGACCGCTGCTCTCCGAGCCAGAGAAGACTCCCCCGCAACGATACAGCACTGGCGTCAAAGAGACGTGGCGAGTGGCTGAACGCCGAATCTCTGCCGGCGAGGTGCACCACCTCTTCGGCTACCCCCTCCCCCCGGAGAGTTACGGCGGCGGCTGGATCTATGCGCTCTCCGAGACGCTGCTCTCCATCGGGTTTGTCAGCTCGCCGGAGCCATCATCGCCCGCCTGCGACCCGCACCTCAACCTCCAGCGCTTCAAGCAGCACCCTCTCCTGGCAGGCATTCTCGACGGCGGCAGCATGCTCGAATCGGGAGCACGCTGCATCAGCTCCGGAGGGCTCGACAGCATGCCCCGGCTCTCCGGCCCGGGCTTTCTCGTCACCGGCGAATCGGCAGGAATGGTGAACTCGCAGCGCCAGAAGGGGCTTCACCTCGCCATGAAATCAGGAACCCTTGCCGCCGAAACCCTCTTCGAGGCACTCCAGCATGACGATTTTTCCGAGAAGCAGCTGAAAAGCTACGATGAACGGTTCAGAGCCTCATGGGCGTTCGAAGAGCTTCAAAGCGCGCGCAACTATCGGAAAGCTTTTGATCGGGGACTCTATTTCGGCCTTGCGCAGGCCGGGCTCCAGCTCGCCTTTCCGGGCCTCTCACTGAAACCAGGCCTGAAAAAATCCGTGACAAAACCAGGAGTTGCTCATAAAGAGGAAGAGCGCTTCACACCTGACGGCCGGCTTACTTTCAGCAAGGAGGAGTGCATCTACCGCTCAGGCACCATCCACGAGGAGGATCAGCCCTGCCACCTCCATATCACCGAAGAGGATATCCGGGAGATCTGCCTGAAAAAATGCACGGAAGAGTTCGCCAACCCCTGCCTGCGATTCTGCCCCGCAAAGGTCTACGAAATAAGCGAAGGAGCTGAACGAACCCTCAGACTCAGCCCCTCAAACTGCCTGCACTGCAAGACCTGTGAAGTCGCCGACCCCTACGGCATCATCACCTGGAGCACCCCCGAAGGAGGCGGCGGCCCCGGCTACAAGCTCAGCTAGAACCCCCGTTGCTCATCGTCGCAGGCAAATTTGGGGACGTTGATCCGTAACTACAACATCACAGAACAAGACGAATTTATTCAAGAAAATTTTTCCGATAAAGTCAGGGCTGTGCCGAATTACACCATCCATCATCAACTATTCAGCATGTAGCTCACGGCATTGGCCGTCACACCGAGCTGCCTTGCCGTCTCAGCAAGAGATATGCCGTAATCAAACACTGATTTGACGGCGAGCTTTTTTCTCAGCGATGGCAGCACCCCGCGCCTGCTCCCGGTACGCAGGAAGGTTACCGTAACTCCTGCTGAAGCGCATTCCTGCTCAATTAACTCATTGAACTGCACCAACCGGTCCTTCTCCGGAAAAGGCACATCCTTTCGCCCTTCGGCGTCGTTCAGCACTTTCCTCACAAAATCGTCACCGCCAAGAATCCTTTCATCGCCCAAGGCTTTCTCGCCGCTCTTCCGCATCGACTGCACTTTCGACCAGCCGCCCTGCGAGCGAATCAACCCGCCCCCCGACAACTCCTGCTCCCGGTCAATGCCCAGTTCCCCTTCCAGAAATTCGAGATACGCGTTCCTTGCCATGCCCTCCCTCTTTCCGAAAAACCGCAGCACATAATCACAATCTATCCAATCATGCCTGACCCTCTTCATCAGCACCGAATGCCCACCCCATGGATACGAAGCAAGCTGATCAAGTGTTTCAAGTAGCCCCGCCCTCAACGGATTGAGATGGATGTAAGCAACCAGTTTATCGAAATAGGCCTCCTCTTCGCAAATGATCGATTTGTATCGGTTCTGAAAAAGATGCCCCACCCGCTTGTGCCGTCGATTGAAGTACTGCGCATACCAGGAGAGAAGCTTGCGCATGTATGCCGACAACCCACAGACACCGCTTTTCAGCAGGATATGGGCATGGTTATTCATCAAGGCAAACGCGTAGATGCCGGTATCCAATTCTTTTGCAAGCTTTCCCATACAATCAAGGAACGCTTTCCGATCCATATCGTCACAAAAAATGACCCCTTTTTCGATTCCCCTCATCATCACATGATGCAGAGTGCCCGGCATATCAAGTCTCGCTCCTCTCGGCATTGCCTATTCCCCTTTGGCGGTTCCGTCTCAAATATTCTCCCACGTACGATATGCGAAATAACCCAACTATATAGCTTACGGATCAACGTCCCGGATCTCCCGGATCTCCAATTGCCCGTCCGTATGCGGGTCTCCAATAGTTGCGCTAACCTTACTGCACGACTCTTCCGGGCAACGGCGGGCGGGTGAGATGGCATGCCTCAGAGCCACCGGCGAACCCTCGACCTGTATGCATCGTACTCGTGGCCGAACAACACCGAAAGTGCTCGCTCTTCAGGGGTTATCTGGAACCGGTTAATGTAGAAAATGAAGAGCGGTGGCCCGAACAGGGTCCAGGGTGAGAACAAAAAGACGGCCCAGCCGGCAAGAACCAGCAGGAGTCCAACGTACATAGGGTTCCGTGTGACCCGGTAGATGCCACTGCTGACCAGCGAAGTTGCCGAATCCGGCTTCAACGGGTTGACCGTTGTCCGTGCCCGACCGAAAGAGATGATGCCTGCAAGAGAGAGGACGATCCCGCCCAATACCAATGCTATCGAAGCGTAGAGATTAAGGTCTGATGGTGCTGGATGGCCGGGCATAAACATGGCAACCGCACGCATGGCAGCTGCAACCGCCAGTGCAACCAGCAGGGGCGGGAGCTTCAGTTCAAGTGATTGTAATGTTTTCATCGCTGCCGGATAAGATGAGTCCGCCGATGAGTCGCATGGCGACTTTATGGAAAACAAACCGCAAGCCCTGACAAGCACTCATAAGAGCATCCCCGTAAATGTAAAAAAAGCGAATTTATTTGGCAACATTTCTGACTTTGCAGGTATTGGATTTGCACCGAAGTAGCGTGCCGGATAAATCGATGAAAAAATGTAAGTTTCAGCCAATGGTCCACTCTCAACAGGTAACGAGTAAAAAGGGTCGCATGAGCGAACGGAAAAAAGTTGTTGTCGGCATATCGGGCGGGGTGGATTCCGCTACGACGGCATGTATCCTTCACAAGCAGGGGTATTCGGTTACCGGGCTGAACATCCGTGTGCTCGACTCCCCCGATGAGAACCCCTCGCTGCACCCCTCGGCGCTTGTCATCAGCGACCATCCTGATTTTCAGATTCCCGTTTTCACCCTCAACCTGACCGGCAAGTTCAGGGCGGATGTCATCGGATACTTTCATGAGGAGTATCTCGGCGGCAGAACCCCGAACCCCTGCATGGTCTGCAACAAGAAGATCAAGTGGTTCGGGCTCTTTGAGGGGCTGAAACTTCTCGATGCGGAGTTCATCGCAACCGGCCACTTCGCTTCCACCGCTTTCAGCGAAGGAAGGCACCGGCTTTACAAGGGCGTTGACCCGGAGAAGGACCAGAGCTACTTTCTCTGGATGCTCACCCAGGCTGACCTGTCAAAAACCCTTCTTCCTCTCGGAGGGCTGACCAAGCCGGAGGTACGCGAGCTGGCCCGCACCTTTGGCGTCAGAGCGGCGGAGAAAAAGGAGAGTCAGGAGATCTGCTTCGTGCCGCACGACGACTACTGCAGCTACCTCACGGACGCCATTCCCGGACTTTCGGAAAAAGTATCGGGCGGTGAGATTGTCGATGAAACCGGCAAGGTCATCGGCCACCATCGGGGCTATCCATTCTATACCATTGGCCAGCGCAGGGGGCTCGGCATCTCATCAAAAGAGCCGCTCTATGTCACGGCAATCGATGCCGGGTGCAACCGGATCCATGTAGGCGGCAAGTCCTCGCTGGAGAGCCGCCAGCTTATCGCTTCCGGGCTTAACTGGATTGGCATCGAAAGCCCCCGCGCCGCCTTCAGGGCGGAAGGGAAGATCCGCTACCGCGACAGAGAGACCCCCTGCTGTGTCGAACCGCTCACAGAGCGGGAGGCAAGGGTCACCTTCGACTCTCCGAAAACAGGAGTCTCTGCTGGGCAGGCGGCGGTATTCTACCAAGGCGGCGAGCTCCTCGGGGGAGGCTTCATTACCCGTGTCATCAACGATTTCCAACAGTAACCCCGTCTGAACATGATTCAACGACAGCACCGCTCTCTGACCTATCTGGACCTCGCGCCCGCAACCCCCCTGAACGCACCGCTGGTCATCATGCTTCACGGCTATGGCAGCAACGAAAAAGACCTGATACAGCTCGCCCCGGCGCTTCTTAAGGGAGTCCGCTACATCAGCATCAGAGCGCCCCACACGCTCGATTTCGGCATGTTCGGCTGGTTCCCCCTGCAGTTTACCGATAGCGGCATCATCGCCGATGTCGATGCGGCGGCAGCGGCGCTCCAGCAGCTTACAGGGTTCATCAGGGAGGTGATCAAGGAGTACAGCCCCCGTGGAAGCAGGGTCTTTCTGATGGGGTTCAGCCAGGGAACAATCATGAGCTATCTGACCGCATTCACCGCACCCGAACTGCTTCACGGCGTCATCGCCCTCTCCGGGCAGCTCCCGGAGAATACCTTGCCGCCCGAGAGCGCTCTCGACCGTCTGAGGGAGATTCCTTTTCTGGTGATGCACGGCATCTACGACGATATCCTTCCTATTGAAAAAGGACGGGCGGCGAGCCACTGGCTGGAGGCACATGTCGATGACCTGACCTACCGGGAGTATCCGGTAGCGCACCAGATCTCCGACACCGGCATCGAACTGATCCGATCATGGCTTGAGGCGAGAGTGCCCTAGAAAAGCATCGATACCTTCAGGCCGTACTGCGTCGTTGTGTTTTTCGGTTCAAAGTATGACTTGCGCAAAGAGCTTCCGTTTTGAGTGACCACAATGGTGTCACCTTCAGAATTGCCGATATTCCAGTAGCAAAACCAGGGTTCGAAGGCGAGGGTGAAGGCATCGATTTTCTTCGAAAACCTGGCTGATGCGCGCAGGCCATATCCATCGTTCTGACGGTTTTTCAGGTTATCGGAATAGGTGAACGAGGAATTGACCGCCTGGGTAATCAGGCTCGTCTGCATCCCTGAAATGAGAAAATCGTACTCGACGGTTCCGTCAATCGTCCATCCTCTCTCTTGAGGCAAGCAGAGTTCAATGCTGAGCGGGCTGTACCAGTAGATTGACTGGCGGTCATAGCCGGTTGAGGACACTCTGCCCATAAAGTCATCAAGCCTCCGGTACCCGAAGCCGGCAAAGGTTGTCAGTTGCATGCCTCCGCTGTTCCGGAGCTCCCTGCCGAAAAGCGTACGGACCTCAAGCATGGAGTCGCTGATGCCGTTGATGAAGCCGGAATCAGCAGATTTGTAGTCGACCCTACCCCATTCGGCCGTTCCTTCTGCACGCAGAATATCGATTCCGCCCAGCATGTGCCTTGAGCGAAATGCAAGCGCACCGGTAACTCCCGACATGAGGCCGGACTCCTTCATAACCCCCGGCTCCTCATAGGTTCGCTCGGAGAGCAATGTGCCGATTTCCAGATCGGTTCCGGAGCGGAACACCCCTGCCTTCAGGAGGGAAAAAGGTGTTCCGAGAAAAACAAGAGCGACAATAATCGTTTTGGCTGATCGGCAGATAGCGAGCATAAATAAATCCTTCTCAGGTCAGGGGGATTAGGGGAAGCATTCACTCCAATATAGGGAATACTCCAAATCAAAATGACCTCCTTGATAATCATGAGGAGGAGCGGAACATCGAGAACGGAATTGCCGACTTATCCTTATATTCCTTTCTTTTTTAACGCCGCCATCCAACGCATGAAGGACACTCTTTTTCGCCAGCTTGAACAGCGCATCCTTGTTCTCGACGGTGCCATGGGCACCATGATCCAGCGCCACAAACTTCAGGAAGAGGACTACCGCGGCAGCAGGTTTGCCGCGCACTCGCACCCGCTCATGGGAAACAACGACATCCTTGTTCTCACCAGGCCGGATATCATCTATAACCTGCACTGCGACTTTTTGGAGGCAGGCTCGGACATCATCGAAACAAACACCTTCAATGCGAACCCGATCTCCCAGAGCGACTACCACGCCGAAGAGCTGGTCAGGGAGCTGAACCTGGAGGCCGTCAGGCTTGCCCGAAAGGCTGCCTCGGAGTATACTGCCCGAAACCCCGAAAAACCCCGCTTTGTGGCCGGCTCCATCGGGCCGACAAACAAGACCCTTTCGCTCTCGCCGGATGTCAACAACCCCGGATTTCGTGCGGTCAGCTTCATGGAGGTCGTCGATAACTATACCGTGCAGCTCGAAGGGCTCATGGAAGAGGGCGTTGACCTTCTGCTTGTAGAGACCGTTTTCGACACGCTCAACTGCAAGGCTGCACTCTTTGCCATAGAAGAGTACTTCAACCGGACGGGAAAGCGCATCCCGGTCATGGTTTCGGGAACGGTTGTCGACGCGAGCGGACGAACGCTCTCCGGCCAGACCACCGAAGCCTTCTGGATCTCCATCGCCCACATGCCCGACCTCCTCTCTGTCGGGCTTAACTGCGCACTCGGCTCCAAGCAGATGCGCCCTTTCATCGAGGCGCTCTCAGGCATTGCCGAGAGTTATGTGAGCGTCTACCCCAACGCCGGCCTGCCGAACGAGTTCGGCGAGTACGATGATACGCCGGAATACATGGCCTCGCAGATTGCCGGGTTCGCGACCTCGGGGTTTGTCAATATCGTCGGCGGGTGCTGCGGCACGACACCTGGCCATATCCGGGCCATCGCCGAAGCGGTCCGGACACTGCAGCCGCGCCGTCGCCCCGAAAAACGCCACGAGCTCCTTCTTTCCGGCCTTGAGCCGCTTTCGGTCAACAGCACGACCGGCTTCATCAACGTCGGTGAACGCACCAATGTTACCGGCTCGAAAAAATTCGCACGGCTCATTAAGGAGAAGAACTACGACGAAGCGCTCTCCATCGCACGCCAGCAGGTTGAAAGCGGTGCGCAGATAATAGACGTCAATATGGACGAGGGGATGCTTGAGGGCGAAAAGGAGATGAAGGATTTCCTCAACCTCATCGCCTCAGAACCCGAAATTTCGCGCGTTCCGGTCATGATTGACAGCTCAAAGTGGTCGGTGATTGAAACCGGCCTCCAGTGCGTCCAGGGAAAAAGCATCGTCAACTCCATCAGCCTCAAGGAGGGCGAGGAGCTCTTCAGGCAGCGGGCAAAGAAGGTGCTGGAGTATGGCGCCGCGGCCATCGTCATGGCATTCGATGAAAAGGGACAGGCCGACAGCTTTGAAAGGCGAGTTGAAATCTGCAGCCGCGCCTACCGCATTCTCGTCACCGAGGTCGGCTTTCCGCCAGAGGATATCATCTTTGACCCAAACGTGCTGACCGTCGCCACCGGCATTGAAGAGCACAACAACTACGCCCTCGACTTCATCCGCTCGGTCCGCTGGATCAAGGAGAACCTCCCCTGGGCCAAGGTCTCCGGCGGCATCAGCAACGTCTCATTCTCCTTCCGCGGCAACGAGCCGGTCAGGGAGGCGATGCATGCGGCATTCCTCTACCACGCCATACGTGCCGGGCTCGACATGGGCATCGTCAACGCCGGCCAGCTCGCCATCTACCTGGATATCGACCCGGAACTGCTGGTTCGGGTCGAGGATGTGCTGCTCAACCGCCGCCCCGACGCCACCGAACGGCTTGTCACCTTTGCCGAAACCATTCGCGACGGCGGAGAAAAAGTCGAGGCCAAAGCCGCCGAATGGCGCAACGCGCCGGTCGAGGAGAGGCTTCGCTACGCACTGGTCAAGGGAATCGTCGACCACATCGAAGAGGACACCGAAGAGGCCCGCCAGCTCTACCCGAGCCCGCTTCAGGTGATTGAAGGACCACTGATGGACGGCATGAACGCCATCGGCGACCTGTTTGCCGAAGGGAAGATGTTCCTGCCGCAGGTGGTCAAAAGCGCCCGCGTCATGAAGCGTTCGGTGGCCTGCCTCATTCCTCATATCGAGGCGGAAAAAGCGAGGAACAGGGACACCCGGGCAGCTGCGAAAGTGCTTCTGGCAACCGTCAAGGGGGACGTGCATGACATCGGCAAGAACATCGTTGCCGTCGTGCTGGCCTGCAACAACTACGATGTCGTCGATATCGGCGTCATGATGCCCTGTGAAAAGATCCTTGAAGCCGTCGAGCGTGAAAAAGCCGACCTGCTCGGACTCTCGGGGCTCATCACCCCCTCTCTCGACGAGATGGTCCATGTGGCCCGGGAGATGGAACGCCTCGGCATGAAGATTCCGCTCCTCATCGGCGGAGCGACAACCTCGAGAGTCCATACCGCCGTAAAGATTGCGCCAGTCTACTCGGGTGCGGTCGTTCAGGTGCTCGATGCGTCCCGGAGCGTACCGGTGGTCAACAGCCTCCTCAATCCTGCCCTCAGCGGCAACTATATTGCCACTCTGAAAAAGGAACAGGAAGCGCTGAGGGAGAGCCATGCGGCACGAACATCTGCAAAAAAGTTTCTTTCCATCACCGATGCACGAAACAATCGTGCAAGAGTAAGATGGGACGAAAACACACTTTGCAAGCCGCTCAAACCGGGCATCACGGTGCTCGATAATGTCACCGTCGGAGAGCTGCGACCCTACATCGACTGGACTCCGTTCTTCATGGCATGGGAGCTGCACGGCCGCTACCCTCAGATTCTCACCGACAACAGCTACGGTGAGGAAGCGACAAAACTGTTCAACGATGCCACAGCACTGCTCGAGAGAATCGAGAAGGAAGAGCTCCTCGGCCTCAGGGGCGTTGCCGGCATCTTCCCTGCCAACAGCACGGGAGAGGACATCGAGGTTTACAGCGACGAGAGCCGTTCCTCTGTGCTCATGACGCTGCACACCCTTCGACAGCAGCAGGAGCAGGCGGGCGGAGAGCCGAATCTTGCCCTTGCTGACTTCATCGCCCCGCATGAGTCGGGAGTGAACGACTATATCGGCGGCTTTGCCGTCACCTCGGGACTCGGCATCGGAAAGCTGCTCAAAGAGTTTTCCCTGGAGCACGACGACTACCACCGCATTATGACGCAGGCGCTTGCCGACCGGCTTGCTGAAGCCTTTGCTGAGATGCTTCACGAACGGGTACGCCGAGAGCTCTGGGGCTACGCTCCAGATGAGCATCTCAGCAACGAGGAGCTGCTTGGAGAAAAATACCGCGGCATACGCCCGGCACCGGGATACCCGGCTTGCCCTGACCACACCGAAAAAGCGGAGCTCTTCACCCTCCTGAACGCCGAGGCCTCCACGGGGATAACGCTCACCGAAACATTTGCCATGAACCCGGCGGCATCGGTCACGGGCCTCTACTTCGCCCACCCGCAGGCCAAATACTTTGTGCTCGGCAAAATCGGGCGTGACCAGGTTGAGGAGTATGCCAAACGCAAGGAGATGAGCGTCAAAGAGACGGAAAAATGGCTTGCCCCGGTACTGAACTACGACCCGGAGTAACGAGAAAGTCCCGTAGGGGCGGAATGCCGGTAGCCGGGGATGCCAATTCCCGGAACCAAAAACCGCTCCACCATGTCATTTCGAACGGAGAGAGAAATCTGCTTTCCCACAAACCGTTGGTGCTCGCTTTGCTGACCGATGAAGAAACCAGAGTGCACCTACATGTGCAATGCGGAAATGGAGAGGCGAAATTTCGGCTTGAACCTGGTGTTTTTCCGGAGAAAACTCACAGGCGCTTGGAAACAACACTTTAAAGGCTGAGATAACCAATATATCAGCTCATGGATTCTGGATGCTGACTTCAGAAAAAAGAGGTTTTCCTCTCTTTTGAAGAGTCCCCGTGGTTTAAAGAGGCTCCCATCCGGAAAATTCTGACTGTAGAGGAACCTCGACGCAATCACTACTACTGGCCTGAACTCGATATCGACTTGACACTGGACATTATAGAGCATCCGGAGAACTACCCGCTCAAGTCCCGGTAATCGCAACAAAGTCGCCCCTATCGCTTCACCATCGGCAGGGGGCTGAGCGGATGGGATTTCAGTCGTGCGAGCGCCAGTTCGCCGATTTTGCGGTGGAACCCCGCGTTCGGAAAACCGTAAATCACATCCATGACAAAGTTGTCCTTCAGCCTGAAGCGGAGCAGCCCGCCTGACATATCGACCCAGTCCGCCTTCCTGAACGGTTCGACCAGCCATGAAGGATTCTCCTCATACCTTGACAACTTGTGATGGTTGTCGATCATGGCATCGATCTCTTCCTGCCACTCTTGCCTCCCGCACTTTTCGAGATACTCCCCTGCAAGCCTCCTTGACGGAGCAAGGTAGTCGAAGGTTTTGTCCGTCCATATCCCGAGATCGTGAAAGAGTGCCGCAATGGCGATTTTCTCATGGTCACACCCCTCTCCGGCAAAGGAGCGGCAGAGGTTGAAGACGCGGTAGCAGTGGTTCCGGTATCCATCATAATCCACCCCAAGCAGCTCGCGGTACCCGGCAAGCAGGTCGTCCAGAAGAGGATACTCACGAATCAGATCGGGCGCCGCCAGCTTTTTTCTTTTTGCCATTCGTATGGTTGTTGTTCCAGGGTATTTGACCTGACTTCGAAAGCCGCCATCAGCTCACAATGTGCTGAAAGACTCTTTGAGATGGGCAAGATAGCGTTCCATCAGGTCGGAAAACTCGAATTGCACGAGAGGGGCAATAATAATCTGCAGGATTGCGGGGAAATCGAGTGTTATCTCACCTTTGCTTTTAAGGGTCACCACCGTACCGCCCGCTTTCGGTGTCAGCACCCACTCGCCCTCAACAAGGGCGTTTCCCACTTCTGGAACAGGAGTCCAGGTTATCTTCAGGCTTGCCGGATCAGCCAGATACCTGCTTGCATAAACGGTCTGCTCCATGGTATAGCTCCCGAGAGAGATTTTTTGCAGCTCCCAGCGGTAAACATTGTCACCCTCATCAATGATGCGTTCCACCCGCGGAAAAAAAGAGGCGGAACGACGCACATCGGAAAGCACAGAAAAGACCTTTTCGGGAGCGGCGGGGGTTTCAAACCCCTTGTCGATGGTTATGGAAACGGTCAGTGGCATCGCTATCCTTATAAACCGAAGCTTGCTTTTTTTGATTGTGGAACCGGCTTTTCAAGAGATTTCAGCACGGCAGTGTCACGACTGTAAATATCATCATAAAAACGGAGTTCATCACCATCACCAACCGCGGTCAGGTAGACGATAACGACCGGCACCCGCCTTGGCAGGGGAACGGAAAATGTCTTCCCTGAATTAATGGCAACCTGAATTCTCTCTCTGCTCCATTTCGCCCCGTCCTGAAGCACGAGCCAGGCAAGTTCCTGAGGGTTTTCCACCCTGATGCAGCCGGAACTGAAGGCCCTGGAACTCTTGGCGAAAAGCTCCTTGGAGGGGGTATCGTGCAGGTAGACCATGTAGCGGTTCGGCAGCATGAACTTGATCCGGCCCAGTGAGCCGGCATCACCGGAGGACTGCTGCAGACGATAGGGGAAATTGGATGATGAATAGTGTGCCCAGTCGACCGATTCGGGTTTTACCACCTGACCATCCTTGTCGACGATGGTCAGATTTTTCTTTGCAAGATAGGCCCTGTTTTTTCGCACGGCAGGAAGCACGTCCTTGATGAAAACGGTAGGAGGGACAACCCACCTGGGATTGAAAATAACATACTGCATGTCGGCTTTGAACACCGGAGTCTGGCGTTCGACCTGCCCGACAATCACCCTGGTCTCCCATCGGTTGCGCCCATTCTCCAGATAGTGGAGAGTGAAGCCGGCGGTATTGACAAGTACGCATGTCGACGGGATCTCATTGGAAAGCCAGCGGTAGCGCTCCAGATTGGTCCGGATCTGCTCGATACGGCGTTCGGCCGAAACATTCATCGCCCGAACCGTAGCTGGCCCGGGATTGCCATCGACTGCAGCGCCATGCTGCTTCTGAAAGCGCCGGACTGCATCAGCCAGTTCCTTGCTGTAAACCATCGAGGTATCCTCAAGCACGGGGGCAAGTTCGCCTGCAAGCTCGAGGCGTTTGCGAAAAAGAGGCACCCGGCTGTCCCGGGCACCCTCTTTGACTCCCGGCCCTTCCGCAATACCCTGCCAGCCACCCTTTTCTGCAAGTGCCCGGTAGTGAAGAAGCCCCTTTCGGAGGCGTTCATATCCGGGATGCTGCTGACGCTGTTCCTTTATGACCCCTGCTATCCGCTCCCCTGCAACAGCGCTCTGAAGCCTTGCTTCCAGCGCTGCGCGGACTCTCGAATCGGGGTAATTCAGGTTCTGCGCAATACTCGCAGGGTCCACCTTTCCAAAACGAAGATGTCCGGCAAGGGTAAGAAAAGCATCACTCAACAGCAGGTCATAGCGGGCCTGAAGCTCCGGAGTTGCAGGAGGCTGGCTCAAAAAGACCTTGATCTCGGCGACATGGTAATCAGACGGGTCAAGACCATCGTCGGCTGAGCTTTCGACAACACTGAGCAGTTCAGTTGCCATTGCAGGCTTTGTCCATACCGGCTGATAGCGTCTTGCGGCGTAAAACCGGGATAGCCTGGCGGCAAACAGCGATTGATCACTGCCCGAACCAACCTGTGACTGACGCAAGAGGCGATCGAGAGCCCTGTGGATATTTTCGGCGGCTGGCGTTAACGGCGTGCTCTTCTGGCGGTTAACCGGACTCTCCTTATGGCGCTGGAGCTGCTCCTGACGCGTGGCGGGCGCTTTGGCCGGCGCCGGCTGAAAGGGATTAAAGAAAAACCATAGCAGAATAAGAGCGGTCATTGGGGGATTTCCGAGTTATGAAATTGGCGATAAAGCGGCATATCGCTTGGCAACACGAGAATTGAGCACTTTGGACCTCATGGCATACCCCTTTGCATTTTGATAGATAAAGAGGCAACTCCCGTCCTTGATAAGATCGATCACCTGCTGAAAGCCCTCAAAAGAGATCGCCGGACAACCCTGGCTTCTGCCGAGGCGACCATGCCTGCTGATATAATCATAGGAAACATAATCGGCTCCGTGCATCACGATGCTCCTCTTTTCGGCTTTATCGTTGATCCCGCGCTCCAACCCGAACAGCTTCAAAGAGTAGCCGTTATGGCCCTCATAGGTAGAGCCCGTCGTATAAAAACCAAGACTGCTCCGGCAGGAGCCCGGGCGGTTGGAAAAACTTTGGGCATAGTTCTCGCCGCTGCGGTTGCCATGGGCGACAAGGCCTGAATAAAGCAGTCGGCCTGCATTGACGTCGATAACAAAAAGCCGTTCATCAACCGATGATCGGTTGAAATCAATCACCGTCAGAACGCCATCACGACTGACCTTGCCCTGATCTTTGAGGGTGTAATAGCCGGAAAGCGCCATGCGAAGAAGTTTAGGATCTATTTTCGCCTTCAGTTCGGGAGATCGGGAAAGTTCGGAAACGGTTTTCCGCGCGGCTGTATCCTGAACGGGCAAGGCATATCCACTGGAAGGAAAGGTCAAGACGAGTATCAACAAAAGCATGGTCATCAACCGCATCATAAGCAACTCCTCGCTCTATCATAAAAAAAGAACCCGGGCTGCGCCCCAGGCCCGGAAGACTTGAAAGGGAAAAATGAGTGAAGGGGGAATCAAAAAGGCCACCTCGGAAAAGATAAGCTTTTTTCCTGCCCGGTCAAACATGCCCGGCAGCGGCCGAACCACCCCCGCGCGCTACCCGTTCGCCGCCCGACTGGTAAAACAGCACCCGCGCTCCGGCAATTTTGCGGAAGAGCCTGATGTGAACCAGGTGCGGCATGAAGTTCAGGAGAAAAGTGGCAAGCCCCTCCCACATCGCAACCCAGGCCACGATGGTAAGTCCTTCGGCAAAGAGGTCGTTGATAAAAAGCTCCCTTCCCTCGATGAGATGGTTGACCCAGAGAGAGATTCCAAGAATGACCATTCCCGCACCCAGCAGCGTCACCGAACTCCCCAGCATTTTTTTCATCGCTGCAAGCTCTCGCTCCCGCTGATAGATAAAAAACTTCTGGACGCTGGTCCGAACCCTATCCATGAACTCTTCTGAAGGGAAGGCCTCGAACATGAAACGCAGCACAAAGCCCGAAGCGCCGATTTCACGGGCACACTCTGTGAGATAGTCAACAAGATCCGCATCGAGATCCTTTTTATGGTAAGGAGCCGTCTTGTCGAAATCCTCATAGAGATCCTCAACACGCCTTGCGGCAACGTCGATGATGACAGCCCCATCGTCCGTTTTTTCGTACCGGTCAAGTATCCGTTTTTTTAAGCGCATCGCCACCCCCGCCCTGCATCAAAATCCGCCTTTTACCACTCTACACTATGCAAACCGATAATCTCCCGGTAGGCAATTGCCGCCGCACATGCCGAGACGGGCAGGCTGACAAGAAGGCCGACGCCGAGAGCCAGAAGGCCGAGCAGGTTGACAGCGGCCAGCACCACCCCCACCCAGAGAATCCGGAACCAGTGTTTCGTGACAATTTTCCGGCTTGTCTCCATCGCCTGCCAGAACTCCATCCGATGGTCGACAATAAGATAGATGGCAAAAGTGTAGCCGACCGCAAGATAGATTCCCGGCAGTATGAGCAGCACGAAACCTACCGAAACCAGAAGCCCCATGGCCAGCCCGGCAAGAAAGAGCGGCAGAAAGTAGTTGAACCCCTTGAAAAAGTCAGAAAACTCAATCTCCTGGCCCACTGAGAGCTTGAAGGCAACGATGGCGTAGCCGGCATAGAGCGGTGTTGCCAGTGCTGAAAAGAGCAACGAACCAAAGGGATGGGAACTCAGTGATGAAAGAACAATAACGATCAGGGTAAAGCCTATGAACTCACCGACATGCTCCCGAAACATCTCCCAAGCCCGACGGATATAGCCTGAAACATCAACATCATACCCGCCGTTGATCTGGCGCTGAAACAGCGCGACATCAGCCTTCACCCCAAAATCAAACGCAGCCATCCCCACCCTCCCCTTCTCATGATTAGAGTAATCGGCATCAGAACACCGCCAGAATTATACCTGCAAGTTACACAAGCCGGAAGGAAGCGGCAACAAGAGCATGAAGAGATTATGGATTCCGGATTCTGAATTTTGGATTTTGGATTTTGGATTTTTTTTGGGGGGGGGCATGCAAGAGGCCGCCAACTCCCTCTCCCTCAGTGTCCTTCAGTGTAGGTCCGTGTCAGTCTGTGTTCTTCAGTCAGTGTTCTTTCGGGAAAGAAGTGCTGGCTGCGGAATTTGCAGAGGAATGCGACGGCAGTGTTGTCACGAGAGAGGGCAACAACACCTCCGTCCTGCCAGGGACCATTTTCCTGATGCCAGCGGCTGTATGGCGGGTCACCCTGGTTCTGGTGGATGTTGTGCACCCCTTTTCCGGTCCTGAATGGCTCGCCAAAAACCAGAAGCTTTCTGGAGTGTTTCAGGAGCGGTTCGAGGGCCCTGAATGCGGCAACACCAGTTCCGTATTTCCATACATCGCAGTATGCTCCGTTCAAATGCTCTCCATTTGGCTCAAGCTCCCTGCATTCGCAGGTCGGCTGAAGATCCGGACTGCGGTAGTAATCGAGGGCACCCGTATCTTCAGCTGAATCAAGCGGGTGCCACCCTTCGCGAAGAGAGAGCAGATGATGCATCACCCCGGGAGCCAGCTCGACCAGACGCCACTGCACGCCGAAGGCATCGTGCTTGCTGTCAAGATCTATCGGGCAACGGTAAAATGACTTGCCTGCCCTTACCTTGAGGTTGCAGTGATAGTATTTGCGATCACTGAAAGCGCGGTCGCAGTAGTAGGTGTAGAGCGTACCGACGAGGACACCGTAACCGTCGTTGAGAGGCATGGAATCACCTTTTGCCTGAACCGCGTTAATGAAAAGCAATACTGCAAGTTACGCATATTGCACGCTGAAGCCAAGAGTGAATCTGCCGGCCCTGCCTTTGGGCGGGGCGCTGCGGCTGTGTATATTGGAAGGGGGGGGAATGGAAGGTTGAGCGTGCCTCTGGTAAACACCCGCTTATGCAAACAGATGCTCTCGATATCAGGGCCATCGACACCGCCCGGCTTCTTGCGGTCGACATGGTCGAGCTGGCCGATTCAGGCCATCCAGGAATGCCGCTGGGTGCTGCACCGATGGCTTATGTGCTCTTCACCCGGATTATGAAGCACAATCCCCGGAACCCCGCATGGCTCAACAGGGACAGGTTCATCCTCTCGGCAGGTCACGGCTCCGCCTTGCTCTACGCGCTTCTTCATCTTTGCGGGTATGATTTGAGCCTCGATGATCTCAAGGGGTTCCGCCAATGGGGCAGCAGAACACCCGGGCACCCGGAACGGGGATTGACTCCGGGAGTGGAGACCACCTCGGGGCCTCTCGGCCAAGGGATTGCGACCGCTGTCGGCATCGCAATCGCCGAACAACACTCTGCCGCACTGATGAATCGCGATAATCTGCCGCTCATCGATTACAACACCTACGTCATCTGCAGCGATGGCGACCTGATGGAGGGCATCAGCAGCGAAGCCTCCTCCCTTGCAGGGCATTTGAAGCTTGGCCGGCTCATCTGCCTCTACGACAGCAACCGCATTTCCATCGAGGGGTCGACCGCTCTGGCCTTTACGGAGGATGTCGGGGCACGCTACTTGGCCTACGGCTGGCATGTCGACGCTATTGATGGTAATGATCCAGCGGCTATCGAGCAGGCCGTTCTTCATGCCAGAACCATCACCGACAAGCCATCACTTCTGATTGCGACGACAACCATTGGTTTTGGAAGCCCTAACAAGGCCGGCACCGCGTCCGCTCACGGCGCCCCTCTTGGCCTTGATGAGGTTATACTTCTCAAAAGGGCGTTCGGGTTTCCTGAAGCGGAAAGCTTTCATGTTCCCCCGGAGGTTAAGGATCGCTTTGACAAGGTAAGAGAAAAAGGAGTGGCAAACGAGGCTGAATGGGTCCGGCTCCGGGAAGCTTACGAAAAGCGCCATCCCGATCTTTTCGCGCAGCTCGCGCGGCAACTCGACAATCGACTGCCTGAAGGATGGGAAGCGGTATTGCCGGCATTCGGGCCTGGTGCCGAAATTGCAACCCGCCTGGCATCGCAGAATGTCCTCGAGGCACTCACCGGGACCATCCCCTTTCTTGCGGGTGGCTCTGCCGATCTTGGGGGCTCATGCGGCACTCTTGTCAAAAAAAATATCGACTTCACGGCAGAGCAAAGGGAGGGGGCGAATCTCCATTTCGGCATCCGCGAGCATGCCATGGGCGCGGTGCTCAACGGCATGGCGCTTTCGGGGATTATCACGCCCTACGCCTCGACCTTCCTCGTCTTTGCCGACTACATGAAACCCGCCCTGCGCCTGGCTTCCCTGATGCAGGTACATGCCATTTTCATCTTCACCCATGACAGCATCGCCGTCGGTGAAGACGGCCCGACCCACCAGCCAATCGAGCAGCTTGCCATGCTCCGCTCACTGCCGGGGCTTACGGTTATTCGTCCGGCTGATGCTAACGAGACAAAAGCCGCATGGGTGGAGGCAATCAAGCGTCGTGGACCCGTTGCGCTGGTTCTCTCCCGCCAGAGCCTCCCAGTGCTCAAGGAGAGCGGAGTGCTTGGCGATGAAGGCGTTCGACGGGGAGGGTATATCCTCGCGGATTGGCCCGAAGGTGCTCTGGCGGAGGAAAGAACGGCGCTCATTATCGCAACCGGCTCCGAAGTGCATCTTGCGCTCGAAGCCCGAATCATGCTTGCAAGTGAGGGAATTGCCGTGCGTGCGGTATCGATGCCTTCGATGGAGCTCTTTGAGGAACAGCCGGAGGAGTGGCGCCGGAAGGTGCTTCCCCCCGAAGTGAAAAACCGGGTGGTCATCGAGGCTTCCTCCTCCTTCGGCTGGCACAAGTACGCCGGAGAGCGGGGTATCATTCTCGGCATCGACCACTTCGGGCGGTCGGCAAAGGGCCGGGTTGTGCAGGAAGCGTTTGGTTTTACCGCAGAAAATATTGCGACGACGGTGCGAAAGATGACCAACGCAAACAGGAGCTCCCCTTGAATAGGGACTTTTCTGGGAATTTTTTCAGCGGCAGTGTCGAAGAGATGACGAAGCAGGCTGCCAGACTTGTTATCTCCGAGGCACACCGTGCGGTTGCCGAAAGAGGAGTCTTTACGCTCGTGCTGTCCGGAGGGAGCTCTCCCCGACCGCTCTACCGGCTGCTTTCGCGAGCCGTCGCTCCCGAAGCGATGCCCTGGAGAGATACCCGCCTCTTCATGGGAGATGAACGGTGCGTCCCCCCCGCTCATCCCGACAGCAACTTCAGAATGATAGAGGAGAGCCTGCTCTCCAGCGGATGCGTTCCCCGGAGCCACTGTTTCAGGATGAGGGGTGAACTCCCCGACACCCGGGAGGGTGCCAGGGTCTATGAAGCATCTATTCGTGAACTCTTCGTCTCATCCGGTCTCCCCTTGGAGGGTGGGTTTCCGGTCTTCGACCTTATCCTCCTTGGGCTTGGTGAAGATGGCCATACCGCTTCACTCTTTCCCGACAACCCGGAAGCAATCGGAGAGCTTGAGCGCTGGGTAATCGCTGTTGATGCCCCGAACGGAAAACCGCCCGGAAAACGGCTGACCTTGAGCCTTCCGGTAATCAACCATGCCCGGTGTGTGCTTTTTATTGCCTCAGGCCGGCAAAAGAGGGTGCTCGCTGAAAAGATATCAAGAGGAGCGTGTGAAGGGTTGCCGGCGGCACTGGTCGCGCCGCAAAGCGGAAGGCTGTTCTGGTTCGCCGCTCAGCCGTAAATCATGGAGGCTGCTTCAGGCCCCTTGGAATGAACGCCGTAAGGCTCTGGAGGCATGCCCCCGACAGCCGCCCTGAGAGAGTCAATGATCCCCCAGGAGTATTCGACGCTGTCCTGGCGGATGAAGTTCGTCTGCTCGCCAGCCATGGCGTCAAGCAGCAGGCGGTGATAGGGCGTCAGGCCCTCCATAGTGAAGGAGGTACGGTAATCGAATTTCATGTAGACGGGATCGGTAATGAGCTCCTCACCCGGCCGTTTTGCGCCAAACCTGATGGCAATGGTCTCTTCGGGCTGGATGCGCAGGATGACCTGATTTGCCGTATAGCTGCAGCTTTCCGCCTCCCCGAAGAAGTTCTGCGGGGGACAGTTGAAGGTGATGACGATTTCGGTCACCGTTTCCGAAAGGTTCTTCCCCGCTTTGACAAAAAACGGCACCCCCTTCCATCTCCAGTTGTCGACAAAAAACTTCACAGCGGCGAAGGTTTCGACCTTCGAATCGGCCGCAACTCCCTTCTCCCTGCAATAGCCTTCATACTGCCCAAGAACGACCGAAGAGGGGGCACTGTCAGGCGAAAACGGGCGGATTGAGCGAAGCACCTTCGACTTCTCGTCGCGCACGGCGTCCGCAGAGAGATCGACAGGAGGCTCCATGGCAACTGCAGCAAGCAGCTGCAGGGCATGGTTCTGCATGATGTCGCGCAAAAGACCGGACTCCTCGTAGAATGCCCCGCGGCCGCGGATACCAAAATCCTCGGCAATGGTGATGGTGACGTTGGCTATGTGGTTGCGGTTCCACAGGGGCTCGAAAATGCCGTTGGAAAAACGGAAGACCATGATATTCTGCACCGGCTCCTTGCCGAGATAGTGGTCGATGCGGAAAACCGCCTCCTCAGGGAAGACCTCCCCGATTGCGGCATTCAGCTCCCGTGCGGAACGGAGGTCTCTCCCGTAGGGTTTTTCGACGATGATCTTGCGTCCTCTCCCGCCGTCTACACCCTTTCTGCCGAGACCTGCAGAGGCAAGGTTCCTGACAATGACCGGCGCAAGGGCCGGCGGAGTTGCCAGATAAAAAATGATATCGGAAAGGGTCCCCAGGCGTTCCAGTTCACCCTTCAGGCGGTGATAGCCGCTAAGATCATCAAGGTCCGCGCTGACATGGAAAAGCCTCTGGCTGAACTCCAGAAATGCACCTTCAGCCTTCATAGCCTCCGGCGAGAACGTACAAAGTTTGTCATGCACAGAAGCACGAAACTCATCGTGAGAGAGCGCAGCGCGCCCGACACCAATTATGGCGGCACCGGCGGGCAGATGGCCGAGTCGGGCAAGCTCATAGAGCGCGGGAAAGAGTTTTCGGGCCGCAAGGTCGCCATTTGAGCCGAATATGACGATGGCCGATCGGTCCGGGTTCGCGTGCATGGTGAGTCCCGATCTATGGTTTGGCGGTGAATCCGTGCCCGCCGAACTCGTCGCGCAGGGCCGCGACGACCCTGTCCGACATGTTTTCCGGGGAACGGGAGCGAAAGCGGCTGAGGAGGGATGCAGCGATTACGGGAATAGAGACCTCGTGCTCGAGAGCGGCCTCGAGCGTCCATCGTCCCTCTCCGGAATCGGCAATCCTGCCGGTGAGATGATCCAGCCCGGGATCCTTCCGGAAAGCCTGAACGGCAAGCTCCATAAGCCAGCCCCTGATGACAGAGCCGTTGGCCCAAACCCGCGAAACCGCTTCGAGATCATAATCGAAGCTACTCGATGCCAGCAGGTCAAAGCCCTCGCCCATCGCCTGCATCATGCCATATTCAATGCCGTTATGGACCATTTTGGCAAAATGGCCTGAACCGGAGCTTCCAAGATAGGCGTAGCCGTTTTCAACACAGAGCTCCTTCAAAAACGGTTCAATCAAGAGATAGGCAGACCGCTCTCCGCCAACCATGACGCATGCTCCATGCCGGGCCCCCTCAAGTCCCCCGCTAGTACCCGCATCGAGAAAACTGATGCCCTCCAGGCTGAGACGAGCCGCCCTCCGGACGGAATCCCGATAGCGGGAGTTGCCGCCGTCAACAACGATATCTCCCCGCTCCAGAAAGGGACAGAGGCTGTCGATGGTGGTGTCGACGGGATCGCCTGCCGGAACCATCAACCAGACAAGACGGGGGGAATCAAGCTTTCCTGCCAGCTCCTCGACTGAGGCTGCGGCCACAGCACCTTGAGTGGCAAGAAGCGACACAGCCTCCATATTGAGATCGTAAACCACAAGCTCATGGCCCCGCTCCAAAAGATGCAGGGCCATATTGAACCCCATTTTTCCGAGACCGATAACTCCAGCTTTCATTGCAACTTCTGATTAGAACGTTACGGCCTATGCCATACTCCCTTTATACCACCCTGTTTCGATGACCCTCTTTCTGAAACATTCAAACGCGGCAGTTAAATCCCCGGCAAGCCCATGAGCTCTCGTCATGTCGGCCGAACCGGCGGCATGCTCGATGTCAGCAGCCAGGCAGCTCAGTTGCTGAGCGCCGACCGTTGCCGCGGAACCCTTGAGCGTATGGGCCAGAAGACGGGTTGAGGGGGCATCGTGCTGTTGTGCTGCCGCTTTGATCTCCTCAATCTCTCCTCTCCCATCTTCGATGAACTGCTCGAGAATTATTCCAACGATCTCCCGGTCATTCTGCAGGCGGGCCAGCACTTCATCGACAAGAAAAAGATTGTCCGTGTGCTTCTTGCTGCCGGCTGAAGACGGCGCATACTCATCCGACCCGGCTGGCAACATCCCCTTCGCTCCGGCAAGATGTCGATCGAGAACCGCCTTGAAATCCGATTTCTTCAGCGGCTTTGCCATGTAATCATCCATCCCCGCATTGAGGCACTTCTCCCTGTCACCCTTCATCGCATTTGCAGTCATCGCAATCACCGGAACATCAGGGGAGCAAAGAAGCGTGCGATCCCTGCGTATCTGGCGGGTGGCTTCATAACCATCCATCTGGGGCATCTGGCAGTCCATGAAAACCAGATCGTAGGCTTTGCTGCGCAGGGCCCGCAGCGCCTCCAGCCCGTTGACTGCCAGGTCAGCGGTGCAGCCGAGGGCGCTCAGCATCGAAAGCGCAACGGTCTGATTGATGACACTGTCCTCCACAAGCAGAATGCTGGCCCCCGAAAAGCTCCAGGCGACTCCGGCATCCGGGCGAGAAGCAGGAGGGGCATCCTGGCCGGCACTCCTGTCAACAGAGAGCGCATCAGCAACATTCCTGAACAGCTCCCTGCGCCCGACAGGCTTAGGCTGAAACCTGAACACCCTGCCGGCGAAGCGCTCTTTCATCACAACGAGAGTGTCGATAGGGACAAAAAGGATGATTTTGCTCTCCCCGCGGGCTGAAAAACAATCGAGAAAAGCTTCGGCGCCCTCTGTATGCTTGCCGAAAAACTGCAGGTCGAGCAGAAACAGCGAAGCGTTCCGCTCTCCGGATTCCGTCTGGAAAAGCACAGATTCCAACTCCCCAACCTCTCCAATCTGGCGGCAGGTAGCGCCCAATGACTCAAGCAGGGGGATAACCATCGAACAAAATGAGAGGGAAGAACTGATAACAAAAATCTCGGCACCGGCAAGGGAGTTGACCTCCTGAAGCTTTGCCTCTTCGGGAACCGGCTGCTTTTCAAGAACGAGATCGAACCAGAATGAAGAGCCCTCTCCAGGAGTACTTTCCAGAGAGATGCTTCCACCCATCCTCCTTGCCAGTTGACTCGAAATGGTCAGACCGAGTCCCGTGCCGCCATATTTCCTGACAGTCGAGCCGTCAGCCTGGGTGAACGGATCAAAAATAAGCTGCTGCTTCTCCGCTGGAATGCCGATACCGGTATCGGTGACGCGAAAGCGGATGACGGCATTGAGATTGATCTGTTGCAGGAGATTGACCATCAGGACAACCTCCCCTCCTTCATCGGTAAAACGGACGGCGTTGCCGAGAAGGTTGATGAGAATCTGGCGGATTCGGAGCGGGTCACCTTTCAGACGGGAAGGAAGATCGGCTCCCGTTACCAAAGCAAGCTCAACCCCTTTTTTCCCGGCCTCAAGCGCGTGAATACCGCAGAGTTCCTCAAGCAGTTCATGCAGGTCAAAATTGATATAATCCAGGTCGAGCCGGCTGGCCTCGATCTTGGAAAAGTCGAGAATGTCATTGATGATTTTCAAGAGGTTCCTGCCGCTCCCGATAATGAGCTCGACATACTTCCGCTGCTCGTCATTCAATCCGGTATCAAGAAGCAGGTCGGCCATGCCGATGACACCGTTCATCGGTGTGCGGATTTCATGGCTCATGTTGGCAAGAAAATCGCTTTTTGCGGCATTGGCGACCTGGGCGTTCTTGGCCAGGGCCTTCGTCTGCATGATCGATTCCTGGAGTTTCCGGTTGATCTCGATCAGTTCGGCGCGGGCATGGTTGGTATCTTCGATGATATTGAGGAGTGCCGTCCGCTGCTCTGTGCTGAAAAGAAGTGAGCTCTCCTCCGGCGTCAAGGGAGGTGCTTCACGCTCTCCGGGAGAGATCTCTTCGAAGACGACAGGACGCTCATGCACTGCAGGGGATGGCTTCGAAAGCTCACCCGTGCCTTGCTGGCCGGAACGCCGGAATCTCTCAAGCTCGGCTTTCAGCTCGATATTGCGAAGCTCACGACTGATCAGAAGACGATTGAACCGTTCTATCTCTTTAATTGAGCTTTGCAGCTCCCGCTCCATTTTTTTTCGTTCAGAAATATCGGAAACGAGAATCACCACAGCACTCACCGCTCCAGACTCGAAGGTGGGAGAGAGGTTCAACGACACCTCAGTGCACCCTCCGCCGGGAAGCATAAACTCCGTTTCGGTTACCAGGGAACGGCCCGAAATGAAAACGCTCGCTATCGCCTGCCGGCAGCTTTCAGCGCCCGGTCCGGAGATACGGGCCGGGAGCTGGTCCCCCGGGGAGAGCAGACCGTTGAAAAACGGCATTGAGCGGTTCACAAAGGTAATACGCTGAAGGGCATCAACAACAATGACAGCAGCGGGAATGCTGGTCAGCACCCTGCTGAGGGGACTCGAACCAGCCGGAATCTCATGAAGGGGATTTTTACGCATGCCCATATCACGCTCCGCAACCTTGCAACTGACTCACCAGACCGTCGTAGCGATCGATGAGCGTGCCGTTAACTTCGCACCATGACTGATCTCCGGCATAAGCAAGGCCGCGTGATCTCAGCTCCGTGTACCGATCTGCATCGTGCGACAACTCAAGACATCTGGCGAAAAATTCATCGGCATCGCCAGCCCTGGCGACAACACCCGCGCCAGACCTTTCGACGATGTCACAGCATCCGCCCTCATCGGAAACAACCGCAGGCATTCCTGATGCAAGCGCTTCGAGCGCTACATTGCAAAAAGCCTCAGTGGTGGAGGGAAAGAGAAAGATATCCCCTGATGCGTAGGCCTCAGCGAGTTCCGTTCCTGTGAGGTAACCGGTAAAGACCGCCTCAGGCATGAGGCGGCGGAGCTCCCCTTCCTGAGGGCCGGAACCGATCATGACAAAACGGACGCAGGAACCGCTGCCCATGGCCATAAAACGGTCATAGACACTCATGACAATCTCGGTAGCCTTGTAGGGGACAAAACGCCCGGTATAGACAATGACCTTTCTGTCCTGGACATTCCATCTTGCCCGGAGGCTTTCGCTGCGGCGCGAAGGATTGAAGAACTGGCGGTCAACACCCCTCGACCAGATCTCAACGTTCCGGATATTGTGAGCAGCAAGTTTCTTGCGAACATGACCGTTGGGAGCAAAAACAAGATTGCAGCTGTTATAGAACCAGGAGAGATATTTCCATGCCGCCGGCTCTGCAAAAGCGAGGCGGTAGTAACTGAGATAGGCAGGAAAATCGGTATGAAAAGCTGATGCAACAGGAATGGAGTTTGCCTTTGCGTAAAGCAGAAACTCTCTGCCGACGATGTCGGGGGTCGAAATATGAACAATATCCGGCACAAAAGAATCGAGCTGACGCTTTGTTGCCGACCTGAAAAAACCGAGTTTATAGTCGGGATAGAGCGGAATCGGCACCGCCGGCATCGTGTGTACCGTTACGCCATCATGGTCGTCCTGCATGGATACATCAGGCGACCAGACCTCAACCTGATGGCCTTTTTTTCTGAAAGAGGCAACAAGCCGATAGATCGATTTTACCGCGCCATCCTTGTCCCTGACATACGTTCCCGAGTATAGGGCAATCTTCATAAAAGATATGCAGTACTAAAAATAATATCCGTTCCCTCAGAAAGCCGCGGGCATCATGAACGTTCGAAGAAAACACCCGGCAGTCATGAAGCAAAGGTAACATTTCCACTTGAAAAACTCATCATCCCGCCCGAAAATTACTTCAATGTCAGGGCGAGCTTTGCGACTTTCGGGCGAACCAGCATCACGTAATCCTCAAAGGCAAGCCTCAAAAGTTCGGTATGGGCTCCGGCATTGAATGCGATTTCATCATCATCCTCAAGCTCTTCGGAAACATAGACCTCCATACCGTAAAGATTGCCGAAAGGAGGCATTGCTCCCGGCTCGCACTCCGGAAAAAGTCCGGCAAACTCTTTTTCATCGGCAAGCGCAACATCTCTGGTTCCCGTCAGCTCCCGCAACAGTTCAAAGTCAATCTGACGTGAAGCGGGAAGAACAACCATAGCCATTTTTCCGGCAATAGTGACCATGACGGTCTTTGCCAGTTCCTTTCCGGGAACATGGGCGGCGGCAGCTATCTCCTGGGCGGTGTAGGCAGGCGAGTGGCTGACGATAAAATAACGCACACGATGGCTGTCAAGAAACTCCCTCAATCGAGCGATAGGCATAGCAACCTCCCTGTTCAATCGGTTCATAACAGAAGACACAGGGGCTCCGGAATCGACTCCCAGGGCCCGGGCTTTATTAAGAAAAGATTCGTATCGTCGCTCTGCACTGCCGGTTGGGGATTCTGGCAGAATAAAAACAGAAAAAAATGCCGGGGCAACACTGACCGCCACACTGGAATCTACACATTCCGCTGACAAGAGTCAACGGACGAATGGAGGGAAGTTCAGAGGTCGAACCTCAGACCGAGCAGGAGGTTGTGGCCGCCCATGCTGTAGCGGTAACCGGCAAGCTGTGGAGTAGTGGCCTCGAAATAACGATACTGCAAATCGATGTTCACCAACGGATTGAGCGCGTATCCTGCGCCTGCACCGACCTGCCAGGCCAGAACCGTGTCGCCGGCTACAACCCGGCCATTATGCTCATCGATTGTTGCAAGCCCGCAGCCGGCAACGGCAAAAGGCTTGACCTGTGAAAATGGAAGGCCAAGATCGAGATAGCCGTTGGCCATGACGGTCCTCATGGAGATTGCTGCCGGGGAGCTCGTCACACTGTTTTTCCTCTGACCCGCTTCAGCCTCAAGGCGGATTGGCCCGTTTTCGATGCCGAACGCGCCGGTAAAAGGTGTTGCGGTATCATATGAACGGGCGACGATAGAGCCGATTCGAGAGTCATTGAGCATGCCGATCCCCGTCGAGGCGCTGATGTAAGGAATAGCCGCCATTGCAGGCAGAGTGATGCCGAGGTATGCCATAAGGCTGCAAACCAATGCCAAAACGCTCTTGTTCATGACTCGACTCCCTGTTGAATAGTGATAAAGATGACTCCGGGGAAAACATAACACATTGCCGGCAGCAACCCGGGCGCTAGGCCGTCAACGCATGCTCCTTCCACGCCTTGAGAACCGGCAGGGATGATTGGTACCCTGCCTCCATGAGATCGCCAAGCTGCCCGAAACCGACCAGGCTGAATCCTGAGAGATCGGGAGCAATCAAGAGATCAGCATCAGCGGTCTGCATTGCCGTTGTATTGGTGATCGTGCAGTAGAACGCATTAAGCAGGAGGGCGATGATATTGTCCGGTTTTCTGTAGGTATTGCTGGCCAAAAGATCAACGCAGATGACCGGCCTTGCTCCGCCCTCCAGAAGCGGAGATACCGGCACATTTTCCATCAGCACCCCGTCGACAAACATCGCTCCGTGATGGACGACAGGCCTGAAAATACCCGGAATACAGCTGCTTGCCATCACAGCCAAGGCCACATCGCCTTCAGAAAAGACGACCTTCTGCCCCTTGCCGATATCGGTGGCGACAATGAAAAGGGGTATTTGGGCATCACGGATATCCCTCTTGCCAAGAAGATCGGTAACGATGCCGCCGAACTTTTTGTTCGTCAAGAGGCCGTACTGTGAAAGGGAGAGGCCTGAGAGGTTCAGCCAATCAAGCTCAAAGGCTACTTCGCGGATCTCCTTCCAGCTTTTTCCGAAAGCGTGAAGTGCCGCCACAAAAGCGCCGATACTGGTGCCGCTGACCATGCCGACCGGTATCTTCAGCTCATGCAAAGCCCTGAGAACGCCGACATGAGCGGCGCCGAGTACCGCGCCCCCGCCGAGCGCCAGACCGGTTTTTTTCATAACTGAGACAATAAACTCGTTGCAACTGCCTTTATTACCATTAATGTAGTGAAAAAAGAGGGTTCAGGAGAGTGGCAGCTGTTTGCCGTATGCGCTCTCTTTGGCTACATTACCGAAAAACACTCAATATTTTTCCGCCTATGATGGAATGGATCACAAGACCTGAAGCGTGGATCGCTCTCGGAACACTTACCGCACTGGAAATCGTTCTCGGCATCGACAACATCATTTTCATCTCAATCCTTGTCGGCCGCCTGCCGGAAACCGACCGCGGCAGGGGAAGAGTCGTCGGCCTCGGGCTCGCCATGCTGACCCGCATCGCCCTCCTGCTCTCCATTACCTGGGTCATGAGCCTGACCTCCCCGCTCTTTACCATCCTCCAGCAACATGTAACCGGACGGGATCTGATTCTGATTTCGGGAGGGCTTTTCCTGCTTGCCAAAAGCACCCAGGAGATTCATCAGAACCTTGAAGGAACGGAAGAGTCGGAAAGGAGCGGCCGAAACGGCAGCTTCATCTTCACCATGCTGCAGATTGCGGTGATCGACATCGTTTTTTCGCTGGATTCAGTCATCACGGCGGTAGGGCTTGCCAGGGATGTTCCCGTGATGATCATGGCAATCATCATCTCGATCGGCATCATGATGCTTGCCTCGAAATCCATTGGCGAGTTTGTCGAGCGGCACCCCACCATCAAAATGCTGGCGCTGAGCTTTCTTATTCTTGTCGGCGTCACCCTGCTTGCCAAGGGCGCCGGATTTGAGATCCCGAGAGGATACATCTATTTCGCCATGGCATTCTCGGTCTCGGTAGAGATGCTGAACATCCGGCTCCGCGCCAAAAAGGCAAAGCCGGTGCATCTGCATAAAACCATGAACATCGACGGCGAAAGCGCCTGAGCACCCCGAGGGGACGTTAGTGACAAATTACACTTACCGCCTCACCTGCTTCTGCTTCTGTGCTTCTGGAGAGAGTCCTTCACCGCTGATTTGACCCCCGCAAACGTTATCCCGCTTGCGGGGGTTTACTATTCTACGATAAAGAGAGATTATCACCTCAAGCTGAGTCCAATAAAAGGAGCGACCGACATGCCAGTGCCAGCAGCGCTAAATCCCGCGCAACTTTACAGGAGCTGCGACCCCGGGGAGTTCAGCTTCAAAACAACAGCAGAACTTGACGGCACAGTGGAGGTCACCGGTCAGAATCGGGCAATTGATGCCATAACCTTCAGCATGGGCATCAAGCATCAGGGATTCAACCTGTTTGCGCTGGGGCCGAACGGTACGGGCAAACAGAGCACCATCATGCACTTTCTGGGGAACATTGCGCCCTCAGCCCCAACTCCGGACGACTGGTGCTATGTCAACAACTTCGAAAATCCGAGAAATCCACGTGCACTCCGTCTGCCGGCGGGAAGGGCCGCAGCCCTCGCCCGTGACATGGAACATCTTGTCGAGACGCTGTTTACCGTCATACCCGCCGCGTTCAGCAGCGAGGAGTATCAGGCACAGGAAAAGGATATCCACGAAAAACTCGAGGAGCGTCAGGCCAGTACCATTGAAGAGCTTGAGAAAAATGCTGCGGCAAAAAATATAGCGCTGATAAGAACGCCTGCGGGATTTGCTTTTGCGCCGATGAAAAACGGCGAGGTGCTCAAGCATGAAGAGTTCATGCAGCTCAAGGAGGAGGAGCGCAATGCCATAGGAAAGGAGATTGAGCGGCTCAAGTCAGCCATGCAGTCAATCATGGCACAGATTCCGAAATGGCAGCGTGAAACTCAGGAGAAGATCAAGGAGCTGAACCGCGACATCGCAAACTTCGCCGTGAAGCCTCTGATTGCGGAAGTCCGAAGCAGCTATGAAGCCCTCGAGGAGGTCAGCGGCTACCTTGAACGGCTCGAGAACGACATCATCGAGAACTTCGACCAGTTCCTCGAAAAAGAGCCCGACCCGCGCGAGATGTTTCTCGGAATCTCCTCAGGACGCATCTCGCATAAAAGCCCATCCTTCAACCGCTACCGCGTCAATGTCACTGTCGACAACGGCAAAACCGCCGGCGCGCCGATTGTTTACGAAGACAAGCCTGCGTGCCAGAACCTCGTCGGCGACATCGAACACATCTCGCAGATGGGCACCTTGGTCACCGACTTCACACTCATCAAGCCCGGAGCGCTGCACAGGGCCAACGGAGGGTACCTGCTGATCGATGCAAGACGGCTGCTGAGCGAACCGCTGGCCTGGGAGGCATTGAAAAAAGCGCTGCGGACACGGCATATCCGCATCGAGTCCCTTGCCCAGCTCTACAGCCTGGTCAGCACACTCTCGCTCGAACCGGAACCGATTCCGCTCGATATCAAAGTGATACTGCTCGGCGAACGGCACCTCTACCACCTGCTCAGCATCTATGACCCCGATTTCAGCGAACTCTTCAAGGTGGCCGCCGACTTTGAGGATGAGATGCCGGCCTGCAGCGAAGGCAAGCTGGCCTACGCGCGCATGCTCGCCGCAATCGCCCGCGAGGAGCGCCTTCGCCCCTTCGACAGGGGTGCCGTGGCAAGGGTGGTTGAACATGGGAGCCGGCTTGCCGGAGACACCTCCAAACTGAGTGCGCACCTGCAGAGCATCGGCGATCTTGCCCGTGAGGCCGATTACTTTGCCGCCGCGGCTGATCGCCGGATTGTGCAGGCAAGTGACATCCAGCAAGCCATCGACGCCAGGGTGCTGCGCTCATCGAGAATTCAGGAAAAGATCAGGGAGGCAACCCTGAAGCAGTCGATTCTTATTGATACGGACTCCGAAAAGAGCGGCCAGATCAACGCCCTGTCGGTATACTGCACCGGCGGGCAGAGCTTCGGCCATCCCGGAAGGATTACTGCGACAGTTCGGCTCGGCAAGGGGGAGGTTATCGACATTGAGCGGGAAGTAGAGATGGGGGGGCCGATACATTCGAAGGGCGTGATGATCCTGTCTGGTTTTCTCGGCGCCCGGTTTGCCAGCGACCAGCCGCTCTCGCTCTCGGCATCGCTCGTATTCGAGCAGTCCTACAGCGGTGTAGAGGGTGACAGCGCCTCATGCGCAGAGCTCTATGCACTGCTTTCAGCGCTCTCAGGAGTGCCAATACGGCAGTGGCTTGCTGTTACCGGATCGGTCAACCAGTTTGGCCAGGTGCAGGCAATTGGAGGAGTGAATGAAAAAATCGAAGGATTTTACGATCTCTGCAAGGCCCGGGGTCTGACGGGAAAACAGGGCGTGCTGATTCCAGCATCGAACATCGACAACCTCATGCTTCGCCGCGACCTGGTCGCAAGTGTGGAAAAGGGTGAGTTTTCAATCTGGCCGGTCTCCCACGTCGATGAAGGCATTGAGCTGCTCACCGGCATCCCTGCAGGGGAACCCGATGAAAAAGGGATCTACCCTCAAGGCACCGTCAACGGCATGGCTGTCGCAAAGCTCGGCGAGATGGCCGAAAAACTCAGAAAATTCAGCGCCTCCGGGGAGAGCGAAGAGGAGTAAAACAGCTTCATGAAAACAGAGGGGAGGCTATCAATGCAGGAACAACACAAACAGCTGCTCATCCGCCATATCGCGGTCGCTCTCGACTGTTCAGCGCACAGCATGGCATCGCTCACCGCGGCGGCCGAACTTGCAAGACTGCTTCAGGCTGATCTCACGGGGATTTTTGTCGAGGATATCAACCTGCTCCGGATGGCGGAACTTCCCTTCAGCCACGAGATCCGCATCTACGCCCATGAGCCTGAAAAGATGGAGCCGGTTCAGCTCCTTCGCTCGCTGAGGCTCCAGGCAAGGGCCGCCGAGGATGCCCTGCGCAAAATTGCCGGTGAGTTCATGGTTGAGCACAGCTTCAGGGTCTCCCGGGGTGCTGTTCCGGCGGAGGTCATAGCCGCGGCACTGGAAGCCGACCTGCTCGTCCTTGGACGGAGCGGAAGATCCCCTACATGCCGAAAGGGGCTGGGATCCACGGCCAGAAAAGCCCTTGCCGAAGCAAAAAAACCGCTCCTTTTCATGCGACCCGGTTTCTCGACGAAAGAGGGTCCGGTGCTGGTGCTTTATGACGGCTCAAAAGGCTCCCGGATGGCGCTCGAAACGGCCCTCGCCATCGTGCGGCCTCAAGGAACACTCCACCTCCTTGTTCTGGGCGAGAGCTATGAGGAGTCTCTCGGCATGGAACGGGAACTGTCAAGAGAGATCGCGCTGCCCGAATATGCCGTTGAATACCACCACCTGCCGCTCCAAGATGGAAAAACGCTTGCCCGGTACGTCCGCATGGCCGATTCCGGACTCCTCGTCGTGAGCGACCGGATGAAAATGCCAAGGGAGAGCATACACGAGCTCATCAACACCATCGACTACCCCGTCCTTCTGGTATAAGCGCAACGGCGAGGGGACGTTAGTGACAAATTACACTTACTCCCTCGCCGGAGAGATTCCTGATCCTGAATTTTAGATTTGAGAGAATCTACCCGTCAATTCGAACAAAGAGAGCAATCTTTCCCGGCTGGAGAGGGATGAATAACTGCTTTTCAATTCAAAATTCAGAAACCGGAATCCAAAATCTCCCTTCACGAAAGGGCTAACCGTTCCATCAGAATGGCGGCTGAAACGGCGGCGTTGAGTGATTCGACGCGGGCCTTTTTGCCCACGTGAGGAATTTTGATGAGGCGGTCGGCAAGTGCTTGTATCTCTTTGCTGACACCGTTGGCTTCATTGCCGATGACCAGCACCAGTTTTTCAGGCCAAGAGATGAACTCCCTGAAATCCTTTCCCTCAAGCGACGCGCAGGCAATGGAGTAACCCTCCTCTTGCAATCTGGACAGCTCCTCTCTAAGAGAAACGACACCGTCATGGTGGAGGGCATAGATGCTGCCGGCGCATGAGCGCACCGCTTTCGGATTGTAACGGTCGGCCGTTCCATGGCTGCAGATTACTCTGTCTGCCCCGAACCAGGCGGCGGTCCTCAGAATTGTGCCGACATTGCCGGGATCCTGGACATCATCGAGAGCCAACAGAAACGAGCCCCCGGCTTTTGCGGAGGCCGGCACCTTCCCCGACTGCTGGCGGAACACCCCGAAAACGCCCTGCGGCGTGGAGGTCTGGGCAAGATGAGCACACTCCTTCTCCGTAATCGAAAAAACCTTCGCCATACGGGAGCGAAGAAACGGCTCAAGCTCAACACCCTTCTCCCTGATCAGCAGGGCCACAAGCATCTCCTCCGAAGGAAGGCTCAGGCAGAGCTCCCTGACGGTGCGCAACCCTTCCGCCAGAAAAAGCTTTTCAGCATCCCGCTGCTTTTTCTGATGGAGCAGTGCGTACTGCTTGAGCTTCGCCTTGCTCAAGGGGGCAGGATCATACGGCTTCATGAGTCCGCTCCAAGGCGCTTCATATTTTCAATCACCCCCCTCGGATCATGCGAAAAATCAGCAGGCATGGAACCCCGGCCCTTGGGGGCACCTTCAAAATCAATATTGAGAGGGATCCCCTCGCCGAACTCCGGAGAATCAACCGGCACATTGCTCATGCTTTTGCGGATGTACTGGTCAAAACTCTCCTTCTCCATGGAGAACCCCTCCAGCGCACTCGGCTTATCGCTGCAAGCGCACGCTGGCTGTTCCGGGTCGCAACCCCGATCATGCTTTGACGAGCTTGCACCCATGAACTCCCGATCGACATCGTAGGCACCGAGCCGCCGGCGCATATGCTCATCCTTCATAGCCCTTGCGCGCCGCATCGACACCGTCTCCACCTCCGGACGAGGCAAAAAAAGCTGCCTGACGATAAAAAGAATCCCCCCGAGAGCCGCCGCTACGATAAAGCAGAGCACGATCAACTCAAGGCGCAAGCCCGCCACGAGCACCACCGCGAGCTCAGCCGCGATAAGCCCGGCCATAATGGTGAGCAGGAGTTTCAGAAAAAGATTGTCACTCATAGGAGAATAATTCGGTTGCATGCAAAGGAAGGAGACCAATCCCTGCTTCCTTTGGCATTTCACCGAATTTACATGTTCTTGAGGAAATAATGGCAGGAGGATTTACTGAAGTAGATCAAGTGCCCTTTCACTCGCCGGTAACTCACCCTTTTGGTAATCCGAGTAGTATCACACTTCATTATGGAAATAAAAAACACTCAAGCGATAAGCTCAACCGTTCAGAATTTGCGGAAGATTGTTATCGTTAGGGATATACTGAAACTGAACCAAAAGAACCCCTGTGGCACACACCTCCCCCGTTGAACTCATTGCCCCTGCCGGCGACATGACGGCGCTTCTGACCGCTCTGAAGGCGGGGGCTGATGCCGTCTATTTTGGGGCGGAGGGGTACAATATGCGTGCCGGAAGCAGCAACTTCACCTCTTCGGACTTCCCTCTTGTCATGCAGCTCTGCCGTGAGTTCAATGCGAAGGGCTATCTGGCGCTCAACACCATTGTCTATGACGGTGAGCTGAAGAAGATGAGGAACTCCGTTGCTGCGGCTAAAGCTGCGGGAATCGACGCCGTAATCTGCTCGGACATGGCGGTGCTTGAAGCCTGCCGGGAGGCAGGGATGGCGTTCCATATCTCCACACAGGCGTCGGTGAGCAACTTCGAGGCGGTGAAGTTCTATGCCTCGCTCGGCGCAAGAATGATTGTGCTTGCAAGGGAGCTCACTCTGGAGCAGGTGCGGCGGATCATCAAAAAAATCAGGGATGAAGGGCTGGATGTAAAGATAGAGTGCTTCGTGCACGGGGCGATGTGCGTGGCGGTTTCGGGGCGGTGCTTCATGTCGCAGGACCTCTTCGGCCGCTCGGCCAACCGGGGCCAGTGCGTGCAGCCCTGCCGCCGCAACTACATCATCACCGATCCGGAGGAGAATGAGGAACTTGAGCTCGGTTCGGAGTATGTGATGAGCCCCAAGGACCTCTGCACCATCGAGTTTCTCGACGTATTGATCGATGCGGGCATCAGCGCCTTCAAGATCGAAGGCCGGAGCCGGAGCCCCGAGTATGTCCACACCACGACCTCCGCATACCGCAGCGCCCTGGACTTCTGCACGAACCGGCGCAGCGACGCCGATTTCCGGGATGAGTACAGCGCGCTGACGAGGCGTCTCCTTGAGGAGCTCTCGCTGGTCTACCACCGCGGATTCTCCGAAGGGTTCTATTTCGGCAGGCCGATTGACGCCTGGGTCAAGGAGTACGGTTCGCTGGCGGGTGAGAAGAAGAGCTACATCGGCGAGGTCCGCAAATACTACCCGAAGGCCGGGATTGCCGACGTCGTCATCTCCGCCAGAGGGCTCAAGAGCGGGGAGAAGCTCTCCATCCAGGGACCGAAAACCGGCATGGTGACCCTCACGCTCGACGGCTTCTACACCAACGACCTCCCGTCAACCGAAGCAGCAAAAGGTGACGGTGTCACCTTCAAGTGCCCGAAGGTGCAGAAGCGCGACAAGGTCTACCTGCTCGAAAAACGTCCTTAGACGCATCAAACCGTTCCCCTTCGACATTTTTCACTTGCTGAAAGGTTTTGTGTACCTTTGAAGTGTGAGGCGCTCAGTCTGACGCTTCAGGAAGGTCTGCAACCGGCTAAAAGGATATGATCTACAAAGTCATTTCGAAGGGTGAGTTCCGGAAATTCATCGATGCCCTCGTCCGGAATAACACCTCATTCGGGCCGAAGCGTGTTGACACCGACACCCATGGGGAGCCGGTCTACCAGTTCCAGCCGGTAAGCTCCGTGGAGGAGATTGCCTTTGACTACAGCGCAACGAAATCTTCCGCCAAGCACTTCTTCCTCCCCTTCCGCGAGGAGCTCTCCCGTTTCGAGATCCATGACGGGGAATGGGAACAGAAAACCAGCTACAACTCGGATCCGGCCGTTTTGATCGGGCTGAGAGCATGCGATATCAGCGCGCTGAACATCCTCGACGACGTGCTGCTCAACGGCCACTTCCCCTCTCCCTACTACCTGGCGAGGCGAAAGAACACCTTTCTGATTGGCATGGACCATCTGCCAATGGCGGACTGCTTCTGCAAGTCGATGAACCACCACACCGTCCCGACCGGATTCAACCTCTTCTGTTACGATATCGGAGATGCCTACTATCTGGCAATCAACTCTTCGAAGGCGTTCAACTTCCTGAAGGAGTTCGAAACGCGCGACCCGCTCTACGAGGATAACTGCCTGCTCGTCGAGCGGCGCAAAGAGATCACGAGCGGCTTCAAGACGGAGATTGATGTCACCGGGCTTCCGGCAATTCTCGACATCGAGTTCGACTCACCGGTCTGGGAAAAGTGGGGGGCGAAATGCCTGAACTGCGGCACCTGCGCCATGGTCTGCCCGAGCTGCTACTGCTACTCGGTGGAGGAGTCGATGGAGACAAACCTGAAAGGGGCTTCGCGCCAGAAACATCTCTACTCATGCAACCTTGTCGACTTTGCCGTGGTCGCCGGAGGGCACAACTTCCGGCCGAAAAACGGCGACCGGCTCAAGTACCGCTACTACCACCAGCACCGGGGCTTTGCTGAAAACGCCAACCAGCAGATCTGCGTTGGCTGCAACCGGTGCGGCAGGGCCTGCCTTGCCGGCATCAACCCGAAGGATGTCATCAACGATCTCAGAATGGAGAAAAATTCATGCATGACCTGCGTTTCGTCATCCCCCGGCAGGAAATAAACCGGGAGGATTTCGCCTCGTCTGCTCCTGATTTCAACCGGCGTTCGGAGCTGATGAACACCGATATGGGCTACAAGTGCTCCATCACCAATATTGTCCGGCTGACCGAACAGGAGAAGCTCTTTCAGCTCCGCATCATCAATGCGACCGAACGGGCGCTTTTCCGCTTCAAGCCTGGGCAGTTCCTGATGCTCGAACTGCCGGGATACGGCGAGGTGCCGATCTCCATCTCCAGCTCCAGCAGCAACCATGAGTTCCTTGAGCTCTGCATCCGCAAGGCTGGCCATGTCACTACCGCGCTCTTCACCGTCGAAGAGGGGGCGCAGGTATCGATAAGGGGGCCGTTCGGCTCATCGTTTCCAATGGATGAAATGGCCGGAAGCAGCGTGCTTCTCATCGCCGGAGGGCTCGGCATTGCCCCCTTGCGGGCACCACTCTTCTGGATCAACGAGCATCGCGACAGGTTTGAGGAGGTCAACGTGCTCTACGGCGCAAAGCTCCCGTCGCAGCTCCTCTTCACCTACCAGTTCGACGAGTGGAAGATAATCAACCATATCAGCCTGCATACCATCGTCGAGCACTCCGAGGAGGGGTGGACCGGCAGAACCGGCATGATCACCGACCTCTTCGAGGAGATCTCCATCGACATGAAAAAGACCTGGGCCATCGTCTGCGGGCCGCCGGTCATGTTCAAGGTGGTCTGCGGCCGGCTCGACCGGCTCGGCATGCCGATGAACAGGATGTTCGTCTCCCTCGAGCGGCGGATGCACTGCGGAATGGGCAAATGCTGCCGCTGCATGGTCGGCTCAACCTTCACCTGCGTCGACGGGCCGGTCTTCGACTACTGGTCGGTGATGAATCTCAAGGAGGCCATTTAACGATGAAAAACCGATGAAAGCGAGAGGCTTCACCTTTGAAAAACTGAAGTTCGCCTCGTTCGACTTCACCTGCTGCGAGGGATGCCAGCTTCAGCTTGCCAACCGCGAATCGGCGCTGCCTGACTTTCTGGGACTGCTCGATATCCGCAATTTCAGGGAGATCTCCAGCGAGCGGCATGACGATTATGACATAGCATTTGTTGAGGGGAGCATCAGCCGCCAGGACGAGATAGCGCGCCTCGAAGCCATACGCCGGCAGGCGAAGATTCTTGTGGCATTCGGCACCTGCGCCTGCTTCGGCGGCGTGAACAGCCTGAAGAACCGATTGGCTGACGGAGAGGCGGCAGCCGAGGTCTACCCCGGCATGCAGGTGGAGAGCCTCCCTGTCAGAAAGATCAGCGATATCGTGAAGGTCGATCTCTCCATCCCAGGATGCCCGGTCACAAAAGAGGAGGTGGAGCGCATCGCCGTCAGCCTTGTGACCGGTTCGCTCATTGCGCTGCCGAAATATCCGGTCTGCATGGAGTGCAAGGCCAGGCTCAACACCTGCCTTTTCGATCTTGGTGAAATCTGCCTCGGCCCAATCACCCGTGCGGGGTGCGATGCGGTCTGCACGACCGGAAAAACCGCCTGCCTCGGATGCCGCGGTCCGGCAGAGGATATCAACATGCCGGCATTTCTCGAACTGGTCAAAGAGCGCGGGCTCAGCCAGAGTGACCTGAAGGAAAAACTCGGCTTTTACAACGCCTTTGAAGCTTTTGCCGCCAATGAAACGTGACCTTGAGATCGACATCCACCACCTCACGCGGGTTGAAGGACATGCCGACATCACCATACGCGTCAAGGATGGCAAGCTGATTGAAGCGCGATGGTCGGTTGTCGAGACCCCCCGGTTCTTCGAAGTGATGGTCAAAGGGATGAGTGCCGAACGGGTGCCATTTCTGACGTCGAGAATCTGCGGCATCTGCTCCATCAGCCACGCCCTTGCAAGCATCCGCGCCCTCGAACGGGCAATGGAGATTGAGCCGCCTGCCGCCGCAATAACAACACGGTTGCTCGCCATGCACGGCGAAACCCTCCAGAGCCACGCGCTTCACCTCTTTTTCCTCGCAGCGCCCGACTTTGCCGGCACCGGGAGTGTTCTGCCCCTCATGCAATCGCATCCCGGTCTTGTCCGCGCCGGACTGCAGCTCAAGGAGCTCGGCAACAAAATCAGCGAAGTGACGACCGGGCGCTGCACCCATCCGGTAAGCCTCGTGCTCGGCGGACTCAGCAAAGCGCCCGAGAGAGGTCACCTCGAGAGGCTGCTCGCCATGATTCGTGAAAGAAAGGCCGCACTCGATATTGCCGCTGATTTTTTCAGCACGCTCCATATTCCTGATTTCGCGCGGGAGACAGAGTTCATTTCCCTCTCGAACGGCAGCAGTTATCCCTCAATTGGCGGCAAACTCGTCTCAAGCGATGGCGTCAGGAGGGAGGAGAACGACTACCTGCAGATGACCAACGAGTATGCTCTGGAGGGCTCAACCTCGAAATTCACACGCCTCTCCCGAGCCTCCTCCGCTGCCGGAGCACTTGCGCGCTTCAACAACAACTTCGCTCTCCTGCATCCCCTTGCACAAAATGTTGCCGAGAGGTTCGGCCTGAAACCGGTATGCCACAACCCCTTCATGAACACCTTAGCCCAACTGGTCGAGTGCGTCCATATCCTCCAGGATGCAGAGGAGTTGGTGCAGGCGCTCTTGGAGATGCGGAGTGCTGATATCCGGACACCGTTCAAGCCGAAGGCAGGGGCAGCAACCGGAGCCGTCGAGGCGCCGAGGGGGATTCTTTACCACCACATGGAAACGGATGACAACGGCAAGGTAGTGAAGGCGGACTGCATCATTCCCACTACACAGAACAACGCCAACATCCACCTCGACCTGCAGGCCATCGCCGGGCGAGCAGTGGCGGAAGGCAAAACCGACAGCGAGATTCAAATGCTCTGCGAGATGGTTGTACGCTCCTACGACCCCTGCATCTCATGCTCGGTACACTGAAGCACCAGCACATCTGTCATCTCGACTGAAAGGAGAGATCTTTTTCGCTTACCGATCAACGTCCCCAAAGACGTCGAAGATTTAACAAAGGCGCCGTGAAGGCGCCCTTGTATTATCGGTGTTGAGGGGAAATCAGACGATTTCCATAAGCTCGAGTTCGAAGGTGAGATTCTGTCCGGCAAGCGGGTGGTTGGCGTCGAGGGTCACGGCAGCGTCGGTGATGTCGACAATCATCACGATTGCCTGCTGGCCGTCGGCAAGGCCTACCTGAAGCTGCTGGCCGATCTCGAGCTCCATGTCCAGAGGAAACCGCTCGCGGCCGACCTCGGTCACCAGCTCCTTGCTGTGCGCGCCATAGGCCTCTTCGGCAGGAATGACGGCAACCTTGATCTCTCCGGGAGCCATGCCGAGCATGGCGGCGTCAAACCCCGGGATAACCTGTCCCCCTCCAATGGTAAACTCAAGCGGCTCACGATCGGCGGAGGTGTCAAACATTGTGCCGTCGTCGAGCGTGCCAGTATAATGAACCTTTACAATATCCCCTGTTTTGGCTTGAGCCATGCTGTTCCTCCGGTTTGACTGATCAATAAATTTGCTTTCACTATCCCCCTGCTGGAGCCTTTAATGAAAACGGCGGTCCCGGCAACGAGGGTTTGCGAAGCTATTAAAAAAAAGCAACAGTTGCATTTTTTTTATGATTCATCAGCCGGCAAAATCTGTTTTGCCGCAACCGCCGCGGCCTCCAGCGTCACTTTTGGCGCCAGTTCAGGATAGTTTTCCCTGAGAAAGCCGATCAGCTTCTCGCGCACATAAAAGCGCAGATCGCCAAGGTTTGATGAGTTCGATGCACTGACAAGTGCCCGCATCTCTATGGCAGTTTCGGTCGTGTTGACGACCTGCAGCTTTCCGACCCGCTTGTCCCAGAGAGGGGTCGAGGCCAGAATCCGCATCAGTTCGCCGCGAAGGGCTTCGGGAGGGATGGAGTAATGGGTGAAAATGGAGACGGTACCGAGCAGCTCCGCCGAGGTTCTCGTCCAGTTCTGGAATGGCTTGTCGATAAACCAGGTGATCGGCACAATCAGGCGGCGCTGGTCCCAGAGCTGAACGACCACATAGGTGAGGCTTATCTCCTCAATCCGTCCACCCTCGTTTTCGACAACGACCACATCATCGATGCTGATGGGCTGAGTGATGGCGATCTGGATGCCGGCAACCAGCGTTGCGAGACTTTTCTGTGCCGCAAAGCCGAGCATGACGCCGGCGATTCCGGCCGAAGCCAGAATGCTCAGCCCGACCTGGCGAACCGTGTCGAAGGTCATCAGCACACCGGCAACCGACAGAAGCACCACCAGCACATTCAAAATCTTGCGGGCAAGACTGACATGGGTGGCGATCTTTCTGGCAGATTCGCTCTCCTTGCGTTGCGACGCGTAGTGCTGCAGAATGAACTGCTCAAAGACGACAAACAAGCGTATCATCAGCCACGAAATGGCGAAGACCGCTGCAATGAGCAATGTGTGGCGGAGAATCTCCCTGATATCGGCACCGATCGAAAGTGAGTGAAGCAGGACCGCAAGACCGATGAGCAGCACCAGAAGCCGCAGCGGCCCGATGACAAGCTCATAGGGAATGCCCGTCTCCCTTATTGACGAACGGATTCTGGCGATGAGCGTGCTGAAAAGCGAGTTCGCCACCAGATAAAAGATGCCTGCGGCGATAACCACCAGAAGGGGCACCAGGTAGCCCTCCTGAATAGAACGCCAGAGTGTGAGGAGTGTGTCTGTGCTCATGAATCAGAGATGAGAGAACCAGGGGGCGGACGCACCCGGGTGCTGAGTTGAATCCTATTTTGTCAGGCGTTCAAATTCACTCTTTGAACGGCTCACGCAATCCTCGATGGCCATGCCACCGAAATAGTTGCCCGAGAGCAGAAGGTTCTTGTTTCCCTTCAGCATGCCGTCGATTGTTTCAAGCCACTGGTGATGGCCAGACCGAAGTGACGGAACGATATTAGTCTTGGCAAAGCTCTCCTCAAGCTTCGACATGCTGACGCCAAGCACATCTGTGATTCGGGCTCTTTTGGTCTTGTCGTCAATGCCTGGACGGAAATGGAAGGTAAAGCCCCGATAGTTTTCGTCTGGCACCGTATCGCGGGAAACGACTGAATAAAAAATATCGTTCGGGGAGATAAGCGCGGCGACTGGCTTCAGCGCGATGTTCTCATTGCGGACAACGACACCAACCGAATCGACCTCGACCGCCCTGAGCTGACCGAGATGGTTTGCAATAGCGGGATTGACATCCGAGAGCAGCCGCGCAGAGACCGCCGACGGGGTTGCCAAAACGAGGGTCTTGGTGGCATATTTCGAACCGTCTTGCCTTCCGATGATATAGGTGCCGTTTTCAAACTGCACCGAATCGACTCCGCTGCCTGTGAAAATGTTCAGGCCGCTCTTTGCTGAAATCACCTTGGCAATGCTCTGGAGTCCGCCCTTGAAGGTATAGCTTTTCAGCATATCCTTCCGTTTCTGTCGTGTTTTGAAAATCATGTCAGCCGGAAAATCGTCAGTAGGCTGTGACGGCACGGCATTAAGAAAATGGCTGAGCACATCGCGATAGTTGGTCTCTCCAACTATTTTCGAGTAGTAAGACTTGACGCTCAGGCCGGTTTTCTTCAGCTTGAAGTAGTTTGGCGCGGCAACAAGCAGCTCCATAATATTGAGTCCGGAGAGGATGGACTTCATCTTGCCGTCGACAAAAAGCGAAAAAGGCACTTTCTCCCGCGGGATGATGGTGTTCATCACGCCGCACTCTTCAAGGATGTCAAGCAGGTTCTGATAGGAGCTGTAACAGGTGTGCGCTCCCATCTCCAGCCAGAATTTCCGGCCGTCTCCGCTGAACTGTGGAGAGGCGAAGGAACCACCGACAGCATCAGCTTTCTCGATAAGCGTGGTTTTCATTCCAGCATTGACGCAGTAATAAGCAAGGCTGAGGCCGCTTATTCCGCCGCCGACGACGACAACATCGTTTTGCATCATGTAAGACAAGGTATTCCCGGGTATGCACTTTTAATAAAATACAGGAGCCTTAAGGCCCACTGAAAAACATCTGGGGCAATTTAGCGAAATCAGGCAAGAAGACCGCACTCAATCCCCTTTTTCAGCCTTCCGGTAGTTCTCGGAGTAGCGGACGTAGTTTTCAGGCGACTCTGCGATATTTCTGCGCTCCTCCCCGGTTATCGGCCTCATGACTTTTGCAGGCACACCGGCCACCAGCATGCCCGACGGAACCCTGAATCCCTGCCTGACCAGCGCGCCCGCTGCGACAATCGACCAGGGCTCCACCACACAGTCGTCGAGCAGCACCGCGCCCATGCCGATAAGGACATTATCCTCAACCGTGCAGGCGTGAAGCACGGCGCCATGGCCGATGGTAACCGAGTTTCCGATGTTGAGCGGGCCGGTATCGTGCGTCACATGCAGGGTGACGTTATCCTGAACGCTGCACTTCTCTCCGATGCGTATAGGGCAGACGTCACCCCGCACCACGGCATTGAACCACACGCTTGAATGCGCGCCGATATGCACGTCCCCGATGACAAATGCTCCGTCGGTCAAAAAAACCGTTTCATGAAGCTGCGGCCACACCCCCATGTAAGGCATCACTTTTCCCATGAGATAATAAAGGTCAATATGGTTTATAGAAGAGGTAATCACTTCAAGGCAATATAGTTATTGCGGCGGAGCCTGCCGAAGGTTTCATACCGGCATCCCTCCCGTAGAGCCGGGCGAGAGCAAGAACAGGCAGAAAAGATTCCGGTTGATAAAAGCCAATGCGGAAAGAAATTATTTTCTTTTGAGATTCATATTCTCTATCTTACTCTCAATAAGGCATCAACCACATTTCAAAGTAACTGATCATGGGTAAACTTAACGGTGTATTCGAGAATTGGGGCGTAGCCTACGGCAGATTCTGCGAAGTCTTCATTGACGGTCACTGGTGGGTAGTGGGTGATTCTCTGGAGAATATCGGCAAAACAACCAAAAGGTTGCTCCAGAAGGCCTATCCATTTATCTACGGCGGAACCTCCTCTACGGTCTTCAGAGGCTCTTCTCCGAAAGCTTCCGGCTACGCAAAGCCAACCAAGGAGATTGCTCAGCGCTTCAAGGATTGAGCATGAACCTTTTGACCCTTCACCTTTGAGTGAGGTCACCAGACAGAAATCAGAATAAAAACGGAGCCTCGGCTCCGTTTTTTGTTTCCCTCCCCGCAAACAACCGGCCTCCATTTTCGCCCCTTCACCTTTTTTCCTGCCACTATTGCCGTCCGATATTTCCCGTAAATCGTACATTACCAGAAAGCATTGCGTCCGGCTCCCGAATCGGGGGCACATCATTTTTTCGGCACCGGTATGAAAGCAACACTGAGCTGCAGCAAGCTCAAGAAAATCTACAACAAGCGCGAGGTCGTCAAAAGCTCATCAATCGAGGTGAAGCAGGGCGAGATTGTGGGGCTTCTGGGGCCAAACGGCGCAGGCAAAACCACGACCTTCTACATGATTGTCGGTCTTGTCCGGCCTGACGGGGGCGACGTGTTCCTTAACGCTGAAAACATCACCCGCCTGCCAATGTACAAGCGGGCCCGGCTCGGCATAGGCTACCTGCCCCAGGAGGCCTCCGTCTTCCGCAACATGACGGTCGAGGAGAACATCCTGAGCGTGCTTGAGTTCACTGCGCTCTCGAAGCCTGAGCGTCAGGAAAAAACCGAGATGATGCTCGAGGAGCTCAACATCGCCGCCATCCGCAAAAGCATGGGATACGCGCTTTCGGGCGGGGAACGGCGCCGCACGGAGATTGCCAGGGCTCTGGCGCTCAACCCGAAGTTCATCCTGCTCGACGAGCCGTTTGCCGGAGTCGATCCGATTGCCGTCGAGGATATCCAGCAGATTGTCGAGGGGCTGGTCAAGCGCGACATCGGCGTACTCATTACCGACCATAACGTCCATGAGACCCTCTCGATAACCAGCCACGCCTACCTGCTCTTCGAGGGAAGCATCTTCATGCACGGCACCTCGGAGGAGATTGCCGACAACCCCGAGGTAAGAAAAATGTACCTGGGCGAAAAATTCACCCTCGACCGTTATTAACCCATTTCACAACCCAATATCGCTTTTCACCTACGCGAAAATTCGCGGGCAAGGCTTATTTCTTCTTCGTGCAATCCCGACTCGTCTGAACCAGCCGCTCCCAATCCAGAATCCAATATTCATAATTAATCGAACAAAGGCTGATGCAGGTTTTCCTTATCTTGAAATGAGAAGCTGCATCTTTCCAACCTCACCTCTATCATGATAGCTGAACACCTTCTTTTTCAATCCGGGGGCGGATTTATCCGCATACCGATCTGGGGCCATATCCCGCTCAGCGGACCGCTGAAAAAGATTCTGTCGCACCCCTCCTTCCTTCGCCTCAAGGGGGTCCGCCAGCTCTCATTCTCGCAGCAGGTCTATCCCGGCGCAACACATACGCGCTTCGAGCACTCCATCGGGGTCTATCATCTGATGAAGCTTATCCTGCAGCGGATGCTGACGAGTCCGCTTGCTCTCAGCCTCCAGGATGGCAATTTCCGCTTCAGCGACCACAACTGCAGGGTGCTGCTCGCGGCAAGCCTTCTGCATGATATCGGCCACTTTCCGCACGCCCACATCATCGAGGAGCAGATTCCCCTCTGCGAGGGTGAGCCGCTCTTCCTGCATCACGAAGAGCTCTGCGGCCTCTTTATTCACGAGAAGCACCCGGGGGTGCCAACAATTGCGGAGATCCTCCATAACGAGTGGAATGTCTCGGCGGACGAGGTCATCGCTCTCATCAAGGGTGGGTCGGCGACCCGCTTCGGAAAGCTGATCAGCGGCACACTCGACCCCGACAAGATGGACTACCTGATGCGCGATGCGCACCACTGCAACATCCCCTACGGCAGCATCGACATCGAACGCCTTATCGAGTCGTTCGTGCCCGACCCCCAGCGCGAGCGTTTCGCCATAACCGAGAAAGGGATCGCCCCGCTTGAAAGCCTGCTCTTTGCCAAATACATGATGATGCGCAATGTCTACTGGCACCATACCAGTCGGGCGCTATCGGCAATGCTTCGCCGGCTTCTGCAGGATATTGCCAGCGAAGAGATGCTCCCGGCGGCGACCCTGCGCGAACTCTTCTACGCCAATGCAGACGACCGGGTGCTCCACGAACTGAAACGGCTCATGCCGGAGCGGGCGCACCCGCTCACTACCCTGCTCGACGATATCGTCATGCGCAGAGTCTACAAGCGTGCCATAACCGTGCAGCCCTATGTCGGCGACTCCCTCGAGGCTGACGAAAGCTGGTTCAGCTACAATGCCCGGAGCGAGGTGCGCCGGACGAAGGAGCAGGAGATCTGCCTCTTTCTCAACAAGCGCCATCATCTCGGCCTCAAGGGGCATGAGGTGCTGATTGATCCGCCGTCGAAAAAGGATATCTTCGATTACGACGACCTCAAGGAGCTGAGGGTCTACCCTACCCGCTCCGAGCACGTCCACTACTCGATGCAGCTCAAGGAGGAGTATATCCGCTTCGACGATTTGAGAGAGTCGGTCTTCAGGTCGGATTTTATTCTCTCCTTCGAGCGTTACACCAAGAAGTTCAGGCTGCTATCTCGCCCTGATCTGGTTGAGTGCATCGTCTCCTCCCGCGAGGAGATTATGGCTATGTTAAAGCGTTAAAATCGTATATTGAGGGCAAAACCAAACACGATAAAACCATGGAACAGCAGGACAAGTTTTATAAGGGACTCTTTTTCGGTGCCGTTCTCGGCGCCGCAGCAGGAACCGTTATGGGGCTGCTCTTTGCGCCACGCAAGGGCACAGAGACCCAGCAGATCATCTCCGGCAAGGTGAAGCACGCGCTCGACAAGGCGACGGAGTTTTATGAGAACAGCGAGAATGAGGCCGCCTACAGCAATGATGCAAAAAAGCGCTCGCAGGAGATCATCGACACAGCACGCGACGAAGCCAAAAAAATTCTCAACGAGGCAAACGGCATCATCAGAGAGATCAAGGGATACCCGAAAACCCAGGAAAACTGATTGATGCTCACATACCTCACAGCGGGCCCTGCCCTGGAGGGCAGTCACGCCGTCTTGCTTCTGCACGCATTTCCGCTCTCTGCCGAAATGTGGAAGGCGCAGATAGCAGCGCTCGCAACTGCCGGCTACAGGGTTGTGGCTCCAAACGCATACGGAATAGAGGGATCGGAAGAGAGAGGTGAATGGGACTTCACCGCTTACGCCCACGGGCTTGCCGCGCTCCTCGACTCGCTGGATATCAAAAAAGCTACGGTTGCCGGGCTTTCCATGGGTGGATATCAGGCCTTCGAGTTCTGGCGGCTCTACCCTGAGAGAACCGCTTCGCTGGTGCTTTGCGACACCAGAGCAGAAGGCGATCAGCCCGCAGCACAAGCCAACCGGGAGGAGTTCATCGCTGCAGTAGAAACCCTGGGAGCCACAGAGGCCTCCCGGCGGATGATGCCAAACTATTTTGCTGCGAAAACATACATCGAAAGACCTGAACTTGCCCAAGAGGCGTCGGAAATGATTGAGAAGCAGCCTCCAGCTGTCATCAATGCCGCAATGCGGGCAATCATGACCCGTCCCGACTCTTCCCCGCTGCTCGGCATCATCCGTTGCCCGGTTCTTGTGCTAAACGGTGCAGAAGACCGGCTCACCACTCCGGAAACGGCCGCAGCCATCAGCGACCGCATCCCCCACGCAAAGCTCCTGCTGCTTCAGGAGGCCGGACACATCTCGAACCTCGAGTCTCCGGAAGCGTTCAACCGCGCACTCCTTCAGCATCTCGAAAACGTTTCGTTTGATAAGCTGTTTCATCCCCTCTCTGCAGTCAACTGAACAACTGTTATGTTGGGCTCCATCCGGTTAATTCAAACCGGACTCTCTGTTCATTCACTCAACCCTCTCAATACAGCTGCTGCCCTGATAGCGGGCATTGTTGACCAGTGTTGATACCGGATACATATCCAGAATGCCGTTACCAGCAGGAACCAGAATCTTCTGAAGATTTCCAGGATCAGCTTCCAGCCACTTTTTCCAGTTTTCTGGTTCGAGAACCACTGGCATCCGGTCATGGAGTGTTGCTATCTGCTCATTTGCTTCCGTGGTGATGATGGTGCAGGTCGTTATTGCGGGCTCTTCCTTATTCTTGGGCGTCCAGGTGTCCCACAGTCCGGCAAATGCCATGGGCAAGCCATCCGCCCGGTGTATGAAGTATGGTTGCTTCTTTTTGCCTTCGATGCGCTCCCACTCATAAAAGCCGCTCGCTGGAATCAGGCAGTGGTTCCGACCTACGAGATGCCGGTAATATGGTTTCGAGACCAATGATTCAGAGCGTGCATTTATTGGCCTGATTTTTGGAAGTTCTTTGGCCCAATAGGGAATCAACCCCCATCGTGCAGAAGAGAGCTTATAAGGGCCATGGTTGGCCTGCAGGGTTATAATATCTGTTTCCGGAGGGATGTTGTAACGATTCGGCTGGGGGTAATCCTGATTCTCTTCAAATGGCAGCTCCAGCTGGCGAAGAAGGTCTATGAAGTACTTCAGTTCGTAAAACCCGAATCGTCCGCACATATTCTCCTTTCCTTTTCAGTTGAAAAACATGAACTCAACGCGTGCTCATTGCAGTAATATAGAACTGCGATGACGTATATGAAATGGAACCCGCTTTTTTAAGCAACTCCCCTTCTCGTCTTCAGAATGTATATTCCGGTAATGAAACATGGAAGAACGATGATACTCACAAGAATACATGCCAATCCGGTGCTGGACTTCTATACTTCGGACCTGACAACAGTTCTCGAACTGCCGATTGCCGGGACAAGCATTTCTGCCGGCTTCCCCTCCCCTGCCGAAGATTATGTGGACCCTTCGCTCGACCTCAACCAAGCACTGATAAAACACCCCGCAGCGACGTTTTATGTTCGAGTTAAAGGTTCTTCCATGCATGACGCCGGTATCCATGACGGCGACCTTCTCATAGTAGACAAGGCTCTCGAACCGAAGGGTGGAGACATTGCTGTCTGTTACCTTGACGGAGGGTTTACCGTCAAGAGGATCGCCCTCCGGAAAGACGGCCTGTTTCTCATGCCGGCAAATGACGAATTCAAGCCGATACCCATCACCGAAGAGCATGATTTTCTTGTCTGGGGGATAGTATCCTATGTAATCCATAAGCCTCGATAGGCGGAGGCGACCATGTTTGCCCTTGTTGACTGCAACAACTTCTATGTTTCTTGCGAGCGCACTTTCGGGCCAGAGTTGAGCCTGCGTCCGGTAGATGTTTACTCGAACAACGACAATGGACAGCATATCTCACAGTAAAACTACTCACACAATTCGCGTAATGTGCAGACAACCCTATCCTTTTTCTTTCCTCGTCACTCGCTCCACCGCACCCGGCAATACGATCCAAGGCAGTTATACAATTTGCTAATTTGTTTGTGGAATTGTATAATCCGCTATGCTCTACCGTAAACTAACAGCAACCCTTCAGCGGTTGGCCAAAACATTTCCTGTTATTGCCATCACCGGCCCAAGGCAGTCAGGAAAAACAACGCTGGCAAAAGCCGTCTTTGCCGAAAAACCCTATGTGACTCTTGAAGACCCGTCAGAACGTGCATTTGCCTTGGAAGACCCAAGAGGGTTCCTTGGGAGGTTTCAGGGTGGCGCCATCTTTGATGAAGCACAACGCTGGCCTGATCTTTTTTCATACCTTCAGGGTATGGTTGATGAAGATCCGATTCCCGGAAAATTCATTCTAACCGGTTCACAACAATTCGGGCTGCTCGCAGGAGTCACTCAGTCACTTGCCGGTCGTGTTGGCATGACCTCTTTGCTCCCCTTATCCCTTTCAGAGCTTCCAGCCGCACAGCAATCATCACTGTCGCTTGATACCCTGATTATGCAAGGGGGTTATCCGGCTCTTCATGTCAGGGAGATATTACCAGGCGACTGGTTTGCAAGCTATATAGCCACCTATATTGAGCGTGATATTCGACAGGTGTTAAGGGTTCAGGATTTATCGGTATTTCAGCGCTTTGTACGTCTTTGTGCTGGGCGAAACGGGCAACTGCTCAACCTTGATGCACTGGCAGGTGAAACTGGTATTTCACATTCAACAGTTCGTTCTTGGCTCTCTGTTCTGGAATCAAGCTACATTGTTCATCTTCTCCCGCCATACTACCGTAACTTCGGAAAACGACTGGTAAAAACCCCGAAACTCTATTTTATTGATCAGGGTCTTGCCTGCTGGCTCCTTGGCATCCGTTCATCCGAACTCCTCGCTCTCCATCCGATGAGGGGGGCAATTTTTGAATCGTTCATCATCGGTGAGTTTCTCAAATCCCGCTATAACCTTGGTCTACCGCCTGATCTCTACTTCTGGCGTGACAATAACGGCCTGGAAGCTGATCTTGTTTTTAACAGGGGCACCAAACTTCAACCCGTAGAAATCAAATCCGGTCAGACAATCACCGATGACTATATTCGTGCAGGCTTAAAAGCCGGAAGATTTGCCGCTTCAGAAGCACTTCAGCCCTGGCTGATTTATGGAGGTAACTCTTCATATGAGCGGAGCGGGGTGTCGGTAATGAGCTGGCGTGACATCGCAAAATGGGCAGAGCCTTAGTAAAAAAGGGCTACTCACATCGTTTTCTACTCTTCCCTCAGCACCCAGCCTTGAAGGAAGACGGCATATACCTCATGCCGGCCAACAATGAATTCAAGCAGATCAGGATTACCGAGGAAACAGATTTTTTGGTGTGGGGAATTTTAGCCTATGTTATCCATAATCCGAGATAACCGCGGCGGGAGACCATTTCCATGTTTGCCCTTGTTGACTGCAACAACTTCTATGTTTCTTGCGAAAGAGTATTCAATCCGGCACTCAACGGCCTACCGGTTGTCGTGCTGTCGAACAACGACGGATGCGTCATTGCCCGTTCTGAAGAATCGAAAGCGCTTGGCATTAAAATGGGCACACCGGAATTCAAATGCCGGGAGCTGATCAGAAACTCCGGTGTTGTGGTGTTCTCCTCGAACTATCCGCTTTACGGTGATATGTCTTCACGCGTGATGACCACCCTTGCTGATCTTGCTCCCGATATCGAGGTGTATTCTATTGACGAAGCATTCCTCGATATGGCCGGATTCCGAAGATTCGATCTTCCCTCTTATGCTGCACATATCCGGAGAACCGTTCGGAAGCATACGGGAATTCCGGTCAGCATCGGGATAGGACCGACAAAAACCCTTGCCAAAGTCGCCAACCGAATGGCCAAGAAAACCCCCGCTATACATGGTGTTTGTATCCTTGAGACCGAAGAAAAAATCCGGGATGCACTTGAGCAGACTATGGTTGGAGATATCTGGGGAATCGGACGGCAGTGGAGCCTGCTGCTGCAGGCCGGAAACATCCGGACGGCTGCAGAGCTTGTTGATGCACCGCCGCACTGGATCCGGAAACACCTGCACATCAATGGGGCACGCATTCAGGCTGAACTCCAGGGTCAATCCTGCCTGCCGCTTGAGATGGTCAGGCCGGCAAAACAGAGCATCTGCACTTCCCGTTCGTTCGGCAGAACTGTTATGCAGAAAGATGAGCTTCGGGAAGCCGTAGCAACGTTTACGGGAATCTGTGCCATGAAACTTCGCAGGGAAAAACTGCTTGCCTCAATGCTCACGGTCTTTGTCTGTACCAGTCCGTTCGAACCTCAGGCACAACGGTACTGGGGCACCCGCACCATATCCCTGCATCAGCCGACGCAGGATTCCATTGCTCTTGTCCGGGCTGCTGAATGTATTCTGAATATGATATTCCGGTCAGGTCATGCCTTTAAAAAAGCAGGGGTGCTGGTAAGCGGACTTGAACCGGAGAAATCCTCTGCAACTCCCCTTCCCCTTTTTCCCGACGAAGATTTCAAAATGGATGGACGGCAAAGGAAACTCATGGAAACGATGGACGAGATCAACCGGCACTATGGCCGGGGAACCATCCGGCTTGCCGCTGAAAATACCGGAGCATGGAAACCCCATCAGGAAAAGCTCTCACCCCGTTACTCCACTCTCTGGAATGACATTATCACGGTAAAAGGATAATCCGGCATCACCTTATTTTTCATTCATAAAATTGACTTGCGTTCAATTATTTGTTATGTTCAATATAAATGAACAGGAAATACATTGAACATAAATTAGCCGGAGACGAAGCAGCTATCCTTCGGCAGGCTATGGAAGCCCTAAATAAAATCGCTCCACTGGAATACGCGATAGAACCGATTCACGTCCTTCATGACCATGCAGACGGCTGCACTGTCAGGGTGAAAGTTTTCGGGAAGGAATTCGTTTGGTGCATTGAGGTCAAAAAACATCTCACCAAACCAGGAGAGCTGCAGGTTCTCTTCAACATGGATAAGATGCCGCATCCCGTTCTCTTAGTGACCAGATACATTCCCCCCGAAGCTGCGGCAAGATTGCGCGACACCGGCATCCAGTTCATCGACACAGTGGGAAACGCCTTCCTCAATCAACCGCCACTGTTGATTTTCGTTAAAGGCAATCAACTGGAAAAGGAAGAAAACGCACTTCCCACAGCTCGTCTCTTCAAAGGGGTCGGTCTTAAGATCATCTATCTCTTTTTGTGCCAACCGGAACTCGTCAAAAGACCGTATCGAGATCTTGCCGAAATGGCAGATATCGCCTTGGGGACGGTAAAAGGCACCATGACTGAGCTGATCCAGAAAGGCTTCATCCTCGATATGGGCAAAAAAGGGAAAAAGCTTCTGGACAAAAAAAAGCTTTTTGAGCGCTGGACTGCGGCGTATACAGACTACCTCAAGCCTAAACTGTTGATGGGACGCTTTCGGGGTGATGGGGAGTGGTGGAAGAATATTACACTGGATCCCACCCTCGCGCAGTGGGGCGGAGAGATTGCCGCAGCAAAACTGACCGGATACCTGAAACCTGGCACGGTAACGCTGTATGCGGACAAGCATCGTCTCGGAGAGCTGGTGATCGCCAATAGGCTGAGAAAGGACCCGCAGGGCGATATAGAAATTCTCGAACGGTTCTGGCCGCTGAACAATGGCTTCGGTGAAGGCGATACTGTAGATCCGATCATGATCTACGCTGATCTTGCCGCAATAGGCGACCAACGCACAACGGAAACCGCAAGAATAATTTATGAACAACATATCGATCAATATTTCAGGCAGGATTGACACTGAAAGAGTATCTGTCCTCAGGGAGATCAATGACGTTGCCAAAGAACTCAACATAAATTTCTTCGTGGTGGGGGCTTTCGCTCGTGACGTGATCTTTGAACATATTCATCGGATTTCCGCTCCTCGAATGACGGAAGACATCGACATTGGCATTGAGGTGGCAAGTTGGAAAGAATTCAAACACCTGACTGACACCCTGATCGAGCGCGGGCATTTCTCCAAGACAAATTTACCGCACCGCTTCAGTGCCGGTTCATTTCCAACCCTTATAGATATCGTGCCCTATGGAGGGATTAGCGACGAAAATAAGCGTATCAGTTGGCCTCCAAACCATGACATGATCATGAGTATCCTCGGGTTTGAAGAAGCGTATCAATCAGCATTGAACGTGCGTTTAAGCAACGAACCGCCTTTGGAGATTCTGGTTCCTTCGATACCTGCACTGGCACTCCTGAAGATCATCTCCTGGGACGACGCTTACCCGAAACGCGAGCGTGATGCTCATGATCTTCTCTTCATCCTTGAAAAATTCGAATCGACTGATATCCTGCATAAACTTTTCGAGTCCCACGTACCCTTGCTCACCGAGGAAGAATTTGATCCCCAGTTTGCTTCCGTTCGACTGCTTGGACGGGAAATAGCCCAGTTGGGCAACACGGAGACGGTAAGCACGGTAGAGAAGATTCTGGCCCGTGAAACCGACGAAGACCAGGGTTTCAGGATGCTCTCGCATATGGTCAAGGGTTTTTCGTTTCAGAGTATCAAGTTTGATAAATCTCTGCAACTCCTGAAAAAGCTCTTGCAAGGAATTCGAGAGGTAATGCCGAGGGCGTGAGAAACATAGTCTTTTGCCCAGTGTTACTCGTATATCCCGTGCCTCACAACTACTTCACTTCATTCCCATAGCCCTTCGGCTCCGTTGCGCAACACACGCTTTTGAACCCCCTTTCTGTCAATCATACCCGGAGTACCGGAAGGAATCCGCCCGTCAGGCCATTTATGCCAGCCTGCCGGCGGGTCTATCGTAATCTATACTGGCTTCACGTACAGCAATCCGTAAGGTAAGCTGCGGGTGCCTGACCGC
>JBAXBE010000003.1:0-147347 GCA_037142155.1 Chlorobiaceae bacterium
GCCGTAGGCATGAGATGATGGCAGCCGGGGATGGCAATCCCCGGGGGATGCGGCGCCCCCCCCCCGTTCCAAGCCCCCGAATCGTCGGGAGCGGCATAAATCGCAGATTCGATATTTCGCTCCCCTGGAGCTGAAGAATTTGATGGGTGGTTCGCTTATTTCCATGGGCTTGCGCCCATGGCTACCAACATGCCGTCCCTGCGGGACTGGGGAGAATGCCGTAGGCATGAGATGATGGCAGCCGGGGATGGCAATCCCCGGGGGATGCGGCGACGCCCCCCCAATTCCAAAGCTCCTCAAGTTGCGGGAGCTGAAGATCAACCTACGGCTTCCCTCAGCATTGTGTGAAGAGTATCGAGGCCTTCGTAGATCTCCGTTTCTATTTTGAGGTAGTAGCAGGGGAGGGGGGTGATGATGGTGAGGAGCTCGGGGGTGCCGAGGAGGCGGAAGTAGTCTTTTTCGGTGGTGACGAGGCTCAGCCCTTTCTTTTCGGCTTCCTGGCGCACGGCTTTGAGCTTGCTTGCGGTGTAGGGTTCGTGGTCGCGGAAACTGCGGGTTGCCGCTATGTTGACGCCCTTGCTTTTGAGGCTTTCGAGAAAGCTTTGGGGTGAGGCGATACCGGCAAAGGCAAGAACGCTGAGGCTTTCAGGCGGCGGTGCATCGTCGGGCGTTTTGAACGCTCCGGAGAAGCAGACCAGCTCGCCGGTTTTGAGGCGGGCCTTCAGTACGGGCCGTCCGGTTTTTTCCAGCTCCTTTTGCATGTCGAGGGCTCTTTCCTCATCGGTGACTTTGCCGAGCAGGATCAGGTCGGCCCGTGCGAGATTTTTCAGCGGCTCCCTCAGCCTTCCTTCGGGAAGCATTTTTGCTTTTGCAAACGGTTCCCGGGCATTGATGATGGCAATGTCGAGATTGCGTGCGATCTGGCGGTGCTGGAAGGCGTCGTCAAGAATGATGACGCCGGGCACTCTTCCTTTGAACTTCCGGATGATGAACTCAACCCCTTCACGGCGCTTTTCGGCAACCACGACAATGGCGTCGGGATTGTTCCATGCGAGCATGGCGGTTTCGTCTCCTGCGGCGCGGCTTCCGAGCAGAACCCTCTGGCCATCCGAAACCAGCTGTACCCCTTTCGACTGGCGCAGGTATCCTCGTGAGACGATGGCCGGCTTGCAGCCGATGGAGAGACAGTATTTGACAATCAGGTCGACGAGCGGTGTTTTCCCTGTTCCTCCGGCCGTGAGGTTGCCGATGGAGACGACCGGGACGGGGGATTGCCACGCCCGGAAGAGGTGACGCTCGAAGAGCGCATTGCGCAGCTGCACTACTCCGCGGTAGATGAGGCCAAAGGGGCAAAGAAAGACAGATGCCGCATTACTCATGGCTGAAGCGGTCTGAAAGTTGGCGTGTATAGCGGTGAAGTTCCTCTTCGGTGCCGAATGCGGGCAGCTCGATCTGGTGGAGCGTGATGGTCGCCTTGCTGAATGGCTTCGGGATTTCGAACCGGTCCCAGCTTCTGAGCTTCCAGGAGCTCGCGTAGCTGATATCGGCAAAAACCAACGGAGTCCGGTTAGAGGAGGCTAGCCGTAGCAGGCCGAATTTGAAGCTGCCAATCGGCCCTTTTGGCCCGTCCGGCGTTACCGCAACAATCTCCCCGCTCTCGAGACTCTTTCGCATCTCATCGATGACCCCGACGCTCCCTTTTGAGCTGGAGCCGCGAATGAGCGAAAACCCCAGGCGCCCAAGGGCGTCGGAGAGGATGCGTCCGTCCTCGGAGAGGCTGACGACGGCCGATATTTTTCTATCGGGAAAGAGCTTTTTTGCAAGCAGCCAGCCGGCAACCATCCTGCCGTGCCAGAAGGCGAAGATGGTCCCTTTTTCGGGCAGTCCTGCGCTTCTCTGGGGGGTCGTTACCGATACACGCAGGCTGGCATAAAGCAGCTTCAAGGCAAGCGGGAGGATATTGCGTGAAAGCAGCGGGGAGATGGCCATAAAGGGTTGCGGCAAGAAAATTTTATTGTTTATTTTGTTCCTCATGCACTATATATGGTGCAACCAGAACGGAAGTAATTTAATAATCCACGCCGATAAACCCGCAGGGTGAAATGCGGCCACTCTCCCCACCGAAGGAACCATGAATGTACTGATTATAGGAAGCGGCGCCCGTGAACATGCCATGGCGTGGGCTGCTGCAAAAAGCAATCGGGTCGCGGCGGTTTTTGTCGCCCCCGGCAATGGGGGCACGGCCTTGATGGGTGGAAAGGTGCGAAACGCGCCGCTCAAGGCAACCGACCTTGAGGGCCTTCTGGCCTTCGCCGCCGAAAATGCCATTGAGCTGACTGTGGTTGGTCCCGAGCAGCCGCTTGAGCTGGGCATTGTTGATCTCTTCCGCCGTGAAGGCCTCAATATTGTTGGCCCTACCCGGGCTGCAGCCCGGCTTGAATCGAGCAAGGTGTTTGCAAAGGAGTTCATGAAGCGGCACGCCATACCGACAGCCGGTTACCATATTTTCACCGATGCCCCTTCCGCCGACCGCTATATCGAATCCCTCTCCCCGGAGGCTTGGCCGCAGGTAATCAAGGCGAGCGGACTCTGTGCGGGCAAGGGGGTGATTATTGCGCTTGATCGCCAGCAGGCGGTGGAGGCGAGCCACGCGATGCTTGACGACCGGATTTTCGGCGATGCGGCAGATGAGGTTGTCTTCGAGGATTTTCTGCAGGGCGAGGAGGCAAGCGTCTTTGCCCTGACTGACGGCGTCCGCTACAGGCTTTTTCTCTCGGCTCAGGACCACAAGCGCATCGGCGACGGCGATACCGGCAAGAACACCGGCGGGATGGGCGCCTACGCACCGGCACCCCTGGTAACCCCTGAGGTCATGCGCAAGGTCGAGGAGCGGGTGATTGTGCCGACCTTGAAAGGAATGGCCTCTGAAGGGCACCCCTATAGCGGGTTTCTCTATGTCGGCTTGATGATCGACAGCAAGGGCGATCCCTCGGTTGTCGAATACAATGCCCGTCTTGGTGATCCCGAAACGCAGGTGGTGCTTCCGCTTCTGAAGAGTGACCTTGTCGCGGCTCTTCAGGCGAGCGTCGACGGCACGCTCGACACAATCGAGTTTGAGATGCATGCCAAGTCAGCGGCAACGGTGGTCATCGCATCGGGCGGCTACCCCGACAACTATCCGTCAGGCAAGCCCGTCACCATTGACGATGAGGTCTATAGGCTTCAGGAGCGCATGGTCTTTCATGCGGGAACCGCATTCGAGGGAGAGCAGCTTGTTACGGCCGGCGGCAGGGTGTTTTCGGTGACCGCGCTTGGCGATACGCTCAGGGAGAGCATCGATCGGGCATACGAGGCCGTACCGAAAATCAGCTTTGAGGGGGCCTATTACAGAAAGGATATCGGGGCCAAGGGGCTATGATTTATTGCCGGAAGCTGGATTCCGGATTTTGAATTGGGAGGTTGGCCCACGGATTGCACGAATTTTCACGAATTAAGAGGGGAGGGTTGTCCACGAATCCCGACCATGGGTTTGCACCCATGGCTGCCGACATGCCGCCCCTCTGGGGCTTGGGGAAAAAGACGGGGTTTGCTTTTCCATGGGCTTGCGCCCATGGCTGCCAACATGCCGTCCCTACGGGACTTGGGATTGGAATGACCCGGGAATATTGTTAAGATCAATTGGTGTTTTATGAGGCTGACGCGGCGAAAGTTCGAGATCATACAGGAGCAGGCGTTCCGTGAGCTGCCGCAGGAGTGCTGCGGGCTCCTGGTGGGCGTTCAGAATGCCGATCACCGGGGGAATATCGAAAACATCGTTCACGAGATAGCGCCATGCCGCAACGTGCTCTATTTTGGCAGGGAGCAGGGTTTCGAGATCTCCCACGAGGAGTATCTCGCTGTTGAGCGCGAGGCCGGGTATCTCGGGCTGGAGATTGTCGGCTCCTATCACTCCCACATCAACTCCCCGGCGGTTCCCTCGCTCCACGATGTTGATTTTGCCCGGGCAGGCCACACGATGATCATCATCTCGTTCACGAACGGGAGGCCGGAAGCCGTAACCGCCTGGCTAAGGCGTGAATCAGGAGGGTTTCATCAGGAGCAGATCAAGGTGGTGGAGGGGTGAGGAGAGGAAGAAAGGGAAGGGAAGGGAAGAAAGTGGATTTAGGTGGACGAAGAAATGGTGGACGGTAGTGGACATAAGTGGACAAGGGAAGAGTTGAAGATTGGTGAGTAGCGGTCAGCATTTGTTTTTCATCTCCGTCCACCAGGTCCACCGGTGCCCACCCTCTTTTTTGTCCACTGGCGCTCTTCTCCATTCACGCTTTTCCCTTCGGGCTGAAAAGAAACTCTCCAAATATTTTGTACATTGTCTTCAATTTTAGGCTCATCAAGTCATAAACCCCGAAATAAACGTGCCAAAGCGGGAAGATATCAAGTCGATTCTTGTGATCGGCGCCGGTCCAATTGTGATCGGTCAGGCCTGTGAATTCGATTATTCCGGCACCCAGGCGTGTCGCGCCCTCAAGGAGGACGGATACCGTGTTGTGCTGGTCAACAGCAATCCGGCCACAATCATGACCGATATAGAGCTGGCGGATGCCACCTATATCGAGCCGATAACGCCGGAGTATGTCCAGAAAATCATCGAGAAGGAGAAGCCTGACGCTTTGTTGCCGACAATGGGTGGCCAGACGGCTCTGAACACGGCCGTGGCTCTCGCTGAATCGGGCATTCTGGAGCGTAACGGGGTCGAGCTTATCGGCGCGAAGCTTCGTGCCATCCGCAAGGCCGAGAACCGCGAGTTCTTCAGCGATGCGATGAAGAAGATCGGCCTGGAAATGGCCAAAGGTTTTTTTGTGCGCAACGAAAAGGAGGCGAAGGAAGCCCTCGAAGAGATCGGCCTGCCGATCATTATCCGCCCCTCCTTTACGCTTGGCGGCACCGGTGGCGGTTTTGCCGAAACCAAGTCTGACTACTACGAGGCGGTTCGCAGGGGCCTTGCCGAGAGTCCGATCAGCGAGGTGCTTGTCGAGGAGTGTCTTTTCGGCTGGAAGGAGTATGAGCTTGAGGTCATTCGCGACCTTGCCGATAACGTCATCATCGTCTGTTCAATCGAGAACGTCGATCCGATGGGCGTGCATACCGGCGACAGCATCACCGTTGCCCCGGCACAAACGCTTACCGACCGGCAGTACCAGGAGCTGAGGGATGCTTCGATCAGAATCATCCGCGAAATCGGCGTCGAGACCGGAGGCAGCAACATCCAGTTCGCCATCCACCCGGAGAACGGCCGCATTGTGGTCATCGAAATGAATCCCCGCGTCTCGCGCAGCTCCGCTCTCGCCTCAAAGGCTACCGGATTCCCGATTGCCAAGGTGGCGGCCAAGCTTGCCGTCGGCTACCGCCTCGACGAGATCATCAACGATATCACCAAAACCACGCCCGCGAGCTTTGAGCCGGTCATCGACTACTGCGTTGTCAAGGTTCCCCGCTGGGATTTCGAGAAGTTCAAGAATGTCGACGCGCGTCTCGGCGTGCAGATGAAGTCGGTCGGCGAAGTGATGGCATTCGGCCGCAATTTCCGCGAGGCGCTGCAGAAGTCGCTCCGCGGCCTCGAAATCGGACGTGCGGGCCTCGGTTCCGACGGCAAGGACATCATCAATGTGCTCGACATGACGCCGCAGCAGAAAAGGTTTGCCAAGGATGATATCCTGGAAAAAATAAAGATCCCCAAGGCCGACAGGATGTTCTATCTCCGCTATGCATTCCAGGCAGGCGCGACCATCGACGAGGTTTACCAGTCGACCGGCATCGATCCCTGGTTCCTTGAAAATATCCTCGAAATCGTCGAGTTTGAAACCGGCCTCAGGGAGCTGGCTGCGGCCGACTGAGCGCCATGACCTATCTCAGCAGGATACTCGAGGAGAAGCGGCGGGAGGTTGCAGAGCTGAAGAGCGAGCGTTTCGGGCAGCGCTGCATGGAGAGGCTCGAAACCCTGCCTGCAGTTCGCGATTTTGCCGGTGCGCTCCGCAGCACTGATGGAACGCTGAGGCTCATCGCCGAAGTCAAGAAAGCCTCCCCGTCACGCGGCATCATCGTCGCCGATTTTGATCCAAAAGTCATTGCAGAGCGCTATTTCAAGCTTGGCGCCGCCGCATTCTCCGTGCTTACCGACCGCCAGTTCTTCCAGGGCTCAAACGACTACCTTCAGACGGTCAGCCGTTCATTTCCCCTGCCCGTGCTTCGCAAGGAGTTTATTGTCGATGAATCACAGATTTTCGAGGCACGCCTGATAGGTGCCGATGCCATTCTGCTTATTGTGGCAGCGCTTGACTCCGTGCAGCTCCGCGACTACCAGCAGGTGGCGGCAGGGCTTGGCCTGCATGTGCTGGTTGAGGTGCATGACCGCAAGGAGCTTGACCTTGCCCTCGAGACGGGTTCGACCGTCATCGGCGTCAACAACCGCAACCTCAAGGATTTTTCAGTCAATCTGCAAACCTCCCTGAGTCTTCGTCCATTTATCCCCGCAGGGGTCATAGCCGTATCGGAGAGCGCACTAAAGACCGCGGCCGACATCGATTGTGTCCGCCAGGCAGCCTTCGATGCAGTCCTGGTAGGAGAGGGGCTGCATACCAGCCCCGAACTCTCTCTTCTTACCTGGTCGCGCTCTTGATTTTCGCCGCGGTCGCCGCGGGGTTGGCCGACTTGAAGAACGCCGTCCCTGCAATCAGCGCATCCGCACCCGCCGAAACCACCTCCTGAGCATTATCCTCCGTGATTCCGCCGTCGATGGCAATGAGCATCGAGGGGTTGAGCCTGTTGCGCATTTCGTGGAGCTGACGGGTCTTGGCGACTGATGAGGGGATGAACTTCTGCCCGCCAAAACCGGGGTTGACCGACATCAACAGCACAAGATCGAGATCCGGAAGGATAGATTCGAGCGTCGAAAGCGGAGTTGCAGGGTTGATGGAGACGCCGGCCTTTGCTCCGAAGCTTTTGATGAGCTGAACGGTGCGGTGCAGGTGAGGGCAGGTCTCCTGATGGACCGTAATCTGGTGCGAGCCCGCTTTGACGAAATCCTCAATAAAGCGGTCGGGATCCAGAATCATCAGGTGGGTGTCGATGGTCACCTTTGTGCACGAAGCGATTGCCTGGACGAGCAGCGGGCCGAAGGTGATGTTTGGCACAAAGTTTCCGTCCATGATGTCGCAGTGGATCCAGTCGGCCCCCGCGTTCTCGGCGAGTTCGACCGACTTTCGGAGCTGGGTGAAGTCGGCTGAAAGAATTGAAGGCGCGATGAGCGTTGCGGGTGAAGCCATGGTTGCGAGGGTCTTGAGGTGAAGTAAATGATTTTCGGGAAAACTTTAGAAAGCTTCTCCAATTCCGAAGTTGAAAGTGAAATCCCTCAGGTTGAAGTGAGAGATGCGCCAGGGGTCAACCGAGGTCGGGTCATGGAGCTTGTAGGCAAAATCAAAGCGGAACGGCCCGATCGGTGAGCCAAGGCGCAGCCCGACACCGGCATCCCAGGCGAAATCTCTGACCAGTGAAGCCGGTGAAAATGCATAGGGACCGGTCCTGTCCCAGATATTGCCGATATCGCTGAAGAGTGCTATTCCCGAAGGCTGGTTCAGGAATTTGAAGAACTTCCGGCGGTACTCCAGCCCCATCTCAAGCTTGATGTCGGCACCGAAGTTCGCCGCCGCGGCACTCTTGCTGTTGCCGGGGCCGAGGGTGTTGAAGAGCCATCCCCGCATGCTGTTTGCCCCTCCGGCGTAAAAGCGCCGCTCCTCAGGGGTGGTTTCAGCTTTGCCGTATGGTCGCATCCACCCGAGCATCGCTCTTCCGGCGAACTGGCTCCGGGGCGAAATATTTCTGGTGAAGCCCATCTCAGACTCCAGCTTTACATACTGCGAATATGCCACGCCGAAGATCTGGGCATCATTGTTCGAGAATCCGCGGTAGCTTCCGGTATCAAGATATCGGTCGATCAGCCAGGCCAGGCTGCCCGACTCTTCGGCCAGCAGGTCAAGGTTCAGAATCGTCTTGTCAGTCTGTACGTTCTGGCGGTTCGTGTAGTTGTAGCGGAGGCGGAGCGTCTGGTTGATATGGGTGTTCAGGAGGCTGTCGAGACCTGCATTGACTGCCGCATCTTTTGATGGATCGATGCCGATATTTTTCGCCAGATCCTTCCTGAAGAGTTGCTTGAACCCCCTCAACGAGTCGTTCTTCACCCATTCGAATTCGAAAAAGTCGAAGTTCAGGCGCGAAGCTGATGAGAGTTTGGCGCTGTAGCTTCCCCTGACAAGGCCGGTCTGGGTCGAAAGCAGCACCGGCTGAAGCGTTTTTGAGTACTCCGCGGTCGCTGAGAAGTAGTTGCCTGGTTTTGTCAGCACTGGGAGGATCAGGCTGTTTTTAAGCCGGACCTGATAGGGAACGACCTTGTCGTACTGGTCCGGAGTGAGGCTTCCGAGCAGCCGGCTGCTTGCCGTGGCCTGCGTCCCGTATTCGGTCGAGGTCCGGAACTGTTCGGCTCCTCCAAAGAGGTTTTTGTTCTCATAGGCAAGAGAACCGCCGAAAAAGAGTGCGCCATACCGGTTGTCGACCAGCGCTTTCGGCTCTATCTGGTGCTTCGGGGCGGTTTCGAGATGGACGGTGGTGTAGAGTTCTCCTGCACGCACGGAATCGGGATTGATATAGATAGAGGAAAAGATACCCGTGCCGCCGAGATTCTGGAGTGTCTTCTGCTCAAGGCTCTGGCGGGTCATGGTGCCCTCCTGAAACTTGATGGCCGAGGCAATCAGCGTTGGATTGATCTTCTCATTGGCGGCGATGGTGCCGGTGATGCCCCGTTGGGCAAATGGCTTGTCTTGCACTGCATCATCCCTTTTCCTTGCATTGTGCACCACGGCCCGGACCGGGCCGTATTTAAGGCGCTCCGGCATGCTCAGTCTGAACTGCACGCCGGCATGCGTCCCCACGGTATCGACCTTGATGCGGACACTGTCTTCATGAAAAAACGCATACCCGTTCTCCCTGAAGAAGGATGTTGTTCGGTTTCTCTCTTCAATCAGCCGCTCAACTGAAAAAACATCGTTGATTTTCAGTGCCTTTTTGGCCAGGTAGCTCGCTTTCAGATCAGGAGGAATCTGTTCCAGCCCTTCATAGCCGAGGGTGTCGATTCTTGATGGCTCGTTTTCGCGGATAAGAATGTCCAAATCGACTTTTTTGCCGTTTCTTTTCGGCAGAACTTTGGCGTCGACGTCGGCAAAAAAGAAGCCTTTGTAGGTGTAGAGCTTTCTGATCAGGGAGAGGTCTTTTTCGAACTCCTCCGCATTGAAGGGTTTTTGCGACCACCAGAAGAGACCGAGGCCGAGAAAGGAGGTTTGAGGGGCAGTTGCAATGACCTGGCGGAGTTCGTCCTCACTGATGGCACGGTTTCCCTTGAAGCGGATGTTGCCCACATAGGGAGCGGTGGAGGGGTCGATTTTAGCAGCAACACGTGACTGCCCTTGAGCCGGAAATGAACTGAGGAGAACAAGCAGGGCTATCAGGAACGCGCTGATCCTGTTGCGGCTTGAAATGGGTAAAAAAAAAACACGGTGTCCCTTTTTGCCCTATGATTGGAGCTCTTCATCGCCATAGCCAAAGTCTTCGTCGGTCGGGTAGTCAGGCCAGATCTCATCCAGGCTTTCATACATCTCATCGCTTTCCGGAAGATCATACAGGTTGTCGATAACCTGCTGAGGCGCCCCGGTTCTGTTGGCATAGTTGATCAGCTCATCTTTCGTTACAGGCCAGGGCGCATCGGCTATATAACGGGCCAGGTCTAAATTCCAGTACATACTTCGTCTATTGTATTGTTACAGATTATGAGTGATTGCCTCTTTTTTCAGGTGAAACCTTCTCGGTTGTAATGAACTTGTCAGGGTGCGCAGTGTCAAAGAAATAGGCCGTCGGGTTGACAATGGTATTGTCCTTGTGGACTTCGTAGTGCAGGTGCGGACCGGTAGAGAGTCCTGTGTTTCCGGAAAGGGCGATGACCTCGCCCCGCTTGACCTTCTGCCCCTGCCGGACGATTGTCTTGGAGAGGTGGGCGTAGACGGTTTTGTACCCGAAGCCATGATTGATGATCACTTTCTGGCCATACCCTTTATCGTATCCTGAAAAAGCCACAATCCCGTCACCGGTCGTCATCACTTGTGAGCCCTCGGAGGATGCGAAATCGATGCCGGCATGAAAGAGATTGACCTTATAAATGGGATGAAAGCGACTGCCAAAGCTGCTTGAAACCGCACCCGCAACCGGCTTGATGTTGGGAATGCTCGAATAAAAAGAGGTCGGGTTCGGATTGTCAGCAATCTCACCATCTTCCAGAGTTGGTTCCTTCCTGCCGTCAAGCTGAAGTATCAGGTGCTCGATCATCTGTTCCGTGCTGGCCAGCAGCCCTTCAGTCGTTTGTGGAGGTTGCTGCTCGGCCGCACTCAGCCTTGAGGGGCCGATGAAGAGCGATGCCGCAACCAGCATGGTAACGCCAAAGGAGAGAGCCGTCGACGGCAATCGCTTCACCACCGGGCCACCGCCGGGAAAGAGTGCTATGAAGCTTGCCGCAGATACCATATGCTATGACTATAACGGGAATAGATGTCGTTTTGCACTCGAAGGAAAACAAGTTGCAATTGAGCAAGTATAAAAAAAAAAAATGATAAGTCAACCCCTTTCGTTTAAGGGAAAAGCGGGGAGCACTAATTCACGGGTTGGGACCCACCATGGGCTTGCGCCCATGGCTACCTACATGTCGCTCCTCTGGAGCTGGGAATAAAAATTGGGCTTGTGTGGCCGGTTCCATGGGCTTGCGCCCATGGTTACCGACATGTCGCTCCTCTGGAGCAAAAAAAATGCCATAGGCATGGCATGTTGGTAGCACAGGAGGATTTATTCAATGACCTAGCCGCGTAGCGGCGGTACGTTGGTAGCCGGGGATGGGAATCCCCGGGAGGATGCGGTGGTGCCCCCCCCTCCTTTCTCAGTGCGCTTCGAGCCAGTTTTTGCCGATGCCGGTGTCTACTTCAACGGGGACGTTTTTCAGACCGCAGATGACGGCGGCTTCAATCATGGCCTCTTCGACAAGCTGCTTCAGGGGCTCTTTTTCGGCGTCCGTGGTTTCAAAGAGGAGTTCGTCGTGTACCTGCAGCAGCATGACGGAGTGCATGGAGCGCTCCTTCATCCTTCGGCTGCAGAGGTTCATGGCGCATTTGATGATATCTGCCGCCGTACCCTGGATGGGGGTGTTCATTGCGGCCCGCTCGGCGGCTTTCTGCAGGTTGCCGTTTCGGCTGTTGAGGTCCGCAATGTAGCGGCGCCGGCCAAGCAGGGTCGTCACATAGCCTCTCGCTTTGCCTGCCTCGATGATATCCTGCAGAGCCATGAAGAGCCCGGGGTACTTCGCCTTGTAGGTGTCGATGATTGTCATTGCCTCGGCCCGCGGAATGTTGAGCCTTTTGGAGAGTCCGAATGCCTGGATGCCGTAGAGTACCCCGAAATTGACCTCCTTTGCCTTGCGGCGCATGTCGCCGGAAATCTCCTCGGTGCCGAAAATCACCCTTGCGGTGGCCATGTGGATGTCCTCCCGGTTCCTGAATGCCGCAAGCATCTGCGGGTCTCCGGAGATCTCCGCGGCGATGCGCAGCTCTATTTGCGAGTAGTCGGCCGAGAGGAGCCATTTGTCGGGAGAGGAGGGGATGAACGCCCGGCGGATCTCCTTGCCGAGGGGAGAGCGTATCGGGATGTTCTGCAGGTTCGGGTTTGAGGATGAGAGCCTGCCGGTGGCGGTGATATACTGGTTGAAGGAGGTGTGCAGCCTCCCGGTCGCCGGGTTGACCATTTTCGGCAGGGCGTCGATATAGGTGTTGAGCAGCTTCTGCAGGCTGCGGTATTCGAGCAGGTCGCTTGCAACGGGATACGATGCGGCCAGCTCTTCAAGTACCTCGACGTTTGTTGAGAATCCGGTTTTGGTGGTTTTGCCGGTTGGCAGCCCCAGCACGGTGAAGAGGATGTGGGAGAGCTGCTTGGGCGAGTCGATATTGAACTCCGAGCCTGCCGAGGCGTAGATTTTCTCCTTGAGGATGTCGAGCTCTTTCTGGGCTGAAGTCGATGTTTTTTCGAGATGGGGGGTGTCGATGCAGATGCCGGCATACTCCATGTCGGCCAGAACCGAGACAAGCGGAAACTCTATCTCCCGGCAGAGCCTCAGGAGCTCCTTTTCATCCTGCAGTTTCAGCCGGAAGCGCTCCTCAAGGCGGAGGGCCAGGTCGGCATCCTGGCAGGCGTAGTCCGAGAGCTTGACGGGCTCGACGTCGAAGATATGCACTTTTGCCTTTCCTGTCCCGACCAGCTCATCAAAAGTCGTTGTCTTTATACCGAGATGGCGTGCGGCAAGGTCGTCGAGGTTGTGTTTCTCTTCCGGGTCGAGCACGTAGCTTGCCAGCATGGTGTCGAATCCGACGGGGGAGAGCGCAATGCCGTATTTTTTCAGGACCAGTATGTCATACTTGAGGTTCTGGCCCGTTTTGCTTACCCCGGGGTCCTCAAGAAAGGGTTTGAGCGTTTGAAGCGCAAGCTCTCTGGAGAGCCCCTCCCTGCATACCGGGACGAAGAAGGCCTTATGCGGCTCGATGCTGATGGAGAGCCCTGCCAGCTCGGCTTCGAAGGTGTCGAGGCTGCTTGTTTCGGTGTCGACGGCCATCCTTTCGACCCCCTTCAGCAGCGCAGCGAGCTTTTCGAGCTTCTCGGGCGTGTCGACGAGCCTGTACTCGGAGCCGGCCTTTGGCGAAAGCAGTTCCGGGCCTTCATCCTGGAGTGGCGGATCGTCATTGGAGCTGGAAGGAGTTGCGGGAAAGGAGCGGCTCATAAGTCCGGGGAAGACTGCCGGGAGCCTTGAGGCAATCGCCCTGAGCTCAAGCTTTTGCAGAAGGGGGAGGAGCTTTGCTGTGTCTGGGTCTCCACAGGCAAGCCTCTCCAGCGTGAGGTCGACCTCAAGATCGGTGCGAATGGTGACAAGGTCGCGAATCAGCGGGAGTCTCGGCCGGAACTCCTCGAGGCTCTCGCGGGTCTTCGGCGAGAGTTCGCCGAGATGGAGGTAGACTTTGTCGAGCGAGCCGTATTTGGTGAGCAGTGTCGTTGCGGTTTTCGGGCCGATCCCTTTTGCGCCGGGGATGTTGTCGGAGGTATCTCCGCAGAGGGTCAGGTAGTCGGTGAAGAGTGCTGGCGGAACGCCGAACTGCGCGGTAATCTCCTCTGAACCAAGCAGCTCCAGCTCGTTCTGGTTTTTGGCGGGCCTGAGAATCTTGACACCGTCGTGGACCAGCTGGGCAAGGTCCTTGTCGGGACTGACGATGTAGATCCGGCAGAGATGCTCGAATTTTCGCGCAGCCGTGCCGATGAGGTCATCGGCCTCATAGCCTGGAGTGATGATGAGCGGAATGTCAAAGGCATCGAGCAGCTGAAAAATAGCATCGAGCTGGCTGATGAGCTCTTCGGGTGGCGCCTGGCGGTTGGCTTTGTAGAGAGGATAGAGGCCGTGACGGAAGGTCTTCTCCTTGCTGTCGAACGCCGCGGCAAGGTAGTTCGGGCGGTGAGTCTCAAAGATCTTCAGGAGTGCCGTAGCGAAGCCGTGAACCGCTCCGGTCGGGACTCCGTCACGGGTAGTCATGCCGGCACGCTGAAGCGCATAGAACGAGCGGTAGACCAGAGCCATGCCGTCGATAAGAAAGAGCTCAGGCAGGCCGTTTACGGGCGTTCCGCATGGCGAAGGCTCGGCCGGCTCGGTTGCAACGGCCGGGGGAGGCGTCGGCTGCTCTATGGAAGGCTCTTTCGGCAACTCTTTGGGCATCTCTTTCTCTGGCAGAGGGGCGGAGGAGAAGAAATCGAATTGATGGGGATTCATTCCGGCACGACTCCGTAGCTGCCCAGCACGCGGAGCATGGTGGCGAACTCCCTGAGATGACAGAGGGCATTCTTGATATTCGGCTCCGTCTGGTCTCCGATCAGGTCGACATAGAAGAGGTACTCGAACGCCTTTTTGCGGAACGGCCGAGACTCGATCTTGGTCATGTCGATGTCGCGCATGGCGAAGGTGGCAAGCGCCTTGAAGAGTGAGCCCTGAACGTTTGGCAGCGTGAAGGCGATGGAGGTTTTTGCCTGCAGCGGTTCGCTCCCTTTTCCCGCGAGGGGGGGCATCTGGCTGCCTTCATGGGCGATGCAGAAAAAGCGGGTGATGTTCCACTCCTCATCGGCCAGGTTTTCCTGAAGGGTTTCGAGGCCGTAGAGCTCGCCGGCCCTCTTTGAAGCGATAGCCAGCTTGGAGGGGTCTTTTTCGACGGCAATCATCTTTGCACTGCCGGCGGTGTCGTAGGATGCCTCGGCTTTAAGCTCCCTGTGGGCTGCAAAAAAGTTGCGGCACTGGGCAAGCGCCTGCGGGTGCGAGAGCACCCTTTTGGCACCGGCAATGGAGGAGCCGGGGATGCCGAGCAGGTAGTGCTCAACCTTGACAAAGGTCTCGGCGACAATGACGACCGGATGCTGGAGGAGCAGGTCGTAGTTCTGGTGGATGCTCCCTCCGAGCGAGTTCTCTATGGGGATGACCGCGTAATCGACCTCACGGTTCTCGACGGCTGAAAAAGCCTCTTCGAATGAGCTGAACGGTTTCGGCATCCCGATTCTCATCGCAGCAATTTCGCTGTATGCGCCGGGTTCTCCCTGATAGGCGATCGTCAAGTTTGTCATTATTTGATCATGTGATTAACTTGCAGGAAGCTCTGGTGAATTAATTAGGGTGAGCCATTGATTTTAATTAAAGACAAATAAAACTATTATCATAGACGGGCTCTCACCGCAATACTAAATCCGCAGTTTTTTATGTCAGGACACAGCAAATGGGCTACCATCAAACGCAAAAAGGCGGCCACCGACCAGAAGAGGGGCAGCCTCTTTACCAAACTGGTCAAGGAGATAACGATCTCTGCCAAAATGGGAGGCGGTGACCCCTCCGGCAATCCTCGCCTCCGCCTTGCCATCGATACCGCACGGGCCAACTCCATGCCGATGGAAAATATCCAGCGCGCCATAAAAAAGGGGACCGGTGAGCTCGAGGGGGTGACCTATGACGAGATTACCTACGAGGGGTACGGCCCTGCAGGCATTGCGCTCATCATCGAAACAGCAACCGACAACCGCAACCGGACTGTTGCCGATATCCGTCACATCATGAGCCGCAACAACGGTTCGATGGGCGAGAGTGGCAGCGTCGGCTGGATGTTCCAGCGCAAGGGTACGCTTGATGTGCCGCGTTCTGCGGCCGGAGAGGAGCTGCTCATGGAGACGCTGCTCGACGCGGGCCTTGAAGATCTGAACAGTGATGACGAGAACTTTTTCACGGTCATCGCCGATATCAAGGATATGGAAGCGGTGAAGAAGGCGCTTGAGGAGGCCTCAATCCCCTATGAGAACGCAAAAATCGACCTCCTGCCGGAAAATTATATAGAACTTGAAGCGGAGGATGCCCAGAAGGCAATCAAGCTCATTGACGCGCTTGAGAGCAATGACGACGTCCTGTCGGTCTACAGCAACATGGAGATCAGCGAGAGCGCCATGAACAGCTTAAACGACTAGTCCGGGATGGTTGTTCTCGGGATCGATCCCGGAAGCCTCAACACCGGTTACGGCGTGGTTCGTCGCGACAGCGGAGGCTTCTCTGTTCTTTCCTGCGGCGTCATTCGTCTTGATTCTTCAAGGAGTCATGCTGAGCGGATCGGCAGGATATACCTTGAGCTGGATGAGGTCATTGCCGAGTTCCGTCCCGACCGGGCAGCTCTTGAAACTGTTTTTTTAAGCCGCAACGTACAGTCGGCCCTGAAACTCGGGCAGGTTCGCGGTGCCCTCATAGCGCTGCTGATGAACAGGGGACTCTCCCTTAACGAGTATGCGCCCCGTGAGGTCAAAATGGCCGTTACCGGCAGAGGTGGTGCCAGCAAGGAACAGGTTGCCTTCATGGCAGGAAGAATGCTCGCTCTCAGCCCGGTGCCGAAACCCTTTGATGTTACCGATGCGCTTGCTATAGCGCTCTGTGACCTGCAGAGGGGTGAGTCGAGAGGGAGCCTGCATCAGGAAGGCAAATCTGCATCACCGAAGGGTGGGAGCTGGGCGAAGTTTGTCAACGCCTCTCCCGATCTGGTAATCAAGCGATGACTCCTACACTAAATTGGACAGAAGCGAGCAAAGGCTGAACGAGGGAAAAATCTGAAACATAAAATTTCTAACGTGCAAGGCCGTATCATCAATCTGCCGAACGCTCTCAGTTTTCTGAGGATACTCTTGATTCCCTGGTTCCTGTACTACTACCATACAGGCAATCTCAGGGTTGCCATTATCATCATGATCATTGCCGTCTTGAGCGACTGGTTCGACGGGCGGGCGGCGCGCTGGACCAATAATGTCTCCGACATGGGCAAAATCCTCGACCCCCTTGCAGACAAGCTCTGTCTTGCCAGTGTCGCAATCTATTTTCTCTGGAAAGAACAGCTTCCCCTCTGGTTTGTGCTCTTTGCCGTTCTTCGCGACATCCTGATCTTTCTTGGAGCGGCATATGTCAGGCTTCGCCATCAGGTGGTCACCACCTCCCTCTGGCCGGGAAAATGGGCGGTCGGCTTTGTCTCCATGATGTTTATTGCCATGGTCTGGCCACACCCCCTTTTTGTGCAATACAATGTGAAGGAGTTCTTTCTCTACCTCTCCACGGCCATGCTGCTTTACTCGTTCGTCCAGTACTGCTGGAGGTTTTATCGCATCCACACCGGGAGTGAGCTGCAGCGCTGATTTTCTGCCCTTTTCCCCCTGTTTTTCAAGTTCCAAATCCCCATTTTACGGCAGTCGTATTCACCCTCCCAGGGTATTGACAACTTTTCTCTACATTTGCGAATATTTGTCTTCATTTGATGCAAGTGAATGTAAAATAGTGTGATAGAGCTGTTAACGCACTTTATTCGAGGGTTTTGATGGGTGTTGACAACTTGTTGACAGCGTGCAGTGCGTTGGCGGGAGTGCCCGCTGCAAAAGGCTTTCCGGGGAGTTGGAGAGAGGAAGCAAAAAAGGACCCTTTCAGGTCCTTTTTTTTGCTTGGCAAACGGGGTGCACCGGTCGCTTTATTTTGCCTTCGCCACGACCGTTGCCATCAGGGATGCTTCGCAGGCAAGTTCACCCCTGACGTATGCCTTTCCGTCGAACTGGCAGACGTTGCGGCGCTTGTTGGTCATGGTCGCTTCGATGACCAGCGTGTCGCCTGGCAGGACCGGCTTGCGGAATCGCGCCTTGTCGATGCCCATGAAGTAGACCACGCTCTCCTTGATGTTGTCGTTGCCGTTGAGCATCATGATGCCTCCGGTTTGAGCCATGGCTTCGAGTATCAGAACGCCCGGCATGATCGGGTTGCCCGGAAAATGACCCTGGAAGAAGGGTTCGTTCATCGTTACGTTTTTAATCGAGACAATTTTTTCGTCGAGCTTGAACTCAACGATCTTGTCGATCAAAAGGAAGGGGTAGCGGTGCGGGAGGATGTTCTGGATGGCGTTGATGTCGAAGATGACGCCGGCTTTTTTCTCGTGCTGGAACTGGCGGGCAAGTTTGTTGCGGTCCGCATATTTCTTCAGCTGCTTGACGAATTCCACATTTGATGCATGGCCCGGGCGGGCGGCGAGCACCTGTGCTTTGACGGGCATGCCGAGCAGTGCGATATCGCCGAGGAGGTCGAGCAGCTTGTGGCGTGCCGGTTCGTTTTTGTAACGCAGCTGGCGGTTGTTGAGGATGCCGTTTTCGCCAAGGGTTAAATGCGAGCTGTCGATGCCCAGCTTCTTTCCCAGCTCGTCAAGCTCGATCGGCTGCATCTGCTTGTCGACAATGACAATGGCGTTATCCACATCGGCGCCCCTGATGATGCCCTGGTTGGCAAGTGCCTCGACTTCGCTGAGGAAGCAGAATGTCCTTGATGAAGCAAACTCGCTCAGAAACTCCTTTTCAAGGTCGAAGAGTCCGGAGTGCTGGGAGCCGAGGGCCGGGTTCTTGTAGTCGACCATGACGGTAGCCCTGAAGCTGTCGAGCGGCAGCGCAACGATATCGACGCTGTTTTCAGCATCATGATATTCAATGGTCTCATCGATGACCAGATAGTTTTTCGGTTCATCCTGTTCGGTGAAGCCCGCGCCAAGCAGTGCCTCGGCAAACGGGTGGGAGCTTCCGTCCATCACCGGCGGTTCCGGACCACTGACCTCGATGCGGCAGTTGTCAATCAGCAGACCGTAGAGAGCGGCAAGGACATGTTCGGTCGTATGAACCTTTACGCCGTTAACACCAATGGTGGTGCCGCGCAGGACCTCCACTACGTTTTCAATCAGGGCTGGTATTTCCGGACTCTCTTCGATATCGGTCCTGACGAAACGGTAGCCGTAGTTTACCGGAGCCGGTTTGAAAGTGATCATGCACTCCTTGCCGGTGTGCAGTCCGGTACCCCAGAGGGAGACTTCTTTTTGAAGCGTGCGCTGAAGAATGAGCATAGTGTGAAGGTTTATTGACGGGGGAGAAACCAGTAGTCTGCAAGATAATAAAGAACAGGGATTGTATCGATATGAAGGTTGATAGTTTGTCGGGGCGAAGAGCGCTAGTGGACAGGAAAGAGGGCGGACAAAAGTGGACAGCGCTCTTCACCAGCCGGAAAAATGCTTGATTGCTTTTTCAAGCAGGAGCGGATGAGCCGTCGGGTTTCCGGCCAGGATGCTCCCGTTATTGAAGACATTCTCGTCACCGGTGAAGTCGGTTACCCGCCCGCCTGCTTCGCGCACCAGAAGCACTCCGGCAGAGAAGTCCCACGGGTTGAGCTTGTACTCCCAGAAGCCGTCAAAGCGTCCGCATGCGGTGTAGGCAAGATCTATCGCTGCTGAGCCGGCTCGCCTTATTCCAGCAGAGTGGCGGATAACCTCCCGGAGCATCCCGAAATAGGCTTCGAGGTAGTCATACTCCTTGAATGGCATCCCGGTTGCTATCAGAAACTCTTCATGGTCCGACCGGTGTGATACCGAAATCTTTCGGCCGTTCAGGAATGCCCCCTTGCCCCGTTCGGCGGTAAAGAGCTCCTGCAGGAGCGGCTGATAGACAACGCCGGCGAGGATGTTGCTCTCGCCCTCTTTCAGGCCGATGCTTACCGAAAAGACGGGAAAGGAGTGAATGAAGTTGAGTGTGCCGTCAAGAGGGTCGACAATCCATGTTCTGCCGGAACTGCCCTTTATGAGTGTGCCCTCTTCACCAAGCATGCCGTCTTCCGGGAAGCTTTGGGTGATGATGGAGCGGATTGCCCTCTCGCATGCCTCATCAACCTCGGTGACAAAATCCTTCGACTCCTTGGCCCGTATTTCGGAGCGGGTGAGCTCGCCTGATTTGGCCAGGATAATGGCACCGGCAGCCTTTGCCGCACGGGCAGCGGTCTGCAGTTCAATGCTCATGGGTTCCATTCTTTAGATAAGGATAGGGGTGAATAGTTGCGCTCAATATAGCAATTTTGCTGCAGGTGGAAGAGAGAGGGTGACGCGGGAATTATCAGGAGGGGTTATCTGTTGTTATAAAAATATGATATGTGCTTCTTTCCAACATCAATCCCCGGAACCATGAAACTCAACATCCCGAAGCTGGCGACCTGTATCGGCATCTGTTTTGCCGCCGCCTACGCCGGAAGCTTTTTTACCCCGCTTCCAGGTTCGGAGTGGTACTACCACACGCTCAACAAACCATCCTGGAACCCGCCCTCATGGCTCTTCGCTCCTGCATGGAGCATCCTTTTTCTCTTGATGGCTATTGCCCTCTACCAGGTCATACGGGAGGGTCTTGACAAGAAGCCGGTTCAGGGCGCTGTGCGGGTATTTGCCATCCAGCTTTTTCTCAACTTCTCCTGGTCGGCTCTCTTTTTCGGCCTCAAGTCGCCACTTTACGGCCTGATTGAGATCGTTTTCCTCTGGAGTGCGATTGTGCTCACCATCGTCAAGTTCAAAGCGGTCAAGCCGCTGGCAGCCTATCTCCTCATACCCTACCTCATGTGGGTAAGCTTTGCCTCGTTCCTGAATTTCACGATATGGACGCTTAACTGAACGAGGGAAAGAGAAAGTGGATTTAAGTGGGAAAGAGGAAGTGGACATAGGTGGACCAAGAAATGGTGGACGGAAGTGGAATCCACTTCCGTCCACCCTCTTTCCTGTCCACAGGCGTCCTTCCTCACTGCCCTTTTGCCGGGTTGTCGAAGATTATTGCCAGAACCTCTTTTCCTTCCTTGCTGTTTGTTTTGGCTATTTCCTTTATGGTCATGGCTGGCTTTTCAACACTGATGCCTTTGCTTGTGAGTTTTTCGATTAAGGCGGTGCTGTTCTGGCCGGCGACAAGGGCGACGGTCTCCAGGCTCGAAGACTCAACGGCTCTCAGGACGTTCATCCGGGGGTTGGCCTCTTTTTCGGCGGGTGCAAAGATGGAAATCGCTGTGATGAGGAGGCCGGTGCCGATAATGGCAAGTGCGGGTTTTCTTGAGAAGTAGGCGGCAAATGACTTCCAGTTTGCGGCGATATGCAGAATCACTCCGGCAGTCAGCCCCCAGCTGAGCCACTCATGAACCGGTCCGATAAACCCCGCCTCGACTTTAAAGAACATAAGGATGCCGGTGACGGCAAGAATGATAAAGGTTCCTGTTGCAAGAGGGGTGGCCCATGATTTCAAAGAGGTGCTCATCGTTTTTCGGTCTATGGTTAAGGTTGCCTGACTGTGTTCATACCGTAGGACGCCGTTGATGCCGGATTCCCGCGGTGAAGAAGAGTGTTAAGAGGCAAGTGGACTCTCTTTGCCGTCCACTGGCGCTCTTCTTCTAAACAGAAAAAGCGCAGATTGCTCTGCGCTTTTTCTGTTTATCCTGGAAAACCCGCTCAGTCCTCTTCTGATCCGCGGAGGTTTTCGAGTACTCCGAAATCCTCGAGCGTGGTGACGTCACCTTTGATTTCATTGCTGGTGGCGAGTTCACGCAGGAGGCGGCGCATGATTTTGCCGCTTCTGGTTTTCGGAAGACCTTTGGCCCATCTGATCTCGTCTGGCTTGGCGATAGGTCCGATCTCCTTGGCAACGTGGTTCCGCAATGCCTCGCGGAGTTTCATGTCGCCGACATACTCGTCCTTCAGGGTGACGAATGCGACAAGAGCGTTGCCCTTGATGTCGTCCGGACGGCTGACCACTGCGGCTTCCGCAACGGCTTCGTAAGAGACCAGTGCGCTTTCGACTTCGCTGGTGCCGAGGCGGTGTCCGGAGACGTTGACGACGTCATCGACGCGTCCCATGATCCAGATGTAGCCGTCGTCGTCCTTGCGGGCACCGTCACCGGTGAAGTACATGCCGGGGAATTCCGACCAGTAGGTCTTTTCGTAACGGTCGTTGTCGTTATAGATGGTGCGGAGCATCGACGGCCATGGTTTCTTGATGACGAGGTATCCGCCTTCATTGGCCTTGCACGGGGTGCCGTCCTTGTGGACCACATCGACGGCAATGCCGGGGAGCGGACGGGTTGCCGTTCCTGGCTTGGTCGGGGTCGCACCGGGAAGCGGTGAGACCATGATGCCGCCGGTCTCGGTCTGCCACCAGGTGTCGACGATCGGGCATCTTTCCTGGCCGACGACCTTGTGATACCACATCCAGACGTCAGGGTTGATCGGTTCGCCGACGCTGCCGAGCAGGCGGAGCGAGTTGAGGTTGTGTTTGGTGACCCACTCGTTTCCGGCGCGGATGAATGCGCGGATGGCGGTCGGTGCGGTATAGAGAATGGTGACCTTGTGGCGGTTGATGATATCCCAGAAACGGTCCCATTGCGGATAGTTCGGTGCGCCTTCGTACATGAGCATGGTTGCGCCGTTGAGCAGCGGGCCATAGGCCATGTAGCTGTGTCCGGTGATCCAGCCTACGTCGGCAGTGCACCAGTAGATGTCCTCGTCCTTGATGTCGAAGACGTATTTGAAGGAGCTTGCTGCGTGCACCATATAGCCGGCAGTGGTGTGCAGGATGCCTTTTGGCTTTCCGGTCGAACCGCTGGTGTAGAGGACGAAGAGCGGATGCTCGGAATCTACCTCCACAGCTTCAGACTCGTCGGAGGCAAGGCCCATGAGGTCGTGCCACCAATGGTCCATGCCGTCGTGCATGTGGACCGTTTCGCCAGTGACCTTGAGCACCATGACGCTACGGACCGACGGGGTGTTGACAATGGCTTCGTCAACGATGTTCTTGAGGTTGATGGATCCGCCGCGACGCCGGGTGCCGTCTGCGCAGATGACCAGCTTGGCGCGTGAGTCGTTGACGCGCTCGGTGATGGCGTGAGCCGAGAATCCGGCAAAAATGACGTTGTGGACCGCACCGACGCGTGCACAGGCAAGCACGGCGATGACCAGTTCCGGAACCATGCCCATGTAGATGGCAACCCTGTCACCGGGCTTGATGCCGGCAATTTTCAGGACGTTGGCGAATTTGCTGACCTGGCGGTGGAGCTCTCCATAGGTCAGAACGCGCTGGTCGCCTTCCTCGCCTTCCCAGATGATGGCGGCCTTGTTTTTTCTCCAGCTGTTGGCGTGCACATCAACGGCGTTGTAGCAGATGTTGGTCTTTCCCCCGTTGAACCACTTTGCGTAGGGGGAGTTCCATTCCAGCACGGTGTCCCACTTCTTGAACCAGTGAAATCCCTCGGCAATAGCACCCCAGTAGGCATCAGGGTTAGCCTCGGCTTCTGCGTAGAGCTTTTCATATTCCGCCATCGAAGAGATATGGGCGGTTTTTGAAAACTCTGCCGGAGGGGGGAACTTCCGTTTTTCAGTCATAACCGAGCTGATCGAACCTGTTTCAGCGTCATGTCCACTGGGTTGTGTTTTTTCTTTAGCCATTGATGCCAGATTTTGTGTGTTGAAAAAAACAAAAAGCCCCCCCTAACAAGGGCAACTGTACGACAAAAATAAGCGGTTCAGGTGGAGATTAAAAGTCCTTACGACCTGTTTTTCAATATCACGCTGAATTCTACATAAAAAAAAGCCGGAGCGCAAAAAATCTCCTCAGGCAAGTCTCCTCTGCTTGCCTTATTTCACTGCAAAGTTCACCAGCTTGTCCTGAACGGCAATTTCGCGGACGATGCTCACCCCTTCAAGAAATTTGATGACCGATTCAACTTTTTTCGCCTCCAGAATGAGCTGCTCTTTCGGAGTTCCTGCCTGAGCGGTGAAGGTTCCCCTGAGCTTGCCATTGATCTGTACGGCAATGGTCAGTTCAGTGTCACGCACCAGCTCCTCATCAAAGCCCGGGAAGGGAGCAAGAGTGATGGAGCCGGTGTGCCCTGTCGCTTCCCATAACTCCTCGGTGATGTGGGGCGCATATGGGGCGAGCAGAAGCAGCAGGGTTTCGACAGCTTCGCGGCTCCTGCATCCGGTTTTCTGCAGCTCGTTGACGAAAACCATCATTTCGGCGATGGCGGTATTGAACTTGAGGTTCCGTGTGTCCTCGTCGACTTTTTTGATGGTTTTGTGCATCCGTCTCAAGAGCTCTTCCGGTATCACCTCTCCGGTGAGCGGCACCAGCGGGTCGGTGGTGTCGGGATGGCCCGAGTCGGGATAGACAAGCCGCCAGACTTTCGAAAGGAAGCGGCTTATGCCCTCGATGCCGTTGGTGTTCCAGGGCTTGACCTGCTCGAGCGGGCCGAGAAACATCTCGTAGAGCCGCACGGCATCGGCGCCGTAGCGCTCCAGGACGTGGTCGGCCGGGATGACGTTGCCTCGCGACTTCGACATCTTTTCGTTGTCTTCACCAAGAATCATTCCCTGGTTGAAGAGCTTCTGGAACGGCTCCTTGGTGCTGACGACCTTGAGGTCATAGAGCACCTTGTGCCAGAAGCGGGCGTAGAGGAGGTGAAGCACGGCGTGTTCGGCGCCGCCGATGTAGAGGTCGACGTTCATCCAGTAGCGCTCTTTTTCCGGGTCGACCAGCTGCGTGCGGTTGGCGTTGTCGATAAAGCGCAGGTAGTACCAGCAGCTTCCGGCCCACTGCGGCATGGTGTTGGTCTCACGCCTGAAGGAGCCGTGTTCGTCGCTTCCGTAGAGCCACTCCGCAATATTTGCAAGAGGGGACTCTCCGGTAGAGGAGGGGTGGTAGGCCTCGACCTCGGGCAGCACGAGCGGAAGGGTGGTTTCGGTGCGGATAGTGCCGTCTTCGTAGTGCTTGATCGGGATTGGCTCTCCCCAGTAGCGCTGGCGGCTGAAGATCCAGTCGCGGAGCTTGTAGTTGACCTTCCTTGTGCCGGCTTTTTTCCTTTCAAGCCATGCGGCCATCGTTTCAAAGGCTTCCGTGAAGGCGAGGCCGTCGAGCGAGAGCTCGCTGTTGGAGGAGTTCACCGAGACGCTGTCCTTCTCTTCGAAAACCTTCTCCTGGACGTCATGGGGGCTTTTGATGACCTCGATGATGGGGAGGCTGTACTGTTTGGCGAACTCCCAGTCTCTCTGGTCGTGCGCCGGTACCGACATGATGGCTCCTGTGCCGTAGCTGATGAGCACGAAGTCGGAGATCCAGACGGGAAGCGGTTCTCCGGTAGCCGGGTTGATGGCGTAGGATCCGGTGAAGACCCCTGATTTCTCTTTTTGCGTACCCGTCCGTTCGAGCTCGGTTTTCAGCTTGGCTTTGCCGATATAGCTTTTGACCTCGACCAGCTGCTGGGCTGTCGCAAGTTTTTCGGCCATAGGGTGTTCCGGCGAAATGACCAGATAGGTCGCGCCAAAGAGCGTGTCGGGACGGGTGGTGTAGACCCGGAGCGAGGTTTTGTGGCAGCGGAGCTCAAAATCGATCTCAACCCCTTCGGAGCGCCCGATCCAGTTGCGCTGCATCTGCTTGACGTTTTCAGGCCAGTCGAGCCCGTCAAGATCTTCCAGCAGCCGTTCGGCGTAGGCGGTGATTTTCAAAACCCACTGGCGAAGTGGGCGGCGCACAACGGTCAGGCCGTCAGCGAGTTTCTCTTCGACCTCTTCATTGGCCAGAACCGTTTTCAATTCTTCGCACCAGTTGACGTCGACCTCCGACATGTAGGCCAGTCCCATGTCGTAGAGCTTCAGAAAGATCCACTGCGTCCATTTGAAGTACTCAGGGTCGGTGGTATTGATCTCGCGCGACCAGTCGTAGGAAAAGCCCATCGCCTGAAGGGTCTCCTTGAAGCTGCGGATGTTGTTTTCGGTGGTGATTTTCGGGTGGGTGCCGGTTTTAATGGCAAACTGCTCGGCAGGAAGGCCGAAGGCGTCCCATCCCATCGGGTGCAGGACGTTGTAGCCCGAGCTCCGCCGGTGGCGCGCCGTTATGTCGGAGGCAGTGTATCCCTCGAGGTGGCCGACATGGAGCCCTGAACCGCTCGGGTAGGGGAACATGTCGAGTACGTAGTATTTGGGTTTGTCGGTGCTTTCGCCGGAGGCAAAGGTGTTCTCCTTTTGCCAGCGTGCCTGCCATTTCTTTTCAATCGCTGAGAAGTGGTACTTCATGGAGTCAAAGGTGTCTGTCGAATGTCGTTCGAGGGCCTGCAAATAAAAAAAGCAGTGCAGGATGATCTGCACTGCTTTGAGTCGTTGGTAGTGCTCAGCTCTTTTCTGCGCCGGCAGCTTCGGTTACCGGTTCGTCCTCTGCCGCCTTGATGGAGAGGGCAAAGCGCATTTTCCCGGTTCTTGGATCCTTGCGGACATCGACCAGCTTGACCTTCACCTGGTCGCCGACCTTCAAATGATCGCTCACCTTGGCAACGCGCTCTTTCGAGATCTCGGAGATGTGCACCAGACCGTCGGTCTTCGGGAGGAACTCGACAAATGCGCCGAGCTCGTCACGGATGTCGCGAACCTTGCCGTTGTAGACGGTGCCGACCTCAGGTTTTGCAAGAAGGGTCTTGATGAAGGCAAGGGCCGCCTGTGTGCCTTCGTTGCTCGAGCAGGCAATGGTGACCTTTCCGTCATCTTCAATGTTGATCTCCGCGCCGGTCTGCTCGGTGATGCTGCGGATGGTCTCTCCGCCCTTGCCGATGATGAGTCCGATGTTCTCGACCGGTATCTGTATGGTGGTCAGTCGTGGAGCGAACTGAGCCAGCTCGCCGCGAGCGGAAGGAATGGCCTTCTCCATCTCGTCGAGGATGTGGAGGCGTCCCCTGCGGGCCTGTTCGAGAGCGGTTTCGAGAATATGGTAGTCGAGGCCGTCAATCTTGATATCCATCTGGCATGCGGTGATGCCGTCTCTTGTGCCTGATACCTTGAAGTCCATGTCGCCGAGATGATCTTCGTTTCCGAGGATGTCGGAGAGGACGGCATAGGAGGCGCCCTCCTTGATCAGTCCCATGGCGATGCCGGATACCGGCTTTCTGATAGGAACGCCGCCGTCCATGAGGGCAAGCGTGCCGCCGCAGACCGAAGCCATCGAGGATGATCCGTTCGACTCGAGGATGTCAGAAACGATGCGGATGGTGTAGGGGAACTCCAGCTCGGAAGGCGCAACCATTCTGATGGCGCGCTCGGCAAGGTTGCCGTGGCCGATTTCGCGGCGGCCGGTGCTTCCGATCCTTCCGCACTCGCCGACCGAGAATGGCGGGAAGTTGTAGTGGAGCATGAATTTTTTGTCGGCGCTGTTGGTCAGGTTGTCGACCGACTGGGCGTCTTTCTTGGTGCCGAGCGTGATGGTGACCAAGGCCTGGGTCTCGCCACGGGTGAAGAGGGCTGAACCGTGGGCTCTCGGGATGATGCCGAGCTCGATGCTGATCGGTCGGACCTGCTCGAGTGTACGGCCGTCAAGGCGTTTGGAGTCATCGAGGATCATGTGGCGCATGACCTTCTTTTCGACTGAGTGGATCTCTTCCTTGATGATTCCTTCGTTCAGGCAGAACGCTTTTGTTGGATCATCGGCGATATCCTCGCTGGTGATGATTGTCTTGAAGTGCTCAATAATCGACTGTGTGGTGTCGCCGTAGATGGCTGCGGTCTGCTCGGCACGCTCTTCCTTGCAGAGCGGCGTGTAGGCGAGCTCCTTCAGGCGTGCTTCGCAGCGGTTCCTGACGATCTCCTTGAGTTCTGCAGGGATCGCTTTTGGAGCGAAGGGACGTTTCTTTTTTGCAACCTCAGCGGCCATCTGGTCCTGGAGTGCGCAGAGCTTGCGGATGGCTTCGTGGCCGAACTTGATTGCGTCGAGCATCTCGGCTTCAGAGATCTCCTTCATTTCGCCTTCAAGCATGCAGACGGTATCATTCGTGCCGCCGATGCAGATGTCGAGATCGCTCTCCTGGAGTTCGTTGATGTCAGGGTTGATGATGAACTTGCCGTTGATCCTGCCGACACGGACTTCACTCATCGCGTTCTGGAAGGGGATGTCGGAGACCATGATGGCTGCCGATGCTGCCAGGCCGCCGAGCACGTCGGCATCGTTGATCTGGTCGGAGGAGATGACCGTTACAATCACCTGTGTTTCAAACTGGTAGCCGTCAGGGAAGAGGGGACGGAGCGCACGGTCGATAAGCCTTGCTGAAAGGATCTCCTTTTCTGAAGGGCGGCTTTCGCGCTTGAAGAAGCCTCCGGGGAACTTGCCGGCAGCTGAATATTTTTCGCGGTACTCGACCTGAAGCGGGAAGTAGTCCTGATTCGGGGGAGGCGTTTTCCTGCTGGAGACGACGGTAGCAATGACCATCGTGTCGCCGAGGCGGACAATAGTGGCTCCATCAGCCTGTTTGGCCATCTTTCCGGTTTCAATGGAGATGATTTTACCGTGGCCGAGATCGATTTCTTTGTTGATAATCATGAAGATATGTTAATGGTAGTGATAAAAATCTTGTCCCTTTTCCTGCCGCATTTTCAGGGTGTTATCCCTGAAGAACCGGGCTTTTTCACTGCCTGCCCATCTGTTTCCAAGGGAGCTTCGGCAATAAAGAGATGTTCCTCAATATAGTACAAAAAACTCTTTTCTGATAACCGCAGGCCATCAGCATTTTAGCCCACTCATCACCGCGTTATCTATGAGGCGGACCGATCCGGTATTGACGGCAAGAAGCAGCCGGTAACGCTTTCCATCGAGAGCGATGTCGGCCGGCTCGAAACGCTCGTCGTCGACAAAGGCGACATAGTCGGGGGTGAACCCTGGTGCGCTTCCGATCATTCGGCTGACCTCGGAGGCAACCGTTTGAAGGTTCCGCTCTCCAAGCGCCAGCCGCTCCTCTGCGTAGAGGATCCCGCGGTGGAGGATGGCGGCCTGGCGGCGTTGTTCGCCCGAAAGGTAGATGTTCCTGGAGCTTACCGCCAGGCCGTCATCCTCCCTGACGATGGGGGCACCGACGATGTTGACGTCGATGTTGAGGTCCCTGACAAGCCGGCGTATGACGGCAAGCTGCTGCGCGTCCTTCTCCCCAAAAACGGCCAGATGCGGCTTGATGATATTGAAGAGTTTCGTCACGATGGTGGCTACGCCGTTGAAATGGCCGGGCCGCGATCTCCCCTCGAACTGCTCGCCGAGAGCGCCGCAGTCGATGGTGGTCTGAAAGTTCTCCGGATAGACGGTTCCGGCTTCGGGCGTAAAGAGGTAGTCGACCCCGGCGGCTTTTGCCAGAGCCACATCCTGCTCGAACGGCCGCGGGTAGCGGTGCAGGTCTTCGTTTACGCCGAACTGCTTCGGATTGACAAAAATGGTGAGTATGACGGTTCCGGCACTCTCCCGGGCCAGCCTGACGAGGCTCAGATGCCCTTCGTGCAGAGCCCCCATGGTCATGACAACGCCGATAAGCTGCCGGTTGAGGCGGAGCTTTTCAGCTAAGGCCTGCATCTGGCGTGGCTCAGTAATGATCTCCATGGTTCTTTTCCTTTTTTTGGGGCTTCTTCTCTGCCGGATGGACCACCACGACGAACTCTCCTCTCGCTTTTCCCCCGGCGAGGTGGAGGCGGATTTCGTCGATGGTGCCCGTAATGTACTCTTCATGAATTTTGGTCATCTCCCTGCCGATGAAAATCTGCGCATCCGGCAGATTGGTTTCGAGCTCGTCAAGCAGCTTCATGATCCTGAAGGGGGATTCGTAGACGACAAAGGTGGTCTGGAGTGCGGCAAGCTCCTCGAGCCGGGTTTTGCGCCCCTTTTTATGCGGCAGGAATCCTGCGAAGAAAAAGCTGTTGACCGGCAAGGGGCAGGCGGAGAGTGCGGCGACGAGGGCGCTCGGGCCGGGGATGGGAATGACCTTCAGATTCCGCAGGTAGAGCTCGTGGACAATGCCGTATCCGGGATCGCTGATGACGGGCGTTCCGGCATCGGTGATGAGCGAGACGTCGGTCCCCTCTTCGAGGAGGGCGACAATCTGGCCGATGGCGCGCGGCTCATTGTAGTTGTGGTAGCTGATGAGCTTTTTGCTGGAAATATCGAGATGGCGAAGCAGAATTGAGGCCCGCCGGGTGTCTTCGCAGGCGATTGCTCCCGACTCCCGGAGGGTTTTGATGGCTCTGAGGGTTATGTCCTCGAGGTTGCCGAGGGGTGTTGCGACGACATAAAGCGTTCCGGTATGTTGCTGTTCAGGCTGCAAAGAGGTAAAAGACGGGGTGAACGAAGGGTTTAGTATGGTGGTTTCACTCTTCATTTAGTATAATAATAAAAATACGATAAACAGCGTTCAGCCAGCCATGAAGGAAGAGAGAGAGTTAGTGTCGGTCAAAGGCCTGCGGGTTCATTTTCCCGGCAGGAAAAGCGGATGGGCCGGAAAGCCTGTGCCGGTGAGGGTGGTCAATGATGTCTCCTTTGATGTTTTTCAGGGAGAGACCCTCGGTCTGGTAGGGGAGTCGGGGTGCGGCAAGACCACGCTCGGCAGGGCATTGATCCGCCTCGGCACGCCCGAGGTTTCCGGAGAGATATCCTTCGGGGGGCGTGATATCACCGGGCTCGGCAATCGTGAGTTCCGCTCGCTTCGCAGTCAGATGCAGATGATATTCCAGGATCCCTTCGGTTCACTCAACCCCCGCCTGACGGTGGGGCAGATGCTTGGCGAGGTGCTCTCTGTGCACAGGATTGCCCGCGGTGAAGCGGCCCGCCAGCGGGTCGGCGAGCTGCTCGATGTCGTCGGGCTGAACCGTGAGTACAGCAACCGCTATCCGCACGAGTTTTCCGGCGGGCAGCGTCAGCGGCTCGGCATAGCCAGGGCGCTTGCCCTCAACCCCAAATTCATCATCTGCGACGAGCCTGTTTCGGCGCTCGATGTCTCAATCCAGTCGCAGATCATCAATCTGCTCAAGGACCTGCAGCGGGAGCTCGGCCTTACCTATCTCTTTATCGCCCATGACCTTTCGGTTGTCGAGTACATCTCCGACAGGGTCGCGGTGATGTACCTCGGCAAGATTGTCGAGATCGCCGATTCAGCCGAACTCTACCGCAACCCGAAGCACCCTTACACCCGGGCGCTTCTTTCGGCAATCCCCAACCCTGTGCCGGGAGCAAAAAAAGAACGGATCCTTCTGGGCGGTGACCAGCCGGGCCCGATGAACATCCCGACCGGCTGCAGCTTCCATCCGCGATGCCCCTCCGCCATGCCGGAGTGCAGCAAGAGGGAACCGCAGCTCAAGGCTCCCGCCGGCGAGGGAGAGCATAAAGTAAGCTGCCTGCTCTATGAATAAAGATCAAAACAAGCGTTGGGGCTGTTTCCGCTACGGCTGCCTTACGGCACTCACCGTTCCGCTCCTCATTTTTGCGGTGATTTTTTTTGTCTCCCGCTCCTCCCGTTCCCTTCCGGACCGGTTTGTGCTGAGGATGCCGATTGGCGGTGAAGTGGCCGAAATTCGTGGCGACGCAGGCGGGCTTCCCTTCATCGCTTCACGAGCTCCGCTCTCCCTGCAGGATATGCTCTTTATCCTCGAGCATGCATCAACGGACGAGCGCGTGAGGGAGGTATTGCTTGAAATCGGCGGGCTTCGAACGACTCCGGCAAAACTTTCCGAACTGCAGGCGGCGATTGAAAAGGTCAGGGCCAGGGGGAAAAAGGTCACCGCATTTCTCTCCTCTGCAGAGGACAGCGACTACCTGCTTGCCTCGGCGTGCGACTCCATCGTCATCGAGCGCGGCGGCTACCTTCTGCTTGACGGCCTGAAAGCCGAAACCCTTTACTATACTTCGCCACTCGGCAAGATCGGTGTCAAATTCCAGGCTGCGCAGTGGAAAAAGTACAAGAGCGGCATCGAGCCCTTCACCAGAACAGGTCCAAGCCCTGAGTCGCTTGAAGAGATTGGCGCGCTGCTCGACGAGGTCTACGACAATTATCTCTCTTACGTTTCCAGGCACAGAAAGATAACCCGCGCCTCCTTTGAGGGGATCATCAACGGGGTTGCGCTGATGACGGCCGAGAGGGCCCGTTCGCTCGGGCTGGTTGACGCCATCGCCTCCCGCTGGGATGAGGAGCGCATCATGACCAGAAAGATAACCGGCAAGGAGCCCGAAGGTGGCGACGACGCTCTGGTCACGGCGGCGCGCTACCGTTCCTCGGTCGACTGGCCGGTGAAGCCTGCAAGCAAGGAGCGGATTGCGGTAATCACCCTTTCGGGCCCGATTGTTCGAACGGCCGGTGAGGATGCTCTTGAGCTTGGTTCGGGCATCGACCTTGAGACGCTCCATAAATCGCTCGATGCGGCACTTGAGCAGAAGCAGGTCAAGGCGATTGTGCTTCGCATAGACAGCCCCGGAGGTGACGCGCTGGCTTCGGCCGAGATGCTCGAGATGCTCGACTCCGCCGCAGTGAAAAAGCCGCTCGTTGTTTCCATGTCGGGCGTGGCCGCATCCGGCGGCTACATGGCAGCGCTTGCAGGCAAAACCATTTTCGCCCAGCCGCTCACCATTACCGGTTCGATAGGGGTCTATGCGCTCAAGCCGGACCTCAGCGGAGCGGCCGAAAAGCTCGGCCTTCAGCGAAGCGTTGTTGCCAGAGGGAGGTTCGCCGATGCCAATACCCCCTTCAAGCCCCTTGACCAGGAGTCCTACCGGAAGTTCGTGGAGGCCTCCGGAGAGGTCTATCAGGATTTCATCGGCAAGGTCGCCCGCTCCAGAAAGATGACGGTTGGGCAGGTCGATGCTGTTGCGGGCGGCAGGGTCTGGACAGGCCGTCAGGCGATGAAGGCGGGGCTTGTTGACCGCGCTGGCGGCCTGCTCGATGCCGTGAGGGAGGCAGGGCGTCTCGCCGGAATGGACTCGAAGAAAACCCCGCGCATCATGCTTTATCCCGAGCAGAAAACATGGGTGCAGACCCTCTTCAGCGGCGGTGGCGAAAGCCTCTCGTCAAGAGTGACGGCAGCCTTCCGCCGGCAGCTGCTGCACGAAATGCTCCCGGTCCGGAAATTCAGCTCCATGGAGGCGTTCTACGCCGAAATGATAAGCTCCGGCCAGCCAAGAGTGCTGGCCGTGATGCCCTCGGAGATTGAGATAAGATAGGGGGGGGGCACGACGCATGCCCGGGGATTTGCATCCCCGGCTACCAACATGCCATGCCTACGGCATTTTCTATCGAAAACAAAACTCCTTAGAACTTGTAGGTCAGCGAGCTCTGCGCGCGCAGGGCGTTGCCCTCGTCGTTGTTGAGATAGTTTGTTCTCCACTGCCCGAGCTGAATGCCGAGCGTCATGTTTGATGATATCTTGTTGGTCAGCATGCCGAAAATGGACTGGTTTTTTGTCCGGGCAGTTGGTGCGCTGAGATCGCTGTCGTTCGGATCGTCGATGCCTGCGCCGAGGCTGATGGCGGTATCGGCATTGACGGTCACCTTGAGTGCGGCCCAGCCACCGTGGGCTCGGATCGCTTTCGGGGATGCTATCGTTGCTGCATTGACGCCCTGGCCGGCACCTCCGAAGTAGTCATCGAGATTCGTTCCGGTAAAGTATTCACCGGCAAGTGTCAGTTTATTACAGACCGGCAACAGAAGATCGACGGCGCACGACCATGAGTCGAGCGTTTTGTGGCTGCCTGTGTTGTTGCTGTCCCACTCTTCCTGACCGTAGTGGCCTGAAATCCCGATCGTTGCCGGCTGGCTCCCAACCAGCACAGGGCCACTCCAGGCAACCCTTCCCTGGATTGTGGGCATTGCCGCGTCCTTGCCGGGATCGGTTGCTGTTATGCCTGTCGTTGCATTGGTTTCGCCAATGGTTCGAGATGCGGCTATTGCAAGCTCCATCCGCCCTCTTTCGCCGGCAGGGACTCCTTTGGTCAGACGGAGCTGCGGATGGCGGGAACCGATATTGCCGGCATCCCACATGAGGCCCGCATCGTCAACGAAGGGCATCTGCGGTGCGACGAGATCCCATGTCTGTCCGGCAACCAGGCTGAGGTCGGATGCCGGCCAGTAGGCTTTGAGATAGCCGTGTCGAAGTCTTGGATTCGAGTTGTTTTCAGTGCCGCCTCCAAGAAAATCCATTTCGATGTTCCCTGTAAGCTTCATGTTCGGTGTGTCGGGGCCGCTGAGGTTCAGCCCGAGCCTTGTTGCACCGGCAGTGAGGTTCCATTCGCCATCGCTTTTGCCCCCGGATCGCGGCCTTGCATAGAGGGCGATGTTGCCCGGGTAGATCTGTCCGGAATCGTATGATGCGTCAAATCGGGCGAAGCCGTAGAGCTGTAGTTTTGTGCCTGAAGCAGTGGAGACCGTCGGGGCAGCCGGAGCCGGAGCTGCGGCGGGGGAGCTTTTGATGAGCGCTTTCAGCTCGGCAATCTCGGCTTCGAGGCGGCTGATGCGCTGGTTTATCGGGTCCGGGGTTTCGGCGGCAAAGCCCGGTGCCGCGCTAAAGAGTGAGCCTGCAAGGAGCAGTGTGTAACGCAGTTTCATAACGGTGCCTTTGGAATGGTTGAATGGAGCTCATGAGCATCCAAAGCGCCAATATAGTCAGAGCAGGAATAATTAGAAACTCCAGAAATCGCGGTCGAGATTGCGGTAGTGGATAGCCTGGATGAGATGCTTCATCAGGATGTCCCGGGAGCCCTGAAGGTCGGCGATGGTGCGGCTTACCTTGAGGATCCGGTCGTGCGCCCGGGCTGAAAGGTTCAGGCGGTTCATGGCCTCCATGAGCTTTAGGGAGCTTTCGCTGTCAAGCCGGCAGAAGGTTTTGATCTGCTTAGCGTTCATCTGGGCGTTGGTGAAGATGCCGCTTGAAGCAAACCGTTCCTGCTGGATCTTTCTGGCTGCAATGACCCTTTTGCGGATGATTTTCGAGCTTTCGGCGGATGAAGAGGAGAAGAGGTCGGCATTTTCCACCTTCGGCACATCGATGTGGATGTCGATCCGGTCGAGCAGCGGTCCGGAGATTTTGGAGAGGTAGCGCTGGATCTGGGGCGGCGTGGCTGTCAGGTTGCCGTCCCGGTCTTTCAGCGCCCCGGCCGGGCTCGGGTTCATTGCCGCGATGAGCATGAACCCGGCAGGATAGCGGGTGGTGATGGAGATTCTCGACACGGTGACTTCGCGATCTTCAAGGGGCTGGCGGAGCACCTCGAGGGCGTTCCGGGTGAATTCCGGCAGCTCGTCGAGAAAGAGGATGCCGTTGTGGGCAAGGCTCACCTCTCCGGGTTTTGCCGTCGGTCCGCCGCCGATCAGGGCGATGTTGCTCGTTGTGTGATGGGGGCTCCGGAAGGGTCGGGTGACCATGAGCGGCCGCTGGTGCTCAAGGAGGTTTGCCACCGAATAGATCTTTGTCGTTTCAAGGGACTCCTCGAAGCTGAGCGGGGGGAGAATCCCCGCCATTCCTTTTGCGAGCATGGTCTTGCCGCTGCCCGGCGGGCCGACCATCAGGATGTTGTGGGCGCCTGCCGCGGCGATTTCAAGGGCTTTTTTTGTTGCCCCCTGCCCCTTGATGTCGGCAAAATCGACAGGATATTCAGGTTCGCTGTCGAAGAGTTCAGTGACATCGACACTGACCGGCAGGTTTTTGCTCTTGCCGGTTACAAGGTCGACGGTTTCATTCAGGGTTTCAACGCCGTATACCTCAATCTCTGATTGGGAGGCCGAGACCGCCACTGCGGCTTCCGCCGCATTCTCCTTCGGAAGAATCAGCCGCTTGATCCCCTCTTTTCCCGCCATGATGGCAACAGGCAGTGCTCCGTTGATTCTTCTGAGAGCGCCGTCGAGGGCAAGTTCTCCGAGAATGAGTGTCCGTTCGAACCGGCGGCTTATGAGGTTGAGCGAGCCGAGCAGGCCGATGGCGATTGGCAGATCGAAAGCCGTGCCCTCTTTGCGGATGTCGGCGGGAGCCAGATTGACCGTGATTTTTTTTGGAGGTATTTCGAAGCCGGAGTTCCTGATCGCGGTGAGAATTCTCTCCCGGCTCTCCCTGATAGCGTTATCCGGAAGACCGACGACGGTAAAGGAGGGGATGCCGCCGCTCACGTTGGTTTCGACCGTGACCTTTATGGCATCGATACCGATCAGTGCCGCCGCATTGAGGGTTGAGAGCATTGCGGAGATTTTGGATTTTGAATGGTGAATTTTGGAATAGGAGTGCCCGTGTTGCGTATAAGTTTGAAAATACGCAAAAATAACGCCAACCCAATCCAAAATCTGGAATCCAAAATCCAGCAAAATCTAAACGCTCTTCAATGGGAGGAGTAAGTGTAATTTGTCACTAACGTCCCCCTGGCTGACACAATTTCTTGGTCCACTTTCGTCAACTTTCATTTTCCTGCTTTTCCGCTACCCGGTAGTCCTGAGGCCTCCGGAGATTGCGTTGACGGTGAGGAAGAGTTCCGGGAGCATGCGATCGGCTTCCTCTTTTTTTCCCTCTTTCAGCGCGGCTCGCCACTCGGTGAGCATGCTTATCTGGCGGCGGTGCAGCAGGTCGAGACCTTCGCGGCGCTGGATGATGAAGCGGTCGACATTGAGGCGCTGGGTCTGGAGCGGGACCGAGAAGAGTTGGTCGATGAGCGATTTGGTGAGGTGGTACTCCGCCTCTATCATGCCGAGACAGCTTGTCCTGATGTTGCTGTCGCTGACCAGCGAGGCGTATTGGCGCGCGAGGCCGAGGTCGACTGCGGCAAGGCTGGTGTCGGCATTGCTGATGATGTAGCGCAGGGGTGCCCAGGCGTGGCTTCGGTTGAGAATCTCCTCGAATGATGCGGGGCTGCTCTCTTTGAGCTGCTGGAGTGCGGAGCCGACGCCGTACCATCCTGAAAGGAAAAATCGGGCCTGGTTCCAGCTGAATACCCAGGGGATGGCGCGCAAATCCTCAATGCTTGCCTGACCGCTTCGCCGCGCCGGGCGAGAGCCGATTCGTGCCGCTTCGATGATGTCGATCGGGGTGGCTTGTCGAAAGAAGGTGAGAAATCCGGCTCCGCCAATCAGCTTGCGGTAGGCAAGGTTGCTGGTCTCGGAGAGCATGTCCATGGAGTGCTCCAGGGGGTGCGACGGCGGCTTTTCCTGCTGCTGGCGGATGCATGCTCCCGTGACGCCGGCCATGAAGAGCTCGAGATTGTAGACGGCGCTGATACGGTTGGCATATTTCTGTGCGATGGTCTCTCCCTGTTCAGTGAAGCAGATTCCTGCATTGAATGAGCCCCTCGGCTGCGCCTTGATGAAGCGGTGTGTAGGCCCTGCGCCCCGGCTGATGCTGCCCCCTCTGCCGTGGAAAAAGAGGATTTCCGTACCGCAGCGGCGCCCGGCCTCGAGGAGCGCCTCCTGAGCACGGTAGAGCGTCCAGGTGCTGGCAAAAATCCCGCCGTCCTTGTTGCTGTCGCTGTATCCGATCATCACCTTCTGTACCCGCCGCCTCTGGCCTGATGATGCTGCAAGGTAGTCGAGGCTTCTTTTTGTGGCGGGGTGGCGTAGAAACTCCTCGAGGATTGCCGGACTTTTCTTCAGGTCGTCGATGGTTTCAAAGAGCGGCACGACCGGTAGCAGGCAGGCGTCTCCCGAGGGTGTCGGCACCATCAGGCCGACCTCACGGGCAAAAAGATAGACAATCAGAAGGTCGGAGACGTTTCGGGTCATGCTGACGATCAGTGAGCCAAGCCCGCCGGTGCCGTACTCCTTGCTGTGCTCGAGAACAACCTTGTAGCAGGCCAGTACCGCTTCTGCCTCCGCCCCGGCGGTCATGTCGGGGTGGGTGAAGGGTCGGGGTGATTCCAGCTCCCGGTCAAGGAACGCCCTGCGCTCGGCTTCGTTCCACTCGAGAAAGCCGTTGCCGTCAAGACCGGCAGCGGTCATCAGCTGTGAGAGGGCGAGCTCATGGAAGCGGCTGTTCTGACGGATGTCGAGCCTGCCGAGATGGAATCCGAAGGTCTGCACGATCCTGAATACTGGCGATACCTCCGTGTCGGCGATATGGCGGGCTCCGATTTCAAGCAGGGATTGGCGCAGGAGCGTCAGGTCTTCGAGAAGCTCGCCGGAGCCGGTGTAGCGGAACTGCAGGGACTCATGACGGGCGTTATCCTCACCCTCTTCATCTAGCGGAAGGGCGGCAATGAGCAGGTTCAGGAACTGGCGCCAGGGCTCATGGCGGTTTCTCTGTATAGCCTCTTTCCCTTTCTTTCCGAGCTTTCGGGTAAGCTCTTCGATGCGCTGTGCAAGGGGTGCTATCGGACTCTGCAGTGTTTCGGAGAGGCTCAGTTTTGAGGCCAGCTCCCTGAGATAGCGTTTCACCAGCGTTACGGAGGTGCGGCGCATCTCGGTGAGCGTCTCGGCGGTGACGCCCGCGGTGACGAGGGGGTGGCCGTCCCTGTCGCCCCCTACCCAGCTTCCGAAGCTGAGCTTTGGCAGCTGCCTCGGGTCGGAGAGCCTGTCGGGATCGAAGCCGGTCTCGCTCCATGCCTGCTGCAACCGCTTGTCGAGCATGGGAATGACCTCGGGAAAGATATTGTTCAGGTAGTGAATGACGTTTCTGCGCTCATCGGCCACTTCGGGCTTTTCGAAGAGAATCTCGCCGGTTCTCCAGAGCCGTTCCATGACAACCTTGATCTCGTTTCGGATGTCGAGCTGCTCCTGGGGTGTCCACATCTGGTTCTCGCGCTTGACGACGAGCAGGTAGAGCTGGCGATGCTGCTCAAGCACGCTTTTGCGCTTGGCCTCTGTCGGGTGGGCGGTCAGTGCCGCTTCGATGCTGACCTCCGGAAGTCGCCGGCAGATCTCCTCTTCCTCGATGCCGAGCTCCCGGAAGCGCAGAAGCGTTCTCCCCCAGAGGCCGTTGAGGTGCGCAGTGCCCTTTTCAGCCTCAAGCGCACGCCTGTTCTGGGCCGCCGAGTTCTCCTCGGCCATGTTGAGAAGCTGGAAGAATATGGAGTATGCCTGGATGGCACGGCTGGCGTCCGGATAGCATTCAAGAGGGGTGCCGGCGCTCTCGAAGGGGAGATGCCGGGCAAGATCCTGCTCCCCGAGGCTGCAGAGCACCTCCCGGAAGCATTCGAGCAAAAAGGTGAAATCGCGTTCGGCTTTTTCGAAATCGATGACGCTGCTGGTTGTCGTAATCATTGGGGGCGGCGGTTGCTTCGTTGGCGTGTAGTTCTTTTGCAGTATTCGAAAAAAACGGTTCAGTTGCAAGCCAGCAGGCACCATCGTTCCGATAAAAGCTTGTAGTGAAGGCGTTACCGGCAAAAGGAGCGCTTTTTCACTGTTTCCGTTTGCCCCCTTTACATATTATGCTTATCTTGATTCAATAATTTTGGATAAGCCAATAACACCTAATCCATTATCTGACATGGACAACAAATCAAATGGTAAGCTTCTCGCCCTGGCAGCAGGCGGTGCTCTCCTGATGGGGTCTTTTTTCTTCGGGTTGTCTTTTCTAACAGGATATGAGGTGCCGGCGCCAAACATCTCAGCCATACTGACCCCTCTGAAATCTTTTGCAGGCTGGATTGCCCTTATCTGCTTCGCCTCCCTGGTTATCATGGGTCTTGGCAAGATGTCAGCGAGAATCAGTGACAAGTGGTTCCTGAGCTTTCCCCTTACGATTATCATTATTGTGGCTGCCATGTTCAGCTCGCTCTGGCTGATGCCAAACGGCATTGTACGGGGCAAAACCGAGTCAGGTCGCACCACCCTTAAGGATGGCACCTATATCCGTTCGGTCGACGAGTGGACCGCGTTCCTCGCCAAGCCGGTCTTTTCGCCCAATGTTCCTCTCGCTCCCGCAGGATTTGATTTCAACGCAGCCAAGGCTCTCTGGGAGCAGCGCTGCAACAAGTGCCATACCCAGGCCTCGACAATGGACGTGCTGCGCACCAAGTACAAGAAGACCGGCAAGATTGATGTTATCGTCAATCGAATGCAGTCACAGCCAGGTTCAGGCATAACGCCGGAAGAGGCTACGCAGATCATGCAGTATCTGAACGAGAAGCTCTGAGCGACTCTCTGAAGAACGGTATTTATAAAAGCCCCGGGGTCTCCCTCCGGGGCTTTTTGCTTTTGGGTCGGTTCAGCAGCCGGCCGTGTAATTGACGGTGACGGTTTCGGTGATGCCGCCTCTTGCTTTCCATTCGGTCTTTACGCTGAGGGAGCGCGGTTCGAGGACGGCGACAAGGTCGTCGAGGATTTTGTTCGTGATGTTCTCATAAAAGATTCCGGCGTTGCGGAACTCGAAATAGTAGTATTTCAGAGACTTCAGCTCGATGCAACTCCTCAGGGGCACGTAGCTGACCGTTATGGTGCCGAAGTCGGGAAGTCCGGTTATGGGGCAGACGGAGGTGAATTCGGGATTGACGATCTCGATGGTGTACTCCCTCTGGGGGTAGGTGTTGTCGAATACTTCAAGAAGCTCTCTTTTCATCGGGCAAGGAGTTGGTTTTCGGGTAAACGCGGCGGCCGCAAATGGGCTCTTTTCCAGTGCAAAATAGAAATCCGCCGCGATTTTCGGTAAATTCCCCTGGTTATTAATTGGCGCCCGCCAGCTTCTGCGGCTTTGGCGCAAGGTAATGGATTGATAATTAAACAGTTGATCATGCCCCCTGAGGATGCCACCCTGAGAGCGGAGCTGCTGGAGATGCAGGATGCTCTGGCTCTTGAATATGAGCTTGCCGAGCATCTTTATGAGTTCGGCGGCAGCCCCTTCAATTTTCTCTCGGTGCTCGACAGCTATGCCCTGCTTGACCGAATCTCTCCGGAAGAGTTCGTCAAGGACGAGCAGATGCCCTACTGGGCCGAGATATGGCCTTCCGCCATAACGCTCTCGACATTTCTCTCCGGTGAACGGCAGCTTCAGGGTCTCCGTGCTGTCGAGCTTGGTGCGGGCGTCGGGATGGTTTCGGTCGTCGCTGCTTCGAAGGGGGCAAGCGTCTATGCGACCGACTACTCACTGGAGGCGCTCCGTTTCATAGAGTATAATGCCCTGAAGAACGGCGTGCATCTTGATGTCGCCCGTCTTGACTGGCGGCAGGTCGAGTGCCCTGAAAAGTTCGATCTGCTCTTTGCCGCCGATGTGCTCTATGAGCGGGTGAACCTGCTTCCCATCGTCTATGCGATCGACAGGCTCCTCAAGCCGGAGGGAGAGGCATATATTGCCGATCCCCGCAGGAGAATGGCCGCACAGTTCGTCGAGCTTGCCGAGGAGAACGGCTTTACGGTTGTGCCGTTTGCCAGAGAGTACCGTGGCGGCACACAGACGGTTTCTGTGAATATCTACAGGATAACGAGAAGCGCATGAAGGGTCACGACACACAGCTGCGGGCAGCGTGGCGTTACGATGCCGGGCCGGGCGGCCTCATCTGGCAGCTCATGTTCACCGCCAAAGGCGATCTGGTCGGCCAGAAGCGGTTTCCCGACACCCGGCGGGCGGTGCTCTTCGGAATCGATGTTCCGAGCGGCCGGGCGTTCAGTGATGACTATCTGCTCATGGACGATCTTCTTCCGGCGTCCCCCGGCGAGGGATGGTTCACCGGCATGGAGACGACCACGGCTGATCTCGTCTGCTGCTACGGCTACCGCCCGCAAAGCCCTGAACACCAGGGCATATGGGCAGTCGATCTCCGGCGTGAGAGGGTCAGGTGGTCGAGGCCTGAACTTGTTTTTGCCGCCCATTTAGGGAGCGAGCTTCTCGTCTACCGCACCTCGGTCTTTGCCGGCTTTCCCGAGCGCCATTTTCTCTCTATCGACCCTGAAACTGGCGCTGATATCCGCATTATCGGTGACGACGGGCCTGCCGTCAATGCACTGAGGGATGAGGCGATGGCGGAGGAGCAGCGTCAGGAGATTCTGCTTTCCGAATTGGTATCAGACGGGACGGGTGCCGGGCGTCTTCGGCTTTGTGCGGTCGGCGTGGCGGAAAGTGTCCTCTCCGAGTGCATCCTGCAGGGGGAGCTGCTTGTCGCTGCACTGCACGAGCCGGCTGGTTCCGGCGGGCTTTGGAACTCCTCCATCAGGGTCTGGCGCGGGGAGCAGCTGATCTATCAGGATAGGATGGATGCTGGTGCGTCCAGGCCGGGCCTGAACAATTTTCTCTGCCGCCGGGGCAGACTCTACTACATTGCTGGAAAATCGCAACTCGTCTCGGTAGCACTCTGATGCCGCGCCCAACCGCACATGCCGCGCTTTCCACCGCTCCCGCCGGGGAGCGGCTGATCAGCGCTTTTGTCGAGCATCTCGGAAGCCGGAAAAATCTCTCGTCAAATACCATCACGGCATACAGGGGTGACCTGCTCCGGTTTACGGAGTTTATTGCCGGTCACTACAGAGAGGATGCTCCACAGGAGTTTGAGCCCGGGCGGGTTACGGCCATCGACGTGAGGCTCTATATGGGAGCTTTGATAAAGAGGGGGCTGCAGCCGCGCTCCATAGCAAGGCATCTGGCCTCGCTCAAAGGCTTCTACCGCTGGCTGAACGAGAGCGGAGAGAGCGACAACCAGGTTTTCTCCTCCATTGCCACCCCAAAGTTTCCCCGGCGCGTGCCCGGTTTTCTGACCGAGCAGCAGACCGAAAAACTCTTCGACAGTCTCATCCCTTCGGCAGGTGACGAGGCTTCGGGAACCTCTACGCCCGAAGAGGCATTTGTAGTGGGGAGGGACCGGGCTATCCTTGAGTTGCTTTACGGGTGCGGGCTTCGTGTTTCGGAACTTGCCGGCCTGAAGGTGGAGGATCTCGATATGGCTGGAGGCTTTGTGAAACTGACCGGAAAAGGGAGCAAGCAGAGGATTGTTCCTGTCGGAAAACCGGCTCTTCTGGCACTTAAAAATTATTTTGAAGTCCGGTTAAACTTCTTTAGAATAAAAGGTGACGGGGACAGAGGGAAGCTGGCTTACCTGTTTGTAACCAGCAAAGGCAAAAAGATTTATCCGGTGCTTGTCCAGCGATTGACCAGACGATACCTTCTCCTGGTCACCGAGCAGAAAAAGAAAAATCCTCATATACTGCGACACAGTTTTGCCACACACCTGCTCAACAGCGGGGCCGATTTGAAGAGTGTCAGCGAAATGCTCGGGCACAGCAACCTTTCGACAACTGAAATCTATACACATGTTACCTTTGAGCGCCTGAAGGAGGTCTACCTGAAATCGCATCCAAGGGCGTAGGTTTTTTTTTCGGAATTCCGGTCCTTTGCGGCCGGACTCTTGTTCCTTCATCATCATTATCACATTATTTCAATGGAGGCTATTATGACAAAAGTTGTTGCCGGCGATACGCCCAACGTCAAGATTACCCTGCGCCATTCGAATAATCACAATACCATAGAGGAGTATGCCCGCAACGCTGTGATGCCGCTCCAGCGGGTATTTCCGGGCATCATCAGCTGCCATGTGATCCTTGACCATCAGAAGCATGAGTTCGAGAAGAACAAGCTGGCCGAGATTACCGTGACCGTGCCTCAGCAGGTGCTTGTCGCCAAGGATGCCGCGGCAAACTATGAGCAGAGCATCGACAACTGCGTCGCCTCACTCACCCGTCAGCTCAAGAAACACAAGGAGAAACTGTCGTAATTGCTTGTCATTATTTTCTTTTCGAAGTGCGCAGGGCTGATGCCCTGCGGCTTTTTTCGGGAGTTTTTCTCACCTCGATGCAGATGCAATGAACCTTGACCAGAAAGGATTGAAGAAGCGATCAATCACGGTCGCCTATTTTTTTAATACCATCGGCACCAAGCAGGATACCCGGCTCCGGCGCATGAACAACGTCGACGAGGATAAGCGGCGGATTTTTGAGCGTGACCTCCATCGTCCGGGTCTGGCACTTGCCGGATTTACCAATCTTTTTACCTACAAGCGGGTTCAGATTCTCGGCAACACCGAAACCAGATTTCTGAACCATCTTCAGGAGGACGAGCGGCGGAGGGTCTTTGAAAACCTTGTGCGCTTCCGCATCCCTTGCATCATCCTGACCAGCAACAACAAGCTTTCTCAGGACCTGCTCGACATGGCCACCAAAGCCGGCATCCCGGTCTACAGCACCCGCCAGTCCTCTACGAAGACCATCTATCTGGTCACGGGCTTTCTCGATGACCAGTTCTCTCTCTACCAGCAGTATCACGGCTCGATGGTCGATGTCTACGGCGTCGGGGTTCTTTTGACCGGCAAGAGCGGTCTGGGCAAATCGGAGATCGCGCTCGATCTTGTCGAGCGGGGTCATGGCCTGGTGGCGGACGATGTTGTCGTCATTCACCGCAAGGGTGAGTCGATGATGCTCAACGCGAAGCGCAACAACATCATCGACCATTTTATGGAGATCAGGGGTCTTGGCGTTGTCGACGTGAAGGCGAACTTCGGCATCCGGGCAATCCGTGACGTGAAGGAGGTGCAGGTTGTCGTCGAACTGCTTGAGTGGAACAAGGAGATGACCTATGAGCGGCTCGGGCTCGACACCAAATTCATTAAAATTCTCGGCGTCGATGTTCCACTGGTACAATTACCTATATTTCCCGGTAAGAATATTACCGTTATCATCGAGGTGGTTGCGCTCAATTTCCTCCTGAAGCGATATTCGAACTATGTTGCAGCGGAGGCGCTGACCGACCGGATACAAAAAGTGATCAACAATGACAGGAATCAGGATGAAGGCGAGGGTTGACAGGGATGTTCAGGGACTCCGGGCACCGGCAAGGATTGTATTAACCCTGCTCCTTGCGCTTCTCGTGCTGGCGGTGAGCGCATGCGGACGCAAAGGGGGCGGTTCCTCCAGAAATGCGGCGGTCATGGATTCGACACTGGTCATTGCCATGCTCGGCGATGCCGATTATCTCAATCCGGTACTTGCCAGCACGGTCACTTCGGGCAACATCATCGGCCTGATCTACCCCTCCCTTCTGCAGAGCGAGTTCGATACCCAGACCGGCCTGATGAACTACATGGCCCTTGAGAAAAAACTCCGCCCCGTTACGCCGGGGCAGGGCAAGAAGGCCCCCGATGCGGCTATCGCCAGGAGCTGGAGCATGGCTCCGGATCATAAATCAATTACCTACACGCTCCGCAAGGATGCTTTCTGGTCGGACGGCAAGCCGATTGTTTCGGGGGATTTCAAGTTCTCCTACGAGCTTTACGGCAATCCTGTGATTGCAAGTGCCCGTCAGCAGTACCTTTCGGAACTGGTCGGTGCCGACAAGGGAAAGGTCGATTTCTCCAAAGCTATCGAGACTCCTGATGACACGACACTCATTTTCCGCTTCTACAAGCCTGTCCCCGAACATCTGGCCCTTTTCCACACCTCCCTGACCCCTCTGCCAAAGCATCTCTGGAAGGATGTCAAGCCGGAGGATTTCCGCCACTCCCCGCTCAATCTGGAGCCGGTCGGCGCAGGGCCCTATACCATGAAGAGCTGGCAGAAGCAGCAGGAGATCGTGCTTGCTTCAAACCGCAAGTCGAATCTGCCGAAGCCCGGCACTATTGCCTCTATCGCGTTCAAGGTTGTGCCCGATTATACCGTACGGCTGACGCAGCTCCAGACCGGCGCGGCCGATGTGGTCGAAAATATCAAGCCTGAGGACTTCACCGCCCTCCTTAAGGCAAACCCGCAGATAGATGTTAAGACGGTCGGACTGAGGGTCTATGACTATGTCGGCTGGTCGAATATCGATCATGAGGCCTATAGCAGGAGCGGTGTCATAAAACCGCATCCGCTCTTCGGCTCTGCGAAGGTCCGCCTTGCGCTCACGCACGCCATCGACCGGGAGTCCATCATCGACGGCTACCTCAAGGAGTACGGGGTTGTCTGCAATACCGATATTTCGCCCTCCCTCAAATGGGCATACAACCCGAAGATCACTTCGCACGGCTACGATCCCGAACAAGCAACAGCCCTGCTGAAGGCCGAAGGGTGGCTTCCCGGGCCGGACGGCATCCTGCAGAAAAACGGCCGCAAGTTCAGCTTTGTGCTCTACACCAATGCTGGCAACGCCAGACGGAACTACGCCAGCGTCATCATCCAGCAGAACCTGCGTGCCATCGGCATCGAGTGCAAGCTTGACGTTCAGGAGTCCAATGTCTTTTTCGAGAATCTCCAGTCCCGAAAGCTTGATGCGTGGATGGCCGGCTGGTCTATCGGCCTTGAGATTGACCCGCTCGATGTCTGGGGCTCTGACTTGAAGAAGAGCCGTTTCAATTTTACCGGTTACCGGAACCCGAGGATCGACCGGATCTGCGAGCTTGCCAAGCAGAAAATGGAGGCGACTGGTGCCCGCGCCTACTGGCAGGAGTATCAGGACATCATTCACCGTGACCAGCCCGTCACCTTCCTCTACTGGATAAAGGAGACCCACGGCTTCAACAAAAGAATCGAGGGCGCGGAGCTCAATATTTCCGGAACATTCTACAACGTTGATGACTGGAGGCTGCGGCCTTCGGCTAATATTGCCAGATAACGACAGATGCTGACCTATATTCTCAAGCGGCTCCTGATTGCCGTCCCGTTGATTTTCGGGGTATTGACCCTTACCTTTTTCATTATCAGGCTTGCTCCGGGCGACCCGGCGGCCTTTTTTATCCAGCCGGGAGTAAGCCCCAATGTCGCCGAGCAGATAAGGGCGCAGTACGGGCTCAACGATCCGATTCCGGTACAGTACTTCAAGTGGCTTGCCAGTGTGCTTCAGGGTGATTTCGGCCGCAGCTTCAGCCGCGCACAGCAGCCGGTTCTCGAGGTCATTTCGGAAGCCTTGCCGATAACGGTGACCATCGCCGGCCTTACCCTCATCGCCAACTTCACTTTCGGCATCCTTATCGGCATTGTCTCCGCTGTGCGCCAGAACAGCTTTCTCGACCGGTTCCTGACGGTGACCGCACTCTTCTTCTACTCCATGCCGGAGTTCTGGTTCGCCCTGATGATGATTATTCTCTTTGCTCTGAAACTCTCCCTTTTTCCTGCTTCCGGTCTCAACGAGATTGGCGCGGAGAGTTACGGTCCCGTCGGCTTCGTGCTCGACCGGCTCTGGCACCTCGCCCTGCCGGTGACCGTGCTCAGTATCAACGGCGCCGCCGGCATTGCCCGATACGTCAGGGGGAGCATGCTCGAAGTGATTCGCCAGGACTACATCCGCACGGCACGAGCCAAGGGGTTGCCGGAAAAGGTCGTTATTTTCAAGCACGCCCTGCGTAACGCCCTGCTGCCCGTGGTGACGCTTATGGGAAGTTCGCTGCCCTTCATCTTCAGCGGAGCGCTCTTCATTGAGGTGATCTTTGCTTTTCCCGGGATGGGGCGGGTGACGGTCGAAGCGATTTTCGCCAGAGACTATCCGCTCATCATCGCCAATACCTTTATTTCCGGATCACTGATCGTGCTCGGCAATCTGGCTGCTGATGTCCTCTACGCCGTCGTTGACCCGAGGATCAAACTGTGACTGTTGCCCTCTTCACCATGAAACACTCCCTGAAGTGAGAATAGAGCTGCTCAATACCCCGCCGGACGCCAATGAGACAAGGTTCGAGGAGCAGATCCGTCCCTTGCGGATGGAGGATTTTACCGGCCAGCAGCGCCTGACCGACAACCTCAAGGTCTTCATGTCGGCGGCACGGATGCGTGGCGACGCGCTCGACCACGTCCTGCTCTCAGGGCCACCGGGCCTTGGCAAGACGACGCTTGCCTACATCATCGCATCCGAGATGGGCAGCAGCATCAAGGCGACCTCCGGCCCGCTGCTCGACAAGGCCGGCAATCTCGCCGGCCTGCTCACCAGCCTGCAGAAGGGGGACGTGCTCTTTATCGACGAGATTCACCGCCTTCCGCCAACGGTCGAAGAGTATCTCTATTCGGCAATGGAGGATTTCCGCATCGACATCATGCTCGACAGCGGCCCTTCCGCCAGAGCGGTCCAACTGCGCATCGAGCCCTTTACGCTTGTGGGCGCAACCACCCGTTCAGGCCTGCTCACCTCGCCCCTCCGGGCACGGTTCGGCATCAACAGCCGGTTCGACTACTACCCGCCTGATCTTCTGGAGAAAATCATTGTCCGGGCCTCAGCTATCCTCGGTATCGGTATAGAGCGTGATGCCGCGGCTGAAATAGCGGGACGCTCGAGGGGAACCCCCCGCATCGCCAACAGGCTGCTCAGGCGGGCCAGGGATTTTGCCCAGGTCGACAGGGAGGAGCGCATCAGCCACGCCATAGCCATGAAGACGCTCGAATGCCTTGAAATCGATGACGAAGGGCTCGACGACATGGACAAGAAGATCATGGAGACCATCATCAACAAGTTCAACGGCGGTCCGGTGGGTGTCGGCTCTCTTGCCGTATCGGTGGGCGAGGAGCAGGATACCATCGAGGAGGTCTATGAGCCCTATCTTATCCAGGCGGGCTATCTGACCAGAACGCCGAGAGGCCGGGTTGCCACTCCGCGTGCGCTCATGAGATTTTCAACCGGAGCCGGGGGCAACAAGGGCCCGCTTTTCGATGCATTGCCGAGCCTCTGAAAGGGAGTCCTTCCGGCTTTTCGGGAGGCTCTTCTCTCGGGTTGTGCTTCCCCTTGCACTGCTCCTCCTTTGTCTTCTTTCCGCATGCTCCTCCGCGCCACTGATTTCCAGCAAAAAACCCTCAATCGCTGATTCGGCCTCTGCTGCAGCAAAGAGCGCGTTTGCCTCCGCCTCTCTGCTCGGCGTGAAAGGGGAGTACAGCGGAGCTCTGGAGGGATACCGGAAACTGCTGAAGAGCGACCCGTCGAATCCCGCCATCCACTTCGCCATGGCAAAATCATTTGCGGCACTCGGCATTATCGACTCGGCCCGTTCCCATGCAGAGAAAAGTGTTGAGCTGGATCCGCAATGCACCTTCTATCTGCGCTTCCTTGCCGGCATTTCGCATCAGATGACCGACTACGGCCGCGCCGCGGAGCTCTACAGGAAGCTTGCCGTGCTTGAGCCGGGCCGTCCTGAGCCGCTTAGCATGCTTGCAGTGGAATATCTTTCTGCCGAGCAGCCGGAGAAGGCTTTGGCGGTCTTTCAGGATATCCTCAAGCTTGACCCTCTCAACGAGGCGAACAAGGCCAGGGTGGTGCTGCTCGAAATCAAGCTCCGCCACTATCATGATGCCATCGATACCCTCAAAGGACTTGTCGGAGAGGGCGAGGGGAAGGACCAGCTCCGCCTCACGCTTGGAGAGCTCTATCTGCAGACCCGCCAGTATGAGCAGGCCATTAGCGCCATCCGTCCCGTACTTGACGAGAACCCCCGTTTTCTGCCAGCCTGGCTCGCCCTTTTCGAGGTCTCGGTACAGTCACGAAACACGAAAGCCTTTCAGGCGGATCTTGACCGGTTCCACTCGGTTCACGAGATCACGCTCAAACAGAAGGCTGACATTGCAAGGCTCTTTCTTGCCCGTTCAGCCCGCGACAGCAGCTATGCTGATCCGTCCTCAATCATGATCGCCAGAATTTGCCAGCGTTACCCTTCAAGCAGTCTGGGGTATCAGCTCAGGGGGCTCTCCCGTCTGCAGCGGAAGGATATGAGCGGCGGAGTCGCTGATCTTCAGAAAGCCATTCTGCTTGCCCCGCGCGAGAGTTCGGTGAGGGAGGATCTTATCTCGGCCAGAATCATGCAGAAGGAGTTCGGGGCGGCAGGTCGGGCAATCAGCGAGGCCAGACCTCTCTTCCCCTCGAAAGCGATCAACTTCACTGTGCTGGAGGGAGAGCTGCTCTTTCAGGCCGGAGCGAGCCGAAAAGCCGTTAATCTGCTTGAAAAGGTGATGACACAGCCCGCAACCCGAAAGGAAAAGCGGCTCTTTCTCCAGGCCGGCACCACCCTCGCGCTTGCCTACGACAAGCTCGGCATTTCCGACAAAAGCATGCGGCTCTACGAGGTCATGCTCGAGCTCGACCCCGACAACTCCCTCTTGATGAACAACCTGGCATTCATGCTTGCCGAGCAGGGAACAGAGCTGCCAAGGGCCCGGGCACTCTCCATGAAGGCAGTTGCTTTGGACCCCTCCAACGCAAGCTACATCGATACCTTCGGGTGGATCCTTTTCAGGATGGGCGAGTACCTGAAAGCCAGAGAGGCGCTTGAAAAAGCCGCAGCCCTCGACCCGGGTGAGGCGGAAATCCGCAATCATCTTGACGCGGTCTACGAAAAACTGGGGATGGAGCTTAAGCCTCAACAAAGCCCCGGAGGGGGAGCGCCAGTGGACAAGAAAGAGGGTGGACATTAATGGACGAAAGCGGACTCAGTGGACTGCGCTGAAGAGCGGAAGCTTAGGGCACAGCAACAGGAACGTGATCAATCCTCAACTCTTCTCTTGTCCGCTTATGTCCAATTTCGTCCACCATTTCCCCGTCCACTAGCGTCTACCTTGTTCCCTCCCCCCCCACCTCAAACAAAAAAGCGGCGGGTTTTTGGCCCGCCGCTTTTCGTTTTCGATTCTCTAAAATCCCTTACTTCAGCTCGTCGAAGGTTCGGGCTGCGAGGTATTCGTAGTGCAGCCAGCGGGCGTCGACTTCCTTCTGGATGGCGGCGAAATAATCTTCGGCAAGCGCCGGGTGGCTTTTCTTGAGCATTCTGAACCGGTTCTCCATGTTCAGGAACTGTGCGACCGGGATCTTCGGCTTTTTCGAGTCGAGCAGCAGCGGATTCTTTCCTTCCTTCAGCCTTTCAGGGTTGTAGCGGTAGAGGAGCCAGTGTCCTGAATCCACAGCAGCCTTCTGGTTGTCGAGCGCTGTCGCCATGTTGATGCCGTGCGCAATACAGTGCGAGTAGGCGATGATGATCGACGGCCCGTTGTATGCCTCCGCTTCGAGGAAGGCTTTCAGGGTATGGTCGTCGCGTGCGCCGAGAGCTACCGAGGCGACATAGGCGTTGTTGTAGCTCATCGAAATCATCCCCAGGTCCTTCTTTGTCACGGTCCTGCCTGCCGCCGCAAATTTGGCAACCGCAGCCTTCGGCGTAGCCTTCGATGCCTGGCCGCCGGTATTGGAGTAGACCTCGGTATCGAGCACGAGAAGATTGATGTTCTTGTTGCCGGCCGTGATATGGTCGACGCCGCCGTAGCCGATGTCGTAGGCCCAGCCGTCTCCGCCAACGCCCCAGACGCTCTTTTTGACCAGCATGTCGGCCAAGGAGAGCAGGTTCCTTGCATCAGGCGAATCGACTTGAAGCAGTTTCTCTTTCAGGATAGCGACACGCTTTCTCTGCTCGAAAATATCCGGCTCGGTAAGCTCCTGTGCCCCAAGAATCTCGCCGGTCAGCGAGTCGCCGATAACGGAAGAGAGGCGGCGAAGAAGCTCTTCGGCATACTCGCGCTGCTTGTCGATGGAGATCCTGAAGCCGAGGGCAAACTCAGCGGTGTCTTCAAAGAGCGAGTTCGACCATGCAGGTCCGAGCCCTGCGGCATTGGTTGTGTAAGGAGTTGTAGGAAGGTTGCCTCCGTAAATCGAGGAGCATCCCGTAGCGTTGCCGATGACAAGGCGGTCTCCGAAGAGCTGCGTCATCAGCTTGATGTATGGTGTTTCGCCGCAGCCCGCGCATGCGCCCGAGAACTCGAAGAGCGGCACCTGAAGCTGCTGCTCCTTGATCAGCTTGTTGTTGATCTTCGTGCGGTCGAAATCAGGAATGTTGAGATAGTAGTTCCAGTTGTCGATTTCGGCTTCGCGGAGCGGGGCGTAAGGGCTCATGGTCAGCGCCTTCCTGTCGGGATTCTGTCTGTCGCGGCCCGGGCAGATGTGGGCGCAGACGTCGCAGCCGGTGCAGTCTTCGGGGGCGACCTGGATGGTGTAGCTCATCCCTTCCCAGCTGGCACCCTTTGCCTGTGTTGACTTGAAGGTGTGCGGAGCATTTCCGAGATATCCCGCATCGTAGACCTTTGCGCGGATTGCCGCGTGCGGGCATACCATGGAGCATTTGCCGCACTGGATGCAGAGCTCAGGCTCCCATACCGGAATCTCGTCGGCAAGGTTGCGTTTTTCGAATTTGGCTGTTCCTGTCGGGTAGGTGCCGTCATCAGGCAGTTCGCTTACCGGGATGTTGTCGCCGTCTCCTGAAATGATTCGTGCAAGGACGTTGCAGACAAACTCCGGTGCCTCGCCGACGATAGGGGAGCGAAGTCCCGTTTTGCTGTCGGCAACCGTGCCGAGGGCTACCTGGTGCAGGTTGGAGAGCGTATCATCAACGGCCTGTATATTCTGGCGGACCACTTCATCACCCTTTTTGCCGTAGGTCTGGCGGATGGCCGTCTTGATCTTCTCAATCGCCTCATCACCGGGAAGGACTCCCGAAATGGCGAAGAAGCAGGCCTGCATGATGGTGTTGATGCGCTGACCCATGCCGCTGGCATGTGCCACTTTATAGGCATCAATGGTGTAGAGCTTTGCCTCTTTCCGGATCAGCTGCTCCTGCACGATTTTCGGCAGTTTCTCCCAGATCTCGGCAGCAGAGTACTGCGAGTTGAGAAGCAGTGTGCCCCCTTTCTTGAGGTACTTCACCAGATCGATCATCTCAAGGAAGATCCAGTGGTGACAGCCGATGAACTGGGCCTCGGTAATCAGATAGGATGAGCGGATCTCGTGCGGTCCAAAGCGCAAGTGAGAGGTGGTGATGGAGCCGGCCTTCTTGGAGTCATAGACAAAATAGCCCTGAGCATAGTTGTCGGTGTTTTCTCCGATGATCTTGATGCTGTTTTTGTTGGCACCAACCGTACCGTCTGAACCGAGGCCGTAGAAGAGCGCCCGGAACATCTCGTCCGGCTCAATCGAGAAGGAGTGGTCGAAGCTGAGGCTCGTATGTGTTACGTCATCGTTGATGCCGATCGTGAAATGGCTTTTCGGTGACGCTGAGGCCATGTTGTCGTAGACCGCCTTGACCATCGCGGGAGTGAACTCCTTGGAAGAGAGACCGTAACGGCCGCCGCTGACTTTTGGCATGGATTTCAACAGACCCCTCTGCAACCCTTCGACCAGAGCATTGACGGTATCCAGATAGAGCGGTTCGCCGATGCTTCCGGGTTCCTTGACACGGTCGAGAACAGCGACTGACTTGACGGTTGCCGGGATGGCGGCAATAAAGCGCTCGATATCGAACGGGCGGAAGAGACGGGCATTGATGACGCCGATCTTCTCTCCCCGGTTGTTCAGGTACTCTACGGTTTCGCGGACGGTTTCAACGCCGGATCCCATCATGACGATGACGCGGTCTGCATCGGGAGCGCCGTAATACTGGTAAAGCTTGTAGTTCCTTCCGGTAAGCTGGCCGAACCTCTCCATCACCCGCTCGGTGATGGCGGGGCATGCGTCGTAGTAGCTGTTGACGGTCTCTCTTGCCTGGAAATAGACGTCCGGATTCTGCGACGTTCCGCGAAGGACTGGAGCGTCCGGAGTCATGCGGCGGTTGCGATGGGCTATGACAAGCTCATCGGTCACGAGAGCCTTGATGACGTCGTCGGAAACGACCTCGATTTTGGCGATCTCATGCGAGGTTCTGAATCCGTCGAAGAAATGGAGGAAGGGAATGCGTGATTCCAGTGTGGCCGCAGCGGAGATGAGGGCCATGTCCATGGCTTCCTGCACCGAGCTTGAGGCAAGCAGGGCAAAGCCTGTGCCGCGCACACTCATGACGTCGCTGTGGTCGCCGAAAATCGAGAGTCCCTGTGCCGCAAGCGCGCGGGCCGAGACGTGAATGACGCATGGCGTCAGTTCGCCAGCGATCTTGTACATGTTCGGAATCATGAGCAGAAGACCCTGCGACGCGGTAAAGGTGGTCGTCAGGGCGCCGGTCTGCAGCGCGCCATGCACTGCGGCTGCAGCACCTGCTTCGCTCTGCAGTTCGTCTATTTTCGGGGTTGTCCCCCAGATGTTCTTTTTCCCTTCAGCAGCCCAGGCGTCGGAGTACTCTCCCATCGGGGAGGCGGGAGTAATAGGGTAGATGCAGATAACTTCACTGGTACGGTAGGAAACGTGAGCAACAGCTTCATTTCCCTCCATTGTCTTGTAGGTCCGACTCATACTGGCTGTCCAAAGATATATATTGATAAATACATGTACAGGGGCACGACATAGCTAACCTTGAAGGAGACGAAAAAGTTACAATCGTGTAGATGATAAATCGAATGAAAACAATGAGAAAGATATTAAAAAAAACGATTTTTATTAAATCTTAATTAGATTCATGCCACGCCTCGCCTCGCTCTGCCTTGCGGGATTTTGAAGCAGGATGTCCGTGCTGGTTTCGGCCATCCCGAAGAGTTGCCAATTTGAACTTATAACGCAATCGAGCTTTTATGGACGTTGAACATACCGAGAATATTGTCTACGGCCGCAATGCCGTCCTTGAACTGCTCCAAGAGAAGCCCGAGAGCATCGAAAAGATCTATTTCCAGTTCAACACCGCCCACCCAAAGCTCAAGGAGATCATCATCTCCGCAAGGCGCCAGAAGCTTGTTACCGGAAAGGCCCGCCTTGAAAAGCTCTCGCTGATTGCCGGCACCACCAAGCATCAGGGTGTCTGCGCTCTCATCAGCACCGTCACCTACTACTCTCTTGAGGAGGTGCTTGCCACTCCCAGAAATACCTTCCCCCTTCTGGTGATTCTTCAGGGTCTCGATGACCCGCACAATGTCGGGGCCATCATCCGTACCGCTGAAGCTGTTGCTGCTGACGCTGTCGTCATGATTGAAGGAAAGGGGTCGCCGGTCAACGCGGTGGTTCACAAGGCATCGGCAGGCGCGCTCTCACACATGCGCATCTGCAAGGTGAAAAGCCTTGTGCGCACGCTCGAGTTCCTGAAGGAGCAGAAGATTCAGGTCATCGCGGCCGATATGGACGCTGAACTCAACTACACTGATGCCGATTTCAAAAAAGCCACCGCCATCCTTCTCGGCATGGAGGGCAGCGGGATTGCCCCCGAGGCCATGAAATTCTGCGAGCATGTCGTGCGCATCCCCATGGCAGGCTGCGTCGAATCGCTCAACGTCAGCGTCTCGGCCGGCGTGCTCCTCTACGAAGCGATGCGCCAGCGCCTCTCATAGTCACTTCAAAACCCCCTCAGACCCCCTCAGGGGACGTTGATCCGTATCGTGAATAACGCTTTATTTTATTCTACGAAATGAGGTCCGAGACGGAATGAAAACAGGTGTGTGAGGCTAGCGGACGTTGACAACTATTTCAACTTGCAACAGCAGATTCGTATTCTAAAGCTATCAGGTTTGATCCTGTTGGACATCCAGCGTCTTGTTTGAACTGTCGTGAGTGCTATGAATGTCATCTGTATCACTGCCATGGCGGGCTACGTTGAGTCGTTCAATGTCAGCGCATCTCCCGATTCTCCGATTCTATCCCAAAAGCTCTCATCTTGAGTCCCGGCATCCGGAGTTCAAACTTCTGAATTCGGAGGATGACGCGGTGCCAAAGGGCGCAGGGCTTCCTTTTTTTAGTTATTTGTGTTACGGATCAACGTCCCCAACTTTCACGTCCCCAACTTTCACCAACTTTCAGCCGGCAACCTCACGATAAATCTTCTCCAGCCTTCTGACGAATCCGGCTTCGTCGCAGAGTGACGAGCTGCGCATTGTTTCGCGGAGCCCTTTGCGAATCAGGGCAAGCCGGTCGCGCTCAGCAGCGAGGGCGCAGGCAAGCTCAACATACTTCCCAAGGTTCGAAGCAATCCACTCAGGGTGCCCGATCTGGTGAAGGATGCTCGTCGACAGCCGTCCGGCGGGTCGGGATCCCGAGAGCGTCACCACCGGCACCCCCATCCACAAAGCGTCGCAGGTGGTGGCGCCCCCGCCGTATGGCATCGGGTCGAGGGCGATATCCGCCTCGAGATAGGTCTGGAGAAAGTCAGCGGAGGATTTGCGCATCTCGATGCGGTCGGGGCGGATACCGAAGGCTTCGAAAAGGCCGGTCAGGCGGCCTCTGGTGCCGGCATCGGCCAGATGGCCTGACTGGAGCAGCAGCCTTGAGCCGGGCACGGCCTTCAGTATTCCCGACCAGAGTTCGACGACCTGCGCGTTCATCTTCCTGATGTTGTTCAGGGATGCGAAGGTGATGGCGCCGGTGCTTGCGGCAGGCAGTGCGCCGACCTCCGGACAGGAGCTATGCGGGCGGTAGGCCATCATCCCCTCCGGAATGCGCAGCAGCCGTTCGGTATGTTGACCTTCCGCAATGCCGGGCGGGTCTGCCCAGATGTCGGTGAGCCGGAAGTCCATGGCAGGCAGGCCCGTCGTGCCGAGATAGCCCATCCAGGAGAGCATCACCGGCGCCGGTTTTCCTGCAAGAGCCTCCAGTCGGCCTCCCCGCGTATGGCCTGCGCAATCGACGAGCAGGTCTATCCGGTCAGATTCTATTTTTGCAGCCAGGGCAGCATCGTCAAGTTCGTGCGTCCGGACCCAGGAGTGGCTGTAGGTCATCAGGCGCCGGGAGTGCTCATCTTGGGCGGGACATTCAGCATAGCAGACCACCTCGAATTGCGCTGGGTCGTGATGCGCAAGGATCGGTTCAAGAAAATGCAGCATGGCGTGCATCCTGAAATCAGGGGAGAGGTAGCCGATGCGCAGCGGGCGACCGGCGGCCTCAATGGGTCGTCTTTTCCAGCCTTCAGGGAGGGGGTAGCTCTCTCCCCATCGGCGGTGCATGTCGAACAGCTCCTCCTCAGCAATTTCATGGTCGTAGATGTAGTTCATCAAAAGCCCGCTGCCGCGATTATGACGCGCCTCCGGGAACCCGGGCCGCAAGGCAAGTGCACGATCAAAACATCGGGTTGCCTCGTCGAGCCTGCCCTCTTCGGCAAGGGCATTGCCGAGATTGTTCCATGCCGGCGCGAAGCTCGGGTCGATCGCCACCGCCTGCCGCCCGGCATCCTCCCCCTCGCAGATCCGGCCTTCCGAGCGGAGCGCATTGGCAAGGTTCGACAAGGCCGTTACGTAACCCGGAAAAAACTCGAGCGCGCGCCGGTAAGCTGCCGTGGCCTTCGGCAACTCTCCGATGTCGAGCCAGGCGTTGCCCTGGTTACTCGAAAGAATCGCCAGTTCCCGGGATAGCATGTCGCCGTAAGAGAGCTGTTTTTGCTGCTCTGCCTGCAGCCGGTTCAGCTGAAGCAGTGAAATCAGCGAATCGTAGGAGGGGATGAAATGAGGGTCGATCGAGATGACTTTCCTGAAGAGGGGTTCGGCTTCTCCATTCCTGCCCAGCTGGCGCAGCGACTCTGCGTAGTTGTGCAGAAACATGGGGTTCGACGACTCAAGCTCGCACGCCTTAGCCAGGGACTCGGCACCGAGCCGGTGCTCTCCCCGCAGCCCGGCAACAGCGCCAAGGCCCGCATGCGCAGCAGCCTGTCGCGGATCCAGGCCGATGATTTTCCGAAACAGTCCCTCGGCCTCACCAATGTTCCCTGCCGCCAGCGCGGCTTCGGCAGACTCGCCAAGGAGTCGAACTGTTTGCATGGAATCATTCATGGTAAAAAAGTTGATTGTGGCTAATTCATCGTTGGCCGCACGAAGGGCTGGTAGACGACTCGAAGGTTGTCGATCCTTGCCATGTGGCTCCAGACCGGCGGGGTGGTGGCATACTGTGCCGATCCGGAGTCAAGCACGGGATAGATGGTGGCCGTGACTCCCCATTGCTGGACGAGAGTGTAGTTCGCAGCGTCGGCGCCGCTGATGGAGTTGCCGGTGACGGAGACCGGTTTGTTCACGCCGACGCCACTGTCGGCGAAGGTGCCGACCGGGTTGCCACCGAGCGTGACCTGGTCGCCGGAGAGTGGAGCAATCGTTGCCGTGCCGTCGAGAGTTGCGGCTCTCGTCTGGTCGTAGAGCTTGTTACGGGCCGCAAGGCCGGTGACCGTTAACTCCGCACTGGTGATATTCGCTGTCAGCCCGCTCTGCTGCACCAAGTTGTAGTTCGCAGCGTCGGCGCCGCTGATGGAGTTGCCGGTGACGGTGACCGCCTTGCCGCTGCCGACGTTCTTGTCGGCGAAGGTGCCGACTGCCGAACCACCGAGCGTCACCACATCGCCGCTGAATGGGGTGATTGTGGCAGTGCCTCCGAGCGCAGCGGTGCTGGTCGCGTCATAGACCTTGTTCTCTGCGGTGAGTCCGGTGATGGTGAGGCTGGCTGCAGTGATGGTGGCAGTGAGCCCTGCAGGCTGCGAGAGGGTGTAGTTCGCCGCGTCATCGCCGCCAAGGGTGTAACCGGTGACAGCAACCGTTTTTCCGGTGCCGACATTCTTGGTGTCGAAGAGCGCACTGGCAGTTCCGGTGATGGTGACGGAGTCACTGCCCAGCGGTGAGAGTGATGCGGTGCCGGAGAGCGCAGCGGTGCGCGATGCGTCGTAAACCCTGTCGAGTGCGGTGAGTCCGGTGACCGCCAGATTGCGCGGGGTGATGGTGCCGATGTCGCCGGAGGCGGTGGTGGAGGCGAGCTGGTAGCCGTAGACCGCGGCATTGCCGTTCGAGACCGAGACGAGCTGCAGGCCGCTGGCGGTAACATGCTTGCCGGTACCGACGTTCTTGTCGCTGTATTGTCCGGTTGATGGATAGCTAAGGATGGCAGTGTCGCCATCGACTGCACTGGTGAATGTGTAGTTCCCATCACTCAGTGTTGCGGTTGTGGTGGCGTCGTAGATCTTCTCTGTCGTGCCGGTGAGTGAAGCTGTGATGGTTGGGGCGAGGGTGTAAAGGAAGCCGTTGCCGGTGCCGAGCGCTGAGGAACTGCCGTAGGTGGCGTTGTACTGCTTGAAGTCGTAGGCGAGTCCCCCGCGGGTGTCCCTGGCCGGGTCAGAGCTCCAGACCCGCCAGTGCCCGGCGCCGCTTGCTTGCAACGCCGAGGCGCCGCTGTTGTTGATGAAGGTCTGCCCGGCGAGGGTAGACGTTCCTGTGCCTACATTCAGCGTTACGCCGGGGCCGATGACGATGCTGCCCAGCCCGGCGTCGCGCTGCGCGGCAATCGCACCGGGGTCGTTGGCGACGGCGGTCAGGTTGCCGTTGGCGGTGGAGACGCTGGCGTTGAAGAGGATGCTGTGCCCGGCCTGCAGCGTCAATGCGCCGCCGGCCGAGCCGGCGACAGCCAGCGCGCTGGCGACGGTGATGTCGTTGTTGGCTTGCAGGACCACAGCCGTGCCGGCGTCCAGGATCGCCTTGACCGAGGCGATGGAGATGCTGCTGTTGGCGCTCGGGGCGTAGGCGAAGGTGGCGCTGGAGACGGGATCGTGGACGGAGCCGGGCACGTAGAGGTAGGCGGCGCCGGAGTTCACCAGGCCGCCCAGATCGACGCTGGCGGCACCGAAGGCCAAGCGGCCGTTGCTGAGGGCGGCGATCGCGCCAGTGCCGACGCTATCGCTGGCGGTGCTGCCGACCACACTGTTGCTGGTGCCGACCACGCCGCTGGTGCCAGCGCTGCCGTTGCCCCACGTCATGGCACCGGCGTTAATGACGCTGCCGTTGTCCCAGTACTGACTGCGGACGACGTAGTTACCGTTACTCAGAGCAGTGACGCCGATGCTCCCGATCTGATCGTAGGCCGTGCTGCCGACCAGGCTGTTGCCGGCGCTGACCACGCCGCTGGTGCCACCGGTGCCGTTGCCCCAGGTCACGGCGCCGGCGTAGGCGATGCTACCGTTGGACCAGCTCGTGCTGCTCCCAACGTAGTTGCCATTGCTCAGCGCAGTGACTCCGTTGTAGCCCACCTGATCGTAGGCCGTGCTGCCGACCAGGCTGTTGCTGGCGCTGACGACGCCACTGGTGCCGCTGCTGCCGTTGCCCCAGGTCATGGCGCCGGCATTGACCACACTGCCGTTGTCCCAGACAGAACTGCTCACCACATAGTTGCCGTTCTTCAGCGCAGTCACGCCGTCGCTGCCCACGCTGTCACCAGCGGCGCTGCCCACCAGGCTATTGCCAACGCTGACTACACCCCTGGTGCCGCTGCTGCCGCTGCCCCAGGTCGCCGCGCCGGCATCGACGACGCTGCCTTTGTCCCACTGGGAGCTGCTCACCACGTAGTTGCCGTTGCTCAGCGCGGTGACTCCGGTGCTGCCAACCTGATCGCCAGCCGTGCTGCCCACGAGACTGTTGCTTGCAGCGACCACGCCGCTGGTGCCGCCGCTTCCGTTGCCCCAGGTCGCTGCGCCGGCGTTGACGACGCTGCCGTTGTGCCAGTTGCTGCTGCGCACCACATAGTTGCCGTTGGTCAGCGCGGTGGCTCCGTTGTAGCCCACCTGATCGCTGGCCGTGCTGCCCACGAGGCTGTTGCTGGCGCTAACGATACCGACGGTACCGCTGCTGCCGTTGCCCCAGGTCGCGGCACCGGCGTTGACAACGCTGCCGTTGTCCAGGTTCGGGCTGCTGACCACGTAGTTGCCATTGCTGAGCGCGGTGACTCCGCTGCCGACCTGATCGCTGGCCGTGCTGCCGACCAGGCTGTTGCTGGCGCTGACCACGCCGCTGATGCCGCTGCTACCGTTGCCCCAGGTCGCGGCACCGGCGTTGACAACGCTGCCGTTGTCCAGGTTCGGGCTGCTGACAAGGTAATTGCCATTGCTGAGCGCGATGACTCCGCCGATGCCGACCCCATCGCTGGCCGCACTGCCCACCAGGCTGTTGCTGGCGCTAACGATACCGACGGTACCGCCGCTGCCGTTGCTCCAGGTGACGGCACCAGCATCGACGAAGCTGCCGTTGTCCCAGTCCGAGCTAATGACGACGTAGTTACCATTGGCGAGCGCGGTGACTCCGTAGAGACCGACCCGATCGTTCGCCTTGCTGCCGATCAGGCTGTTGCCGGCACTGACCACGCCGCTCGTGCCGGTGCTGCCATTGCCCCAGGTTGCCGCACCGGCGGCGACGACGCTGCCGTTGTGCCAGAACGGGCTTAACACCACGTAATTGCCGTTGCTCAGCGCGTAGATTCTGTAGCCCACCTGATCGACGACCGTGCTGCCGACCAGGCTGTTGATGGCGTTGATCACACCGCTGGTGCCGCCGCCACCGTTACCCCAAGTCACCGCACCGGCATCGACGACGCTGCCGTTGTCCCAAAGCTTGCTGCGGACCACGTAGTTGCCGTTGCTGAGCGCTGTGACTCCGCTGCCGACCTGATCGCTGGCGGTGCTGCCGACGAGGCTGTTGCTCTGGCTGACCACGCCGTTGGTGCCGCTGATGCCGTTGCCCCAGGTCGCCGCGCCCGCGCTGGCGACGCTGCCGTTGTGCCAGTTGGTGCTGCCCACCATGTAGTTGCCATTGCTCAGCGCGGTGACTCCGCCGTTGCCGACGTTGTCGCCGGCTGCGCTCCCGCGCAGCGCCGAGATCAGGGCACCTGTGGTCCCGCTGTAGAGATACGCCGCGCCAGATGAAGCGGCGGCGAAGGAGTCGCTGGGCGCCGTGACGACGACGTTGTCGTTTGTCAGCACGGTCACGCTGATGCCGTGCTGATCCCCCGCCGCCGGGTCCGGATTGGCGAGCAAGATGGTGCTCGCGGGGGTCGCGTCTTCGAGCGTGATGTTCTTCGGGTCCAAGAGCAGCGTACCGCGCTGGCCGTGCGCTGCTGCTGCGGTCGCATTCCCCGCAAAGGCCAGGTTCTCCTTGCCCGAGACCTCGATGAAGCCGCCGTCACCGCTGTCGGCCCCGCCCTGCGCTGAAATGCTCCCCGCGTAAGCCGTCTGCGCATCCGACCATACGATCACCTTGCCGCCGAGCCCGCTCTGCAGCGCATCGGCCTTCACCGTCGTGTACGCATTGAGCGTCGTGCTCTGCGCGTTCGGAATGTTAGGGTTGCGCCCCTGGTAGTCGCCCCCAATCAGCACCTCACCGCCGGCGGTCTCTCCGCTGGCGTCGATGCTCGCCGCATAGAGGCTGACCGCATCCCCGGTCAGAAGCACGCTGCCGCCGCTGGTTCCTGTGGCCTCGAAGCTGCCCGAGCTGAAGAGCATCCCGCTCTCGTCGCCGGCAAAGGCACGCAAGTCGATGTTGCCGCCTGCGCCGTGCTCGCTGCCCACATTCAATTGCGCCCCGGCGCTCTGCACGATTTGCTCGCCGGCGAGGGTGATGCTGCCGCCCGCGCCTGCGCTGCCCCGGGCTGTGACGGGCGCGCTTTGGCCGATGTGCGGTGCACTTATGCTGATGGTTCCGCCCTCTGCCCCGTCAGCATGGAGGGTGCCGTCGAGCAGCGCAACCCGGCTTGCCGTGATGGTGATCTGGCCTCCATTGGAGCCGTCGGTGGCGGAGGCATCAATGCTGCCCGAGTCGAACACCGCATTCCCAAGGATGGTGATGGTCCCTTTGCGGGCGCCGATGCCACGTGCCCGCACCACGCCCGAGGTGTTGATTACCGAACCGAGCAGTTCGTCGGCGGTGGATGCCCGCATGAGGACCGTGCCACCATCGGCATTGATGATGCCCCTCTGGTCGATGAGGGTTGCCACGGTCGCAGGATCGATGGCTACGCTGTATATGCCGTTGTTTTCGAAGGTGAGGGTGGCCGCTTCGCCGGATGCGAGGATGATGCTCCCCAGTCGGGCTTCAATCACCCCTTCGTTCTGCGCCGTTGCGCCGAAGAGCGCCACCAGCCCGCCATCCGAGGCAGAGATACTTCCCTGGTTGAGGATTGAGGCGGTCGATCCGCTGCGGGTGAAGCGCCAGTTGCCGCTCTGGAAGTCGCTGTCGCTCATCGCCATGGTGGAGGCGAGGAGTCCGCCGACGTTGACGCTGGAGTTTTTGCCGAAGATGATGCCCGAGGGGTTGACGAGAAAGAGCTTGCCGTTGGCGGTGAGTGAGCCGTCGATCTGGGAGGGGTTGGCCGTCACCACCCGGTCGAGCGCGACGGATGATGATGATGGCTGCTTGAACGTAACGCTGCCGGAGGATCCGATGCTGAAGCTCTGCCAGTTGAGGATGGCCTTGTCGGTGGTCTGTGTGACCTGCATGGCTGCCCTTGCCCGGCTGACGGATGCTCCGCCGGAGACCAGCTGCTCGCCCGTCGGCAGCTCGCTGCTGCAAAGCCCCGCCCGGCTTGAAAGCATGACTGCCGCCGTCACGGCGATGGCAAGCGTAAGCTCTCTCTTGCTGCGGCGGGGGTTCGGCCTGTTGTTCCCGATCTTTTGCGTTTTCATCCGCTTGCTCATTTTCATGCTTATGGGGAGGGGGAGTGCAGAGACCTCCTGCTCTTCTCAGAACGTGTATGCGGTTTCAATCCAGAACCGCGGTGTGCGCTTGGTGCCGTCATGGTCCATGCCGCTGGTGCCGGCGGCGGGGTTGGCGGCGAGGCGTGTTGCCAGCGACGTCTTGATGGTGCATGCCGCTAAAGGACGGAAGCGCAGGCCGACTCCGATGCCGTTGAGGCTGTAGGTGTTCGGCTGGGCGGCATCAGTTGTCCATCCTGGCCAGGGTTTGACGTACTGGCGCAGAAGACCGTAATCGAAAAAGCCGGAGAGCTGGATGGCCGGGGTGATGTCGCTGCGAAGCTCTGCCGAGGCGAGCAGTCCTTCGTCGCCCGCACCCTCGCTGGTCGAGTAGGCGCGAACGCCGTCAGGCCCGCCGAGGATGAACTTTTCAGAGCTGTCGAGGTTGCCGGAGGCGAGCTGGCCGGAGCAGCTGAGGGTGAGCATGAGGCTCCGCGCCACAAGCTGCTGCGTTCGGGAGAGGGAGAGGTTGACCTTCTCGTACTGACCGTTGGTGCCGGGACCGGCAAGATCCCGTTGCAGCAGGTCGGGCATCCTGGAGAGGTCGACCGCTCCGACGGTGAGGGTTGCGACGGCCGACATGAACCCGCCGCCGAGGAGGGTGTCGTACCAGCTTCCGGAAAGGCTGGCGTTGCACGAGCGGAGCGATTTGTCGCTGGTGGTCGCGCTTGCCGATTCGTCGACGAAGAGGCGGTAATCGTAGCCGATTGTGCCGAAGAGGACGGAGTTGCGGTTGAGAATCAACGGATGGCTGATGAAGGCTCCGGCGGTCGTCGATTGTCCCGTGGCGCTCAGCGCCGCGAACTCCCCGCCAAGGCGGTAGGTGAGAGCACTGGCCGAAATGCCGAGGCTGGTCCCCCGGTTGTGGATCGGACGGGTGTAGAGAGCCCTGCTGTAGTTGATTCCTTCGGAGTAGAGGGTTTTCAGGCTGAGCCGGTCACCGACGCAGGTTGGACTGTTGATGTTCAGGGATGCGTTGGCACGGTGTTCACCGGTGGAGATGCCGCCGAAGTTGTCGACGCCGGCGCTGCCGCTGAGCAGCGGGGTGCGCTCAAGGGTAATGAGGGCATCGACGGTGGACGGGGCGCTCCCCGGCCGGATCAGGGCGCTCGATCGGGCGCCGGGGGTGTCCTGCAAGAGGAGCAAACCGGTTTCAAGATCGCGGATGCGGATGATTTCGCCCGTCGGCTGGTAGCTGGTAACGAAGGCGGATGCAATATCCCGGCGGAGCCGGACGCCTTTTTGCGACTCTATCTCCACCGTGCCGAGCTTTGCCTCGATCACCTGGATGGTAACGACGCCCCTGGCGACATCCTGTGCGGGGATAAGCGCCTGGGCCAGCCAGCCGCGAGCAGCATAGTAGTTGGTGATCTTTCTTGCTGCATCCTGCATCTCGTCAAGCGTGAGCTCCCTTGTGACCGGCAAAGCGACGAGTGCTTCAAGCTCCGCAGCGGTGAAGAGCGTGGCACCCCTGATGGTGAATTTCTTGACGGATATTTTCATTTGCGGAGCCCTCGGCGCTTGCCGGGCGGTGTCAGGGGGAGCAAGGGGAGAAACGGGCTTAACGTCCGGAATTTCGTGTATCCTGTCGCCAATCTCACGGCGGATTATCCCGCCGTCAGGGAAGGCGGCAAGGAGCGAGGAGGGGGCCAGCGACAGGGCTGCAATAACAAGCAGCGCGGGCATGAACGGTGAAGAGGGTTTCATATCGCATAGGGGGTAATAATGTGTGCCGGCAGTGTAAAAACAGACAAAAACATAACCCGTGACCTCATCTCATCTCGGGGAATGATGGGGTTGCTGAATCCGATTTTTTGCGATATAAATACACTCCACAAGCGCAATATAGGTTGTATTCGAGGGATAAGCAAAAAAATGCGTATTTCCGACGTGTGGGTATGGGTGGGTTCTGGTTTGGTTTTACAGCACTCCTCTTCCGATGCGGCATGGAGCCGATATGCGGCCACGCCTCTAAAGGGGTGCTGAAGATCCTTTTGATGCGCTGCTTTCAGCTTTTTGAAAAAAATAGTACCTTGCCTTGCGCGAAAACCGCAGCAACCAACTTCAAACCTCACCTTCCCAGCCATGACTATCCCTGAAGATCTCCGTTACACCAAAGACCATGAGTGGATCAAGCTGCTCGACGATGGCACTACCGCGCTGGTCGGCATCACCGATTTTGCCCAGCACGAACTTGGCGATATTGTTTTCGTGGAGCTGAAAGCTGCAGGGACCATCCTCAAGGAGCATGATATCTTCGGAACCGTCGAGGCGGTCAAAACCGTAGCCGATCTTTTTGCACCGGTTGCCGGTGAGATTGTTGAACTCAATACGTCGCTTGACGCCGCTGAGATCGTCAACCAGGATCCTTATAAAGAGGGCTGGCTGGTCAAGCTCAAGCTCTCCGATCCGGCAGCTCTCGGCGCACTTCTCGATGCAGCCGCCTATCGGGAAATGATCGGCGAGTAACCTCCTCCATAAACAGATTTTTTCGAGCGATGCCATTTATTGTCAATACCCCCGCCGAGAGAGAGGAGATGCTGAAGGCTATCGGCGCATCCTCTTTTGAGGAGCTCATTCTGGATATTCCTGAAGAGATCCGTCTTAAACGGGCTCTTGAGCTTGCCGCCCCTTCCGACGAGCCCCAGGTGCGGAAACTCCTTGAAGGCCTTGCCGCCGCAAACAGCACGACCGCCGACTACGTCAGCTTTCTGGGTGGAGGAGCCTACGACCACTTCATTCCGGCCGCCATCAAGACCATTGTCTCCCGGAGCGAGTTCTACACGGCCTATACGCCCTACCAGGCGGAGGTATCACAGGGTACCCTGCAGGCGATCTATGAGTACCAGAGCCTGATCTGCCGTCTCTACGGGATGGACGTGGCAAACGCATCGATGTACGACGGGGCGACGGCTCTTGCCGAGGCGGTGCTGATGGCGATGAATGTCACCGGACGCCCGAACGTTGTAGTGGCCGGGAAGCTTCATCCATTCAACAGCGCTGTTTTGAAGACCTATCTCGAGGCGGCCGGCCACGCTGCCGTCATTCAGAACGCGCTTGAGGATGGCATTGGAAGCCTGTTGGGCCTGAAAACTCTTGTCGATGAAGGTGTTGCGGCTGTCGTTGTCCAGCAGCCGAACTTTTATGGCTGCCTTGAAGAGGTCGAGGCAATAGGGCAGCTCGCCCATGAAAAGGGAGCGCTCTTTGTTGTTTCAGCCGACCCCCTCTCGCTCGGCGTGCTTGCCGACCCCGGCAGCTACGGAGCCGATATCGCGGTAGGAGAAGGCCAGCCTCTCGGCACTCCGCAGAGCTTCGGAGGCCCCTATCTTGGCATATTCAGCGTCAAGCAGGCGCTTGTGCGCAAGATTCCCGGCCGGCTTGTCGGGATGACCAAAGACCGTGACGGCGAGGATGGATTCATCCTCACCCTGCAGACGAGGGAGCAGCATATCCGCAGGGAGAAGGCGACATCGAACATCTGCAGCAACCAGGCGCTCAACGCCCTGCAGGCAGCGGTCTATCTTTCGCTGCTCGGCAAAGAGGGTATCGGGGAGGTTGCAGCTCAGTCCGCCATCAAGGCGCACTACTTGGCAGAGAGGATTGCGGCACTTCCCGGATTCTCGCTGAAGTACAGCGCGCCGTTTTTCCGTGAATTTGTTGTTGAAACGCCGATTGCGGCCGGAGAGGTGATCTCGAGGATGCTCAATAAAAAGGTTTTTGCCGGCTATGACCTTGCTGCGCATGACGAGACCGGCCTGCTCATTGCCGTGACCGAAAAGCGCACGATGGAGGAACTCGACGTATTTGTCGAGGAGCTGAGGCTTTTCACGTAGACTTCACGGAGCTCACCAACGGTAATCTTGCTCCTCATCCATGGGTTTGCCCCCATGGCTACCGGCATGCCGCTCCTATGGAGCTACGTCAATGCCGTAGGCATGGTATGTTGGTAGCCGGGGATGCAAATCCCCGGGAATCCACGGTGCCCCCCCCATTTCGATAACCCCCGACATGTCGAAGGTCCATAAGATAGCAGAAGAGCCGCCTTTTCGGGCGGCTCTTCTGCTATCAGGGAAGATTATTGAGGAGGAGATTATATCAGCCCGAGAGCCTTGAGCTCCTGGTCGATGATCTTTTTGTTCTCTTCCGAGAGCGGCACGAGGGGGAGGCGGTAGTTCGCTTCGATCATCCCCATTCGTGAGAGTGCATATTTGACGGGTACCGGGTTGCTCTCGATGAAGTTCAGCTTGAAGAGCTTGCGGCACTGGCTGTTGATTCTGCGGGCGGTTTCCAGATCACCGCTTCCGGCGGCCATGACCAGCTGGCGAACCTGGCGGGGAATTTCGTTGGCTGCCACAGAGATCACTCCGTCTCCACCCATCGCCATGAAGGGGAGGATGAGCGAGTCCTCTCCGGTCAGCACGGAGAAGTCGGTCGGGCGCTCTTCGAGGAGCTCGGAAATCTGGCTGATATTCTCGGTGGCCTCCTTGACGGCGGCGATATTGCCAAAATCTCTGGCAAGTCTCAAAATGGTCGCCGCACTTACATTGCTTCCGGTTCTTCCCGGTACGTTGTAGATGATGATCGGCACAGCAACAGCCTCGGCGATATGGCGGTAGTGCTGGTAGACCCCTTCCTGTGATGGCTTGTTGTAGTATGGGGCGACGGAGAGTATGGCCGATGCTCCAGCCTTGACGGCATTTTGAGCCAGTTCGACCGCCTCTCTGGTGGAGTTTGTGCCGGCGCCGGCGGCAACCATGACCTTTCCTCCAGCCTCCTCTTTTACGGTGCGGATGATTTCAAACTGTTCCGCTCCCGAAAGCGTCGGCGACTCGCCGGTGGTTCCGCAGGGAATCAGAATATCTGTGCCAGCCTCTATTTGAAACTGCACCAGTCTGCGCAATGCGCCGGTATCGACGGTTCCGTCCTGTCTGAACGGCGTCACCAGCGCAACGGCGGATCCTGAAAGGTATCGTGTGGACATGCTCGTTGTAATTCCTTGTTAATGGCAATAGCGCCCAATAATGGTACGAATAATAAGGGAAACTTCAAGGATATTCCCACATGGCTTCTTGAAATCCCTCTCCATAAGATAATCCGGATTTCTATCCAAGAGCAGCCAGACCCTTGCGATCAATAAAATCAAGAAGGCGCTGCGCTGTGCCGCCCGGTTTTTTTTGTCCCTGCTCCCACTGCTGGACAGTCGTTTTGCCAATGCCAAGTATTGCAGCAAAAACGGCCTGGCTTACATGGTTTGTTGTGCGGATACGCTTGATGTCTTCGGGCTGAAACGGACGTTTTGAAGGCAGCGAGAGCGCCTCGATCGTACGCATGGTGATCTCGTCCATGGCGCCGACTTTGAAAAGATCCTTTGCCATTTCATGGGCAATATCCAAAATTCCACTCATGGCACTCGACCTCCCATAATGAGTTTGTTGTTAAGAGTTTGAGGAGTTGCTCCTCAGTTGATGAAACAAATGATTCGGTAGCAAGACTTAAAGCGGCTTCTTCCCTGAGGGATATATTCGCCTTGTCGTTCTTTGCGAAAGCGTACAGAAAGATAATTCTGTCAACACTGTGTTTTTTGTACCCAACAAGAACGCGGTATCCGCCTCGCTTTCCTTGACCGGGTTTCGGTAATCGCTTCTTGAACAAGCACCCGCCAAGATCAGCATCAACCTTCCCCTCTGCGACTTCTTGTGCAGCATTAAACAGCGCCTTGTCATCTATGGCTTCGCGACGTGCCCAATGGTTGAACCATTTGTTCTTGAATACTTCCGCAGCGAGTATATCACTTAGTGAGATGTGTTCAAAGTTTTTTCTTGAATTGCCCCTGCTTAAGCCGTTTTTGCGGCCTCAACCAGTTCGGCGGCAAGCTTGAGTGATGAGGGGGAGATTTCGCTGCCGCTGATGAGGCTGGCGATGGCTTTCAGGCGGCTCTGGTGGTCGAGTGCAACGACCCCCGATACGGTTCGCTCTTCCTGCACCGATTTTTGAACGGAGAGGTGCAGGTCGCCCATTGCGGCGATTTGGGGGAGGTGGGTGATGGCGATGATCTGATGTTTTCTGGAGAGGCTTTTCAGGCTTTTTCCGACCGCTTCGGCGATGCGTCCGCTGATGCCGGTATCGATTTCGTCGAAGACGAGGATAGGGAGCTCTGTTGAAGCGGCAAGCGCACTTTTCATGGCAAGCATGATTCTTGATATCTCTCCGCCGGACGCGACCTTGACGAGAGGGCGCGGCTCCTCACCGGGATTGGCTGAAACAAGGAACTCAACGTGGTCGAATCCGTTTGCGAGTGCCGCATAGCTTTTGCCGTCATCCCCCTGAATGTCGCCCTCTGGATGCTTGTCGCTCTTCATGCCGACAATGAAGGTGGCTCCCGGTATGCCAAGGCGGGCAAGCTGTTCCTGGATAACGGTTTCAAGGTTTCTGGCTGCAGCTTTCCGCTTCTCTGAAAGCTCGATGGCCGATTGGGAGAGGGTGGATTTTTCTTCCGCAATACCGGCTTCCATGCGGGCTCTCCCGGCTTCGAGGTTGTCTTCGAGGGCGATTCTTGCGTCGAGTTCTTCGCGGAGCGCAATCAGCTCATCAAGGGTGCGGCCGTATTTTCTGGTGATGCGCTGAATCAGAAGCTGGCGCTGGCGGAGCTTGTCGAGACGGGGGAGGTTGAAATCAATCTCTGATATATAGCTGCGGCTGAAGCGTGCAAGCTCGTCGACAATGCTTTTGGCTGTCCGGGCATCCTCGGCGTGCCCTTCGAAACGCGGGTCGATGCCGGAGAGTTTTTCAAGGGTGTGCAGCGTTGCAGCCAGCTCGGAGTAGACCGAGTGCTCGCCGTCATAGAGCTTTTCGTTCAGTGAAGAGGTGAGCGAAAAGAGGGTTTCGGCATTTTCAAGCAGGGTGATTTCGCTCTCTATATCCTCCTCTTCACCCGCTTTCAGGTCAAGTTCACTGAGTTCCTGGAGCTGAAAGTCAAGAAGCTCTTTTTTGTCGCGAATTTCGGCTGCCTCCTTCTCAAGCGTCAGAAGCTGCTGGCGGAGGATGTGCAGCCGTGAGCGTGACTCTCGGTATGCGGCAACCTCCTGACTCGAGCCGGCGAAATCGTCGAGCAGGGTTTCGTGGGTGTCGGAGCGCAGGAGGAGCTGGTGTTCATGCTGTCCGTGCAGGTCGATGAGCAGCTCGCCGACCTGCTTGAGCAGTGCTACGGTCGCGGGTGTGTCGTTGATGAAGCAGCGTGACTGGGCGGTGGCGGAGAGCTCCCTGCGGAGAATGAGCTCCGCTGACGGCTCTATTCCGGAATCCTCAAGCAGCCGGCCGACCTTCTCTCTGGGCGGATTGCTGAAGAGCGCCTCAATAACCGCTTTCTGGGCACCCGAGCGTACCAGGTCGCTGCTCGCCCGTTCGCCGAGCACGAGGTTCAGGGCTCCTATCAGTATGGATTTTCCGGCACCGGTCTCACCGGTTATGATGGTCAGTCCGGGCTTGAATTCGACGGTGAGCTCCTGGATCAGTGCGAAGTTCCTGATGTACAGTGTGCAAAGCATTGTCGGGGTATGTTGAGGTGCGCTGTCAGTCAGGAGAGGGTTACTTCTCCTTTTTGGGCGAGTCGTCGACGGCCTTGTGGAACTCCTCCTCAAGGTCGCTCTGTGCTTTTTTGAACTCCTTCATCCCTTTGCCCATACCTCGTGCAAGTTCGGGAATCTTCTTGGCACCGAACAGTACCAGAATGACCAGAAGAATGAGAACAAGTTCTCCGCTGCCTACTCCAAACATGGTTACTCCTCCGGGGATGTCGATTGATTCTGATTGCTCCGTCCTAGCCCCTTATATAACCAAAACTATTGCCTTAAGCAACCCCGGGAAGGGTCTCAGCATCGGGCGATGACGGTTTCGCCGGCTTTGGTGATGTCGCCCACCTTGACCTGCACCTTTGCCCGGGCGGGGAGGATGAGGTCGACCCTTGAGCCGAACCTGATCATGCCGAAGCGGCTGCCGGCCTTGACAAGCTCTCCCTCCTTGAGGTCGCAGACAATCCTTCTTGCAAGAAATCCGGAGACCTGGCTGAAGATAACCCTGATATCGCCGCTTTCTATTTCGATCTCCATTTTCTCATTGCTCTCCATGCTGCGGTGGTCGAATGCCATCATGAACTTGCCGGGATGGTAGGTAAGGCGCTTCACCTCTCCGTCGATGGGTATGCGGTTAACGTGAACATTGAAGGGTGACATGAAGATGCTGACGAGCGTGCTGGATGCATCATGCGGACAAACAAGCAGGATTTTGCCGTCGGCGGGAGCAAGAATGGCCCCGGCATCAAGGGGCGCCTTGCGTTCAGGGTCACGAAAGAAGTAGAGGGTGAAGAGTATGGAAAGAGCCGCCAGGAGAACAAGGATAATGCTGAAGGCGAGAGGCGAGAATATGGCGGCAACGATGCACAGGAGCGAGAGGGCAAATACTTTTCGCATGGTGGCGAAGCCGTAGGGAGTGAACATCGGGTTTCCTCTCAAGTCTTGATTGTATGAGCAGATTCGTGCCGCATAATTTATTTATCTTGCACCTGAAAAAAAACCGGAAGCGGCTTTTTGTTTTATTTCTCTTTATCCCGTCGCCACGGCGGGTGGCGACAACCTCCATAAACAGCGGAGAGCAGGGTGAACGCATTGGAAAAAAAGTTTCTCGCAGAGATCAGGCGACTCGGTCTCTGTGAAGAGGGGGAGAGGGTGCTTGTTGCCCTCTCCGGCGGTCCGGACTCGATGGCCCTCGTTGCCCTGTTCATTGCAGCGCAGCCGGTTCTGCACTGCACGATTGCCATCGCGCACTGCAACTTTCAGCTTCGAGGTGAAGAGAGCGACGCTGATGAGGCCTTTGTGGTGAACCATGCCCGAGCTCTCGGTCTGGAGTGTCATGTTGAGCGGTTCGATACCCGTCGTCATGCCGGGGAGATGAAACGCTCCATCGAGGAGACGGCCCGGCTTCTCCGCTACCGGTATTTCGAGAGGCTGCAGCTGGAGTGCGGGTACACAAAAATCGCGACAGGCCATCATGTCAGCGACAATGCCGAGACGATGCTCTTCAATCTCTTCAGGGGGGTCTCCCTGCCCGGCCTCAAGGGGATAAGGGCGCAGAATGGCACCGTTATCCGCCCGATGCTGCCCATCAGCAAGGGGGATATCTCCCGGTATCTGAAAGAGAGAGCCATTGCATTCCGCACGGACGCCAGCAACCTCCAGAGCGACCATGACCGGAACTTTATCCGCAACCGCGTCATCCCGCTGATTGAGGAGCGGTTTGCGGGGAAGCTGATGGCATCGCTCAGGAGGCTCTCCGAGCAGGCGGGTGAGCTCGAGGAGTTTCTGGAGCTCTACTTTCTGAAACTGGCTGAAAAGGAGCCGGGGCTTTCGCTCCGGGATGGAGAGCTCGATGTTGATGCGCTTCGAAGGCTGACGGTTTTTGAGCAGAAAGAGATTTTCAAGCGGGCGTTGATGGAGATGGGAGCGCCGGTTGACGCTCGAGGACTTCAGAAACTTGTCGATCTTTTGGGGACGCAGCCGGGCCGGGTGGTCATGGCCGGGCGGCAGGTGCGCGTGCTCTGGAAGGGGAGGAAGCTCTGTTTTCTTTCTGGTGAAGCCTGATTACTTCAGGTTTTTGGTCTGCCGTGCCTGCTGAAAAAGCTCCAGAGGAAGCCGTGTGTGCACGATAACGGATTCCATATTCTGCTGGATTTCCAGGTTTTTCAGGAGCTGTTTTGCCTGGTCGCTTGTTCTCGAATTCGAGAACTCCGAAATCCTTACAGCCCCCCAGAGAAAGGTCGACGCGAAGTAGGCCGCCCTGCGTGTTTTATAGACCCACTCGCTCTCCCCTTCGATTCCGTCATTGAACTTCATGGAGAGTGCAAGGTGCTGGATTCTGTTGAGGTTGCCCAGGGTCTTCATGTCCCGGTTGGATGAGGTGAGGCTCTGCAGGGCGCTGGTGGTCCATGCGGCCGAGGGGAGCGCAAACCAGAGGTGCGATTTGTAGACAGCCTTGTCGATGAGAGAGGTGGAGAGGGAGTCGCGCCTGAAAAAGCTTCCGTGCGGTTCGAGGAACTCCTGAAGCATGGTTCTGCTGCTCGACATCGCAATCTGACGAGGGCCTGTTGGGCAGATCCAGAGGGTGCTGTCGAGCGCGTAGCATGTGCGGCCGCCGATGGTTTCACGGCTTCGGCTGTGGGTTTTCAGAAATGATTCAGGCAGTGTTTTGGAAAACGGCCCCCAGGCAACGCAGATGAACTGCTGCTGGCGGTAGCCGTGCTGGCGGAAGCTTACAAGGAGCGTGTCGACGTCCTCGACAGGATTGATTGCCGCGGCCTTCATGAGCTGCGCAAGCTTTCCTTTCTCCTCGAAAAGCGGGGCTTTTTTGAGGGAGTCGGGAATGATCTCCTTCCAGAAACGGCTTTCGCGGATATCCTTGAAGCCGATGTAGATCAGGGCATCGGACCTTTCGGGGATGCGGTCAACGACGGTTTTGAGTGCTGGGCTGAGCGGTTCCGGCTGAATGCGTGCCTTGGGCCAGTTGATCCAGATGACGACGGCGAAAAAGCAGAGCGTGAGAAAGCCGGTGATTGAAAAGAAAAGCCCGGACCCTTTTTTCAGGGAGCGTTTTTCCGGTGCGGCTTCTGTGGGGACATTCCTTTCCATTGATTGAACGGTTACGGGTGTTTCTTGATGGCCTCACGGGCCAGAGTGTCACATCGGTTGTTGTAGGGGTTGTCGCTGTGACCCTTCACCTTGTGGAAGGTCACCTCGTGCAATCTAATCAACTCCAGGATTCTTTGCCAAAGGTCGATATTCTCCACGCTTTTCTTTGCCGCGGTTTTCCAGTTGCTGCGGACCCAGCGTTTGAGCCAGCCCTCGTTGATGGCGTTGACCAGATAGCTGGAGTCGCTGTAAAGCTCCACCTTGCAGGGCTCCTTGAGAGCGGCCATCGCTTCAATCGCAGCGGAAAGCTCCATGCGGTTATTGGTCGTTGCCGGCTCATAGCCCGAGATCTCACGGGTCGCTTCACCGTACATCAACAGCGCCCCCCATCCTCCCGGGCCGGGATTGCCGCTGCACGCGCCGTCTGTGTATATGATTATTTTTTTCTGCATCGACAAAAAAAAGCCCAACCGTTGATGATTGGGCCTTGGCAAGATATTGTACAGTGGACCGATCGAAAAAGAGCCGGGTTGTGAAGGCCGTTACTTCAGCAGTTTTGCGAGTTCGGCCGTTCCGGTCTTGGCGATGATCTTCATGGCTTTTGCAGAGAGCTTGACCTTGACGAAACGCTTCTCTTCCTCTATCCAGACTCTCTTGGTGTGAAGGTTCGGCTCAAAACGGGTGCGGACATGGTTGTTGGCATGGGATACCGTGTTACCGTATATAGGCTTTTTACCGGTCAGGAGACAAACTTTTGGCATGGTGCTATCAATTGGTGTTAAAAAAACGAACCGGAATATAACAATAGTTTTGTAAACCGGAAAAGATTATGGCGCAAGAGGGTGTCAGGGTCTGATGCCGACTGCGCAGACCATCATGGAGAGCACGTAGAGCAGGGTGCCGAAGGAGTTGTACCAGATAGCTTTTTTCTCCGGATTGTCGATAAGGATTTTCTGCATCGGAAGCTGCGCACCCAGAAGGAGGAGGCCGATGACTGTCGTCGTTATGGCGCCTCTTGAAACAAGAATGGCGATTGCGGCAAGCTGCGCGGCATCCATCAGTACCGAGGCGAGAATGGCGGCACTCCTTTCGCCGAGCTGTACCGGGATGGAGGCGACGTGACGGATTTTATCGCCGACAATCGACTTGAAGTCGTTGAGCGTCATGATGCCGTGCGCTCCAAGAGAGAAGATGATGGCAAGGGCGATAGTTTCTGCCGAAGGGACACCCTGGGTGATGGCAAAGCTGCCTGTCAGCCAGGCGACACCTTCGTAGGCAAGCCCGACGATAAGGTTGCCGAACCATCCGTTTCGTTTGGCGCGGACGGGCGGGCCGGAGTAGGCGTGCGACATCAGTACGCCGACAAAGGCTATGACGACGACGTATGGGTGGATGGAGAGGGCGACGAGAAAGCCGCTGAGGATAAGGCCGAAGGTTATCAGCCAGCTTGCTGATTTCGATATCTTTCCTGCCGGAATCGGCCGTTCCGGCTCGTTGATGGCATCGACCTCCCGGTCGAAGTAGTCGTTCATGGTCTGCGACATGGCGCACATCAAGGGGCCGGCAAGCAGCACTCCCCTGAGAAGAATCGACCAGTTTGCCGCAACATTCTCGCCTGTCGATACCACGCCGCAGGCAAACGCCCACATGGGCGGGAACCAGGTGACGGGTTTCATCAAGGGGACGATAGCGGAAGGATCGATGCGGAAACCGGGCTTGTTGACGTTCTTGAGCGCTATGCGGATAACCTTCTGCCGGGCATCGCTCACTCCGGAGAGATGAAGTTTTTCGCTTATGCTTTCCTCCATTTCAGGGATGAGCGTGTCGCGTTTGTTCATGGTCATTGGGGTACTCGCTTCTTCAATACAACAAGGCAGATAGTATACATGTTTTTTGGCAGAAAGATAAGCAATTAGTTTGCCCGATTCCTCTATTTCTTTGTGAGACTTGCGTTTATCTCCAGGATTTTCCGAAAGTGCCGCTCTGCTTGTCCGCTAGAGAGGCTCTCCTCTGCCATCGTGAATCCGGCCTTGATGCTTGCAGCCTTTCCTGAAACGTAAGAGGCCATGGCGGTGGTATAGATGGCGGCGTCGAGCTGGGCTCTGGACGAGCTTCCGTCAAGGATGCTTCTGATGATGGCGGCATTCCTTGCTGCATCCCCGCCCTGGATTGCCGAGAGGGGGTGGTGTTCCAGACCGAAATCCCGGGGATGAAAGGTATGGCGAGAGAGTGATCCACTCCTGATTTCAATCACATCAGTCGGCCCGTTGAGGCTCGGCTCATCGAGCGCAAGACCCTCCTCGGTCATGGAGTGGACAACCATTGCGTGGCGGGTTCCTGTCCGGAGAAGCACTTCGGTATAGAGCTCCATCAGTTCACGGTTGAAGACGCCGACAAGCTGCCGTTTTGCCCCTGCAGGATTGATCAGGGGGCCGAGAATGTTGAAAATGGTCCGTATGCCGAGCTCCCTGCGGATATGGGCAACCCTTTTCATCGAGGGGTGGTAGAGCGGTGCAAAGAGGAAGGCGAAGCCGGTCTCCCGAAAAAGTTCACTGGTCGCTTCCGGCGAGAGGTCGATTGAGAATCCGAGTGCTTCGAGCACGTCGGCGCTGCCGCAGCTGCTGGTTACGGAGCGGTTTCCGTGCTTGGCTATCGGCACTCCGGCGCCGCAGGCGATGATTGAGGCCGTTGTCGAGATGTTGAAGGTGCCGGCATGGTCACCCCCTGTTCCGCAGGTATCGACGGCATCGATGTCGAGGGTGATTTTGCTCGCTTTGGCCATAAGGCTGTAGTATGCCCCTGCCGCCTCCGGTGGAGTTACCCCGTTTTTCTGCAGGAGGGCAAGAGCTGCTGCGATGACGATATCGGAAAAGCGGCCATCCATGATGCTGTCCATGCAGAAGGTCATCTCATCCTGAGAAAAATGTTCTCCTTCGAGGAGTTTTTGGAGCAAACTTTTATGCGGCATGAATCCAGGGTATTGGCAAATGAGAGCGAATATTCGTAAATGTAAATAATAATGGGCATTGATTGTAAATTTCAATTCAACCCTTTCGATTGTATGCAGATGAAGACCCTTAGAGATGAGGCCCGCCGGCTGGTTCTCGAGAAAATGATGAGCAGGGCGCTTGATGCCTGCATTGTGACTGATCTTTCCGTTATCCGCTGGATGACCGGTTTCAGCGGCTCCAGTGCGCGCCTTCTCGTGACCAGAGAGCAGAGCTGGCTCTTCACCGACTTCCGCTACCGCGAGCAGGCAGAGCGGGAGGTCAGTGCGGCCGAAACGGTCATTTCCCCGGAGGGGTTTTCCGTAGAGCTCGCTTCCGGGCGATACCCCCTCGGCCAGAGCGTCGCCCTGCAGTCCGACAATGTCACCTGGCACGAAGCCACCCGGCTTGTCGAACTGCTTCATGGCCGCCAGATTGTGGTGCCGGTGGAGTCGTTTTTTGATGAGTTCAGGATGCTCAAGCATGATGTTGAGCTTTCGAGGATGCAGCGCGCTGCCGGTATCAGTGAAGAGGTGCTCGAGCATCTGCTGCCGCTCATCTCTCCTTCGGCAACGGAGCTTGACATCGCTGCGGAAATATCCTATCAGCACAGGAAGCTCGGTGCTGAAAAAGACTCCTTCGAACCCATTGTGGCCGGCGGAGCCCGTTCCGCGATGCCCCATGCCCGGCCATCGTCGGCCCGTTTCGAGCCATCCGGGCTTATTGTAATCGATATCGGCTGCGTGTTTGAGGGGTATGCCTCCGACATGACAAGGACCGTGGCGCTCGGCCGGGTGCCGGATGAGGCCCGGGAGGTTTATACGATTGTCCGTGAGGCCCAGGAGCTCGGCATCGCTTCCGCGCGCACCGGCATGGCTTCGAAAGAGCTTGACGCTGTCGTTCGCGACTACATAGCCGGGCATGGATACGGTGAAGCCTTCGGTCACGGTCTCGGTCACGGCGTGGGGCTTGAGGTGCACGAGGAACCGCGCATCAGCCCCAAAGGGGAGCATCTCCTGCAGGAGGGGATGGTCTTCACCATCGAGCCGGGAATCTACCTCCCGGGGAGGTTCGGTGTGCGTATCGAGGATACGGTGGTCATGGGTCCGGATGGGGCGACTCCTCTGCAGCGCTTTTCGAAAGAGCTTATTGAATTGTGATTTTCAAACGCTGAATATTGCCGGTATGCAAACCCTTTACTGCATGGTCATCACCACGCTTCCCGACCGGGAGGAGGCTGAACGTCTGGCTGAAGGCATTCTTTCAAACCGCCTCGCGGCCTGTGTGCAGATGGCGGGCGTCCGGAGCTTTTTTCTCTGGGATGGTTCGCTGCAGAAGGAGGATGAGGTCGTTCTCTCCATCAAGACCACCGAGGCCCGCTACAGCGAGCTCGAAGCCTATATTGCGGAGTACCACTCCTACGATGTTCCGGAAATCATCAAGCTTCCCGTCACAGGAGGGCTCCCGGGGTACCTTGACTGGGTTGGTGCTTCTACGGGGGGATGAAGAGCGAGGGAAGAGCGCTGGCGTTCCTCCATGCACTCCCCCCCCCCCTCACCCTCTAGCCAGCAAGTCTTTCAGCTCTGCGGTCAGCGCTGCCATGACCAGTAGCGGATTTGCGTTGCGTTCAATGGAGCGGATGGCCTCTTCGGCTGCGGTCGAAATAAGAAGGAAGTCGGCTCCGGGGAAGTTTTTGGCAAAGCGGTCGACGGAGTCGGTGATGTCGGGGTTGTTGAGCCCCTCGAAGGCGGGATTGATCTGGCGGTGTGTGACGTCCTGGAAGAAAAGAAGAAGGGCGCCGATAAAGAGGGTCAGTTCGCTGCGTGAGAGGTTTTTTGCGCTCTCTTCAGCCGCAAGTATTGCTTCGTGGAAACGGCTCGGTGTGAGCACCTTGCGCAGGTAGTCGAGCGCACGGTTGCGGAGCGCAATGGTCGGCGATTCGGTATGGCTGCCGTCCCGGTTGTTTATCAGCTCCCAGGCGAGGCGAAGATTTCCTCTCGAAAAACTGATGATGAAGCTCAGTTCAGGGTCGACGATGTCCGGCCGGTTCTCCTGGAGCCAGAGCCGCAGCTCCCGGGCCGTCACTTTTGAAAACTTCACGTTCTGGCAGCGCGAGCGGATGGTCGCCAGCAGTGCCTCCGGGCGGGATGAGACAAGAATGAAGAGGACGTGCGCCGGAGGCTCCTCAAGCAGCTTCAGGAGCTTGTTTGCCGCCGAAGGGTGGAGCCGTTCGGCCTGAGAAATGATGAAAATCTTTTTGCTTCCCTCGCCAGGCATGAAGGTCGCCTTGTGCTGAAGGGCGACGACCTGCTCGGTAAGGATGCCCATGGAGCGCTCCATGGCGGGGGTGAAGGAGGGGTTCTGCTTTTTCTGCTCGATCAGCGCGTCGTAGCGTTCCTTTGCTTCCACGAACCGCTTGTTCTCTTTCTTTGCAGCGTCGCCGAAATCGAGGAGCGCCGATTCCAGAGGGAAGAGATACTCCACGTTCTGGTGCATGAACTCCTTGATCTGGAGGCAGTCGGGGCAGCTGCCGCATGAGCCTTCCGTCTTTTCGGCCGAGCGGCAGTTGAGGATGGAGGCGATTTCGAAGGCCACAGACTCCTTGCCCGACCCTTCCGGGCCGGTAAAGAGATAGGCATGAGCGAAACGTCCTGTTTCAAGGGCTTTCTGCAGGACGCGAATCTGCGGTTTCTCTCCGATAATGCTTTTCCAGCTCATGCCTTCTGTGCCACTCTCAGATAAAGGTCAGCCAGTTGTAGGGATCTTCGCCGGTCTTGACAATTTCGAGGTAGGTGTGCTGAAGCGCTTCGGTAACAGGACCGCGCTTTTCGTTGCCAATCGGGTATTTGTCGATGCTTCTGACAGGGGTAATCTCCGCGGCTGTGCCGGTCAGGAAGACCTCGTCGGCAACATAGAGCGCCTCGCGGGGAATGAGCGTTTCGCGAACCTCGTAGCCGAGCTCTTTTGCGATGTGCATGACAGCGTAACGGGTGAATCCCGGCAGGATCGACTGGGCCGACATGGGGGTGTAGATGATGTTGTCGCGAACCACGAAGATGTTCTCGCCGCTTCCTTCGGAAACATAGCCGTTCGAGTCGAGCGCAAGCCCTTCGGCGTAGTCGTCCATGACGGCTTCCATCTTGATGAGCTGCGAGTTGAGGTAGTTTCCTCCTGCTTTCGCCCATGAAGGGAGCGTGTTTGGTGCTGGTCTGGTCCATGAGGAGACGCGCACGTCGACGCCGGTTTCAAGCACATCCTCTCCAAGGTAGGTGCCCCACTCCCAGGTGGCAACGGCGACCTCGATCGATGCGCGGTGAGGATTGACGCCCACAGCTCCCTGGCCGCGGTAGACCAGCGGACGGATATAGCATGCCTTGTGCTTGTTGGCATGGATGGTGCCTATGACCGCTTCTTTGAGTTCTTTTTCGGAATAGGGGATTTCGATCCGGTATATTTTCGATGAGTCCCTCAGGCGTCTGATGTGTTCGTCCAGGAAGAGCACGGCTGACCCCTTGGCGGTATCGTAGCAGCGGATTCCTTCGAAGGTGGATGAACCGTAATGGATGACATGCGAGAGGATGTGTATCTTTGCGTCACTCCAGTCGATGAGCTCGCCGTTCATCCAGATTTTGGCTGTCTTGTTCATGGTGCGGGAGTTGGATTAATAGCTTTAAAGCATTACCGGTATATCTTCCAAAGATAGTCTGTTTTGAGATTTTTGAAAGCACTCACCCCTCTTTTTTGAGCCTGATGGGGGGATAAGAAAAAACCCCGCTATTTCTGGCGGGGGTTTTTTTGAGGAAAGCGAGAGCGTATCAGTAGATCCTGTCGTAGACTCCATCCACTTCACGCAGAATCGGCTCGTACTCGCCATCTTTGCGTCCGAAGCAGATGCCGAGCGACTCGTAGAGGGAGACATGATCGAGATCGACATGGCGCTGCACGATCGCCTTGCTGGATTCGATGTACTCGATTTTGCGCCCTTTGACTTTCGAGATCGTCACGCCGGTTTTGCCGTCGCAGAGGAGAAGGACGGCAGCCGCGCCGGCTTCGAAGCCGAAGTTGATGTCGTATGCCGATGAGTTGCCTGAGCGGACAAGGTGGCCCGGATGGACTTCACGGACTTCAGGAATCTCATAGATACCTTCGACGAACATTCCCGTCTCCTTCATGAAGAGGGGAATATCGGGATCGGTTTTCATTCTTTTCTGGATCTGCTGGCAGGTGAATTTGCCTGCGCCGGCAAGTTTCTTGTGACCGAAGGCATCAACGCCGGCCGATTCATCGACGATGTCGCTGCCATCGGCATTTTTCAGCCCCTCAGCAACCACGATGGTATAGGTTCCGCTGTGGACGTCGCTGTTGCGGATCCTGCGGGTGAAACGCTCCTTGAGGTGTTCGTAGACCACATCCCAGTCAGCAGGGATTTCCGGTATCAGAATACAGTCGGCTTCAGCTGCAATGCCGCTGCGGAATGCGGTGTGGCCTGCATAGCGGCCGAATACCTCGGTGACCAGTACCCGGTTGTGGGTCTTGCCGGTTGTCTTCAGGTCGTGCACGAACTGGGCGATGCGGTTGATGGTCGAGTCTCCGCCGACCGAGTAGGTCTGAAGGTCGAGATCCATGGTTTTCGGCGCGTGAATGCACTGAATGCCGTTCTGGTTGAGGTCGACCATGACGCTGCCCGAGTCGTCGCCGCCGCTGATGACGAGCGCGTCAAGAGCGAATTTCTTCATGCCCGCCTTGATGCGGTTGTACTTCTCCGGGTTGCTGATGGCCTTGATCTTGACCCTTGAGTGGCCTGCCTCCGATCCGGCAAAGCTTGCGTCGAACCTGTCGAGACGCTCAATGTCGAGACGGACGATATGATCCTGGTCTATAAGGTTGTAGAGCCCGGCGTAGCCGTTTGGTATGACATAGAGTTCGAGGTCTTTCGAAAGAGCCATCATCGCTGCGCCTTTGAGGACCGCGTTGAGGCCGCCGCAATCACCGCCGCTGGTCAGTATTCCTATTTTTTTCACTGTTCTCTTCTCCTTCAATGCCCTGGTTAGTTTTTGATGGCCAAATTTACTTATTTGTCAGGAGGTCTTTTCCGCCTGCCTTATGGCAATCAAAATAGATTTTTTGTGTGATTTTTCTAACGACGGTCGCAATAAAATACCAGGGTGGGGAGCTTTCCGGGGCACCGCCAGAAATGAGGGTTGTCCGATGAATTTCAGGGATCAGGCGCGCTTTGCCTTTGTGCATCTCAGGGAGCGCAAACGCCAGACCATTCTTACCGCGCTGGGTGTGGCTGTCGGCTCGGCGATGCTGGTGACGACCATCTCAGTTTCGCGCGGTTCATCCTCCAACGTTATCGAAAAGGTGATCGATACCTCTCCGCACGTTCTGGTCAAGGCTGAGCGGGTTTTGCCCCGCATTCCGGAAAACGTTATCGGCCAGAGTGAAGGGGTGGTGTCGATGGTGACCAGGAACACCACTCCGGAGGAGACCGAGGTGATAAAGAACTATGCTGAGGTCGTCGAGGCCGTCAGGCCGGTGAAGGAGCTGCAGAGCATATCGCCCTTTGTGCTGACCAAGCTCATTGCCCGCAACAAGACCCGGTTCACCCCCTGCGTCGGGCGCGGCGTCATGCCAAGGCTTGAAGGTGATATTGCCGGTCTGAAAAAAAACCTTCTGGAGCCGAACGCCCTTGAAGAGCTCGCCTTTACGCCAAACGGCATTCTTGTCGGCGACCTGCTTGCCAAAAAACTCAATGCGGGCTACCACTCAAGGATTGTTCTGGTGACCAAGAAAAGCGAGGAGTATCCGGTTACGGTGGTGGGCCGCTTCAGCAGCGGCTTCAATGCCAAGGATGAGCGCGAAGCCTACCTCAATCTTGCCCTTGCCCAGCGCATAGAGGGTATTGCCCCGAACTCTGTCACCGGCATCGGCATGAGGATTGCCAATGTCGAGCGTGCGGCAGAGACCGCTCTGCAGGTGCAGTCGCTCAGCGGCTATAGAAGCGAGGGGTGGGAGGAGTCGAACCGGAACGTCATCGAGTTCTACAACCGCAACGCAGTCATTACGCTGGTTCTTGTGGGATTTGTCTTTATCGTTGCCGGTCTCGGCGTTTCCTCAGTCATGACCACCGTCGTGCTGCAGAAGCTCAAGGATATCGCCATCATGCGCTCAATGGGGGTTCAGAGCGGAGTCATCACCAGAATATTCATGCTGGAGGGTTTCATGATCGGCCTGCTCGGCGTGCTCATCGGCAGCCCTGCCGGCCATCTTGTCTGCCATTTTGTTTCGGCCATCCGTTTTGAGGCGAGTACGGCAGGAGTGCTGAAAAGCGACAAGATCAACCTCATCGAAACCCCCGACGCTCACCTGATTGTAATCGTCTTCGGTCTCATTATAGCCGTAGTTTCATCGATGAGCCCCGCAAGAAAGGCAACAAAGTATCTTCCGGTGAGTATTCTTCGGGGAGAGGTGGGAGCCTGAAGAGGGGAGGAAGAGCACGGACTTGCACATTAAACCCTTTGTCCCTTAAGTCCTTGCTCTCCTTTGCCGTCCCTGAATTCTCAAGCAGGTTCGATAATGCACACTGCGTGGGCGGCTGCCCCTTCCTCGCGGCCGATGTAGCCGAGCTTTTCGTTGGTGGTCGCCTTGACCGAGACTGCTCCTATCTCAAGACCGAGCGAGCGGGCGATGTTTTTGCGCATGTCGGTGACGTAGGGGGCGATTTTCGGCGCTTCGAGCAGCAGCATGGCGTCGACATTCACCGTCCTGTAGCCGTTTTTTTCGAGCAGCTTTCCGACATGGCGGAGCAGAATCATGCTGTCGATATCCTTGAACTCCATGCTGGTGTTCGGAAAGTGCAGTCCGATGTCACCAAGTGCAGCGGCCCCGAGCAGGGCGTCACTGACGGCGTGAAGGAGGACGTCGGCGTCGCTGTGCCCTTCAAGCCCGCGGTTTCCGGGAATATGGACACCGCCAATCACCAGTTTGCGGCCCTCTTCAAAGGGGTGAACATCGATACCTATTCCGATACGCATGATAGTAGAGGATTAATTGGGTTAGTGTTCAGAAACTTCCGGCCGGCTTCAGGTTATGAGGCTTCCAGAGTATTCGGCAATGGGCATGGCTCCGGGTGCCGAGAAGTGCGCTTCTATTGCCGATGCGACCTTTTCGCCGATGTCTGGATAGACAAAGTTCATGGTGCCGATCTGCACGGCGCGGGCTCCGGTGAGCAGGAACTCCATGGCGTCACTGAAGCCGGCAATGCCGCCCATCCCGACAACAGGGATTTTGACTGCATTGTAGACCTCCCACACCTTTGCCAGTGCGATAGGCTTGATGGCCGGTCCGGAGAGGCCGCCGGTGACGTTTTTCAGGAGTGGACGTCGGGTTTTGTAGTCGACCGCCATGCCGACCACGGTGTTGATGAGCGAAACGGAGTCGGCCCCGGCCTCTTCAGCCGCGAGGGCTATGGAGCTGATTGAGGTGACGTTCGGCGTCAGTTTGATCATGAGGTGGCGGGAGGTGATACGGCGCAGTTCCGAGACAATCTCGAAGGTGGCGTCGCGGCTGACGCCCATGATCATGCACTCTCCCTTGACGTTCGGGCATGAGAGGTTGATTTCGTATCCGTCAAGCCCTTCGACCTGGTCGAGGCGTGAGACGACCTCCAGGTATTCGTCGATCGAGCGTCCGGCAATATTGACGATGACCGAGGTATCAAGCGTCGTGAGAAAGGGTGCTTTTTCGGCAATGAAGCGCTCAAGGCCGACGTTGGCAAGGCCGATGGCGTTGAGCATTCCCGAAGGGGTTTCGGCGATGCGGCGCGGCGGATTGCCGGTGCGGGGTTCAACGGAGATTGCCTTGGTGACGATGCCTCCGATCCGGGAGAGATCGGTGAGCTGGTTGAGTTCCTCTCCGTATGAGATGGTGCCGGATGCAAGAAGAACGGGTGAGCGCAACTCAAGTCCCCGTCCGAGGGACAGAGCGGCAGCGGGGGTGCTCCTTTCGGTTCCGTGTTGGGTCATGGTTCCGCGTTCAAAAGCATTGTTTTTTTTCGAAGCCATTCGACCCCTCTGCAGCGGATGCTGCAGGGGAGCCGGAAAAAGGCTGACCTGTTGTCGGGGTTATTTGCTTTCCCGGTTCAGATAGTAGCGAAGCGCATAGTCCTTGACCATCCGGTGGGTGTTGTAGACCGGGGCGATGGTGGAGATTGCGTTGCGGATCTTCTTGATCCACCTGGTCGGGATGTTGTGCTTGTTGCGTTCGTAGAACGTTGGAATGATCTGGTTTTCCAGTGTTGCGTAGAGCTGTTCGGCATCAAAACGGTCCTGCTCCTCGTAGTTCTCGAAGGCCTCTGCGTTGCCGATCGACCAGCCGTTATCGCCGTTGTAGGCTTCAGGCCACCAGCCGTCGAGCACGCTGAAATTGAGTCCGCCGTGCAGGACGTTCTTTTCGCCTGATGTTCCGCTCGCCTCCATCGGCCTGACCGGTGTGTTCAGCCAGATGTCGACACCTGAGACCATCCGTTTTGCAACACCGAGATTGTAGTTCTCGAGGAAGATGACCTTGCCGGTAAACTGAGGGCGGCGTGAGTGCTCGACGATCTGGCGGATGTAGTCCTTTCCGGCATCATCATGCGGATGTGCTTTTCCGGCAAAGACAATCTGCACAGGGCGCGTCGGGTGGTTGATAATCCTGTTGAGGCGGTCGAGATCCCTGAAGATCAGCGGTGCGCGCTTGTAGGTGGCAAAGCGGCGTGCGAACCCGATGGTGAGCACGTCGGGGGAGAGCGTGTTTTTGGCAGAGCGCATCACATCGTATTCGTTGTAGAACGAGTGGGTGTGCTGGTGGAAAAGCTGGTTTGCCAGGTAGCGATAGATGAAGTCGATGAGATTGCGTTTCAGGCTGTAGCGCAGTGACCAGAGCTCGTCGTCGCTCACTTTTGCAAGCGCGGCTTCAGCGGTTTCACGCGACAGTGTCATCTGGTCGACGTTGTCGGTATAGTTTTTCCAGAAGGTGTCGGTAAGGCCGCACGACCAGCTGCTGGCATGAACGCCATTGGTGATGTGGCCGATGGGGACCTCTGATACTTTTTTGTCGGGAAAGAGGTGCTGCCACATTTCTCGTGATACTTCGCCGTGCAGCTTCGATACGCCGTTTGCCGCACGTGAAAGGTTCAGGGCAAGCACCGTCATGGTGAAGAGTCCGCTGGTGTTTTCAGGATCTTCGGCGCCGAGCTTCATCAGGTCGTCGAACTCCATGCCGATGTTGGTCAGGTACTTGTCGAAGGTGTAGTGCATCATGTCGCGCGAGAAGCGGTCGTGCCCTGCAGGAACAGGCGTGTGCGTTGTGAAGACGCAGCGTGACTTGACCGACTCCATTGCCGCCTTCTGGGTTGCGCCTTTGGCAAGTTCCTTGGCTACCAGCTCGAGGGTAAGGAATGCCGAGTGGCCTTCGTTCATGTGGTAGACTTTCGGCTGGAGGCCCAGCTTGTCGAGCAGTTTTGCGCCGCCGATGCCAAGAAGAATCTCCTGATTGATGCGCATGTTCTGGTCGCCGCCGTAGACCCTGCAGCAGATGTCGCGGTAGTGGGATTCGTTTGCCGGGATATTGGTATCGAGCAGATAGAGCGTTGCGCGGCCAACCTTGAGGCGCCATGCCTGCGCATAGACTTCGCTCTGGGCGATATTGACGGTGATGATGAGGTCCTTGCCGTCAGGTCCGGTCACTTTTTCTACCGGAAGGTTTTCGGGGTACTGCAGCGGGTAGTCCTCCATCTGCCAGCCGTCGTGGTTGAGGTGCTGGCGGAAGTAACCCTCCTTGTAGAACAGGGTAATGCCGATAAAGTTGAGGCCAAGGTCGCTGGCTGATTTGATGTGGTCGCCGGCAAGGACGCCGAGTCCGCCGGAATAGATCCTGACGCTCTCGTGGATGCCGAACTCCGCACTGAAGTAGGCGACCGGGTTTGCTACAAGCTCAGGAGCGTTTGCAGCGGCCCAGGTGTTCTTTTCGTTAAGATAAGCCTGGTAGCGGGCATAGACACGATCAAGTTTTTCAGCATATTTGCAATGGCAGCGAGCTATGAGCTCATCATTGGAGATATGACGAAGCAGTTCGACAGGGTTGTGGTTGTTCCTTTCCCAGAGGAGAGGGGAGAGTTCTTCGAAGAGCTGCTTGGCCTCGGTGTCCCATGACCACCAGAGGTTTTTGGTCAGTTCCTTAAGTGAGAATATTTTTTTTTGCATAATTGATTCGGGGGTGGTGGATGCTTTGCAGCAGCAGGTTGAAAAGTAGGCAGTATCGATATTCTTTCGACGTACGATCCGTGCAGGATGAATAAAACATGGCACAATTTAGTGTTTTCACATAAAAAACCGCAAAGATAAAGAATTGATTACCGAAGAAGTAAAGATTGCACACCTGTCGGATCTTCATATTGCTGGTCCGCAGGATAGTCGACAGCTCGGGCATCTTGATCGCATGCTGGAGCATTTCAACGCCGCGGGATTCGACCATATCGTTATTTCAGGCGATCTTAGCAATAACGCAGAGCCTCTGGACTGGGGGCTTGTGCGTGATAAACTCCAGGCGCACGGGCTCTATCAATGGGAGAAGACGAGTGTGGTTGCAGGCAACCATGATTTGATCAATCTTGAGGAGGAGATGCGTTTTTATAATGCATTGAACCCGCTCCAGAAGGCAAGAACAAAGGCGTTTGAGCGGAAACTTGAAGGGTTCTGCCAGTTTTTCCAGGAGCTGATCACTGGGGACGAGCAGGGCAAAGGTGCATTTCCCTTTCTGAAAATCATCAACTACCAGCCGGTGAAGATTGCCATTACGGCCCTCAACACCGTCTATCCCTGGTATCCGGCCGAAAACCCTCTCGGAGCGAGGGGGTGGATCACTCCGGGGCAGCTTCGGGCACTGAAGCTCCCGGAGGTCTCCCGCTCACTGGAGAACTGTTTCGTCATCGGTCTCTGCCACCATGCATACAAGGTCTACGGAACGGATTCACTGATCGATCAGGCCTTTGACTGGACGATGGAGCTGAAGAACCGGGACGAGTTTTTCAGCATGATGAAAGCCATAGACGCAAAGCTGGTGCTGCATGGGCATTTTCACCGCTTTCAGTCCTACGAGGTCAACGGCGTGACCTTTATCAACGGGGGAAGTTTCAAGTACAATCCGCTTCAGTACAGCGAACTGGTCATAGGGGCGGGCGGCGTGTTCCGGCAGCGCTTTACGTCTGTCGAGTGAGCGAGGGGACTACACGATATGGTTGTGCTTCATGTAGAGCTTTATCCTTTCGGCGTGGTCGCGGTCTTCCTGGTTCAGCTGCTTGAAGATCGTGACTGAATAGGAGTTCGAAGGGTTGTCGAGGAACTGCTGGTAGTGGTATTCGCCCGCTGCCTCCTCCATGTGGAGCGCAGCCTTGAATGCGGCTTCCCGTGATGGTGGCACGACGCTGAACTTGCCTATCAGCTCCATGACCTGGCGGTTGGCATCCTGCAGCTCGTCAAGGTCCATGTCAATCAGCCCTTCAGGAAAGAATTCCGTCGGCTGCGGCTGCTTTTTCTCCTGCTGAAGGAGCGCGGCATGACCTCTCTCCTCCATTGCGAGCTGCCACCAGAAATCCTCGTCTTCCGAGAGGGTGTCGTGAAAGAGGGTGTAGAGCTTTGCCAGGTTCAGTTCAAGTGCAATCGACTCGTCGAGCTGTTTAAGCGGTGCTTTTGACATGGTTCCCCTCTCTTTTTTGTGTTCCCCGGCAGGCAAAGCCCCAGGAGAGGGCTTCTTCTCCATGGGGGCTATTTTTTGTTGCGGTAGGTCGCGTACTCCTGGAGGCTTTTGACGCCGAACTCCTGGTGACGGATGCAGTCAATGGCCTGGACTGATGCCTCGGCCGCTTCGATGGTGGTGACAAACGGCACATTGCTCAGCACCGATGCGGCACCGATGGCCTCTTCGTCATGCAATGCCTTTTCGCCTCTCGGCGTGTTGATGACAAAGTTGATCTTGCCGTGCTTGATGATGTCGAAGATATTCGGTCGGCCCTCTTCTCCTACCTTGTATACCTTCTTGCACTCGATGTTGTTTGCCTTCAGGAAGTTGTAGGTGCCCTCGGTTGCAATCAGGTCGAAATCCATGCGGTAGAGCGCCTCCGAGATGGCCAGAATGCGCTGGTTCTTGTCCTGGTCGTTGACGCTGATGAAGACCGCTCCGGAGAGGGGCAGATGCATGTTGGCGGCCTGATAGGCTTTGGCGAATGCTTCGGGGAACTCGTCGGCAAGGCTCATCGCTTCGCCGGTCGAGCGCATTTCAGGGCCAAGGTAGACACCTGACTTGACGAACTTCGAGAAGGGGAAGACCGGTTCCTTGATGGCCATGTGTTTCAGGCCGAGCTCATCGCAATCCTTCAGGTCATACTCCACCCGGAGGTCGCTGAGCCTTTCTCCGAGCATGACGCGGGTGGCGATTTTGACGACAGGAATGGCGGTCGCTTTGCCGACGAAGGGGACGGTGCGGCTCGCCCTCGGATTGACCTCGATAACAAAGACGCTGTCGTTCTGGACGGCATACTGGATATTCATCAGTCCCACTACCTTGAGGTTGGCCGCAAGGGTGCGGGTGAAATCCTTCATGGTCGCAATGGCCTTCGGGCTGATGTTGTGGTAGGGCAGGATGGAGGTCGAGTCACCGCTGTGAATGCCTGCCGCCTCGACGTGCTGCATGATGCCGCTGATGACGCAGTCCGTGGCGTCGGCAATGGCGTCGATATCGAACTCGACAGCCGTTTCCAGGAAGCGGTCGATCAGGAGCGGATATTTTTCGGTGATGAAGAGCGCCTGGTCGATATACTCCTTGAGCGAGTCGTCATTGTAGACGATTTTCATTGCGCGGCCGCCGAGCACATAGCTGGGCCGGACCAGTGCGGGGTAGCCGATTCGCTTGGTGATCTCCCTGGCCTCTTCAAAGCTGATGGCCGTTCCGTATTCCGGATGGGGGATGTTGAGCTTTTCGAGGAGCGCGCCGAACTTCTTGCGGTCTTCGGCCAGGTCAATTCCTTCAGAGGAGGTGCCGAGAATGGTGACACCGGCTTCATGAAGCTTGGTTGAGAGTTTCAGCGGGGTCTGGCCGCCGAAGCTGACGATGACGCCGAGCGGCTTTTCGTGCTCGATGATGCGGATGGTGTCTTCGAAGGTGAGCGGCTCGAAGTAGAGCTTGTCGGCGATATCGTAGTCGGTCGAGACGGTTTCAGGGTTGCAGTTGACCATGATGGTCTCGTAGCCTGCCTCCCGGAGTGCGAAGACTGCCTGAACGCAGCAGTAGTCGAACTCGATGCCCTGACCTATACGGTTGGGGCCGCCGCCGAGGATGATGACCTTTTTCCGGCTGGAGGAGATGGACTCGTTTTCCACCTCGTAGGTGGAGTAGTGATAGGGCGTTTTGGCATCGAATTCCGCAGCGCAGGTGTCGACGGTCTTGAAGACTGATTCGACGCCATGATGTTTTCTGAGGGCCCGGATGGCGGGTTCGGTGGTATTGAAGATGTTGGCAAGCTGAAAATCCGAAAACCCGTGCTGTTTGGCCTCCAAAAGGCGCTCTTTCGGGAATTTCCGGGCAAGTTCAACAACCGCCTCTGTCAGGTCGGAAGCTTGTGTGGTCATGCAGTCTCTATAGTTTAGGAAAGCTTCTGGATACGGCAGATGTAAAGGTAATCATTCACCTCTTCATATGAAACCGGTGCATAATACAAAAATGCCCATGCTTCTCAAAGCTGAGTGTTTCGGGTGCCTCTTCTTCTTTTTTTGCGCCAGAAAAGGGAACGGGAATTTTTTTACATTACAGGTGTTTTCGAGTAATGTCTGTTCTGAAACAGGTTGTAACCACGGGTAAAGAGGACTATGGAGAAGAAGATTTTCGATACAATTGAATCGGCGCTCGAAGATATCCGCGAGGGAAAGCTGGTCATCGTCATCGACGATGAGGATCGTGAGGACGAAGGCGATTTTATTGCCGCCGCCGATCTGGTGACCACCGAAATGGTGAATTTCATCACCAGGGAGGCTCGGGGCCTGCTCTGCGTTGCCGTTACCATGGAGCGGGCAAAGGAGCTTCAGCTCGATCCGATGGTTCAGCGGAACACCTCCCAGCACGAAACCAATTTTACCGTCTCGGTCGATGCCGTTGCCGAAGGGGTGACGACCGGCATTTCAGCCTTTGACCGGGCAACGACCATCAAGATGCTCGGCGACCCGTCCTGCAGTGCGGACGATTTTTCCCGTCCGGGCCATATTTTCCCTCTTCGCGCCATGACCGGCGGAGTTTTGCGCCGCGTCGGCCATACCGAAGCCGCCGTCGACCTTGCCCGGCTTGCCGGATGCAGCCCGGTCGGACTTCTCTGCGAGATCCTGCATGACGATGGCAGCATGGCCAGGCTTCCCGAGCTGGTAAAGATAAAAGAGAAGTTTGGACTTAAACTGATTACCATCAAGGAGCTTGTCGCCTATCAGATGCAGCGCAACAAGCTTGTCAGCCGCGCCGTTGAGTCGACGCTTCCGACTGCCTACGGCAAGTTTCGCCTTATCGCCTATGAATCGTTTACCGACCAGCAGAACCACATGGCTTTCGTCAAAGGGGATGTGACGACCGACGAGCCGGTGATGGTGAGGGTCCACTCCCAGTGCGCCACCGGCGACACCTTCGCCTCCCTGCGCTGCGATTGCGGTCATCAGCTTGCCTCCGCGCTTGCCATGATTGAAAAAGAGGGCCGCGGTGTCCTTGTCTATCTCATGCAGGAGGGCCGGGGAATCGGTCTGATCAACAAGCTGAAAGCTTACAACCTTCAGGATGAGGGGCTCGATACCGTCGAGGCAAACGAAAAGCTCGGATTCAAGGCCGACCTGCGCGACTACGGCATCGGCGCCCAGATTCTCAAGGACCTCGGTATCGGCAAGATGCGCATCATGACCAACAACCCGAAAAAAGTTGTCGGCCTCGAGGGCTACGGTCTTGAAATCGTTGAGCGCATCCCGCTCGAGATTGCCCCGAATGCCATCAATCAGGGATATCTGGATACCAAGCGTGACAAACTCGGCCATATGATCGGCTGCTCCTGCTCCGGCGAAAGGCACTAAAGGGGGCGGGGAGGTTTTTTTTGAAACAAACTTTACAGGCAGAACAAATACAACAAGTAAATCTCCGAAAGGAAAAGGAACGACTCGAGATGGATACCCAGATCCTTCAGATGCAGGATAAAGAGGTCTTTGCAGCCATTGCGGCCGAAACGGTGCGCCAGACTGAAACGCTTGAACTCATCGCTTCCGAGAATTTTACCAGCAGGGCGGTCATGCAGGCGTGCGGCTCGCTGATGACCAACAAGTATGCAGAGGGTTATCCCGGAAAGCGCTACTATGGCGGATGCGAATTTGTCGATATCGCTGAAAACCTGGCAAGGGACAGGGCAAAGCAGCTCTTCAAATGCGACTATGTCAACGTACAGCCGCACTCCGGGTCGAGCGCCAACATGGCGGTGCTTTTTGCCGTCCTCAAGCCCGGCGACACCATAATGGGTCTCGATCTTTCACACGGAGGACATCTTACCCACGGAAGTTCGGTCAATTTCTCCGGCCAGCTGTTTGACGCGCACTCATACGGCGTTGACCTCGAGACCGGCTGCATCGATATGAACAAGGTCGAGGAGCTTGCCCTGAAAGTTCGCCCGAAACTGATCATCGCCGGTGCAAGCGCCTACTCCCAGGGATTCGACCTCAAGGCGTTCAGGGCGATTGCCGACAAGGTCGGCGCGTTTCTGATGGCCGATATCGCCCACCCTGCCGGCCTTATCGCCGCCGGTCTGCTTGGTGATCCGATGCCACACTGCCATTTCGTCACCACCACGACCCACAAGACCCTTCGCGGTCCAAGGGGCGGCATGATCATGATGGGATCCGACTTCGAAAATCCGATGGGCATTACCATCAAAACCAAGACCGGCTCACGCCTGAAGATGATGAGCGAGGTGATCGATGCCGAGGTTATGCCGGGCATCCAGGGCGGTCCCCTGATGCATGTTATCGCCGGCAAGGCAGTCGCTTTCGGCGAGGCACTGAAGCCTGAGTTCAGGGAGTATGCGGTGCAGGTCCGCAAAAATGCTGCGGCGATGGCTGACAGGTTTGTGGAGCTCGGCTACAATATTGTGAGCGGAGGGACCAAAAACCATCTCATGCTGCTCGACCTGCGCAACAAAAAAGTCACCGGCAAGGTTGCCGAGAACCTGCTGCATGAGGCCGGCATCACGGTCAACAAGAACATGGTTCCCTTCGACGACAAGTCGCCGTTTGTCACCAGCGGCATCCGCATAGGCACTCCCGCCATGACCACCAGAGGCATGAACGAGGCCGACAGCATCGTCATCGCCGGCCTCATCGACCGGGTCATCACCTCAGCCGAGAAGCCGGATATCGCTGCAATCTGCCACGGTGTCAGGGAGGAGGTCAAGGCGCTCTGCCTCAACAACCCCCTCGTCGGTTACGGCCCGACCGAATGATTGCCTGATTGGTTTGGCACTCAATAAAAAAGCCGCCCTCTGTTGGGCGGTTTTTTTATTGAGTCTTTGATTGTTCGCTATTGGGCACTCTTCTTCGGGCTGTCCCTTGTGTCCTTTGGCTCCCTGCTGTCCTTTTCCCCTCACTCAGGCGTTTTCGAGGATGCTGGTGATCATGGTGCCGAGCTCTTTTGAGGTTTTCCTGATTTTGCGGTCCAGCTCTATCTTCTCCCTTGAGAGCTCAATCTCCCGTTCCGGTTCATTTTCAAGCCTTATCTTTTCAGTGACCTCGCTCTTTTGGCGGAGCAGCGGTTCGAGAATCAGGTTCTTGAATGCATCGAGAAACATTCCCAGACAGCGCTTTGCGTTCTCGGCGTGCTGGTCGATGAGCTCATGCCATTTGCTGCTCACCGGCTGGTCCATCAAGAGTCCGGAGGCAAGATCCCTCGATTCAGGCGTGCTGAAGAGGCTGATCTCCGTGGCAATGTCGATCTGTTCATCGGGGTTGCCGGAAATCTCATGGTATCGGCGGATCATGTGGGAGAAAATCCGCTGTGCTTCGGGATGCGAGAGTTCAAGCATCTCTTCGTGCGACGCGGCGAACTCCAGAACCACGTTGCCGTAAACGGTGCTTTCAAGCAGGGCCTTGAGGAATGTTTTTTCAAGTACCGATATGGTTTCAGGCGCGGCTTTAGCTGCCTGTTTTACCGGCCGTGGCTCCTCTTCAGACACTCTTCTCTTCTGTGTGGCATGCTCCAGCCCGATCAGCTCCCGCAGGGCCGGCATGCTGATGCCGAGTTTTTCAGAGAGTTCCTGGAGGTAGAGCTCCTGGCGGATCCTGTCGGGTATCCCTGCTATGGTATGAGCCATCGCCCGAATCGCTTTCGACTTCTCTTCCGGCCGGCTGAACTCTCCTGACTCGGTGAAATAACGGATCTGGAAATCAAGAAACGAGAGGCGGTTCTTTTCGGCGTAGCCGAGAAAACCCTCCCGTCCCTCCCGGCGTACAAAGCTGTCGGGGTCATCTCCTGACGGAAGCATGAGGACAAAGGGGGCAAGCCCTTCAGAAAGCAGCGTGTCGATGCCGCTCATCATCGACTTCAGCCCGGCCCTGTCGGCGTCGTAGATGAAGAGCACGTTTGCGGTATACTTCTGCAGAATCTTTGCCTGGTAGCGGGTGAGGGATGTGCCGCAGGATGCAACTGCGTTGGTGATGCCGGCCTGGTGAAGGGCGATGACATCCATGTACCCCTCAACGAGCAGTGCCGATTCAAGGCGACGAATCTCCTGCTTGGCGCCGTGCAGGCCGTAGAGCAGTTTCGATTTTTCGAACATCCTGCTTTCCGGAGAGTTGAGGTACTTCGGGGTATTCGGGTCGCTTTTCATGGTGCGTCCGCCGAATCCGACAACCTGCCCGCCCACAGAGAAGACAGGGAAGATCACCCTGCCGCGAAAGGTGTCATACCATGAGTTCCGCTGCTTGTTGTGCATTATGAGGCCGAGGTCGGCAAGGTGCTCTGCCGGAATCGATGCTTTTTTCGCCTCCAGGAGCAGGTGCTCCCAAGCGTCAGGGGCGTAGCCGATGCCGAAGCTCCTGATGGTTTTTTCTGACAGGCCTCGCTCTTCCTGAAGATAATCGAGCCCTTTTTTTCCTGCTTCACTCTGGAGCGTTTTATGGAAGAGCTTTGCTGCCCAGCGGAGGGTTTCGGTCCAGCTCTGCTCCTGGGGGTTCTCCTGTGTTTTTTTCTCGGTAAACCGGCTGATATCGATGTTTGAACGTTTCGCAACAAGTTCAACGGCTTCAGGGAAGGAGACTTTCTCCATCTCCATGATGAAGGAGAAGACGTTGCCACCCTTGCCGGTGGAGAAGCACTTGTATATCTGCTTGTCGGGAGAGACGACAAAAGAGGGGGTTTTCTCCTGGGTGAAGGGGGAGAGCGCCTTGTAGTTTCGTCCTGATGGCTGAAGCGTCAGGTAGTCAGAGATGATATCGACGATATCTGCAGCCTGGCGGACATCATCGATTGCCGAATGGGGGATCATATTACCGTGGTGTGATTGCCATAATATTGCTGAAAGAGGTGATTTTCCGGTGCAGAAAGAGATTACTGTTGAAAAATCACAACCTTATTTACTAAATTCCTCACTGATCATTGTTTTTTATTGCCTTGCAATCTGCTGTTCTGTCTATGGTTACTACACTGCAGGCGCTCAGGCCGTTACCGAATCCGGTTACGGTATCCGTTATGTTACGCTATGCTCCTGAGTATAGCAAATCACATCGCGGCGGTGAGCTCCCGCTGGAATTCATAGCGACAGTCAAAACAAACCAGAGTCTATGAAACAGGGCTTTTTTACCGGCATGCTCATTGCTGCCACCTACGTTGTGTCGCTTGGATTTTATCTCTGGATGGGTACCACCCCTCCAGGATCGATGTTTCATGCAGTTTCAAAAGGCGGACCTGTCGTCTCCGTCCTGATGGCTCTCATCCTGATGGTCATCGCCTACACCGTTGAGCGCATTATCGCACTCAACAAGGCAGCCGGGAAGGGTGATATCCCCGAATTTGTCAGGGATCTCAAGAAGGATATCGATCGCGGTTCCATCGATCAGGCCATTGCCAAGTGTGACGATCACGAGAGTTCACTTGCCGTGGTGCTCAGAACGGTGCTTGAGCGCTACAAGAGGCTTGCACAGTTCAACGTTACCGACCGAGAGAAAAAGATCAGCGAAATGGAGAAAGCCGTTGAGGAGGCGACCATCATGGAGATGCCTCTTCTGGAGAAAAACCTTGTGGCCATTTCCACTATCGCCTCGATTTCCACCATGGTCGGGCTTCTGGGCACAACGCTTGGTATGATCAGGGCTTTCTCGGCGATGGCCACGAGCGGCGCGCCTGATGCGGTCCAGCTCTCCCTGGGTATCTCCGAGGCGCTTTTCAATACGGCGCTCGGTATTGTCGGCGGCATCATGGGCATCGTTGCCTACAATGTCTTCACCAACAAGGTCGATAATTTCAGCTATACGATCGATGAGGCTGCATTCTATATCATCCAGACACTCGGAACAGGTAAATCGGAATAACTGCTGATGTCGAGAATCAAGGCAAAAAGAGTAGGGTTCCGTCTCGATATGACGCCGATGGTCGATGTCGCGTTCCTGTTGTTGACGTTTTTCATGCTTACCACGAAATTTCGTCCACCCGAGGTCGTGCGCATCGATCTTCCCGCTGCACATTCGCTGCAGAAGCTGCCGGAGTCAGATGTCATGACGGTGACGGTGGGCCCGCAGAACACCTTTTACATGGGGGTCTCTTCGCAGCAGACGCGGGAGAAGATCTTCAATTCTATTGTGAAGCAGAAGATGCAGGCCGCAGGGTACTCTTCCGGCGCCGTGCAGGATTCGCTGAAACATTTTCGGCTGACCGAAAGCTTTCCTGTCAATCGTGACGAGCTCGACAAATTCGTTGTCATGGCCCGTTTTGCCGACCAGAAGCTTCGTCCGGTCATCAAGGCCGATATCGGTTCAGGGTTTGATGCAGTGAACTTCGTCATCAAGACCTATAAAAAAGCGAACCTCCTGACTTTCAACATGGTCACCGTTCTTGAAAGGGAGGTGCGCTGATGGGCATGGTAGACACTCCGAACGGCGGCGGCGGTCGCGGCAGGAAAAAGAGCAGGAAGCACTCGAAAAGAATCGGTTTTCGTCTCGACATGACGCCGATGGTCGACGTCGCCTTTCTTCTTTTGACCTTTTTCATGCTGACGACGACCTTCTCGAAATCCAATACCATGGAGATCAATCTTCCGCCTGAAAAAACGGAAGTGAAGGTGGCCGAGAACAATGTCCTGACATTGAGGATTGCCGGTGACGGCATGGCGTACTGCTCGATTGCCAATCAGCCTCCCCGAAGGCTCCCTCTCTATGACAAGTCCGATACTCCTCAGCTCGCACTGAGCCTACCCCTTCGCCAGCTTCTGAAGCAGCAGGCAAGTTCCAACCAGAAGATGGTCATTGTCGTTAAAATCAGCGACAAGGCGAAATACAAGCAGCTTATCGACATCATCGACGAGCTCAATCTCATGAAAATCGACCGGTTCAGTCTCGACGACTTTACCGACCAGGATGCACAGGAAATAAAAAGAGCCGTTTAACAGTGTAACCGGCAAAGGAGCGCGACAAGGTGCCTTCAGATTTTGAACAAATTCACAAGCAAACGTTTGCTGAAAGAGCGCTGTCGTGGTCTTTCGTCGACGAGTTTCTTGATACGGACCGTTTGCGGAAACTGCACTATGGCAATCTTGTCCTGCGCAAGCAGGCACATCTTTTTCTCACCCACGGCGTCATCATAGCTGTTGCCATGTTGAGCTGTTTCTGGCTGGTGACCGCCAATTGGGGCCGGATAGCAGGTATTGCAGGTCTTTTTGGAAAGGATGACAAGCCGGTTGTCGAGTGCTATGAAGTCGTTACCAGCGTTACCCAGCTTCCTCCTCCGCCACCGCTCAGCGCAGCGGAGCCTCCTCCTGTGACGCCGACCTCATCGACTGCTCCTCCGCCGAATGTGGGGAAAATCAAACAGGTCAACCAGAGCGAGGTCCCTCTCCAGCAGACGCTCGCCACCCAGAAGGAGCTGAAGCAGGCCATTCAGTCGCACGGTGCAGGATCGGGTGCTGCCGGAGATGAGACCCCGATGTTTGTAGCCTGTGAGAAAACGCCGGGATTTCTTGAAAAGAGAGAGCCAAAATATCCCGAGATGGCAAGAATTGCCGGGATTACGGGCAAAGTGTTCGTTGCCGTGCTTATCGGCGAGGATGGCAGGCCTCTCAGGGCCAAGGTCATGAAGCGCGTTCCCGCCGACTGCGAGGTGTTTGATGCCGTGTCGGTGAAATCCCTCATGGAGTCGAAATACTATCCCGGCATCCAGAACGGAAGCCCAATCAAGGTCTGGCTTACCGTACCGATTACCTTCAAGCTCGACTGAGGTCTGATCATACAGGATAGAGCAAAAGGGATAACGGCAACGTTATCCCTTTTGCTTTGGGCGATAGAGGATTGCGAAGGCGATGCCGACATAGGCGGCAATAAGCAGAAAGGGGCTGACAAAGAGGGCAAAGATGCCGTCGACAGCCCGTTCAAAATACATGGCCGCAAAACTTCCGGCAATAACAATCGTCCCCAGAAGAATCAGGATATAGTTGACCCTTTCCAGGGGCATGGCCACGGCTTTTTCAGCAGGCTTTGCCGGCTCTTTCTTCGGTGAAGATTTCATCGAGTGCGTCGATACATTGTTGAGCTTCTTTCAGCGTAATGGTCAGCGGAGGCAGAAGCCGGATTACATTCAGGCTTGTGGCGTTTATCAGGATATTCCTCTTGAGCGCCTGTTCGACATAGTACTTTGCCTCCTTGTCGACCGTCACTCCTACCATCAGTCCATATTGGCGGATATCAAGAATCTGGCTGTGCTTTTCGGCCATCTTCTCCAGCTCCTTTCTGATATATTCCCCTATCGTTTCAGCATTCTGCATCAGCTTGTCCGCATAGATCGCCTTGATCATCGCAAGGCCGGCGGCGCATGCCACGGGATTGCCGCCAAAGGTGGTGCCGTGGTTGCCATAGCTGAGCACATCGGCCACCTTTTCGCTGCCGATAACGGCAGAGAGGGGGAGTCCGCCGCCGAGAGGCTTGGCCAGGCAGACAAGGTCGGGGTCGGCCTGAAGATGCATGTAGCTGAAAAACTTTCCGGTTCTGCCGCATCCGGCCTGAATTTCATCGGCTACAATCAGGAAGTCGTGCTTCAGGCGAAGCTCCTTCAACCGTTCGATGAACTGCTGCGAGACCTGGTGGATGCCGCCCTCGCCCTGGACGACCTCGATGAATACGGCAGCGGTCTTTCCGGAAACCTTCGCTTCAAGATCGGCTATGTCATTGAAGGCGATTGAGCCGGTTTCGGGAAGCAGCGGCTCGAATCCGTCGCTGTATTTGGCTTTTGCCGTCAGTGACATGGCGCCGTAGGTCCGGCCGTGAAAACAGTTGCTCAGCGAGAGGACCTCTTTCTTTTCGGTATTGCCGGACTGGGCGGCCCATTTTCTTGCCATCTTGATTGCCGCCTCTATGGCCTCGGTACCGCTGTTGGCAAAGAAGACCTTCGACAGGCCAGAAAGCTCGAGCAGCTTGGCGGCAAGCTCAAACTGCGGCTGCATCATGAAGAGGTTTGAGGCATGGATCAGCTTTGCCGCCTGATCGCTTATCGCTTTGACGAGTCGCTGGTCGCCGTAGCCGAGCGCGTTGACACCGATGCCCGAAATCATGTCGAGATAGTGCGTGCCGCTGTCGCTGACAAGCCAGACCCCTTCGCCGTGGGTTACCGCTATCGGCAGCCGTGCATAGTTGTGAAAAAAAAGCTTCTGTTCGCTCTCTCTGGTGACTGGCAGTTGTGTCATGCTTTTTTGATGTTTCTCCTGAATTCAATCCCCCGTTTCAGATCCAGAGGGAGAAGGCAAGGTGAATCTACGGAAAAAAAATAATTTCAGCGAACCCGGAAGCGTCACTCTTCTGTCGAGATTCGCTAACATTTTTTCCCCGTTCAGGATATCTCCACCGCAGAACCTGATAAACGGGAGCACTGCGGCGAGAACTTCCTGAAGCCTAAATCTGTTCTGTTTAGTATCAGAAAAGCCAATCAGGCTTTTTCCCCCATCCGACTGTTGCGTTAATTACCTATGAATACCGGGAGGATGTTATGTCATTGGAACAGGCAGAGTGTTTTATAGAAAAGCTGAAATCTGACGAGGAGTTCAGGGAGAGGGCAATTGTTTTTCTTCAGTCCGAAGGATTTAGCTGCACGGTGGACGAAGTGCTGCAGGTGCAATGGCGTGAGATGCTCAAGAGCTACAGGAGAAAACGGGAAAATTCGGATGCCAGCAGGAGCGGCTATGAATATTGGGTTGGATAGCCGACTCCCCTGAAGGGTCAAAAGAGTATGAGCAAGCATGCACGGGCCTGTCAACCCGTTTATAATCTTCTTCCGGCAGAGGTCGAGGGTTTTGATACCCTTGCCGAGCTGGCGCTTGACCTGCGCTGGTCCTGGAACCATGCTGCCGATGATTTGTGGCGCCAGCTCGATGCCGAACTTTGGGAAGCGACCCATAACCCATGGGTTGTCCTGCAGACGGTATCGCGCAACCGTATTGAATCCGTGCTGGCCGATCCGGAGTTCTGTGAAAAGGTTGAGGGAATTGCCGGTAACCGGCGTTGTGCGCTGGAGGCGCCGGCCTGGTTTCAGCACCGCTATCCCACACCACCCCTCACCTCGGTAGCCTATTTCAGCATGGAGTTCATGCTGAGCGAAGCGCTGCCCATCTATTCGGGCGGGCTCGGCAACGTTGCCGGTGACCAGCTCAAGGCTGCCAGCGACCTTGGCGTGCCTGTCTTTGGTGTCGGGCTGCTTTACCAGCAGGGATACTTTCGGCAGGTGATAGACAGGGAGGGTGCGCAGCAGGCGCTCTTTCCCTATAACGATCCCGGTCAGCTGCCGATCACTCCTCTGCGTCAGGCGAACGGCGAGTGGCTGCGCCTCAAGCTCACCCTTTCCGGTTTTTCTCTCTGGCTTCGGGTATGGCAGGTGCAGGTCGGCAGAGTCAGGCTCTACCTGCTCGACAGCAATGACGCGGCAAACATTCCCGTGCATCGCGGCATCACCAGCGAACTCTATGGTGCCGGTCAGGAGCTGCGCCTCAAGCAGGAGCTTATTCTCGGTATTGGCGGATGGCAGCTGATCACAGCGCTGGGACTTCGCCCCGAAGTCTGCCATCTTAACGAAGGCCATGCCGCCTTTGCTGCGCTTGAGCGCATGCGGAGCTTCATCGAAGAGAGCGGCGAGCCCTTCGACGTTGCGCTTGCTGTCACCCGGGCAGGAAACCTTTTCACCACCCACACCGCCGTCGAGGCCGGGTTCGACCGTTTTGATCCTTGTCTCATCGAGCAGTATCTGGGCGATTATGCCGGGCAGCAACTCGGCATCTCCCGATCTGAGCTGCTGGCCCTTGGCAGGCAGCAGCCCGCCGACATGACGGAGAAGTTTACCATGGCCTGTCTGGCAATACGATGCAGCGGTGCGGTCAATGGCGTAAGCTGCCTGCATGAAAAGGTCAGCCGTCATCTTTTCGAGCCTCTTTTTCCTCACTGGCCAACCGCCGAAATTCCGGTCGGACATGTGACCAACGGGGTGCACATGCCAACCTGGGATTCGTCCGCAGCCGATCATTTCTGGACGGCAACGTGCGGGAAGGATCGATGGACCTGTCCTATCGAACATCTCGAAGAGCCCGTGCTCTCTGTCTCCGATGCCGATCTCTGGCAATTTCGCAGTGATGCCCGCCGCGATTTTGTCGACTACCTCCGTAGGCGGCTCTCCCGGCAGCTCGCCGTTTCCGGAGCTTCGCCCGAAGAGGTCGAGCAGGCAAGGCATCTGTTTGATCCCGGCACCCTTACCCTCGGTTTTGCCCGCCGCTTCGTCAGCTACAAGCGGCCGAACCTGCTGCTGCATGATCCCGACCGCCTGCTCCGGCTGCTCACCGACCCGGAGCGTCCGGTCCAGCTTGTCATCTCCGGCAAGGCTCATCCCGCAGACAGGATCGGGCAGGCAATGATTCAGGAGTGGATACGCTTTATCCGCCAGCCGGATCACCGCCGCCACGTCATCTTTCTCAGCGACTATGACATGATGCTCTCCGAGCGGCTCGTGGAGGGCGTTGACGTCTGGATCAACACGCCGCGCCGCCCATGGGAAGCGTGCGGCACAAGCGGCATGAAGGTGCTTGTCAACGGAGGGATCAATCTCTCTGAACTCGATGGATGGTGGTCGGAAGCCTACTCGCCCGAGGTGGGATGGGCGCTGGGTGACGGCCGTGAGCATGGGGACGATCCGGCCTGGGATGCAGTCGAAGCAGAAGCGCTTTACACGATACTCGAGAACGAGGTGGTGCCGGAGTTTTACCGGCGCAACGAAGCGGGGCTGCCGGAGAAGTGGGTGGTGAGGATGCGGCAAAGCATGGCGCAGCTGACTCCTCGCTTTTCAGCAAACCGCTCGGTGAGAGAATACACCGAAAAGCACTACATCCCGGCATCAAACGAATATCTCCTGCGCAAGGCCGATAATGCCGCCAGAGGCAGGGCGATAGCCGACTGGCAGCGGCATCTCAATGAGCAATGGGCAGCACTCCGCATTGGCGAGGTGAAGGTATCGACGCAAGCTGCAAGCTGCCGTTTTGACGTTGAGATCGCACCATGCGGTCTTGAAGAGGCCGACATGGGTGTAGAACTCTATGCAGAAGGGCTCGATGGCGGCGCTCCCGTGAAGCTCCGGATGACCCGAACGCTGACTGGGGAAGATGCTCGGAAGAGTTGCTTCTACACTGCTGAAGTCCCGGCGAACCGACCTTCAGGTGACTTCACCGTGCGGGTGATTCCTCATTTCGAAGGGGTTTCAATTCCGCTCGAAGACCCGCACATCCTTTGGCAGCGGTGAAGCAAACCGCTGGAGGATGCTTATTCGTCAGGATCAGAGCTTAAGGCCTCTTTCCATTTAATATAGACGCGGATGGCCCGCCAGATGCCGTAGGCGCCGATGAGCAGGGCGTAGAGGCGGAGGTCGGTTTTCCCTGCCATGGTTACAGGAAGCGGGTAGAGGAGGAGGTAGAGGGATATGGCGATGAAGCATGCAGCGAGCATGCTTCCGGTGATCATAGGTGCGTTGAATTTCCTGTTCATTATCCCTCCTCTTCGTCGGAGCAGACGGCTTTTCTGATGGCATCAGGGTAGAATCGCCACTCTTTGTTGACAATCAGGCGGGCTCCGTAGCTGAAGGTGAAGTAGGACCATCCCCACTGCATGAGCACAAAGACGCGGTGGCGGAAGCTGGTCAGGAAGTAGATGTGTACCAGAAGCCAGGTGAACCAGGCGGCGATGCCGTCGAACTTGAGGCCGCCGAACTGGACAATCGCCTTGTTTTTGCCGATGGTGGCCATCTGGCCCTTGTCCATGTAGCGGAACGCTTTTCTCGACTTTGATTTGAGGTCCCGGAGGATGTTTTTTCCGATGGCACGTCCCTGCTGCAGGGCGACAGGCGCAAGGCCGGGGAGTGAGTTGCCGTTTTCGAGACGGAAATGGGCGAGGTCGCCGCCCACGAAGATTTCCGGGTGGCCTGGAATGCTGAGGTCCTCTTCGACGACAATCCTTCCGATGCGGTCGAGTTCAACATCCATGGTTTTGCCTATGCCTGCGGCTGTGACGCCTGCCGCCCAGAGGACGGTAGCGGCCTCGATGCGCTCGTTGCCGATCTGCACGCCATTTTCATTGACGTCGCTGACCATGCTGCTGGTCCAGACCTGTACGCCGAGTTTTTCCAGAGAGCGTGTCGCCTTGCTTGCCAGTTCCGAATCGAAGGAGCCGAGTATCCGCGGTGCGGCTTCGACGATGAAGATTCGGGTGAGCTTGGGGTCGATGTTGCGGTAGAATTTCGACAGGGTGTAGCGGCTCATCTCTCCGATGGAGCCCGCAAGTTCTACCCCGGTCGGGCCACCGCCAACGATGACGAAGGTCAAAAGTTTCTTGCGTTCCACAGGGTCGGTCGTGCGTTCAGCCTTTTCGTAGGCCTCCATCACCCTGCGGCGGATCTCTTTTGCCTGGGCGAGGGTTTTAAGGCCCGGGGCGTTCTCCTCCCACTCGTTGTGGCCGAAATAGTGATGCTGCACGCCGCAGGCAAGGATCAGGTAGTCGTAGGGAACCTCCCTGAAATCGGTGTGGACGATTTTGTTCTCGACATCTATGCCGGTGACAATCCCCTTGAAGACGGTGATGTTGCTATAGTCTGCCAGCATGTTCCTGAGTGGCGCGGCAATGTCGCCCTCCCCGAGGGCCGCCATGGCGACCTGGTAGAGCAGCGGCTGGAAGAGGTGGTAGTTTTTCCTGTCAATGAGGGTTATCTCAATATCCCGCCTGTTGCCGAGTATCTTGGCGGCATTGATTCCTGCAAATCCTCCTCCTGCTATGACGACCCTTTTTTTCATGAGTTCTTTGTTGTCGATGATGTGCCGCCGGAGCGACATGATGTGGTGATACGGTAAACTCCGGAATGTAATAAAAAAGAGGTGTAATTCCATTATTGCCTGCAAATACTTTTTTTTCTGCACGTTGTGGAAAAAGTGTTGTTGCGTTTTCAGGGGAATGCGTAAATTAAGCGTATAAAGACAGGCTGGTTGTTGTGCGGCACTGCATGTTGCTCAGACGCAATCCCTCGTTTCATGAAAAAAGAGGTATTACTGCTGCTGCTTTTTCTGACGGTTTATCTCCCCTGCCCGGCTGTGAGCGCGGTTCATACAGTCACCAACGCTGGCGACAGCGGGGCAGGGAGCCTCCGTCAGGCCATTTTGGACTCCAACAGCGATTTTGAAGCACTCCGCACCATAGAGCTGGAGATTTCCGTCCCGGTCATCAATCTGCTCTCTCCTCTTTCCTCCATCACCCGGCCGGTCGCTTTCAGGGTCAATAACGGCACTCTTCCCGTAACCCTCAGCCTTACAACCTCTCTGGAAACTGCCCGAACCATGAGGGTCCAGACTGACGTCGGGGTTTCGCTGCCGGACAAACTGCTGTCGGTGAAGGTCCAGAGCAGCAGCACGTCAAGTTCCGCACTTTACTCGGCCAGCAATCTTTTAGTGACTGGTGATTTTGGTTCGAATCTCGCGAACCGTTCGACCGGCGTAACGGCATACGGCATCTACGCAGGCAAATCGCTCGCTATTGACGGGGCCATGAAGGCCGGAGCCTCGGTTTCCGCAGAGGCCCCCCATGGAGCTTACGGACTCTACTCTGTCGGCAATATCACGCTTTCCGGCCCATTCAGCGCTCTGGTAACGGCAAACGCAACAACTGACGGGACAGTGTACGGTTTCAGAAGCGGTCTCTCTGTGGCGGATGTCATGACGCTTGCTGGCGGAATAGGCACTCTGGGGAGTATTCAGGCTACAGCGCTCAATGGGGATAGCAATAGCGCAAGCACGGTCTATGGGCTTTTTTCTGGTGGAGATATCGTTATCGGTCAAACAGGTGGCATCACCGGCATCAGCGGAATGATAACGGCAAAGGCCGCGAAGAGTACCGCCCGGGGGATTCACGCTGCATCAGTGACCATCTATGGCGGGATTCCGGCAACGGGAAACATTACAGCCTCTGCAGGGATGGATACTGCATCGGCGATTGAAGCCGATGCATCCCTTGCTGTCATTGGCAGCATTGCCGGAAAGGTTTCTGCAGCAGCTGTGGCCGGCAGTTCTGCATACGGCATCCATGCCGGTGGGGCGCTCTCCATCAGCGGTGGAATAACAGGGTCGGCCTTGCTTTCAGCCGTGGCAGGCAGTACAGATGCTTATGCGCTCTATGCGCAGGCAGGATCCATTTCCATCGGAGGAGGGATTTCGGGCATGGTGCGTGCCGAGAGCGGGAGCTACCGGGCGGCAGGGCTCTATGCAAAGGGGGGTGGCATCCATGGCGCAACGGATGGTGACCCTCTTGTTATTGATGGCGCCCTCAGCGCTTCAGCCTATGGCGCGGCGGCGGCTGTCATGGCGGAGGGGCCAATGAACCTCCTGATCACCGGCACCCTCTCGGGAGTCGACAGCAAAGGGAGCGGTTGCGGCTATTCGCTGCGCTCCGGGAGTTTCGGGGCATATGGGAGTCTGGTTGATGGTCCTGCTTCAGCGGACAGGGTCACTCTTGCAGGCAACGGTACCCTTCAGGGGCATATCTCACTCGGAGCCGGCAACGACACGCTCTTCATGCAGGATGCCTGTGCAGTGACCGGCAATGTCGATATGGGAGCAGGCGACGACACTTTGACCTTGCGGGGTCTGGCATCCATTAGAGGCAACATTGCAGGTGGCGACGGCGGAGAGATATCGGGGGACCAGCTTCTGCTCTCTGGGTGGCATGGGGCCATTGCCGGAGCAACGGCAGGGTGGGAGCAGATAGCGGTTGTCAACGGGAGTGAGGTGGCTCTTGTTCCGGCTGCGTCATTCCTCCTGGCTCCATCAATCGGCCAGCAGCTCTCATTGATGATAGAGGCGGGTTCGGCGATGCGGGCCGCAGGCGGTTCTCCACTGCGTGTCGAGATTGACGGGAATCTCAAGAACGCCGGACTGCTCGATCTTCGTAACGGAAGTGCAGGCGACAGGGTGAGGGTTACGGGAAGTTACACTGGCAGCGAGGGAGCCTTGGGGCTTGATATGGCGCTCGGAGGGTGGACCGACAGCAATCCCGAATCACTTGATCTGCTGGTAGTTGGCATGGAGGGCACATCCAGCGGGAGCCTGTCGGGAACGACCCGCCTCCGGGTTCGCAACATATCGCAGAATGGGGTGATCAGAGTGACGACCGGCAAGGGGTTTCCGGTCTTGAAGGTGAACGGCACAAGCACTCCCAACGCACTTCTCATTGACGATTCCGACCCGCTCTTTTCGGGAGCAGAGGTTCAGCTTGTACTCGACGGAAGCGTCTGGTATCTGCAGATTGCCGGAGGCCGGGATGTGCTTCCTCTCGAATCTCCTCCGCCTCCTGCATCGCAGCACCTCATTGGAGGGATCGGGCTGATGGCCGGTGCGCTCGGCACAGAGTCGGTGCCGGCTTTGAGCGAACGGCAGGGGGGTGGCGGTTCGAGCTCGTGGTGGAGCCGCACCACCGGAAGGCGTTTCATATCCGGATCCGAAAGCGGGGGGATTTCCTCGAGGGCAAGCGGCTACAGCGGCACCCTGCAGGCCGGCAGCGATCTTGCTGCCTCCGGAAGCGGCGCCCTTCGCCGCCATGCGGGAATCTGTCTCGGCACGGGGTTTCTTCAGGCGGAGAGCGATGCTTCAGGTGTGCATTCCGGCAGGACGGATATTTCCCTCATAAGCATCGGAGGCTATGCAGGGGTGTCGGCCATAGGCATCTGGCATATCGAGACGGAGCTGCAGGCGAGTCGCTACGATATCGGGGCCAGCTTCAGCAGCAGCGGAAGCAAAGAGCGTGTCGCGCTTTGGGGCCTTAGCGCATCGGTGGAAGGCTGCCGGCTGATCGGGATCGGCGAAACATTCCTTTTGGAGCCACAGGCACAGTTGACGGTGCAGCGCATCATCGGCTACGACATAGAGACCCCGGACGGGAGCGCCCGCCAGCATCCCTTGACGGGAGTGCTTGGCCGCATGAAGATGAGGGGAACGGTGAAGCCGGAAGGGTGGATGGTGACTCCCTTCCTTGAGCTGCAGGCAGAGCAGGAGTTCGGGGAGCCCTCGCGGGTGAGCTATGAGGAGAGTGGCTGGACATACAGCGTACAGACGGACAGGAAAAAGGTCGGAGGTGCCTTGGGCATCAGCAGCCGGAGTGCGAAGCCAGATGCGCTGGAGTACTCCCTGAAAGCGGGAGTGATGGCGGGCGTGGACGGTCACGGCAGCCGTGACTACCTGCTCACCCTGGGGCTTCGCAAGAGCTGGTAAGCGGGAAGTGTTTTAGTTCTGATAGCGAGAAAAAGTGTCGTGGCGGATGGCTTCCTTTTTGTTGTTACGTATATTTTAAGTAAATGCGACCGAAAGTGGTATGATTATTTTATGGATGCGATGGCCGACGGGTGAGGAGGGTCCCTGTATCACATACCCTCATCAGCCATGAAAAAACGAACACTGTCGATTCTGTTGCTATTTGCACTGCCTGGTTTCGGAGATGCAATCGCCACTGACTATTCTGTGACGAATGCCCTTGACTTCGGGGCCGGCAGCCTTCGTCAGGCGATTATCGACCTGAATTCAGGCGGTGCTGCTGGTGCCAACACCATCACCGTTACGGCAAGCGGTGCCATTAACCTCTCTACAGCCCTCCCTCAACTTGTCAAACCGGCGGCATTTCTCCTTCCAAATGGTCCGATGCTCATCCGCCAGACTGTGGCAGCCTCCCCCTGCTGGCTGCTCGGCTCAACGGCGCAGCTCCGATTGCCAGCCAACCTCTCTCTTGCTGTTCAGGGCTCTTCGTTGTCAAGAGGGATCTACTCTACGGGCAATCTCACTCTTGACGGCCCGGTAAACTCTGCCATAACCGTTATCTCATCTTCCGGCGCCTCTGCTCATGGCATTCGCGCAGACGGTGATGTTGACATCAACGGTGATCTTGGCGGAACCATCCAATCAACCGCAGCCGCTGGCAACGCCTGGGGAGTCAGTACCCTTGTGAGTGGAAAGAACATCACGATCAATGGTGATGTTACCGGAAGCATCACTACAAGCGCGGCAACCGTACAAAGCTTTGGTATCGGAACGGTAAATGGTGCCATCACCGTCACCGGAGGCTTTTGGCCTGCATCATCTATCCATGTTGCGGCCGGCACCAGCTATGCCAGCGCCCTTAGTGCCCAGTATGGCGGAATTGTCATCAATGGAGAGCTCGGGGGTGATCACTGTGCCGAGGCTCAATATTACGCACGCACCTTCTATGCGTACAATGATTCGCCTTCTGCAACAAATCGCGGATTATCCATCTATGGGGCAGTTACCGGCACCTTGCATGCTTATTCTTATGGTTTCAACAATCCGTTGGACCCGGACGAAATTGCTACGGTTCTTGTTGCCCGGTACGCTGATGTCCTTCTTGACAAGGGAATCACCGCTTCCGCCAGCGTGAACGCTGAAGCAGCAGATTCAGGCGCTTATGCCGTCTATGCCTATTACGGAAATCTGTTGATCAACGGTGATATCGCCGGAAGCGTTACGGCAACGGCAGGCCATGAAAGGGCTTACGGGCTGAGCGCTGATGAGCTCCTCATGCATGGCGCAATCACCGGGACAATCACCGCCTCGGCACAGGGGAGTGTGGCGGCAGGAATTGAAAACGGGCCCGATGGCATAAGGGGTACAACCGTCAGTGGCGGGGTCTCGTCAACCGGCCAGGTTCTGGCTGCCTCCGGCACCCATTCCGCTGCCGGATTTCTCTCCCAATCAGGCGGCATCTGCGGTGCAGACAGCAATTCGCCGCTTCTCGTCGCTGGCAGGGTGAGCGCGGAAGCCTCGGGTGTGGCTGCCGCCATTCTCTCCGTGGGTCCTATGAACCTTCTGGTCACGGGGAGCCTAACCGGTGTTGACCGGAGCGGACTGGGGCTCGGCTATGCAATCCGTTCGGGAAGCTTTGACTTCGCCGGAGCCTTTACGGACTCCATAGTTGCTACCGACCTGGTTACGGTCGCGCCATCGGGCACTCTTGCCGGAAAGGTCGATCTCGGCAGAGGCGATGACTCCTTTACGCTAGAGGGAGCGGCAAATGTCACTGATGTCCCTCTCCTTGCGGGTGGGGATGGCGGCGAAACTCCCGGAGGGGGCGACAGGCTGCTCTTTTCCGGACGGAACGGACTCTATACTGAATCGTTCCGGGGGTGGGAGCTGATTGACGTAAACGATCAGTCGACAATTGACCTCGGCATATCAAAAACCATTGCGGCTTCCCCCGGTCTTAAGGTAACCATGACGATTGAGGCTGGTTCTACGGTCTACTCAACGAGAAGTTCCCTTTTGCCGGGTCGATATGTGATTGATGGAACTCTCATCAACGGCGGTCTGCTGGACCTGCAGGACGGCGCGGCCGATGACCGGGTCACCCTGAGCAGCACCTATACCGGCAGCGGAGGGCGGATAGGTTTGGATGCGGCACTTGCCAGTGGCGGACAGACTGATCCGGAACAGCTCGACCTGCTGGTGGTCGGTTCCCCGGGCGGAACGGCAGGCATTGCCGGCGGTCACACAACTCTTCTGATTCGCAACATCTCTCTGGACGGCGCCATCAGGCCGACGACGGGCAAGGGGATTCTTGTTGTTCAGGTTAATGGCGAGAGCAGCAGTGATGCATTTTGGCTTGATTCATCCAATGATTTCAGAGGTGCAGAGGTAAGGCTCCTTCAGAAAGGAGGGGACGGGAGCGGTGGTGAGAGCTGGTATCTGGTGATTCCGAAGGGCAGGCCCCCGTTTTCCGACGAGGTTATCCGGCATCTTGGCCCGATGATGGCCGGCCTTGGAGAGGAACTGATTCCGAGGTTCCACGAGCGTCAGGCTTACGGCTGGTCGGTACCGGGAGTGATTCAGAAGGAGCCGGCATCCTGGTGGACCCGCACAACAGGCTGCCGGTTCCTTGGCAGGGTTGAGCGCGGAGGGGAATCGACAGAGAGAAAGGGCTACAGCGGTACGATGCAGGTCGGCAGCGATCTCTACTCCTCCTGGCAAGGCAATCTGGGTTCCCGTTCCGGACGCTATGTTGGCACAGGGTACATGCAGGCCGACAGCAGAGATGAGGGAGGCCTGAAGGCTGGGAGTGCTCAGCTTCAGAGCCTGAGCTTTGGCGGCTATGCTGAGGTGGAGTGCCGCGGCCAGTGGTACCTTGAAGGGATTCTGCAGGCAAACCGCTACGCTTTCGACCTCGATTTCGCAAGATCCGGAACCAGCAGTTGCTCAAAAACCTGGGGCAGCCTCGCATCGGTAGAAGCGGGGTTCCGTCACACCGTCAGCAGTGCTTTTTATCTGGAGCCGCAGGCACAATGCATTGCACAGTATATCGATGGTTACAGTATTGACTCGCCTGCCGGTACAGTCTGTCCTCATGCTCTGAAGAGCCTCCTTGGCAGAATCGGGATGACCGGCACCTTGAAGCCTGCCAACTGGTCCTTCAGTCCGTTTTTCGAAGTGAATCTGCAGAAAGAGTTCGGCCAGTCATCAGTGGTGACCTACCAGATGATTGGAGAGAGTTACCGGGCAGAGGCAGACAGGACAAAGCTCGGCGGTGCCTTTGGGCTCAGTAGCCGGAGTATCGAGCCTCTTGCGCTGGAGTACTACCTGAAAGCGGGAGTGATGGCGGGCCTGGAGGGCCACGGCAGCCGTGACTACCTGCTTACACTGGGGCTTCGCAAGAGCTGGTAGGCGGGAAGTTTGCCTATGGTGATTTTTTTTGGTTTCCAGAGTAAAAAAAAGGAAATAGTCGATAAAAAGATGTGATATTGGGAGAGTGGGCGTATATATGAAGTGAAAGAGTTGTGAGGAATACGAGAAAGCAGATGCGCAATCAAGAACGCTGAAGAAATGAGTTGGATGCCCCTATGAAAAAGCGAACAGTTTCAATCCTTTTGCTACTTGCTGCGCTCGGTTACTCCGAATCCAAAGGAGCCGACTATACAGTCAACAGCATCGCCGACACGAACACCGCCGGAACGCTGCGGTACGTTCTTACGCAGCTTGCAAGCTCGGCCGATGCCACGAACACCATCACCTTTGCGACGAGCGGTACCATCACGCTCGGTTCAGCACTGCCGGCAATTTCCAAGCCGGTGGCTTTCCTTGTCGATAACGGCGGCTCGGATGTTACCGTCCAGCAGAGTGGTGCGGCAGCAGGAAGCAGCATCTTTGCCGCGGCTAATGGTGTTCAGTTTGCTCTGCCTGCTCATCTGGTGCTCGATATGCAGGGCAGTGGGACCGACAGCGCGCTCTCATTTCCAGCAACAGCGACGACCGTTCACATCGGCAATTTCAGCTCCACTATTAAAAGCTCGGTCAGCGGTGCAGGTGTCTATGGCATCTATGCTAAAGCTCCGGCGAGCGGAGGGACAGGCGTTACGATTGACTCATTTTCCGGTTCGATCGCAGCGGAAGGAACCAGTGCAACAGCTGCCAATAAAATCTATGGTCTCTATCTTGAAAAAGTTTCTTCTGCTTCCATCGGTACCTTTTCAGGCTCCATCACGGCTAACTCTCTCAGGACCGCGGATTTATCATATGGAGCGGCGGACCCTGCGGTTTCCGCGATCTATGTCAAAGGGATTTCTGGCAGTACTCCTGGAACCCTCACCTTCGGGGAGATAACAAAAGATGCTCTGATCCAGGCCGCAGGTTCAAGAGGCGCCATGTCCGCGGTCAGGCTTACTTATGCGGACCTGAGCATTACCGGGAACATGGCCGGAACAATCAAATTCTTCACTCCTCCGGACGACCATCAGCTTACCTATGATGATCAGAGCTACGGAATTCTGGCAGATGGGGGGAACATTGCCATAGGCGGTGATCTTTCAGGAGCCATTGATGCAGCAGGCACAGGTGTTCATCAAGCCACATACGGAATTTCCGCTTTGTCATTTACGACAAAAGAGCTGTCAGGCAGAATCAGCGCGTCGTCAGGCAGGTATTCTTACGGGGTTTATCTCACTAACAATTTCACGGTTACAGGCGACCTTTCGGGAAGCATTTCTGCATCTACGAACGAAGGCCTTGCTACTTATGCGCTTTCAGCTCGTTCAGGAGGCATCGGCACGCTGTCAGGGAAAATCGATGCCTCTTCGACCGGAATTTATGGTGCGACGGCACTTTTGGCAGCCAGTGGAAGCTTTGTGATCACGAACCTTGCCGGCACTATCTCCGCAACCTCCACCCCAAATACGGATCCGGCCTCTTCCCTGTTTAACCGCCCGGGTCCAGCAACGGCGATATCAGCTGAAAGCAGGGCCTCTAGGGCAACGACCTCATTGTCGGTCACGAATTTCAGCGGGACCGTCAAAGCGGAGTCCATTGCCAACGCGGCAACTACTCATGGCGGCATCGTTACAGGTATTGCCGTCGGTCATGTTTATGACACTCAATCCGTTTATTATGATGCGAGTATGCAGCCAGGATCACTGAGTATCAGTAATTTTTCGAGCACGATCATTGCCCGTTCACCATTTTACACCTCATCAGGTATCGCTATGGGGTCTGCTGTCAATGACGTTTCGCTTCCGCTGTTTAACGGGACAATAGAGGTAACGGGTGACAGGCAAAGTTATGGGATTCAAGGTGGCACCCTCACGCTCGGGACCTTCGGCGTCAACGGGCTGATCCGGGTTACCGGCATCAATCGCACCTACCTTGATAATCAGAATTTTGATGCCATTGCAGGAGGAATCTTTCTGTGGTCGCCATCACATTCCGATGCATCAATGCCATGGGGATTTGATAATGTTCCTGATGATAAAGGTGTTTTGACCATCACCGGGGGCATGGGCGGCACTATCCTGGTGACTGGCCCGGCAGATCCGAATGACGTTTTGACGGGGGCCACGAGTTACGGCATGACTTTCGGCATGTACGCCTTTAACGGGATCAATGGGGGCGGCACTGCTGATGCCCTGATTTCCGGTACGGTCGATGTCAAGGGCGACGGTTATGTCGTCGGCCTTGGTGCTTCAAATGCTCCGCTTCACCTCAACGTTACCGGGACGGTAAGTGCCGTTGACCGGACGGGGAGAGGATTGGGTTACGCTATCCTTTCGAGAGAGTTGGCATTGAGGAGCACTACCGACGACAACTACCCTAAATTCACCTTGTTTTCATTCTATGTTGCTGACCGGGTAAGCCTCTCTGGAACTGCTTATCTTACAGGAAACCTCTCTTTGGGTGACGGTGATGACACCCTGACCATGACGGATTATGCGAGAATTGATGGCAATGTTGAGTTGGGCACAGGGGGCCATCTGAGACAGGACGGTTGGGACCGATATTACATGAATGGCTATGACGGTTCGGGTAACGATTCGATGACGATGAGCGGTCACTCATCAGTGCGCGGCACAATGAGTTTTGGCTCCGGTTTCGATACGCTCTTGCTGAGCGGAAACCCAGATCTCAGCCAGGTGACTTTGCTTGATGGGGGAGATGCCCTTCATGCCGTGACAAATACCCCATATTACTACCAATTGGACGAGGACGATGATGATACCCTGACGATGGACGGCTGGAGGACCACAAAGGGGTTCGGCGGCAACGTGGTGAACTGGGAACATATCAACGTAAAAAACAACTCGGACGTCTACCTCGGTCCGACGCCGGACGTGAACAGCCCGATGACCTTCACTGCCTCGGCGGGCAAGACGCTGGAGATGATGATCGAGGCGGGCTCAATCGTGCGGGCGACAGGTGCCTCGCCGGGGAGGTATGTGATTGCCGGCAACCTCTTGAACGGCGGGTTGCTTGAGCTTCGTGACGGTGCGGCGGACGACCGGGTGACGGTGACGGGCATCTACACCGGCAGCGGGAGCGCAGCCTCTCTCGGTCTCGACATTGCTCTCGGCGGAGGGAGCCAGAGCAACCCTGACGTGCTCGACCTTCTGGTAATCGGAGCCGACGGCACGACGAGCGGCAGCTCCCTTGGCACTACTGCTCTTCTGGTTCGCAACGCATCCGGCACGCTGGTCAAGCCTACCACGGGTAATGGCATTCTGGTGGTGAAGGTGAACGGCACCGGTGTGTCGAATGCTTTCTCCGTTGACGGCTCATCATCAGTATTTCAGGGTGCGAGCGTGCAGCTCGTCAAAGTCGGAGAGGACTGGTACCTGCAGATTCTGAGTGATCCGACGGTGACTCCCACGGTGACCCCGACGGTGACTCCGACGGTGACCCCGACGGTGACCCCGACGGTGACTCCCACGGTGACCCCGACGGTGACTCCAACGGTAACCCCGACCCCAGTACCAGCCTTGATACCGATGCCGGGGCCGCTGGTGGTTGCCCTTGGTGCAGAATCGGTGCCGCGCTTCCATGAGCGTCAGGCCTACGGCTGGGCAGTGCCCGGTACGGAGAAAGAGCCGGGTTCGTGGTGGAGCCGGACGACCGGCCGCCGGCAGGTTGCTGGTCTTGAAAGCGGAGGGCAGTCGGTCGAAGCCCGAGGCTACAGCGGCACCTTCCAGGTCGGCAGTGACCTGAGCTCCTGCTGGAACGGCAACCTCGGCTGCCGGTCGGGTCTCTATGCCGGCACAGGATACCTGACTTCGGAGAGCTCGTCGGGCTCGGAGCAATCAGGCAAAATCGATCTGTTCAGCATGAACCTCGGCGGCTATGCGAGCATCGAGTGCCGCGGGCGGTGGTATCTGGAAGGGGTGGTGCAGGCGAGCCGGTACGACATCTCTGCCGGGTTCACGAGCACTGGAGGCAAGGCCGGTTCCGAGACATGGGGATGGCTCGCTTCGGCAGAGGGTGGTCGCCGGGTGGTGTTGAGCGACACCGTCTACCTTGAGCCGCAGGCGCAGGTGGTGGTGCAGCGCATCATGGGCTACGACATCGAGACGCCGGAGGGCACGGCGCACCTGCATGCGATGACGGGAGTGCTTGGCCGGGTGGGCATGACGGGCACCATGAAGCCTGCGGGGTGGAGATTCAGTCCGTTTTTCGAAGTGAATCTGCAGAAAGAGTTCGGCCAGTCATCGGTAGTGAGCTACACTGAAACCTCCCAGAGTTACAGCGTCGTGATGGACCGCACGAAGGTCGGCGGGGCAGTGGGCATCAGCAGCCGGAGTAGCAAGCCGGACGCGCTGGAGTACTACCTGAAGGCGGGAGTTATGGCGGGCGTGGAGGGAGTGCTGGTATTTCTGAATGTTGTGAGAGAAAATAATATTTTATTGTATTTGTCGTGTATTTGTTGCGTAATAGGTAATAAAAGTGTATAATTGAGCTGAAGGGTTGATTTAGGTTTGTATCAGGCTCTCAGTCGGGATGTTGGTTGATGATGATTTACACCCGGTATTCTCGCCGGTCGGCGCCGGCACCACAACGGAATGGGGGAAAACCGTTCAGGTCAGGTATTCGATGAGCGAGTTATACCGGGTAAATTTTTTCTGCAGTATCTCTCTCTTCCCTAAAGTAAAGTCCCTGAAATCAAACCCCGGGGCAACAACACAGCTTACCAGTGCATAACTCTCTTTGTCAGGTGTTTTGAGTGCGGCTCCGAACCAGGTTTCTGCGGGCACCTTGTCCTGAAAAACCTCTCCCGCATCTGGCGAAGTGCCGAGTGTGAAAGAGCTTGGCGTTCCATCATCCGGAAAGAGATAAACATTGAGAGGGTTGCCCGCATGAAAAAACCAGAGCTCATCGGAATGAATCCGGTGAAGCCTCGATCGCTCCTCTCCCTTGAGCAGATAGTAGATGGCGGTCGCCCATGAACGGGGGCCATCAAAGAGTCCTCCCTCCGGGAAAGAGCAGGTCCCATTGCTGCGGTAGGTCTCGCGGTAGTGTCCTCCTTCCGGATGCGGTGCAAGCTGCAGGCGCTCTATCCAGAATTCAGCTTTTTGCATGAAGCTTTTCACGGATCTTGCCGGTTTTCTGGCGTGATGCATCGGCAAGCTTTTTTCGGAACTCGATCAGTGATTCCATAAGGGCTTTATCTCCGAGAGCAAGGATTTGCACGGCAAGCAGGGCTGCGTTGCGCGCATTGTCGATGCCGACGGTAGCTACGGGGATGCCTGCGGGCATCTGTACTATGGCGTAGAGGGCGTCCTGTCCGCTGAGTTTCTGGCTGAAAATAGGTACGCCGATTACCGGAAGCACGGTCATGGCGGCCGTCACCCCCGGCAGGTGGGCGGCACCGCCGGCACCGGCGATGATGACCCTGAGCCCGCGCTCCATGGCTGAGGATGCATACTCTTCAAGATCCTGCGGTGTGCGGTGAGCAGAAATAACCGATATCTCCGACGCAATCCGGAACTCGTCGAGCACCAGGGAGGCTTCTTTCATGATGTCAAAATCCGAATCAGAACCCATCAGGATTCCGACCAAGGGAGCGGTGCTGTTTTTCATAGAGAGGATGAGTTGGCTGAAGCGCTGGAGCCGCCTGTTCAGCGGCTATTCATTTATGAAATTGCCGAGTTTTATGTATTTTCGTGAGATTGAATTTAAACAATTATTACTTGTTGAGGAAGCCAGCAATGCCAACTAATCTTGCAGTCAAGTACAGCAACCCCGGACCCCGCTACACCAGTTACCCGACCATCCCCTCATGGAGCACAGACGGCGTTACCCAGGAGCAGTGGAAGGAGGCGATGGTCAAGGGTTTCAACGACAGCAATGAGACTACCGGAATCAGCCTGTACATTCACATTCCCTACTGCGAGAACCACTGCTACTTCTGCGGCTGCAACGCCCATCGCACACAGGATCACTCTTTCGAAACCCCTTACCTTGAAGCACTGCTCAAGGAGTGGCAGATGTACACCGATGTTTTTCCCGGAAGGCTCAATGTCAAGGAGCTGCACATCGGCGGCGGTACACCGACCTTTTTCAGTCCGGAGAACCTGATCCGCCTTATGGACGGTATCTGCAAGAACGTCAACAAGATGGATAACTACATCTTCAGCTTTGAGACCAATCCCCGATCAACATCAAAGGAGCATCTCGAAGCCCTCTACAGTGTCGGGTTCCGCCGCATGAGCTTCGGTATTCAGGATTTTGACCCGATTGTCCAGGAGGAGATCAACCGGATCCAGTCATTCGAACTGGTCAAGGAGAAGATCGATCTTGCCCGCCAGATCGGCTTTACCTCCATCAATTTCGACCTTGTCTATGGCCTGCCAAAGCAGACCCTTGCTACCGTTACCGATACCATCAAGAAGGTCATGGAGCTGAAGCCCGACAGGTTAGCGTTTTATGCTTACGGTCACAATCCCCACATGTATGAGGGGCAGCGGAAGTTCAAGGAGGCCGATCTGCCGGTTGGCGACCTCAAGCAGGAGCTCTACGACAAGGGGAGCGCGATGCTCGAGTCTATCGGCTATCACGAAATCGGCATGGACCATTTCGCCATCGAAGGCGACGCGCTCTACATAGCGGCCAAAAACGGCACCCTGCACCGGAACTTCATGGGCTATACCGAGAACACCACGCAGATGATGCTTGCCCTCGGTTCATCCTCCATCAGCGATACCTGGTACGCTTTTGCGCAGAACGAGCGCGACGACGCCTCCTACATCAAGGCGGTGAACGAAGGCCGCTTCCCGCTGCACCGCGGCCATCTGCTTACCGACGAGGATCTTGTGCTCCGCCGTCATATTCTCAACCTGATGTGCAAGCAGGAGACCTCCTGGGCTGATCCGAAACTCTACACCGAAGAGCTCGATATCGCGCTCTACCGGCTCGAGGACATGGAGAGTGACGGGCTCGTCGTGCTCGGAGAGAAAAGTGTTCGTGTTACCGAGGTTGGCATTCCGTTTCTCAGAAACATCTGCATGGCCTTTGACGCCAGGCTCTGGGCCTCCGACAGCCTCTCGAAGGCATACAATGTGTCGCGGGATATCCAGAAGGCCTATATCGAAAAAGCCCGTCTGGCAAAAGCCGGGAAGGTTAGCTGAGCTGCACTTTTCGGTTGGATGAGCAATATGAAAGGGTGATTTCGGTCACCCTTTTTTTATGTCCACCATTTTTTCATCTCATTGCGAATCCTTCCCGACGTCGTCGGGAGGGGTGCCCGCCACCTTTGTGGCATGCCTTTTTAATGGAAATTAAATATTCGCCTTATAATTCAGGAGAATTATCCTATTTTGCCTTAAATTTTTAGATATTCTTGTTGCTTTGAAGGGTGTTCGGGGGGAGGAGTCGCTTGTTATCTCTGCAAAAGAATGAAATTTCTGAATACAGCTTGAGAGGATAGTGCCAAAAAAAATAAAAATAGGGTTTCTCGGAAGCGGCTGGGCCAGAATTGCCCAGGCTCCCGCATTTTCGCTGATTGAGGGTGTCGAGCTTTCAGCCGTGGCAAGCCCTACCGAAAAGCACCGCCAGCGGTTCATGCAGATGTTCTCTATCAAGGACGGCTTTGCCGACTGGCGTGAGATGCTGCAGTGCGATTTGGATATTGTCTGCGTCACCACGCCGCCATACCTCCATTCGGAGATGGTGAAAGGGGTGCTGGAAAGCGGCAAGAGCGTGCTCTGTGAAAAGCCCTTCGCACTGAGTGTGCCTGATGCAACCTCGATGCTCGATGCGGCATCACGGGCATCGGGCTTTGCCCTTCTCGATCATCAACTGCGATTTCATCCTGCCGTGCGCACGATGAAGCAGATGATCGACGGCGGAGAGATCGGCAAGGTTTATGAGACGCGGGCAGTGGTGAACCTTGCCAGCCGCAACCGTCCCGACCAGCCCTGGTCGTGGTGGTGCGATGCGAAGAGGGGTGGCGGAGCGCTTGGCGCTATCGGCTCCCACCTGATAGACATGAACCGTTTTCTTGTCGGCGAGATAGCCGAGGTCTCCTGCAATCTTGCCACCAGCATCCCGTTCCGCCCTGACTCGTCGGGGAACCCGCTTGCCGTGACTTCGGATGACCACTTCGCCATGATGATGCGCTTCGGCCCCTCATCGGTCGCTCTCGGCAGCTCCTCGCTCATGCATGTGACCACGGTTGGCGCCTACACATGGTTCTCTTTCGAGGTTGTCGGAAGTCTTAAGACCATCCGCCTTGACGGCGCAGGACGGCTCTGGGAGGTTGCAAACAGCGAGTCACAAGGTGGCAGAAGCCTCATTGACGCTCCTCGCTGGAAGCAGATTGATCCGATGCTCCCCTGGGATGAACTGGTGCTCCAGGAGAAGATCCGGCACTCATCCCTCGCAGTGCATGGAATCTTTGCCGTCGGGTTTGCCTTTCTGGCTCACCGGATCGTCAAGGCGCTCAAGAAGAGGGAGCGGACAATCCACGATGCGGCCGGTTTTTGCGACGGGGTGATGATCCAGAAGGTGATTCAGGCTGGGGTTGATTCAGACAGGCTTCACCAGTGGGTTAAGGTGTGAGGGTAGCGCTCACGACGACTTATGGCGCTACCCTGCTTTGGCCTTATGCACTTGCCTTCTCCCACTCCGCAAAGAGCTGATTGAGCTCTGCTGAAAGGGCGTGGTAGGTGTCGAGGGTTTTGGTGGTCTCTGCCTGGCTCTTTTTGTAGAAATCCTCGTTTGCCATGACTGCCTCCAGCTTCTCCTTCTGCTGTTCCAGGCGGTTGATCTTCTGCTCTATCTCCTCGATTTTCCTGTGATCCTTTTTGGCTGAACCGCTCTTTTTGTTCTCTTCACTTGCTTTCGGGCTGCTTTTCGGCGCTGCCTGCTGCGGCTTTTGGCGAGCGGCTGCTTCCTGCAGCTTTTCGGCTTCGAGGGCCTTCTCGGCCTTTTCGAGGTATTCGGCGTAGGTGTCGAGGTAGAGCTGCATCGAGCCGTTCTTGATTTCAATCACCTTGTTGACCAGGCTGTCGAGGAAGTATCGGTCGTGGCTGACGAGGAGAAGCGTGCCGTCGTAGTTTTCGAGCGAGTCGATCAGCATCTCCTTGCTGCGCATGTCGAGATGGTTGGTCGGTTCATCCATGATCAGCAGGTTTGATGCCTGCAAGAGGATTTTGGCAAGGGCGACTCTTGATTTCTCTCCACCCGAAAGCACCTTGATTTTCTTGTTGACGGCGTCACCGCTGAAGAGGAAGCAGCCGAGAATGTCGCGCACCTTTTTCTGGGCCTCGGAGTTCGGGGCGGCATCGAGCATTTCGTTGTACATGCTTTTTTCCGGGGAGAGACTCTCCGTCTGGTGCTGGCTGAAGTAGTTCAGGGAGACGTTGTGGCCCATGGTGAGCTTTCCTTCGAAGTCGAGCTGGCCGGCAATGATTTTGCAGAAGGTGCTCTTTCCTGCACCGTTTGATCCCACAATGGCAATCCGGTCGCCGCGCATCACTTCGAGGTCAAGGCCGTTGAGCACCTGTTTTTTTGTGCCGTCGGGGAGGTCGTAGGCTTTTTTTACTCCGTCGAGGCGCATCACCTCACGGCCGGAAGGCATCGCTTTCGGGAATCGGAAGGAGATGCGCGAAAGATCCTCCTCGGGTGATTCCATCTTGCTCTCCAGCTTCTCCATCTGCTTCAGCCGGCTCTGCGCCTGGCGCGCCTTGGTCGCCTTGTAGCGGAAGCGGTCGACAAAGGCCTTCAGCTCCTCCACTTTTTTGAGGTCGTTGGCATATTTGCCCATCAGCAGTTCATAGCGTTCGGCCTTCTCCTTTTCGTAGTAGCTGTAGTTGCCCTTGTACTCGTGGATGCGTGAGAAGGCGATTTCGAGGGTTTTGGTGGTCAGCTTGTCGAGGAAGAAGCGGTCGTGCGAGACGATGATGTAGCTGTGCTCGTAATTGATCAGATAGTTTTCAAGCCAGCGGAGCGAATCGATGTCGAGATGGTTTGTCGGCTCGTCAAGCAGAAGGAGCGTTGGGTTCTGCAACAGCAGCTTGGTCAGGTGCAGGCGCATTTGCCAGCCTCCGGAGAAGGCCTTGACCTTCTTGTGGAAATCGATTTCGCTGAAGCCGAGTCCTGCAAGCACCTTTTCGGCATCGGACTGCATGGTGTAGCCGCCAAGGTGTTCGAACTCATGCATGGCGTCGCTGAAGCGCTCGATGAGCTGGTGATAGGCTTCGCTTTCGTAATCCTGCTCGGGAAGGGCCAGCTCGTGCTCCATCCGGGTTATTTTCTCGGAGAGCTGGCAGAGCCGTTCATTTGCCAGAAGCGCGTACTGCAGGGCGGTTTTTTCAAGGTCCGCCTCAAAGTTGATCTCCTGCGGGAGGTAGCCGATGGTGGTTTCCGCCGATTTAAGCAGCTGCCCGCTGGTCATCAGGCCGCTGTCGTAGGTGGTGCCGCTGATATGCCGAAGCAGGGTTGACTTGCCGGTGCCGTTCAGGCCGACAAGGGCTACGTGGTCCTTGTCGCCAACGCGAAAGGAGGTGTCGGCCAGGAGTTCCTTCGTTCCGACGGTCATAGAGAGGTTTCTTGCTTCGAGCATGGTGGCGGGGCCCTGGAGAAAAAATAGAGATAATTGAGAAAATCTTTTATACGGGTGAAAAGATACAATAATTCGGCAAAGCATCATCCCCTGAATGAGGGGCCCTGCAGTTTCTTTTTTGCGGCAAATAGTGTATTATTGGCGTACAGCTCTTTTCGGCCAGATGGAATTTTGCCCTGGTCTCCTTTTTGGGGGCGCCATTCAGGCTCTTGCTGCCGAGGGGTAGCCTCTCGGTATTCGGCATGTTGCCGCCGAAGAAAACTTGAACGATTAATGTCCACTGGATCCACAATTATTCCCGAGCCATCAGCTCTGAGGGCAGCGGCAGATGCCAGGTTCCAGGATGCGATGGCACTGCACCAGCAAGGGCGGTTGCCAGAAGCTCGCGCACTTTACGATGAGATTCTCGCATCCTTTCCTCTTCACCCGGACTCGCTTCACCTTCTTGGCCTTCTCACCTATCAGGAAGGAGATCTCCAGGAGGCCCTGGAGCTGATCGGCAGGGCCATTGCCATCAATGCCGACAATCCGGCCGTTTTCAATAACCGGGGCATAGTGCTGCATGCACAGAGAGCGCATGATGAAGCTGTCACCAGCTATGACCGGGCGATTTCCCTTTATCCCGGTTACTCCGAAGCCTGGAACAACCGGGGCATAGCGCTGCATGCGCTGGGGGAGTATGACGGAGCAGTTGCAAGCTACAATCGGGCAATAGCCCTGAGGCCGGACTATATCGAAGCCTGGAACAACCTCGGCATAGCCCGGCATGCACTCAAGCAGTACGATGTTGCAGTTGAGCACTACAATCGAGCCATTGCTCTTTGTCCTGACTACTCCGAAGCCTGGAACAACCGGGCCATTTCCCTTCAGGCGATGATGCTTTTGGGCGAGGCGGTGAAGAGTTATCAGCAGGCTATAGCCCTCAATGCCAACTACGCAGAAGCATGCAGCAATCTTGGTATTGCATTTCAGGGGCAAAAGGAGCTGGAACTGGCTGTGGAGAGTTATGACCGGGCCATTGCCTTGAAGCCCGATTATGCCGAAGCCCTGTGGAACAAGTCATATGCACTGCTCATGGGTGGCAATTATGCAGAGGGTTTCGAACTGTTTGAATGGCGCTGGCTGAATGAAAAGAGCGGTTTGAAGCAGCGCAGTTTTCCGCAGCCGCTTTGGTTGGGCAAGGAATCACTCGAAGGAAAAACCATACTGCTCCACAGCGAACAGGGATATGGCGATACCCTGCAGTTCTGCCGATACGCCAGGCTGGTCCGGGAGCTTGGTGCAAGGGTCATCCTGGAGGCGGATCTTCCACTCCTTGGCCTGCTCGAAACGCTTTCGGGCCCCTCTCTTTTGCTTCCCAAAGGCCGCGTTCTTCCCGGCTTCGACTGCCACTGCCCGCTGATGAGTCTCCCGCTGGCGTTCAGAACGGAGGTGACGAGCATTCCCGCCTTTTCTGCCTATCTCTCCAGTGACGCAGAAAAGCGTGCACACTGGTCAAAGGTATTGGGCAAACAGGAGAAGCCAAGAGTTGGGCTGGTATGGTGTGGCAATCCATATCACCTGAATGACCCTCACCGCAGCATTCCGCTTGCTGACCTTCTCAAGCACCTCCCTTCCGGTGTGCAGTATGTGAGCCTGCAGAAGGAGGTGCGGGATATCGAGAAGCCTCTGCTGCACGACAACGAAGAGTTGGTGCATTTTGGTGACGAGCTCAGGGATTTTGCCGATACCGCAGCTCTCGCTGATCTTATGGACCTGGTCATAAGCGTCGATACCAGTGTCGCCCATCTCTGTGGAGCCCTCGGCAAGAGGACCTGGGTGCTGCTTCCGTTCTGTCCCGACTGGCGATGGCAGCTTGACCGAACTGACAGCCCATGGTATCCCTCGGCAACGCTCTACCGGCAGCCGGCACCATCGGAGTGGGAGCGCGTGCTCAAAGCCGTCGGTTTTGAACTCGAGCGTACGCTCGGCCTTGCCGGATAGGAATGCGATTGCCGCCATTGACTCCTCTTCTGAAATTCCTCTCTAACAATGGATTCTATTTTTCCCTACCTTAGAGTATTACGGAACATTCTTTTCATTAAGGCATTATGCACAATATTGTTATAACCGGCAGTACAAGGGGAATCGGCTTCGGGCTTGCAAGAGCGTTCCTTGAAAGGGGCCACAGGGTCACTATCAACGGCAGTCGCCGTGAAAGCCTTGAATGTGCGCTGCAGGCGCTCAAGAGTTTCGGGGAGCGGGTGCATGGTGTTGAAGGGAGCGTTTCGGACCGGTCGGCCATGGAGCAGCTGTTCAGTTCCGCTTCCGAACGGTTCGGTGGTGTCGACATCTGGGTGAACAACGCAGGTATCGGTCACTCCCGCAGGATGCTTTGGGAGCTCGAAGAAAGTGAGATCCGCAAGGTCATTGAGGTCAATCTGCTCGGCGCCGTCAACGGAACGGTTGCGGCATACAGCGCCATGACGAAGCAGGGCTCCGGCAAAATCTTCAACATGGAGGGACTTGGCAGCGAAGGGTTTATCAAGGAGGGTTTGAGCGGTTACGGTACTTCCAAAAGCGCGCTTCATTATTTTACCAGGGCGTTTGCAGCCGAGGCTAAAGCGAGCCCGGTCCAGATCGGATTGCTCAGCCCCGGCATGGTGATTACCGACATGCTCTTCGAAACGGTTGCCGGTGCGCCGGATCCTCTGGGAGAGAGGAGATTCTTCAACAAGGTGGCCGACGATGTTCCGACTGTTTCGGCGTTTCTTGCCAATCGGATGCTGAAGAGCAACAGGAAGAGTGACGCCATCCGCTGGATGACGAAACGGAAGATGATCTTTCGTATGCTTTTCGGTTCTCTGCGCCGGAAGGATTTTTTTTCAGGCGGGAAATGTTAATAGTGCAAGGTTTTACCTCGATGGTCGTCGAACGGAGTGAGGCCAGTTGAGAAGCAGCGCAGTTATTGAAACAAGGGGATATGGAGAATACAACGCAATGAAAGGACGAATTGTTTTAATCACACTGCTGCTTATCGCTCTCTGTGCGGCCTCCCCGCTCAGGGCCGAGGAGCCTGTGACCTGGTCGCAGTGCGTTACCGAGACCCGAGCTGCACACCCCGACCTCTACTCCGCGCTTGCTGTCCTGCAGCAGGCCGAGGCGGACAAGCAGATTACCGGCGGGGCTCTTCTGCCCAGACTTACAACATCTTTCAGCGCATCGCGGAGTGGCGCCTCGGAGGCCGGGTCTGTCAGTTCCGCCCTCTATGCCTGGTCGCTCTCGGCACAGCAGCTGTTCTTTGACGGGCATAAAACATCGAACCAGGTTTCCAGCAACAGCGAGGCCGTCAAGGCGGCACAGTTCAACTACAGCGCTGTTTCCGCCAATGTCCGCTTTGCTCTCCGCTCGGCATTTACGGAGCTTCTTAAAGCCCAGGACCTTGTCGGGCTCACCCGGGAGATAGCCGAGAGGCGCCAGAAGAATGTCCGCATGATCAATCTTCGCTATCAGGGCGGCAGAGAGCATGTGGGTTCGCTTCGTCAGGCCCAGGCCGATCTTGCCCAGGCCGAGTTCGAGGTTTCGCAGGCAGAGCGCGGGCTTCTCTTGGCACAGTCGAAACTGGCATCTGCGCTTGGCCGCGACGTTCGCTCACCCTTCAAGGTCAAGGGGGCATACCAGGTCACCGAAACTTCCCCGGTGAGGCCCGATCTTGAACTGATGGCCAGAAACAATCCGCTTTTTCAGCAGCTCGAAGCACGAAGCAGGGCGGCCCGCTACGATCTTGACGCTTCAAAAAGCGCATTCTCCCCGCAACTCTATCTCGGCTCCTCGCTAGCGAGAAGTGCCGTTGACCGCTGGCCATTTGAAGGGTTCGACTGGAATCTTGGGCTGACGGTTTCGGTGCCGATCTATGAAGGCGGCAGCGGCAGGGCAAGGGTCTCCAGGGCGACGGCTCTCCTCTCCCAGCAGAATGCAGAGCTCAAAAGCGGCTATCTGCAGATTCTCGACACGCTTGAAAGCTGCTGGAAAAGCTTTCAGGATGCGCGTCAGATGGTTGGGGTGCAGAAAAAATATCTTGACGCGGCAGTGGAGCGTTCCACCATAGCAAACGCCCAGTACTCGAACGGGCTGGTCACCTTTAACGACTGGGTGATCATCGAGAACAATCTTGTCAATGCAAAGAAGAGTTTTCTCAATGCCGAGGCCAATCTCCTGATTGCCGAGGCCCAATGGATACAGGCTAAAGGAGGGGGGCTTGATGCAGAAAAGGGGTAAAATAGTGCTTTCGGTTTTGGTGGCCGCGGCTCTTTTCGGGGTTGCGGGATTCTTTCTCTTCAAGGGGAGCAGCAAGAAGAGTGAGCGGTTTGAGGAGATCCGGCCCCGGCGCGGAGAGATCAGTTCGGCGGTGTCGACGACGGGTGCCGTTGAGCCGCAGAACCGGGTAAAGATCCAGTCATCGGTGGGCGGAAGAATAGAGGAGATCCTCGTTTCGGAAGGTCAGCTTGTCAAAAAGGGCGATATTCTCGCCAAGCTCAGCTCAACCGAGCGGGCAGCGCTGCTCGATGCCGCCAGGGTGCAGGGCAGGAGCGAGCTGGCTTACTGGAACAATGTCTACAAGGAGACCGCTGTCATTGCGCCGATGGCCGGTCAGGTTATCGTTCGCAGCGTCGAACGCGGCCAGACGGTGACGGCCAGCGACTCGCTTTTTGTGCTCTCCGACCGGCTCATCGTCAAGGCGTTTGTCGACGAGACCGATATTGGCAGGGTGAAGATCGGCCAGCAAGCGGTCATAGGGCTTGACGCCTATCCCGAGATCAGGGTCAACGGCACGGTCGACCATATCTACTACGAGTCGCATCTGCAGAACAATGTCAATATCTACAATGTTGATGTCATCCCTGAGCGGGTTCCGGATGTTTTTCGTTCGGGCATGAGCGCCAACATCAGGATTGTCGTTCAGGAGAAGAAGGACGCCCTTCTCTTGCCGGTTGCAGCCGTTCAGAGTCGCAACGGCAAAACGGTCGTGCTTGAGAAAGACGGTGCCTCGAAAAAAGGGTATCGATACCGCCCCGTGCAGATTGGCATGCAGGATGAGCGCAATATCGAAATCCTTCAAGGTCTTTCCGACAGCACCGTTGTGCTTCTGGCGGACACTGCCTTTGTCCTTCCGAAAAACAACGGCGGATCGAATCCCTTTGCGCCACAGCGGGGCAGGGCGAGATAATGGGCGCCATGCTTGAACTTGTCGATGTTCACCGGACCTACCAGATCGGGGAGAGCACGGTGCAGGCGCTGCGCGGAGTCTCCGTTCAGATAGAGCGCGGAGAGTTCGTCGCCATCATGGGTCCCTCGGGTTCCGGCAAATCATCCCTTCTCCAGATTCTCGGTCTGCTTGACTCTCCCGACAGGGGAGAGTTCCTGCTTCTCGGCCAGAACGTCAATACACTCTCTGAAGACGAACAGGCGGGCCTGCGAAACAGTGTTGCGGGCTTTGTCTTTCAGCAGTTTCACCTGCTCAAGCGGATGTCGATTGTCGAGAATGTCCGGCTCCCGCATATCTACAGCGGCCTCAAGGGCGATTTTCGCCAGGAGGCCATCGCGCGCCTCGGGCAGGTCGGCCTTGAGAAACGGTTCGACCATACCCCGAACCAGCTTTCCGGCGGAGAGCAGCAGCGAGTGGCCATTGCCAGAGCGCTGGTACGCAATCCGCTGATTATTTTTGCCGATGAGCCGACCGGCAACCTCGATTCGAAAAACTCAGCCGAGATCATGAAGATTCTCAAGGGGCTGAACGAGGAGGGGAAGACCATCATCATGGTGACGCATGAAAATGAGATAGCTGATTATGCCGGGCGCGTCATCACCATGAGGGACGGTGTCATCGTTACTGACCTGAGGCGGCGGCCTGCACCCTCCTTGCCGCCTATGGAGCGTGAAGGCGGCATCGACCTGCACGCTTCCGGTGCCGGCTCTGTATGGCAGGGCAAGCGGTTTATCGGGTTCACCTCACAGGCATTTCAGGCAATCCTTGCCAACAAGATGCGCTCATTTCTCTCTGTGCTCGGTATTTTTGTGGGCGTCGCTTCTGTCATTGCCATGATGGCGCTTGGCGAGGGGGCTAAGGCCGCCATGCAGGAGCAGCTCAAGTCGATGGGTTCCAACATGCTCTCCATCCGGGGCGGCTCGGCCAAGATCCGCGGGGCCTCGCAGGGGGCCGGTGCAATCACGCGCTTCACCTTCACCGATGTGGACGATATCGCCCGCCTCACAACTCTCGTCAAACATGCGACGGGCATGGTCAACGGCGCCGGTCGCATTGTCTACGGCAACAAGAACTGGAGCTCAAGCCTGACCGGAACGGGATTTGACTACGGTGCCATGAGGGCCTCCATTCCGACGGTGGGACGCTGGTTTACCCTTGAAGAGATACAGACACGCGAAAAGGTGGCCATTATCGGCGTGACGGTTGTCAAGGAGCTTTTCGGCGAGAGCAATCCGCTCGGAAAGACCATCAAGATCAACCGCATCAACTTCAAGGTTATCGGCATCGCCCCGGCAAAAGGGTTTTCGGGACCGCAGGATGAGGACGACGTTGTGCTTATACCGGTGACGACTGCCATGTACCGCGTGCTTGGCAAGGAGTATCTCAGCGGGATTTTTGCCGAGGTCAGCCAGCCGGGACTCATCGGACCTGCCAAAGAGGAGATCGGGCAGCTGATTCGCAAGCGCCACCGGCTGAAGGCTGATGACGACACCTTCAATATCCGCGACATGACCGAGATCCAGAAGATGCTGAGCAGCACGACACAGACCATGAGCCTCCTGCTCGGTTCCATAGCAGCCATATCGCTTGTTGTGGGCGGCATCGGCATTATGAACATCATGCTGGTTTCCGTCACCGAACGGACCCGGGAGATCGGTCTTCGCAAAGCCATCGGCGCGCGCAAGAACGACATCATGCTCCAGTTCCTGGTCGAGTCGGTAGGCATGACCGTCAGCGGAGGCTTTATCGGGATTGTTGCCGGCATCGGCATCTCCCTTATTCTTACCTTTTTCGCCGGATGGGCAGTCAAGACCTCGATGATGTCGATTGTGCTTGCTACGGCGTTTTCTGCCATGACCGGCATTTTTTTCGGACTCTGGCCGGCACGCAAGGCGGCTGATCTCAAGCCGGTCGAGGCGTTGCGGTACGAGTAGAATAATTATTTTTTTATTGCGCAGGAATCTGGCGGGAAGGGCGTCCGACTTGTTGAACCGATAGTTGTGACATTGGTGATGGATGGAGGTTAACAGCAGCTCTTCTCCCGGTTTTTTTGCAGCAATGATGCACTGGATCCGAAAAGATGGACGATGATTGATAGGAGGGGGATCGGGCAGGCTGTTGATCTTTATTATGGCGAAGCGGCAGGTGGGCCGCTTCGCTTTTTTTATTTGAGCTTTCGCCCCTTCAGCCCCTTTCGCCTCAGGGTTCCAGGCCGTACTCCTTCAGTATGAGAAAGGCGTGTTTAGGAACCAGGCTCTCCAGAAGGTGGGGGTAGCGGTACTTGACGAAATAGTAGTGCCTGATGAGGTGGTGGTCTGCGGAAAAACGTGCAAACCCTATGCCTTTTGGCCCGGTGCGCCGGAGGAAGGCGGCAAGCAGAGTGCCGATGAAGCGCGGTACTTTCGGTTTTGGGCTGTAGGTTCTGTTGGAAGGTTTCATGCTTTCGACCGATGCTTTTCCGCTTGAAGCTATAAACCGTGAACACTCCCATGTTCCTGATTCCGGTCGTCGTTCAAGCTCCCCGTCAAGCAAGCCTTCAAGCTGCTCCCCTTTTTCGGTGCGTACCAGCACCCACTGGAGGTTCTTCTCCCTGCCGAAAGGTGCGGCAAGATATCCGACGGTAATGTCGGAGAGCCCGTTCAGGTAGTCGAAGCAGCTCATGCAGGAGGGCGGAAAGATGTCCGGGTTCGAGAGCTCTTCAGGAAGGCTGAAGTAGGGGATTTTCTCCGTCCGGCCGTCGAGATGGCGGAGATGAATCCTGAAATCAGCCATGAACTCCAGATGGCGGACGGTTTGCGGTGCCCGGGAGATTCGTTCGAGCATCCAATGCAACCGGTTGGGTTTTGCGTTGTCGACACAGGGAATCCCTATGGTATAGATCTCCATGTCGGCCAGGCGGCTAGAGCGCCGCTGAAAGTCGCGAAGCGCATGGATGTGGCATGCCGCACCGATGACGAGTATGCGCTTGAGCCCTTTTTCCACGGCCTCTTCGAGTGAAGCGAGCACTGGCGAGAGAACCGGGATGCTTCCTTTCGCCTTCCGGATATCCTCTTCGGTCATCGCAAGCACCGGCACCGGACGGAAGTACTCCTTTTCATCGTGATGGAGGGTGACGACCCCTTCAACCACGCCGGCGCTGAGCGCTTTTTCGGCCATGCGGGTGATGATGCCCGACCACTGAGCGCCCGGCGCGGGTCTTTTGAGACGGGCGATGAAGCGGGAACGGGTGATTCCAAACCGCAATTCCATCGCATCGAGAGGGTCTCGCTCCCTTCCAAAGAGCGCCTGCTCATGAATGCCGAGCCAGCCGGTGTTGAAGACGCAGCTCTCCATGCTCTCCTTTGATGGCCACGCTTTATTCGAGCAGAGGCCGCATGAGCTGCAGAGTAAAGAGGGCATAAGTGCAGAAAATAAAACACCCTGCATGGTGAGTGCAGGGTGAGGGATTTAGAAGAGTGACGACATGGGTCTCGAATCTCGGCGCTCAGGAGGCGGCAAGCGCCTGGTTGACCTTCTGGGCCGCATCGCGCAGTCCGTTGGCCGAGATAAGGTTCAGCCCTGATTCGTCAAGCATTTTCTGGGCGATCGGCGCGTTGGTGCCTTCGAGGCGGACGATAACCGGGAGGTGAAGCCCGATTTTCCTTGCAGCCTCGATGATGCCGCCTGCAACACGGTCGCAGCGGACAATCCCGCCGAAAATGTTGACCAGGATTGCCTTGACGTTCTTGTCGCTGAGGATGATCTTGAACCCCTCTTCGACAGTCTGAGGGCTCGCTGAGCCGCCGACGTCAAGGAAGTTGGCCGGTTTTCCGCCAGCAAGCTGTATCATGTCCATGGTCGCCATGGCAAGTCCGGCGCCGTTGACCATGCAGCCTACGTTGCCGTCGAGACGGACATAGTTGAGATTGGATTTGGATGCCTCGACTTCAAAGGGGTCCTCTTCGCTGATGTCACGAAGCTCAATGAACTCCTTGTGACGGAAGAGCGCGTTGTCGTCAAAGTTGATTTTGGCGTCAAGCGCAAACACTTTGCCCTCTTTGGTCACCACCAGCGGGTTAATCTCCGCAATGGCAGCGTCTATCGAGACGTAAGCGTTATAGAGGGAGGTGATGAAGTTGACGGCATTGCGGAACTGCTCTCCATCGAGGCCGAGGAAGAATGCCGCTTCGCGCGCCTGGAATCCCTGCAGGCCAAAGCGCGGATCAACCTGAAGTTTCAGGAGCTTCTCAGGTGTCTCTTCGGCCACTTTCTCAATCTCCATGCCGCCTTCGGTGGAGACCATCAGGACGTTCCGGGAGGTCGAACGGTCGAGGGTGATGCCGACATAGAACTCTTTTTCGATGTTCATGCCCTGCTCGACAAGAAGGCGGTGCACCTCCTTGCCTTCCGGACCGGTCTGGTGCGTGACGAGCGTCAGGCCGATCATCTGCTGTGCGATGTCGAAAGCCTCTTCTGCTGACTTTGCGAGCTTCACGCCGCCAGCCTTTCCCCTGCCTCCGGCATGGATCTGGGCTTTGACGACAACGACTGGACAGCCCAGCTCCTCGAACAGCTGCTCGGCGGCTGTTTTGGCCTCTTCCGGAGAATAAGCCACAATTCCTCTCGGCACGGCAACCCCGAATTTTCTCAGGATATCCTTGCCTTGATATTCATGAATGTTCATATTGTTGGGTCTTGGGTTACTGACGACAGTTAGCAAGCACAAAGCAGGGAGACTGAAAATTGCGCAAGAAGCATATTATAGTGAAAATTACGGTTACGGTAAAACCCCAACCGCTTTCTCAACAACATTTACAAGAAAAAGAGTGATGGATTTCACCTATTGCATGGAGCTGGCGTTCCGTGAGGCGATTAAGGCTTTCGAGCGAAAGGAGGTTCCTGTCGGGGCTGTAGTCCTCGACGCGGGCGGCCACGTCGTCGGAAGAGGGCACAATCAGGTCGAGTCGCTCTCCGACGCCACCGCGCACGCCGAGATGATTGCCCTTACCTCAGCCATGGCGACGCTTGGCAACAAATATCTTGAGGAGTGCACGCTTGCCGTCACCATGGAGCCCTGCCCGATGTGTGCCGGTGCCATTGTCAACGCCAAGGTCGGAAGGGTCATTTTCGGAGCCTACGATGCCAAGATGGGCGCATGCGGGACGGTCTTGAATATTACCGGATGCAAAGAGCTCAATCATCAGCCGGAAGTCTTCGGCGGCATCATGGAGAACAAATGCCGAAGCCTGCTTCAGGATTTTTTCAGGGAGCTGCGCCAGAAAGGGTAGGCTACTCCTTCGCCGTCTCCTTGATGATGCTTTTCAGTGAGCTGGCCAGATGGGAGACGATGCCCTGAGCCAGTCCGCTGTCAAGGGATGGGGAGGGCATGGTGTCGAGGCTTTCGATGCCCGCTTTTTTGACCGCCTTGCTGATTGTTACCGACAGCACCGGGTTGCACTCCCTGACAATCTCCTTCAGCATGAACGAGGCTTCAAAAATGCTCTGCGCTACAATCTCCTTTTTATCCTCTTCAGTCATAATCTGACTCTGGTGCATGGCAATGATGCCAGAGAGGCAGGTGAGGTAGGTGTTAGTGGCTCCGGCAAGGAAAAGATTGAGGAAGAACGGCGTCAGGAGGTTGCCTGCAGGGAGCAGCGATGAGAGCGTGTTGCTGAAGGCTGACTGGATGATGGGCTGAATATGGGCGGGAATCTCCTCTTTCCGGAAGTCGGAGAGCGGGAGGCACCCGTAGACGGCACGCACAAGCGAGATGAACTCCATGAGGTGCTGCTCGCGGTTATGGATAGAGTAAATGGTCCACAGCACCCTGATATTGTTCAGGAGTGAGGTGGTGGTCCCGTATGAGGTGTTCTGCGCGAAGGCCCCGACAAAAAAGTTTTTTGTGGCGAGCTGTTTGGTCGTGTTGAGGGCGTCGACCTCGGCAAGCTTGAGGTTGGTACGGACCCAGCGGAGGTCCTTCTCCTTTTTTCTCGGGTCAGGGTGCATGGGGTGAGTCCGCATCCGGCCGGTCATATAGGTGATGTAGGCCCCCATCTCCTTTGAGCTCTCGTGGTCGGGCAGTCCCGGTTTATTCGGAGACCAGAAAAAACGGGCGGCAGCCGCAAGAAAGAGGAGAGTGGTGGCGGCAAAAATCAGGAGAAAAGTCAGGCCTGCGAAGGGGTGGAGCGTTTCAAGCAGGTTGAACAGGGCATTGACCTGGTTGAAGGTGAATACCGCAAGGAGCAGTGCTGCCAGAATAAGCGCGCTATATGCCGAAAGGATTGCTTTTCGTTTCATGTCAGCCTGAGCATGTTGTATACGGTTTCTCTGTATCGCTTTGTCACGGCAACCCGAAGCGTCGGGACTCATGACAGTGATTGAGAGGCTTCCTTCTGCCAGCTGCCCGACAAAACCGATGCTGGCTGGAGAAGCTGCTTTCCTTATGCAACGTTACGATGCACTTTCCAGTTCCGGCAGGCGGATGGAGTGGTCGCTGCTGAACTGATAGTCCAGAAAGATGTCTTTTGCGTCGGGCAGCTGCCATAGTCCGTTTTCAAGGCGGTTGGTCGTCTCCTTGAGGCGGTAGGTCGTATGGCCACATGTCCAGCAGTCGTAGTTGGCCATGCCTGTGCAGAGGCATGTTTTCTCCTTGACAACGAGCGCTTCACCCTCTTTTCTCTCCGCAACGGCCTGGTAGTAGGCGTCGATATAGGTGCATTTGCCGCCGTTTTCAAGCAGGTAGCCCAAGCCCTCGCAGTTCGGCTTGATGGCGTAGCGGAGCGTGGGGGAGTTGACAAGCATCCTCATCGGGTAGCCGGTCGTCGATGCCATGTTGACCACAATGTCCTTCTCCTCCGCTTTGAGATACTCCTGCTTGACCGAAGCGGGCAGGCCGGCCTCTTTGGCAATGGTGAAGCGTGTTGCGACCTGTACGGCGCCTGCGCCATGCTGGAGATAGTCGACGGCATCCGTGCCTGTAAAAATGCCGCCTGCCGGTATGACCGGAATCTTCAGGCCCTCCTTTTTCAGGAACTCCACAACCTCTGTGAAAATGGTCTGCAAGTCGAAGCTCTGCCAGTCGTTCGGCGCGAAGCCAAGGTGGCCGCCCGCAAGAGGGCCTTCGACGATGATGTAGTCCGGCAGGCGGTCGAGCCGCACGGCGCGTTTCAGGAAGATGGCAAGCGCCCTGACTGAGGAGATGATGATGCCGATCTGGGTGTCGCGGAACCTCGGGTTGTCCTGGATGAGTTCAAGCGTGCGGAGGTTGAGGCCGGCCGCAAGCGTCAGGCCGTCGATGCCGGCGTCCATCGCCGCATTCAGGCGGACCTTGAGGGTTTCGATCGAACTGTTCATGGTCAGCTTCTCCATGCAGTTCAGAAATATTGCGCCCTTGCCGGTTTTTTGGGAGATGGTATGCGCTATATATTTTTTTTGTGCTTCAGCAATCTCTTCCAGGTCGAAGAGTTCGACTGACTTGTCGGGATTGTCGGTGTAAGCCGCGTACTGTTTTCTTTTCCGGCTGACATAGGAGGTCTTGAATAACCTGTCGCAGACGTAGGTGACGAGGGCATCGGAAATATGGCCTATTCCCCCGAGCCTTTCAGCTGAAAGAGCAAGTTCTGTGGTCGAAATATTGACACCCATGCCCCCGATAATGATGGGCACATACTCTTTGCCGCCTAATTGTAACCTGAAATTGTCTACGTTCATTGTCTTTTTATCGGTATAGATAGCATTTACAGACCCTCTTTACCCCAGAGGACAGGTGACCGGCAACAGGCATCCGGTGTCGAGTGCAAAAAGAAAATTATTTAAGATATCATATTTCGTTTTATAAATCTACCTACAATTCTCATAAAAACCCTCCCTTTCTCTCTATTGGCTCGATTCCTGAAAATTCCTCAGCCCTGGATGCAGGATGAAGTTTGAGAAACGATGCGGAGAATATTAAATTGCAGGCCAATTAAGCCGGGAAGGCTTATTTTTTGCCCTTAACAATAATCATCCTTATGGGAGGCGATATGATAAAACTGGTCTTGCTGCGTCATGGTGAAAGTCAGTGGAACCGTGAAAACAGGTTTACAGGCTGGTATGATATCGACCTCTCGGAGCAGGGGCGCAAGGAGGCCGCTGAAGCCGGTCGCCTGCTTCACGAAGCCGGTTTTGTCTTTGATATCGCCTATACCTCAGTCCTCAAGCGCGCCATAAGGACGCTCTGGACGGTGCTTGATGCCATGGATCTCATGTGGCTGCCTGTCTCAAAGAGCTGGAGGCTCAATGAGCGCCACTACGGAGCGCTGCAGGGGCTCAACAAGAGCGAGACTGCCCAGAAGTATGGTGACGAGCAGGTTCTGGTCTGGAGGAGAAGCTACGACACTCCGCCTCCGGCGCTTGAGAAAAGTGATGAGCGCTATGCTGGTGCCGATCCCCGTTACGCTGATCTCAGCGATGCCGAGATTCCTCTCTCGGAGTGCCTCAAGGACACTGTGGAGCGCTTTCTGCCGCTCTGGCATGAGACGATAGCGCCGGAAATCCGCAAAGGAAAGAAGGTCATCATCGCGGCTCATGGCAATTCGCTTCGTGCTTTGGTCAAATATCTCGACAATATTTCAGAGGAGGACATCGTCGGGCTCAACATCCCGACGGGCATTCCGCTGGTCTATGAGCTGGATGATAACCTGAAACCGCTGAAAAGTTATTACCTTGGCGACCAGGATGCCTTGAAGAAGGCGGTTGCGGCGGTTGCAAGCCAGGCCAAAGCCTGATCTTGAGGTTGAGGCTTTCCTGGATTACAGGGATTTCGGGTCGCGGATTATTTTGTTAATAAGCTTATATTCTGCACTCCGGCTTGCCAATTGCCTTTATTTTGAAACTTTTCGAAAAGTTGTGCCTAAAATAATATGAACGTTACGAGAAAAGTGGGGCTCTATGACCCTCAGTTCGAGCATGATGCTTGCGGTGTGGGGTTTGTTGCCCATATCAAGGGCGTCAAATCCCATGAGATTGTTGAGCAGGGTTTGCAGATCAACGAGAACCTGAAGCATCGCGGTGCCAGCGGGAGCGAGAAGAACACCGGTGACGGCGCCGGCATTCTGCTCCAGATTCCTGACAAATTTCTTCGCAAGGCCTGTCTGGAGAGGGATATTGAGCTTCCGCCCGAGCACCAGTACGGCGTTGGCATGCTTTTTCTTCCGCCCGATATTTCACAGCGGCGCGCCATTGAGGACATATGCCGCCTGATGATTCAGGCTGAGGGACAGAAGTTCCTCGGTTTCAGAAAGGTCCCGACCTGCAACGATTCGCTCGGCGCGACTGCTCGCTCTGAAGAGCCTGTTGTCAAGCAGCTGCTTGTGGGATGGGGCAAGGATATCAATTCGGAGCTCGAGTTCGAAAGAAAGCTCTATATCATCCGCCGCCGCATCACCAAACGGGTGAAGTACACCGCCGGACTTCTCGGCACCAGCTACTTCTATATTTCAAGCCTTTCATGCCGGACTATTGTCTACAAGGGGATGCTTCTTCCCGAGCAGGTCGGCGAGTTCTATCCCGAGCTGCACGATCCCGATATGGAGAGCGCCATCGCCATGGTTCACTCCCGTTTCAGCACCAACACCTTCCCGAGCTGGGACAGGGCGCACCCCTACCGCTTTCTCAGCCACAACGGCGAGATCAACACGCTCAAGGGCAACGTCAACTGGATGAAGGCGAGGGAGAAGAATGTCCGTTCCGAGGTCTTCGGTGACGCGCTTGAGGATATCAAGCCGGTGATTCTTGAGGATGGCAGCGATTCAGCCATCCTTGACAACACCTTTGAGTTTCTTGTGCTTTCCGGCCGCTCCCTTGCGCATGCCGCAATGATGATCATCCCGGAACCGTGGATGGGCAACGATGCGATGACGCCTGAGAAAAAGGCTTTCTACGAGTATCACAGCTGCCTCATGGAGCCCTGGGACGGTCCCGCTTCGGTGACCTTTACCGACGGCGTGCAGATTGGTGCCGTGCTTGACCGCAACGGACTGCGCCCCTCGCGTTACTACATCACCAAGGATGACCTTGTCATCATGGCCTCCGAGGTCGGCGTGCTCGATATCGAACCCGAGCGTATTCTTCGCAAGGACCGTCTGCAGCCGGGACGCATGTTCCTGGTCGATACCAGAGAGGGTCGCATCATTTCGGACGAGGAGATCAAGAAGACGGCCGCTTCACTGCAGCCATACGGCGAATGGCTCGAGCGCAACGTCATTGACCTTGATTCGCTTCCGGACCATCCGCAGATGAAAAATCCGGATGAGGACAAATACAGTCTCACCGCCCGCCAGAAGATTTTCGGCTATACGCAGGAGGATATCTCCCTGCAGATAAAGACCATGAGTGAAAAGGGCGTTGAGCTTGTCGGCTCGATGGGCAACGATACCCCCCTTGCCGCGCTTTCCAACAAGCCGAAGCTTCTTTTTGACTATTTCAAGCAGCTTTTTGCACAGGTGACCAACCCCCCGATCGACTCTCTGCGCGAGGAGCTCATTACCTCGACGACGGTGATGCTCGGAACGGAAGGAGATCTTCTCGAGCCCACGGAAGTGAACTGCCGGAGGATCAGGCTACCTCATCCTATCCTGACCAATCAGGCGCTCGAAAAGATTCGCGGCATCGACAAGCCCGGTTTCAGGGCGGTCACACTTCCTATTTTCTATGATGTGGCAAAGGGGGGCAAAGGCATCGAGTCCGCCATGCAGGATCTCTACCGCCAGTCCGAACAGGCGGCGGCCAAAGGGGTCAATATCATCATCCTCTCCGACAAGGGCGAAAACGCCGAGAACCGCGCTCCGATCCCTTCGCTGCTTGCGGTTTCCGGCCTGCACAACTTCCTGATCAACGCAGGCATCCGTACAAACATCGGCCTTGTACTCGAATCCGCAGAGCCGAGAACGGTGCACCATTTCGCCATGCTTGTCAGCTACGGTGCCGGAGCCATCAATCCCTACATGGCGTTCGAAACGATCCGCTCTCTGGTTACTGCGGGTCGCATCAAGTTCGACGAAAAGGTCGCCACCAAGAACTATGTCAAGGCGGCGGTCAAAGGTGTGGTGAAAACCATGGCAAAGATGGGCATTTCCACCATCCAGAGCTACCGCGGCGCCCAGATATTCGAAGCTGTCGGTCTCAATACCCAGCTTGTTGATGCCTATTTCACCAAAACCCCGACCCGAATCGAAGGCATCGGCCTCGATACCGTCGCCGAAGAGGTGCTCAAGCGGCATGAAATGGTCTTTCCTCCTTCGGGCAACAAGGTCGATCGCGGTCTCGATGCAGGCGGCGAAAGGAAGTGGCGCTATAACGGCGAATACCATCTCTTCAGCCCGCAGGCGATCCATTTTCTGCAGCACTCCTGCAGGACCTCCAGCTATGAGCTGTTCAAGAAATACGAGGCGCTCATTGATGACCAGAGCGAGCATTTCTGCACCATCAGGAGCCTCATGGATATCCGTTTCAGCAAGCATGGCGTGCCGATCGAGGAGGTCGAGCCGGTCGAGGCAATCCTGAAACGGTTCAAGACAGGCGCGATGTCCTTCGGCTCAATCAGCCAGGAGGCTCACGAGACGCTTGCCATTGCCATGAACCGGCTTGGAGGCAGGAGCAATACCGGAGAGGGCGGTGAAGATCCAGCCCGCTTCAGGAAGGACGCCAACGGCGACTCAAGGATGTCGGCCATCAAGCAGGTTGCGTCCGGCAGGTTCGGCGTCACCAGCCACTATCTGGTCAACGCCAACGAGATCCAGATCAAGATGGCTCAGGGAGCAAAGCCCGGAGAGGGCGGCCAGCTTCCCGGCACCAAGGTCTACCCGTGGGTGGCCAAGGTACGCCACTCCACTCCGGGCGTCGGCCTCATCTCGCCGCCTCCCCATCACGATATCTATTCCATCGAGGATCTTTCGCAGCTGATTCACGATCTGAAGAACGCCAATCCCGAGGCGCGCATCAACGTCAAGCTGGTTTCGACGGTCGGGGTCGGCACGATTGCGGCCGGTGTTGCCAAGGCACACGCCGATGTTGTGCTCATCAGCGGTCATGACGGCGGAACCGGCGCATCTCCGGTTTCGAGCATCATGCATGCCGGCATGCCGTGGGAGCTCGGTCTTGCCGAGGCCCACCAGACGCTGGTGCTCAACAATCTGCGCAGCCGTATTGTCGTCGAGACCGACGGTCAGCTCAAAACCGCAAGGGATATTATCATTGCAGCGCTGCTTGGCGCCGAGGAGTTCGGATTTGCCACCACGACGCTTGTCGTCATGGGCTGCATCATGATGCGCTGCTGTCAGGATGACAGCTGTCCTGTCGGCGTTGCCACACAGAATCCCGAACTGCGCAAGCATTTCAAGGGCAAGCCGGAGCATGTTGAAAACTTCATGCGCTTCCTGGCTGAAGGGGTTCGCGAGTACATGGCCCGCCTCGGTGTGCGCACCATCAACGAGCTGGTCGGCCGTACGGATCTGCTCTCCATGAAGAAAGATGTCACGCACTGGAAAGCCCAGGGCATCGATCTTTCCAAGATTCTCCATCAGGCCGAGGGTGGCGAGCATGAGAGCCGCTACTGCACCATCTCCCAGGAGCACAGCCTTGAGGAGAGCCTTGATTGTACCACGCTGCTCTCCATCTGCGAGCCTGCCATCAAAAGAGGCGAGAGGGTGACGAGCACCCTGCCGATACGCAATACCAACAGGGTTGTCGGTACGATTGTCGGCTATGAGGTTACCAAGAGATACGGTGCCGAAGGACTTCCGGACGATACGATTCATCTCAAATTCACCGGCTCGGCTGGTCAGAGCCTTGGCGCCTTTATCCCTCAGGGGATGACCCTTGAGCTTGAGGGTGACGCCAACGACTATGTCGGCAAGGGACTTTCCGGCGGCAGGATTATTGTCTACCCGTCAAAGGGATCCTCCTTCCTCCCCGAAGAGAACATCATCATCGGCAACGTCGGCTTCTACGGCGCAACCTCCGGCGAGGCATTCATCAGGGGCATGGCCGGAGAGCGCTTCTGCGTGCGCAACAGCGGTCTGAAGGCTGTGGTCGAGGCGATTGGTGACCACGGCTGCGAGTACATGACCGGTGGAACCGTGATCATTCTCGGCAAGACAGGCCGCAACTTCGCGGCGGGCATGTCGGGCGGTGTAGCCTATGTCTACGACAGGGACGGCACTTTCAGCGACAACTGCAACCACGATATGGTCGGTCTCTATCCTGTCGATGACCCCATGGAGATGGCTGAGCTTCAGACGATGATCGAACGGCATGTCGACTATACCGGCAGCCTGCTCGGACAGTCAATCCTTGAAGACCGGGAGGCTTTCCGTAAATGTTTCGTCAAGGTCATGCCGCACGACTACCTGCGTGCCATGGAGGCGATGAGAGAGGTCGAGAAAGCCGGGTTCAGTGGTGATGATGCCGTCATGGCCGCGTTTGAAAAGAATATTCATGACCCGTCGCGCGTCTCGGGAAATTAACCGTGGAAACGGGCCCTGTCGCCCGCTTCGGAAAAGATTAAAATATTGATATGGGCAAAGTTAAAGGTTTTATGGAGTACCAGAGAGCGTTGCTTCCTGACAGGGAGCCTCTGGAAAGGATAAAGGACTGGCAGGAATTTCATAAGGAGATGCCGGCCGAAGAACTGCAGAAACAGGGCGCCCGCTGCATGGACTGCGGAACCCCCTACTGTCATACAGGGTTCATGCTCAGCGGCATGACGAGCGGATGCCCCATCCACAACCTCATCCCCGAGTGGAATGACTACGTCTATAACGGCTTCTGGCATGAGGCATACGACAGGCTGATCAAGACCAACAATTTTCCTGAGTTTACCGGAAGGGTCTGCCCTGCGCCATGCGAAGGCTCCTGCGTCCTCGGCATCATCGAGCCGCCTGTCACCATCAAGAACATCGAGTACTCCATTATCGAGCACGCCTTCGCTGAAGGGTGGGTCGAAGCGAAAACTATCGCCCACCGTACCGGAAAACGGGTTGCGGTCGTCGGCTCCGGCCCCTCAGGGCTCGCTGCTGCCGATCAGCTCAACAAGGCCGGTCACAGCGTCACCGTTTTCGAGCGTGACGACCGTTTTGGCGGTCTCTTGATGTACGGAATTCCGAACATGAAGCTCGACAAGAAAAAGGTTCTGCAGCGTCGTATCGATTTGATGAAGAGAGAGGGGATCACCTTCATGGAGAGCACCGAGGTAGGGGTGGACTATCCTGCCGGCAAGCTGCTTGAGGAGTTTGATGCCGTTGTGCTCTGCACCGGCGCAACGAAGCCCCGTGACCTCGATGCCGAGGGCAGGGAGTTTTCAGGCATTCATTTTGCGATGGACTTTCTCCGCTCAAGCACGAAATCGCTGCTTGACGGCAATCCTCCTGCGCTTTCGGCGGCAGGCAAGAATGTCGTCGTCATTGGCGGCGGTGATACCGGAACGGACTGCGTGGCAACCTCGCTCCGTCAGGGGTGCAAGAGCGTCATCCAGCTCGAGATCATGCCGAAACCTCCTCTTGACCGCCAGCCCTCAAATCCATGGCCAGAGTGGCCAAAAACCTTCAAGGTCGATTACGGCCAGGAGGAAGCCGCCGAGGTGCAGGGCGAGGATCCGAGAAAATACTCCATGATGACCAAGAAGTTTCTTGATGGCCAGAACGGCGTCCTTACAGCTGTCGAGGTCTCGAAGGTCGAGTGGATCAACAAGGAAGGCCGTTTTCTCCCGCTCCCCGTTGCAGGCACCGAGCAGATCATTCCTGCCGACCTTGTGCTGCTTGCCATGGGCTTCATCGGACCGGAGGAGAACCTTCTGCAGCAGCTGCAGGTCCTGCGTGACGAGCGCTCCAACATCAAGGCCACCGACAAAACCTATCTCACCAGCTGCGAAAAGATTTTTGCTGCCGGCGATGCACGCCGCGGCCAGAGCCTTGTGGTGTGGGCCATTCATGAAGGTCGTGCCGCAGCTCGAGAGTGTGACCGTTTTCTGATGGGAGCAACCAGTCTTCCGTAAACGATTGGCACTCCTGAAACGTTATACCTGTAGACTGAACATTAAATTCTTTTAACCCTTCGGGAATATGGAACAGCAGAAACTCAGGGAGCAGCTTGAAGCGCTTCACAAGGAGCTTGAACAGGTGACCTCTCTCGACGAAACGACGAGAGCAGTCCTTTCCAGTCTCCGTGAGGATATCGCGAAACTTGGTGTCGACAGGCCCGCAACCGCTGGCGAAAAGGAGTCCCTTGTCGAACGGTTGAACGAGGCTGTCACTCATTTTGAGGATGGTCATTCCAAGCTGAGCATGACCATTCAGCATGTTCTTGAAAGCCTTGCCAGAATGGGATTCTGAGGAGCAACCTTACCAATATTATTGAAGGCACGACTGTTTCATGACGAGAGAAAAAGAACCGCCAAAAGGCAAGAACAGGAACGACAATACTGAAGTCTTCTGCTCATTCTGCGGTCGAAGCGCGCAGGAGGCCAACAGCATGGTTGCCGGTCCAAGAGCCTTCATCTGCGACCGGTGCATAAAAACTTCATTCGAGATTCTTCGCAAGGAACTCAGCGCGATTCAGCAGTCCGAGCGGGTGGCAGACCAGCCCTTCCAGCCCCGTCTGGTGAGCCCCAAGGCAATCATGGAGTCGCTCGACCACTACGTTGTCGGCCAGGAGATTGCCAAGAAGTCGCTCTCCGTTGCCGTCTACAACCACTACAAACGCATCGAATCGCAGGAGTGGATGCATGATGACGATGAAGTTGTCATCGAGAAAAGCAACATCCTCCTGATGGGGCCGACCGGCACAGGCAAAACCCTGCTTGCCCAGACGCTCGCCAACCTTCTCGAAGTCCCCTTCTCAATCGTTGACGCCACCTCCCTCACCGAGGCGGGATATGTCGGCGACGATGTAGAAACCATTCTTGCCCGACTTCTCCACGCTTCAGACTTTAATCTGGACAGGGCTGAGCGAGGCATCATCTATGTCGATGAGATCGATAAAATTGCCCGCAAATCTGCCAACGTCTCCATTACCCGTGATGTCTCCGGCGAGGGAGTCCAGCAGGCGCTGCTGAAGATTCTTGAGGGAGCCGTTGTCGGCGTACCTCCAAAAGGCGGCCGCAAGCACCCTGAGCAGCAGCTGATCAACATCAACACCAAGAACATCCTTTTCATCTGCGGAGGTGCTTTCGAAGGGCTTGACAAGATCATCGCAAAGCGGATATCGAAATCCTCAATGGGCTTCGGCTCAAAAGTCAAAAACAAGCAGACCGGTTACGATCCCGAGATTCTCAGGTTTGTCACACAGGACGACCTCCACGACTACGGTCTCATTCCCGAATTCATCGGTCGCCTGCCGGTAATCTCCTCGCTTGACCTGCTCGATGAAAAGGCCCTGCGCAACATACTCGTCGAACCCAGAAACGCCATCACCAAGCAGTACAAAAAGCTGTTTGAAATGGACGGCGTGGAGCTCGAGTTCACCGAAGAGGCGCTTGACGCTGTTGTTGCCATCGCCATTGAACGCGGTACCGGCGCCAGAGCCCTTCGCTCGGTGCTCGAAAACGTCATGATCGACATCATGTTCGAGCTGCCGACCATGACCGGTGTGAAGAAATGCATCATAACGGCCGACACCATAGAGAACAAGGCGGCACCTGAATACATCTCCGGTACCCGGAAACAGAAAAAAATCGCATAAAGGGTTAAATCACCGCTGATTCCCTTTGCTTTTTGATAAATGAAAGTCTATATTTACAGCCTTTCAAAGAGGGCGATTAGCTCAGTTGGTTAGAGCGCTACATTGACACTGTAGAGGTCGGAAGTTCGAATCTTCTATCGCCCACATCCCACATAAAAGCCTGTAAGTAAACAACTTACAGGCTTTTCTTTTTCCCCTTGGAGCGCTCGAAAACACTTCATTTTTATCGTTTTTGATCGTTATTTAGCCTTTTTTATATTGTTTTTGTTACGCCATTGCCACGCGAAAATGTACCTCTAACCTCATGGGGGCTATTATGAGACTTGTTTTAAGACATCGGGTTATGACTGGCAGGCAGCAGCCAGGTTGCCATTCATTCTATCTTGAGATTTATCATAATGGGAAGCGCTCATATGAGCCCCTGGATATTGTTGCAGATCCAAAAGACAAGGCCAATTACCGGCAGACGATTCAATTTTGTCAGGATGTTATGGCCAAGCGCCAGCTTGAGCTGAAGGGATTGTCCACCGGTTTGAAAATATCACCGGCAGAGTATGACAGCGGTGATTTCCTATCCTATTGCGGGCAGCTCGCCGATAAAACGTTGAATAAAAATACCCGGCAAAACTGGAAGGATGCCATTAAGAGTCTGGCCCGATATGCTCCCGATGGTATCAGATTCAGTGATCTGAATCATCAGTGGCTGGAGGCTTATCAGGGCTATCTTCTCAACGCATATTCACAGAATACTGCTCGAACTTATTCGACCAAAATCCGGCAGGCCATTTCAAAAGCTGAACAGGACGGATATGTTGTCGATAAGCCTAACAGGATGGTTCCGCAGATATCTGAGCATGAAGGGGAAATAAAATACCTTTACTTTGAAGAAATCATGCTTCTGGCCAAGACGCCGCACCGGCATCTTGGGCGCAGAGCTGCTTTTCTGTTCAACTGCTTTGTTCCTGTTCGCTCCGGCGACCTTGTCAATATGAATGAGTCAAATATACGTCCGGATGGCGTCGGAGGTTTCGAGGTCTATTTCCGCCAGGCAAAAAAACAGCGGATAGAGTCTATTCCTGTTTCTGAACAGGGTATGATCTATCTTCGGGAGGCTCGGGAGCTTGCAAAGAAGATTCTCGGGAGAGAACTTAACGCAGACGACAAGATATTCAATGTGGGACATAAAAAATGGTATGGCGGCATGTTGAAAGTCTGGGCACAGCGTGCTTTCGAGCTTTATGGGCATGAACTGTCGCATGAAATCCGCAACCATTTCAGTTGGGCATGCAAGGACATCTCCCCCCACTGGGCAAGGCATACCGGTGCAACGATGTTGTTGAACGCGGGAGCTGATCTTGACGCTGTAGGCGATATTCTTGGTCACCGGGATCGAAAAACCACCATGAGATACGCGAAAATTCATCCTCGCACAAAACGCAGTACCATTGCGATGATGCCATCTATAGAGGCATAAGGTACAAATGACAGGGACTTTCAAAAGTGGCGTAAACAAATGGGAATACATCGGTCATCACATTGTTCGCTCGTCCGATCTGTTTTTGCTTTGCGAGCAGGATCGCAATGATCCGGAGAGTGAACCTCCTTTTATCGCACGTCTTTTTTCCTGTGAGCTGTATGGCATGATTACCTTTGTTTTGAAGAGGATGAGAGAGGTCGATGCTGAAGCCGGGAAATTGTTTCAGAAAGCGCAACGTGGCCACGAATTTATACCTCTCGAATACCGGGGCCGGGAGATGCAGCATTTCAGAATGCTGATTGGCAAGACCGCCGAACAAAAGGTATCCGAACTCTACAACGCTGAATTCATCAACGACACTGATGATGGTTATGAAACCTATCAGGGCGTTTTTGTGACCCTTGAGCGTGCGCTCGGCTTTTTGTTCCAGGAGATAGGGTTTCGTTCAGGAACTCCATCGTCAAAATTTTCAGAGAGAATTCAGTTGTTGTATCCGGAGTACAACACACTCATCACTCGAAACATCGACGCGGCTCGTCCAATCCTTGTCCGGGCAAAAACAGTTCCAGTTCATGACGTATCAGTTTTGAAGATTCATCTCTCCACTGAACAGCTTGATGAGTTGTATAATGATCTCAGTAAATTTTTCGACACTCGGGACCAGGAAGATTTGCTGTCGCTGCTGCAGGGTAATGAGTCAGACCGAAAACTTCTCTTCATGGGAAACCAGAACAGATTGGTCGAGGTTTTCCGGCGCCTCCATTATCATCGAAAGATTACCGATTCACAGACGCATCTTCGTAACTGGCTTTGCCACAACTTCAAGTACCGTTCGAAAAGCGGAGAATCGGAGTTGAGCCTGAATTCCGTCTGGGATATCCTCACGAAAGCAAAAGGTGAGCCTTCATCCCGAAGCCGGATTTGTCTTTTCGATTGGCTGCCGTACAGAACTCATTCCGTAGTTAAAAGAAGCTGGTAAAGAAAAACAAGCGCCATCCTCTCGCGTCATTCCGGAATAGCTGAAGAGCTTGCGGATAGACACCCGATATCATGCTCATCATTCCGCAGCAACCCTCGCCTGCATTTCTGACAGAAAACCCATAAAAAACCGTACCCCGTTTTACCCTCTGGAGGTTGAACGGGGTTAATTTTTTAGATGATTTTCCATCGTTGCTCTCAAGAATCTTTAAAGGAATCAGCGATGGGACATGATGAAAACCCCCGATTTAAGTCGATTGATGATTTGATCGATGCACTTCCCATTATCATACGTCAGGAAATAACCAGAGCGTTACAATCCGAAAAGCCGGACAAGCTTCTCACGGTTTCTGAAGCCGCCGAGTATCTGCGTCTTGCAATCCCTACGATCTATAGTCTGGTTCAGCACAACAAGATTCCCTACATGAAAAAAACAAAGAGGCTCTACTTCTCTGAAATCAAGTTGAAAGAGTGGCTCGATCAGAGCAGGGTGCGCTCCAATTACGAGAGGGAAAAGGAGGTCATCAACAAACTTGTCAAGCGAAAATCAGTACACCGGATGAAATAGCAATGAACCATGTTTGTCGCTCTCAGAAGGTATTGACGGAGATCTGCAGAGTGCTTCAAGGAGTGAAATCAATGCTGGGAAAATGAAAACAATAGCTGTTGTCTCCCAGAAGGGCGGGGCAGGAAAAACAACGATTGCCGTCAATCTGGCCATTGCGGCAGAACGCAGGGGATTGCACTGTGCAATTGTCGATCTGGACCCTCAATCCAGTGCCAAGTGCTGGCATGATATCCGCCGGAAAGAGATCCCAGTCGTTATTTCATCCCACTCATCGAGACTGCCGCATATCCTTCAAACAGCCCGCGAAAACGGTGCCGGTCTGGTCATTCTTGATACGGCCCCTCATTCCGAAACGGTGGCGTTGTCTGCTGCAAGAGCTGCTGATCTTGTGCTTATTCCATGTCGGCCATCGGTTTTTGATTTGAGAGCCATAGCAACGTCAGTCGATCTGGCTTCCCTTGTGCAGACACCTGCTGTTGTTGTGCTTAATGGCGTGCCATCGAGAGGTGTTCTGGCCGCCGAAGCAACAACGGCCATTACAGGTTACGGTGTCGATATGGCGCCTGATACGCTGGGGCAGAGGGCTGTATTTGTTCACTCGCTTACCGTGGGGTTATCGGTTCTGGAATATGAACCGGCATCGAAAGCAGCCGAAGAAATTCTCGCTGTTTTCCGATGGCTATGCAGCCGTCTCGGAATCAACTGATCAAGAGGGAGATCCTGCCATGAGCAAACAGGGAAGTCTTGTCGATGCACTCCGAAAGGAGGATTTGAAACCTGCAAAAGCTGATGTACGTGATAGCGGCGTCAACCCGGTTTCCCGATACGTTTCGCCTTGCAGGGCAGGGAAAAAGCCCCTGACCGTGTGGTTTGAAGCTGATGTCATCAAGCAATTAAAGATGATCGGACTCCAGGAGGGAATGACGATACAGTCCATGACAGGAGAAGCGTTGAACGACTTTTTTTCTAAACACAATAAATCCCGGATT
>JBAXBE010000004.1:0-137180 GCA_037142155.1 Chlorobiaceae bacterium
GCCAGCGTTAGCTGGCAAGAGAATATGGCAATTCACACTTTATCGAGGTGCCCTTTATTAAAGTTATAACACTAAACGCGATGAAATAGTAGCCGCATGACTATTGGATTCATCTGCTTATAGGTTAATTTTTGGTTTCAAACCTGACAAGCTCGCCTCTATGAAGCCGTTGCTCATCCGAAATACTCTTCTGCCCCTCTTGCTCGCACTGCTCGTGCTTCTTTATTCGGGCTGCCAGAGGCGCAAGCCGGCTTTGAGCCACATGAAGGAGGGCAAACCTGCGATTGTCTCCCTTGCTCCCAGCCTGACGGAGATGATGTTTGCCATCGGTGCCGGCAATCAACTGGTAGGGAGGACAGACGCCTGCGACTGGCCTCTGGCAGCAAAAACTGTTCCTGTCGTTGGTTCATTCGGGCGTCCATCGCTTGAAATCCTGGCATCCATTCATCCTGATATGGTCATTGACGTTGATCTGGCAGATAATGAGAGTGCTAAAAAGATCTCAGCACTCGGCCTTCGCCACGAGACCATCAGCTGTCTGGTCCCCGACGATATTCCCCGGGCACTCCGCAAGCTTGGCCGGCTGACGGGCCATGTGAGCGCAGCAGACAGCCTGGCCCTATCCATTGAAAAGGGGCTTGATAGCTATAAAAAAGAGGCGGAAACCAACAGCCGGAAAAGATCGGTATACCTTGAGATTTGGGACGATCCCCTCTGGACAGGTGGAAAACGGAGCTATACTTCAGCACTTGTTGCCTACGCCGGAGGGCGCAATATCGGTGACGCTGTCGACAAGGACTATTTTGAGACCTCCTCAGAGTGGGTAATCAGGCAGAATCCCGATGTCATCGCCTGCATGTATATGTCGAAAACAGCCTCAGCCACTGCAGGGCTCAGAGGTCGTTCCGGCTGGGAGCGTCTGGATGCTGTCAAGCACGCAAGGGTCTATGAGCGCTTCGATAACAACATATTTCTTCGACCCGGACCGAGAGTGCTTGAGGCTGTCCGTCAGCTTCACGAAACTATCCTGCGGAACTGAGAGAGGGTGTCCCTGATTTTTTGAACGGAGCTATCTGGGAAAGGGGTTTATTTTTATATCTTTGAGCCTTTGGCGGAACAAAACGGTATGCTTGCATGAAGCGCTCTCCTCTTCTTATCCTGCTCCTGACGGTTTTACTGGATCTGATTGGATTCGGAATTGTGCTTCCCCTGCTTCCAACCTACGCCAAGGATCTCGGTGCCAATCCCTTTATGATCGGGATGATTGCTGCAATCTTCTCTATCATGCAGTTCATCTTCTCGCCGCTCTGGGGTAAGCTCAGCGACAGGATCGGTCGACGCCCCGTCATGTTGATCAGCATTTTCATTACTGCTATCTCCTACCTTGTCTTTTCTCAGGCCACCTCCATTGCGCTTCTGATTTTTGCCCGGGGGCTCTCAGGCATCGGCTCTGCCAATATTGCTGCAGCTCAGGCTTATATCACCGACGTCACCGACAGTAAAAACCGCTCAGGGGCGATGGGCATGATGGGTGCGGCTTTTGGCATCGGCTTCATCATCGGCCCGATTCTCGGAGGACTGCTCAAGCACAACTACGGCATTCAGATGGTTGGCTACGTCGCATCCTCCCTTATTGCATTCGATTTTCTCCTGGCCGTATTTCTGCTTCCGGAGTCCAACAGCAAAGCAAAAAAGCTCTCTCTTGCATTCCCGAAAAAGCCTTTGAATCCCGACGAAGAACCGCGCTCTGGTCTCATGGTGGCCCTAAATAAAATGAAGGAGCACGGCAAAGGGATGCGCCTGGTGTTCAGCTCTCGCCCGCTTCTGCTCCTTATGGTTGCCAACTATGTCTATACCTTCGCAATCGTCAATATGCAGGTTGCTTCAATTCTCCTCTGGAAAGAGTATTTCAAAGCCTCAGACCAGGAGATTGGCTACATATTCGCCTATGTCGGCATCTGGTCGGTAGTCGTACAGGGAGGGCTGATCAGCAAGCTGATAAAAAAACTCGGAGAGCACCAGCTCTTCCTCTGGGGACATCTCTTCACCTTTGTGGGGGTCTTTTTTATCCCCTTTGCTCCGCATGACTCGCTTTTCTCCATCGGACTCTTTATCCTTTTCTTTTTCGCGATAGGCACCAGTCTGGTCTCCCCGATCAATTTTTCGATGATCTCGCTCTACAGTTACAAACAGCAACAGGGTCAGATTCTTGGTCTTTCACAGTCAGTGAACTCTTTTGCACGCATCATGGGGCCTTTCAGCGGAAGCATTCTTTATGGCATGGATATGCATGCCCCATATATTTTTGCCGGTATTATGACGCTTCTGGGTACCGTCATAGCCATCGCCCTTTTCAAGTACAAGATAGAAGCGCTTGAACCGGCCGTAGAAATGGCATTGCCAGAGTGAATCGAGCATGCAACCTTATCCATTCAAGGAGAGAACGCTATGCGTATAGGAGTTATCGGTGTCGGCAAGCTCGGGGAGTTCCATACGAAACTGCTTGTTGAAATTGCACAGCAATCCGCGGAAACCTCCTTCGCGGGACTGTTTGATTTGGACAGTGCCCGCGCCCATGAAATCGCCCGGAAGTACGGCGTGGCAAGCTTCGCCTCCCTCGAAGAGCTTGCTGAAAAATGTGATGCGGCAATCATTGCGACAACAACCAGCTCCCATTATGCCATTGCCAGAACGCTGCTCTCCCGTGGCCTCCACCTCTTTATCGAAAAACCGATAACGACAACCATCGAGGAGGCTGATGAGCTCATCCGTCTTGAGGCTGAAAACAGGGTACTTATACAGGTAGGCCATATTGAGCGCTTCAATCCCGCGCTCAGAGCCGTAGAGTCTTACATTGGAAAGCCTATGTATATCCAGGCAGAGCGGTTGAGCGGTTTTTCAAAAAGAGTGACTGATGTCTCCGTCGTACTCGACCTTATGATCCACGATATCGATCTCGTCCTCTCTCTCATTCCTTCGGAAATCAAGCATATCTCCGCCTCAGGGGTCAGAGTATTCTCCAATGAGCTCGATATGGCAACAGCCAGAATAGATTTTATGAATGGTGCCACGGCTAATGTCACCGCCAGTCGTCTGAGCCGGAGCAGAATGCGCAAACTCCGTTTTTTCGGGACAGCCCCGAAAAGCTATGCATCTCTTGATTTGACAACCGGAAAGTCTGAGGTGTTCAGGCTGGTCAAGCCCGATGAGGCCTCTTCGAAAAACCCGCTTAAAACATTTGCCGCCAGAAAAATACTGGAGCAGTTCGGTGAGATACAGGAGTCCATGCAGGGCATGGTACTTGACTATATCCATCCCGAGGCGCCAAAAGTCAACGCCCTCTACGACGAGCTTGAGCATTTTCTCAATGCAATAAGCGGAAATGGCCCGGTAGCTGTCTCATCTGCTGACGGACGCCGGGCAATTATGGTTGCCGGCAAGATTGCCGCTGAGATTGCTGAAAATGCTGCATCATTCGAATGACCGACACACAGCAGATGAGCACACCTCTCCAGTCGGCTCTGCCGGAAATACTCTCCCGTATAGGCGACCTCGCCGACAGGGAGGGCATCGGATGCTATCTTGTCGGAGGGTTTGTGCGAGACCTTCTCATGCAGCGACCCTGCACTGATATCGATATCATGCTCATTGGTGACCCTGTTCCCTTTGCCAAAAAGGTCAAGAGTGAGCTGCAGGCCAGAAATTTCGTGCTCTTCGAACGGTTCCGCACGGCACAGCTTGAAGTTGACGACCCCCATCACGGAACCTTCAAGCTCGAGCTTGTTGGTGCTCGAAAGGAGTCGTACAACGCAGATTCAAGAAAACCGGTAACGCTTATAGGAACCCTTGACGACGATCTCTCCCGCAGGGATTTCACCATCAATGCGCTCGCTCTTACGCTCAACAGTGACGGCCGCAACCGGATCATCGACCGCTTCGACGGAGTGGGCGACATCGAGCGCCAGATTCTTCGGACCCCCCTCGACCCTCTGCAGACCTTCTCTGACGATCCCCTCCGCATGATGAGAGCGGCCCGCTTCGCCGCGCAGCTCGGATTCAGAGTGCTTCCGGAGGTTAAGGAAGGGATGAAGGCCATGGCATCACGCATGGAGATCGTATCAAAAGAGAGAGTCAGCCAGGAGTTTTTCAAGATAATGCTCGCTCCCCGTCCGTCGACAGGGCTGATTATTCTCTACGAAACGGGAGTGCTGAAAGAGATCCTCCCGGAGGTGGCTGCCATGGCGGGAATCGAGCAGGTCGACGGTCTTGGCCACAAGGACACGCTTTTCCACACCTTTCAGGTTGTTGACAATGTCGCCGCACAGTCCCCAAATCTCTGGCTCAGAGTAGCAGCGCTCTTTCATGATATTGCAAAGCCTGCCACAAAGCGGTTCAGCAAGTCTTCGGGATGGAGTTTTCACGGCCACGATGCCGTTGGCGTAAGGGTGACATCACGGATTTTCAAGCAGATGCACTGGCCGCTCGATCCGCTCGACTATGTCCAGAAGATGGTGAGGCTTCATCACAGGCCCATTCCCCTCTCCAAAGAGGAGATCAGCGATTCGGCCATAAGACGGTTGATGTTTGATGCCGGAGAGGACCTTCATGATCTCATGACGCTCTGCAGGGCTGACGTCACCAGCAAAAACCCGCGCAAGGTGACCATGATAATGAACAACTTCAACTATGTGGAGAAGAAGATCGCTGAAGTTGCCGAAAAGGACCTTCTGGCCAAATGGCGCCCCCCTGCAAGCGGTCAGGATATCATGGAGGAGCTTGGCCTATCTCCGGGAAAAGTTGTTGGCATAATAAAGAAAGCGATGGAAAATGCCGTTATCGACGGTCTGATTCCCTACGACCGGGATGCCGCGCTCGATTTTGTCAGAACCTTCTACCGTCAGATGCAGGAGGGCGGACTAAAGCCGGACGCGCAATGAAGGTGCACGACCAGAAAGAGTGGCATTTCCAGCTAGAGCTCATTATATTGACGTTTTGAAAAACAATCACTCTGCAAACTAATCTTAAACCCACCCTACCTTGATACCACGTTACTCCCCCCGGGACATTTCGGCAATCTGGACTGAAGAGGCGAAATTCCAGAGATGGCTCCAGCTCGAAATTGCCGCAGTAGAAGCTCGCATGGAAGCCGGTATGGTCCCTCTAGATGCGCTCACCACTATCAAGGAAAAGGCATCGTTCAATGTCGGGGAGATTCTTGAGATCGAGAAGGAGACCAAGCATGACGTCATAGCATTTCTGACCAACGTTGCCGGATATGTCGGGCCCGACTCACGCTACATCCACGAAGGGCTCACCTCCTCCGATGTCGTCGATACCTGCCTTGCCATGCAGATGCGTGATGCCGGCAAAATCCTGCTTGCTGATATCGAGAGGCTGGTCGAGGTACTTGCAAAAAGAGCACAGGAGTTCAAGTATACGGTTGAAATGGGCAGGACTCATGGCATTCATGCCGAGCCGACCACCTTCGGCCTGAAGCTTCTCCTCTGGCATCAGGAGATGCTGCGCAATCTTGAGCGGATGAAACGGGCCGTTGAAACCGTCTCTGTCGGAAAGATATCCGGAGCCGTCGGGACCTACCAGCATCTCTCCCCGACAATCGAAGCCGCTGTCTGCCAGAAGCTCGGCCTGAAGCCTTCGACTATCTCGACTCAAATCCTCCAGCGTGACCGCCATGCTGAATTCGCAACCACCCTGGCCATTATCGCCTCCTCTATCGAAAAGTTCTCTGTCGAGCTTCGTCACCTTCAGCGAACTGAGGTCCGCGAGGCTGAGGAGTTCTTCAGCAAGGGGCAGAAAGGCAGTTCTGCGATGCCCCACAAGCGCAACCCGATTACCTTTGAGCGCCTTACCGGTCTTGCGCGCGTTGTCCGCTCCAACTCCCTTGCCGCCATGGAGAATGTCGCCCTCTGGCACGAGCGTGACATATCCCACTCCTCTGTCGAGCGGATCATCATGCCCGACTCCACAACGGCGCTCTGCTATATGCTTCGCACCTTCAGCGATGCCCTCGACACACTCCTTGTCTACCCTGAGCGGATGGAGGAGAACTTCAACTCCTCATACGGTCTTACCACCTCGCAAACGCTCCTGCTCGCCCTTACAGCAAAAGGGCTGACCCGTGAGGATGCCTACCGTCTTGTTCAGCGCAACGCCATGGAGAGCTGGTCGACAAAGGTTCACCTTCGCGACCTTGTACTCAAGGATGAGGAGCTCCTGAAACACATCTCAAGAGAGGAGATAGGCGAGCTGTTCAGCTTTGAGACCATTCTCGGCAAGCTGAAATCAAGCGTCGATATCATTTTCGAGAGGAACGGCCTGTAGGTAAAAAGCCCAATACTCCTTGCCCATTCCGCATGAAAGCCCCGCAATAAGCCAATTGCCGGGGCTTTTCTTTTTTTTGCCGTACAGCTTTCACTTCCCTCAAAGAGCACTCCCCCAAGAGTGAACCGCTTAATAATTTTCGGTAGCCTGAGCCGCCTGCCGTCATTTTTTATACAAAAAAGTCAGAAAACTAAGATTTTTCACGCTTTTGTCTTTTTTTATTAAATAAATTCTATTACTTTTTGATTGTGCCTTAATAATTAACCCCAATCAACTGTAACAAGGTTTCATGCCTGAGTCTCCCGTTCTTAAATGCAGTCTTTCCAAACATTCACTAATCAAAAAAAATACACTATGAAAACAGCAGCTTTGAGCCCCGGAAGGGGTGACTACTTCTCTCGAATCGGGGAGAACATGTCAAAGAAAAAAAACTGGAAACTTGGTGCTACCATTTTTGCCGGTAAGATGATAGGTCTCTTTCTTGTCCTTCTGGGCATGTCGACCCTGACAGGAGCTATGGGCATGCCGGCTTTCGCTGCCGATGCATTTACTCCTGCCGAAACCAAGCTGGTCAATTCCATCAACACGGTATGGACCCTTGTGGCAGCATTCCTTGTTTTTGGCATGCAGGCAGGTTTTGTCATGCTTGAAGCAGGCTTCGCAAGAAAGCGCGAAACTGTCAACGTCCTGCTTGAGTGCGTTCTGGATACCGCCATCTGCGGCATCTCTTTCTGGGCAATCGGGTACGCCTTCATGTTCAGCGAAGGCAGCGGCTTCATCGGACAGCACTGGTTCTTCCTGCAGGGTGCTCCGGAAACATATGGAAGCACTGGCATCGCACTTCTTGCTCACTGGATCTTCCAGTTTGCCTTTGCTGATACCGCTTCTACCATTACCTCCGGCGCCATGATTGGTCGTACCAGTTTCCGCGGCGACATTCTCTACAGCATCGGCGTGACGGCTTTCATCTATCCAATCATCGGTCACTGGGCATGGGGTCCTGATGGTTTTCTTGCCGTCATGGGTTCAAAGGGAAATTTTCTTCCTGAGCTCGGCAACCCTTTCCGTGACTTTGCAGGGTCGACGGTTGTTCACACGATTGGCGGCGTTGTTTCACTCGCCGGTGCAATTGTTCTCGGACCTCGTATCGGTCGCGTATTTTTGAGGGACGACAAGGAGAGAGGTGGTCTGCCTGCAGCTCACAACCTTCCTGTTGCAGTCACCGGTGCATTCCTTCTCTGGTTCGGCTGGTATGGATTCAACCCCGGCAGCACGCTCTCTGCTCTTGATGCAGCTGGTATTGGCCGTGTTGCTGCCAACACCACCCTTGCAGCTTGCGGCGGCGCATTGAGCGCAATGTTTGCAGCATTTTACTTCGGCTCCTTCAAAGGCAAATTTGACGTCGGCTTTTCTGTCAACGGACTCCTTGGCGGTCTGGTTGCCATCACGGCCCCATGCTACTGGGTTTCCCCAGGCGGATCGATCGTGATCGGTCTTATCGCAGGCTTAATAGTCTTTGGCGGCATCTACCTTCTTGAGTATCTTAGAATTGATGACCCGGTCGGCGCTGTGCCTGTCCATGGACTCAACGGCATATTCGGAACCTGGGCCATCGGCCTGTTCGCAACCGGACAGTACGGATGCTCAACGCCAATCGGCCCTGACAATGCAGCTCCTGTAACCGGACTCTTCTACGGTGGCGGATGGAATGTATTTATTGCCCAGTTTATCGGAAACGGCATCATCACGGTTACCACGTTTGTTGTGGCAATTGTTCTGATGTGGACAATCAACAAGCTTCCCTATCCGTTCAAGCTGCGAGTTGAGCCTGAAGGTGAAACCGGCGTCGGCGGTCTTGATGTATTCGAACACGGTGCTGAGGCATACACCGATTAACTTTAAATCCACACAGAGTGGATGCTGCAACCGACTCGTTATGCGGCATCCGCTCTGAAGGAGAATCTCTAAATCGTAAACATTTAGATTATGAAAAAAATAGAAGCCATTATAAGGCGCTCCAAATTCGAAGAGGTAAAAAAGGCCCTGCATGAAATCGATATTGACTTTTTCACCTACTTCGAGACCCATGGCGTCGGAAACGAAAGGAAGAAGAAGGATGTATTCCGCGGCTCAGCCGATACCGATTACATCTCGCGCTTGACACTCTCAATCGTTGTTCGCGACATCAATCTCAAAAAAACCGTGGACTGTCTTCTTAAAGCAGCCTATACCGGTGAAATCGGCGACGGAAAGATCTTCGTCTGGAACATTGAAGAGTCCTACCGTATACGTACCGGAGAGAGTGGAGATGACTCCATGTATAACAAGGATTGATCTGCTGTCAGCTCTTCCCTTTCAAAAAAGAAAAGCCGCTCTTTATACAGGGCGGCTTTTCTTTTTATGGTTGTTTTCTCCGAACGGAGGAGACTCTCGGGCTCAGCCGAAAAACGAGAGCTGAGAGCCAGGGTCACGCATATTCTTTATGCGGGCTTCACGATAGCGGTTGATGAGCGCGTTAGTCGAACAGTCGTGGCCGCTTACCTCTCCCTCTCCCTGAAGTTCGGGGAATATCGCCTTGGCGAGCTGCTTGCCAAGCTCTACCCCCCACTGGTCGAATGAGTTGATCTCCCAGATGACTCCCTGGACAAACACCTTGTGCTCATACATTGCAATGAGACTTCCAAGGTTAAAGGGAGTGAGCTCGCTGAAGAGAATGGTATTGGTTGGCCGATTTCCCGGGAAGACCTTGTGAGGAAGAAGCATCTCAATCTCAGCCGCACTGCATCCGGCAGCTTCAAGCTCAAGGCGCACCTCCTGCTCATTCTTGCCTTTCATGAGCGCCTCGGTCTGTGCAAAACAGTTTGCCAGAAGGATGTCGTGATGCTCCCCAATCGGGTTTTTGCTTTTCAGCGGAACAATGAAGTCTGCAGGAATGAAGCCTGGGGCCTGATGCAGAAGCTGGAAAAATGCGTGCTGGGAGTTGGTGCCCGGTTCACCCCATATCACCGGACCGGTCGCATAGCTGACGCTTTGGCCAAAACGGTCTACCCGCTTGCCGTTGCTCTCCATATCGAGCTGCTGCAGATATGCGGGAAAGCGATGGAGGTATTGGTCGTAAGGGATTACCGCATGGGACTGGGCATCAAAAAAGTTATTGTACCAGATACCCAGAAGGGCGAGCACAACCGGGATGTTCACTTCAAGGGGCTCTGTTCTGAAGTGCTCATCCATGGCGTGAGCTCCACGAAGCAGCTCCTCGAAACGCGCAAATCCAAGATAGAGTGCGATGGAGAGTCCGATTGAAGACCAGAGGGAGTAGCGTCCGCCAACCCAGTCCCAGAAGCGGAACATGTTAGCCTCATCGATACCGAACTCAACAACCTTTGCCCTGTTTGTCGATACGGCAATAAAATGCTTGGCTATGCAGGACTCATCTCCGGCACGTCTGAGGAACCACTCCCTTGCTGATATAGCGTTTGTCAGGGTCTCCTGTGTCGTAAATGTTTTGGAGGCAATAATGAAAAGAGTGGTTTCAGGATTGAGTCCTTTCAGTGTTTCGGAGACGTGCGTGCCGTCAATGTTGGAGATAAAATGAACCTGGAGTCCTCCGTGAGCAAAAGGCCGCAACGCTTCTGTCACCATGTATGGTCCTAAATCCGAACCACCGATACCGATGTTTACCACATCGGTCATCGGCTTGCCCGTGTAGCCTTTCCACTCGCCGCCGATAACACGCTCGCAGCAGGTTTTCATCTGGCTGAGGACGTCGGCAATCTCAAAGGAGATGTCAAGGCCGTCAATAATGAAGGGTGTGCCGGCAGGTCGGCGCAGTGCCGTATGAAGTACCGCGCGGTGTTCCGTGAAATTGACCTCTTCGCCAGAGAACATCCGATCTCTTTTTTCTTCAAGTCCTGCATTCGTTGCGAGCTCAAGAAGCAGCTCAATGGTTCGCGAAGTGACTCTGTTTTTGGAATAGTCAAGCAGCATGTCGCCACAGGGGATGGAAAAACGGCTGAACCGCTCGCCATCACTCTGAAAAACATCTCTCATCTGCAGTTTGTCGATCTCCTGGCGGTGGGAGACAAGAGCACTCCATGCCGCACTTCGCGATAAATCCATTTGTGTTTCCTTATTGGTTGATAAATAACAGAGCCATAAGCGTGAAGCCGGGTCAGTAGGGTGTGGAGCGCAGGAGCATGGTGAAGCTCCTTGAGGTTCGCTCCAGTCCGATAATCTCGGCGATACTTCTGATAATGAAAATCCCTCTTCCGGAAAGCTGTGCATGATTGCGTGGGTCAGGAATCGCCTCGAGGTCAAATCCGCATCCGCAATCGGTTATGCTGGCAACCAGGCTTGCAGCTGAAGCTGAAAGTGAAAGGCCGACACTCAAATCCTCAACTCCCCTGTTGCCGTGCCTTACGGCGTTGACAAAAGCCTCTTTCATTGCAAGGTGGAGCCTTTCGCTAAACCGGGAGCTGTAGCGCTCGCGACAAAAAAACGCCTCAAGAAACTGGTGAACCGCAGCGTACTCGCCGTAGCTGCTCCTGGTGACTATTTTAGCGCATCTCTGCATATAGAGGCGAATGCAACATCAGAGGAATAAAAACAAATGTACAACGAAGCGGCGCCGATGACAAGGGCATCCAGAATATTTGGCCGCATTAATTATTTAATTTTTGCAGCATTTCAGCCTTAACAATTATTACTATTTTGTATTTTCTAATAAATTATTTACATTACTGGTGATGACTCTCTAAAGGTCTTCGGATTTGCAGGGGGTCGAAAAAGTGATGAAAGACAAAACCCCAATAAATAAAACAGAAACAGGAGATACTCAATGAAAAAAACAGCAAAGTTTTTAACCCTCGCCCTTGCTCTTAGCGCAGGTACCGCGACCGCAGCACAGGCCGCTGACTTCAAGATCGGCGCCGATCTTGTCAGCAGCTACATGTTCAGAGGTTCGGAATTCGGTGACTCCCCTGCCGTACAGCCAGCAATTTCCTACACCTTCAAGGATAGCGGCATTGTTGTCGGAGCTTGGGGCTCTTATGCCATTAGTGCCAATACAACTGCAAGCAAATATCGCTATCAGGAGGTTGATCTCTATGCAACAGTTCCTGTCGGAGACTTGAGCTTTACTGTTACCAATTACTACATTCCGACTTTGACTGAAGGCTCTGAAATCAGAAGCTTTGACTTCACCAATGACGGCCCGAACACGGTGGAGGTCAGCGCAGCTTACGCAAAGGATAACCTCAGCCTGCTTGCAGCAATCAATGTCGCAGGTTTAGAGACCAAGAACGCCAAATACTTCGAAGCTGGCTACAAGGTCTACGACAAGGATGGCTACGCTGCTAAAGTGGTTGCTGGTGCAGGAAACGAGAACTACTATGCCGGATCAACATCAACACGCCTCGGCCTTGTCAATGTCGGCTTCTCTGTAGCCAAGGACAAGTATACCGGTTCTTATGTCTACAATCCGGTAACCGAGAAATCAAACCTTGTCTTCATGGCATCGTTCTAAACAGGGTCTGTCTGTTGTTCTTTCGTTCCGTTAGGGGTAAAATAAAAAGAGGTCGTTTCAACAACGGCCTCTTTTTTATTTGGTGGATTATTACAGTGACAGAGTGCTCAGATATCGGTTTCGTAGATGACATACTCCTTGTAGGGCACCCCTCCGATCACTTTTGCCAGCTTGCTCATCGCCTCGTTTGATTTGAGCACCCAGCTCATCTCGCTCGAAAAGACACCATGCTTGCCTCCGTAATCAGCAATATGCGTATTGAGAATGCTGTCGACCCCCTTGCTGCGGTACTCGGGGAGCACGCCCATGGTTATGGTGCGCACCATCGAGATTTTCCGGCTGTACCAGAGGTATTTTATGAGCCCAAGCGGCGAAAACGGGTTGCCGTCAACATGCTTCAATGCCTGGTTGATATCGGGAAGTGAAAGAGAGAAGCCGATAGCCCTCTTGTTTTCGTCCTCGACAAAGTAGATGTAGTTCGGGTTGGCAAGGGGCTTGAGGCTATGGGCAAGGAAGTTGAACTCCTTGTCGGTCATAGGCACAAATCCCCAGTTTTTCTCCCAGGCCTTGTTGTATATATCCCTGATCCTGTCGATTTCCCGATCGAAATCCTTCATATTCAAAATCCTGATCGAGAGCTTCTCCCGCTTCATCACATGTTCGGCAATTCGCCGGAGCCGATCGATATCGATGATCTTCTGGTCGATATACCAGGCAAGCAGCTCCTGGCCTACCCGGTGGCCGTAGCGGATTACAAGATCGTTGTAGTATGGCGGGTTATAAAGCATGAGAAAGACCGGCGGGCTGTCGTAACCGAGCGTCAGCATGCCGCACTGGTCGTTCATTGAGGGGCTTATCGGACCGCGCATCGCGTTGAGCCCTTTTTTCTTCAGCCAGGTTGCAGCTGCACTGAAGAGTGCGTCAGCAACAGACTGGTCGTTGATGCACTCGAAAAAGCCCCAGAAACCGACCTTGTCTGCGTGGGTCTCATTGTGCCGGCGATTCTCAATGGCCGCAATAGTTCCAGCCATGAGGCCATCCTTCCAAGCCGTAAACATTGCAAGGTCGGCATGCTCATAGAGCGGGAATGCCTCTGTATCAAGCGTTTTCATGTAGTCATCGATAACTGGAGGCACCCAGTTTCGATTGAGTTCAGGGTCGTTGCGGTAGATCTTCCACGCAAAGCGGATGAACTCCTTGCGCTCCTTTTTGCTCTTAACCTGCCTGATCTCTATAGCCATGATCCACTCCCCTGACGTTAAGGCATGCATGCGTGAAGCACCACGCGCTGATTATAGGAAAAAACGGGCTCAAAGCACCACTTATAACGAGCGATCTGGGCCGATGAGCTTGTGCATGACCGCAGCGCCTTGGCGAAGCATCCGTTCGGTTTCTACCCAGGATATGCATTCGTCGGTAATCGACACGCCATAGCGAAGCTTGTCGGGATCTTCAGGGAACGGCTGGTTGCCTTCACAGATATTGCTCTCGATCATGACACCGGCAATGCTTTTGTTGCCTGCTTCCTTCTGCGCGAGAATATCCTCCCAAACCTTCAGCTGCTGCTGGTGCTTTTTGCCGGAGTTCGCATGACTGCAATCGACAAGAAGAGACTGCTCAAGCCCTGCTTTTTCAATCCAGGATTCGGCAAGCGCGATGCTTTGGGCGTCGTAATTCGGCTTCTCTCCGCCCCTGAGCACGAGATGGCCGAAGGGGTTGCCTTTCGTAGTGATGACACTGCTGCGACCCTCCTGATCAATGCCAAGGAAGCTGTGGGGGGACATGGCTGAACGGATCGCGTCAACGGCGACATTAATCCTTCCGTCGGTAGAGTTCTTGAAGCCGACAGGCATGGAGAGTCCACTGGCCATCTGTCGATGGGTCTGGGACTCTATCGTCCGGGCACCAATCGCCGCCCAGCTGACAACGTCAGCGACATACTGAGGGGTAATGGGGTCAAGAAACTCGGTAGCCGCCGGGAGGCCGAGCTCATTGATTGCAATCAGAAGCTTTCTGGCATGGTAGAGGCCATGCTCAATGTCATAGGTGTCGTCAAGATGAGGATCATTAATGAACCCCTTCCATCCTACGGTTGTGCGGGGTTTTTCAAAATAGACCCGCATCAGGATGCAGAGATCCTCCTGAAGTTCGCGCTGGAGCACGGCGAGTTTTGCAGCATACTCCAGGGCAGCCGTCTCGTCATGAATCGAACATGGCCCAACGATGACCAGCATCCGGCTGTCCTTGCCCGTCAATATATTTTCGACTTCACGCCGCCCGCTAACAACCGTTTCGGCAACCCTTTCGTCAACCGGAAGCTTCTCCTTGAGCGCCTTTGGTGAAGAGAGACGGATGATTCGTGAAACCCTAAGGTCGTGTAACTGTTCCATCAGCTTGTAAACAATAGTAATATCAATGAAATTCAATGCCTGCAAGATAAAAAAAACCGCAATATATAATCGGCTTGCGGCTTATTAAATAAGCAAGGGGTGATGCAGGAATAACCGATAAAGGCAAAGGGAGAGGGGAACAAGGGAACGCACGATTTTCTGCAGTCTAATAGCTTTAAAAAAATATATTATACCAATCAAGATGCAAAGTGAACGTTAATCGCCCCGGAAGATGCGAAGTCACCCGGGCAATCCTAATCCAGAAAGAACATGAAAGTACTGATCACTGACGGCGTTGACAGTCAATGCGGTCAAATCCTTGCTCAAAACGGGTTTCAGGTGACCGAGAAACCGAAAATCACCAAAGAGGAACTCAAAGAGATCATCGGAGGCTTTGACAAGCTGATTGTCAGAAGCGCAACCAAGGTCACTGCAGAAATTCTTCAGTACGCCCCGAATCTCAAATTGATCGGAAGGGCCGGAGCCGGGGTCGACAATATCGACATTGAGGCAGCTACACGCAACGGGGTCATTGTGATGAATACCCCTGGAGGCAATACCATCTCTGCAGCTGAACATGCATGTGCCATGATGCTCTCTGCAGCACGCCTTATCCCCCAGGCGACCGCTGACTTGAAGCAGGGTAACTGGAACAAGAAGAGATTCACCGGCGTTGAACTCGAAGGCAAAACCCTCTCCATTATCGGACTCGGCAAGATCGGTCGTGAAGTAGCCAAAAGAATGCAGGCTTTCGGCATGAAAACCATCGCCTACGACCCTATGATTCCTGATGAATATGCCGCACATCTCAATATCGAGCTTCTTCCCCTTCACGAGAACTTCATCCGGGCGGACTTCATCACCATCCACTCATCGCTCAACGAATCAACACGCAACCTTCTTTCGCGCGATACCTTCGACCTGATGAAACAGGGAGTCATCATCGTCAATTGCGCCAGAGGAGGTATCATTAATGAGGCCGATCTTGTCGAGGCCATAGCGTCGGGAAGAGTAGCTGCTGCTGCGCTCGATGTGTTCGAAACAGAGCCGGTCAATCCTGACAACCCGCTGTTGAAGCTCGACCGGATTATTGCCACTCCGCACATTGCGGCATCGACTAGTGAGGCACAGGAGAAGGTCGCTGTTCAGATTGCCGAACAGATTGTTGCGTGGAAACGATCGGGCAAGCTTGAGGGGGCAGTCAACGCATCGGCTGTCGAACTCGCCCAGGCCCCCGGAGTAAGAGCCTACCTCGCTCTCGCCGAAAAGCTCGGGGCCACGCTCGCCCAGCTTGCTGCCAAGGATGCAAGCAAAATGACCGTCACAACATCCGGAGAGTTTCTCCAGAAGTTTAATGAGGTTATAACCGCTGCCGCGCTGAAAGGATTTCTTGATGTACGTCACGCAAAAGAGACCAACTATATCAATGCCTTCACGATGGCCAAGGATTGCGGCATCAGCCTTGAACAGAAGTTTGAGAAGGAAAACCCCGATTACACCAATCTGATCCGTGTTGAGCTTGAAAACGGCTCTGCAAAGAGGATGATTGGCGGAACAGTCTTTGGCGACAAGGAGATCCGAATCGTCATGATTGATCGTTTCCTGGTTGAATTCAAGCCTGAGGGAAACATCATCATCTATAACAACGCCGACAAGCCGGGCGTGATTGCCAATGTCACCCAGATTCTGCTTCAGCACAACCTGAATGTGGCTTACATCGCCCTTTCGAGGGATGAGGAGAAGAAAGAGGCGATGACGGCTATCGTCGTCGACGGTGAAGTGACGCAGGAACTTCTTGGCCAGGTCCGAACTGTCAATGGGGTGTCAAGCGCTTGCCTCGTCTCCCTGTAAGAGACGCCTCCGGTATTTCAGGACAATAAAAAACCTGCCATCTGGCAGGTTTTTTATTATTCATTTTTCGACTGAGAGTCTCACCCCTTTGCAAAATCAATGCTCAGCCATTTGTCTTCGTAGGATGCGCCGGTAGACTCCATGCCAGCAAGGAAGATCGGCAGGGCGACAACCTTCTGGTAGTCACCGATGCGGATGGTAAGATCATCGCCAAGCTTGAGGATTTTCGGCTCGAGTCCCATGTTCTCCATGAAAGGAAGACGGACGCGTACCTTGTAGTGACCATCCGAAACCTTCTTGATGTCAATCGGGTTCTCCTTGAAGCAGATGTCGAGCGGATTGCTGTCGCCGTAGACCCTCTCGCCTACCCTGCGCAGCATTGCGAGTCCGACAACCTCGTCGTCGAAAAGCGGAACCTCGGCAATTGGAATAGGAGCGAAGGCTTCCTGAATCTGCTCAATATATTTCTGCTGGATGGAACGCCATTTCTGGAAGTAGGGATCCGGGCTCTGGTCAGGCATGACGCGGTTGATGGTGATGCGATCGACAGTGATGCCGTAGAGGTTGAGGTAGGTCAATGCGCGCATCGACTCCTTGATGACCATCTTTTCCGGGTTCATGACAAGGCGCATGGTCGTCTTGGAACCGTCGGCAAGCAGATCGATGATGCCTTCTGTGGATGAGAAGAGGTTGTCGACCTTGTCGTAAACCTCCACAGGAGCGACGAAGTCATCAATCTTCTTGATTTTCTTGGAGAGCGGCCTGATAACCGGCTTGACCATGAACTTCTCGACATTGCGGATCAGCTTGATAAACCAGCCGAACGTTTCAGGAAGCGAAAGCAGGCGAAGGGTTTCACCAGTTGGCGCGCAGTCGACGACGAGAAGATCAAAATCCTTCTGTTCTTCATTATACCTTTTGATATAGGAGAGGGAGAAGAGCTCCTCCATCCCGGGAAGTACGCCCATTTCCTCCGCGTAAACACCTTCAATGCCACGTGCCTCCATCAGTGATGCGAAATGCTCCCTGACGACATCCCAGTTAAGATTCAGGTCACCAAAAACGCTGACCTCCTGCCCCCAGAGGTTTTCGGCTACTTTAATAGGAGAGGGTCCGAGCTGGACATCAAGTGAGTCACCCAGGCTGTGGGCCGGATCAGTTGACATGATAAGGGTCTTGTAACCCATATCTGCTGCTCTAAGAGCGGTTGCGGCAGCGACAGAGGTTTTACCAACACCACCCTTTCCGGTAAAAATGATATTACGCATACGTTTTAATGATTCTCAATTAAAGAATTATTGAACTAAAGCAGCTTTTCCGAACTTTCTTCTCACCAGCCTTGCGGTATAACGAGCCGTAAGATAATAAATATATCATTCAATAGCGCACCTGAAAAGCCACAAAAATAGCAATCCGGAGAGAGCGTTCAACGCTTGCGCTTCTTGTGTTTAGCTGCAGACTGTCTTCCCTTTTTGGCTTTTGACCCCTTCATTGAAGCTGAGCGCCCGGAGTGTCGAGGTGCAGCAGCGACAACCTCTTTCTCTATTTTGATGCGCTGGCCGGTCGAAATCCCTTTGCGTCCCTCGATATGATTAAGCTCCTTGATGCGCTGAACAGATGTCCCGTACCTTTTGGCGATCGAAAAGAGCGTCTCACCCTTGCCGACCTTATGTTTCAACTGGATAACCTTGATGCGCGATGACCTTGACTCACCCTCCGCGTCACCATTTCCACCACTCTCATTGCCAGCGAAAACAATAAGTTTCTGGCCAGGGGTCACCTCAGGGTCCTTCAGGTTATTCCATGCGATAAGCTGGCTTATATAGGCACGATAGAGTCTTGCAATGGATCCGAGCGTCTCTCCCTGCTGAACAATATGAGTCTTCTCGGCTCCCTCTCCACCGCCTGTGCGCCCACCCCTGAGTGCTTCAGCCCTTGCCAGCAACTGTTCGCGCTCAAGAGTCTTCGGTGACTTGTATGCATAGACATCCTGCTCCCTTTTCTGAAAAAGGGATATGTACTTTCTCGGCATCCTGAGAACGTTGCTGGAACTCCCTGCCGAGGGAATGATGCCGAGCTTGTACTGGGGATTAAGAAACTGGAGATCACGAACGGGAACGCCCAAGGTTTCATTGATCTGTTCGAATGAGAGCGCACGGGAAGTTCTCAGCGTATCGATATCATTGTAGAGGTATCCAGGCTCGACAGGGCGTATATTGTGCTCCCCATAGTAGTTCATGATGTAGTTGACGGCAATGAAGGCAGGCACATAGCCCCTTGTCTCTGCCGGCAGATAGTCCCATATCGCCCAGTAATTCTTCACACCGCCTGCACGCCTGATTGCTTTGTTGACATTGCCAGGCCCGGAGTTATAAGCCGCAAGCGCCAGAAACCAGTCGCCATAGATGTTGTGCAGGTCCCGAAGAAGACGGCAGGCCGCAACCGTCGCCTTTTCAGGATCATACCGGTCCTCGATGAAGGATGTCGATTGCATGCCATACATCTTTCCCGTGCCGTACATGAACTGCCAGAGTCCCCTTGCACCAGCCGGAGAGACGGCCGTAGGATTGAGGGCGGACTCTACAATAGCCAGATACTTCATCTCGAGAGGAATATTGTACGCGTCAAGCTTCTCCTCAAAAAGAGGGAAATAGATCTTCGTCAGGCCGAGAATTTTGGCTGTGAGGTTGCGTTTGTCAACCGAATAAATCCTTATGAATCCCCGGACATGCTGATTGTAGACAAGGTTGAACGGGGTTTTCTTTCCGAGGGCGGTGATTCGCGCGGCATAGACGGAGTCACTGAACTGGGGGACGAAGTTGGCGGGGTATCCATTCCTGTCGCTCTCTTTCGAAGGAGGGGCAAAATGCTCATCCTTAAAGTAGGTCACATTAACGAGACTGTCCAGAATATCAGAAACAGATGACCTTTTGATGGAGTCCTTTTCCGGTGATGCAGGCTCCGCTGCGGGGAGAGAGAGCGGCGTCATCTGGAAAAAGAGCACCGCAAGGAGCACTTTGAAACGTATGGCTTTGGACTTGATTTTCACAAGCGACAGATCCTTTTGGGGAGGGAATACTTATGATCATTGCTGAATGAGCAATAACCAACATGAACAGATAACATAAAAAAGGTTCCTGACGAATACAATAACAGATTTTAGCTGTGCCCGAGCTCTAATAGGTTACCTCCCAGAGGAAAAGGCCTGATGCAGATGCAGGAGAGAGAGAAGAATCAAGCTTCGAGGAGTTGAGCATGGCGGTGAAATCACTCTTGGAAAGATCGCCTTTGCCGCCTCGAATCATTGCGTTGACCAGGTATCGCACCATGCTTCTGAGAAAACGGTTCGCCGCTATACGGAAAACAAGAAAACGGCCTTGACGGCGCCAGGAGCATGAGCGGACATCGCAGATACTTCCGGCGCTGTCGCGATCCTCCCTTGCAAATGCGCTGAAATCGTGAATGCCAATAACCTCCAAAGCAAACTCCTTCATGACGTCGAGATCAAGTTTTGCATTGGAGCAGCCTGCAAAGCGGCCGTAGATGGCAGAGGGCTCTTCAAGAAGGAAATACCTGTATTGACGCTCTTTGGCACTGAAGCGGGCATGAAAACCGGAGGGGACTTCAATCGGATCGAAGACTCTCACAGTCTGAGGAAGAAGGCAGTTGAGTGAATGAACCATTCTTGAAAGCTCCATCGATGAGGCCGTAGTAAAAGTGACCGTCTGGGCCCGGGCGTGAACTCCGCTGTCGGTTCTTCCGGAGGCGGCAAGAGTGATGCTTTCCTGAAGGATTCTGTGGAGTGCAGCCTCTAGCTCGCCCTGAACGGTAAGGATACCGCCGGGTTGCCGTTGCCATCCCGCAAAGGATGTGCCGTCATATTCAACGTTTATAAGGATGTTCTTCATGAAGAGATGGAATATCTTTAGTACATTGCCTTCACTATTATAATTATCTTCTTGCTATCTCCCGAAAACAAAGCTGAACGTTGCAGAAAACTCACCTCTCATTGCTTCTTCAGGCACTTGAAAGCCTGGACAAGCCCATAAAAGAAAGCAGCTACACGGTACCCGGAATCTGGACCGGAAAAGAATCCCCCACCGAAAGCGTCAACCCCTCCGAGTACTACGGAACTATCATCAAAGGCCTGCTTCAGGCTGATACCCTCCGGCCGAATCCCATGGATGCAGCCGACTGGAAGCGCCATGCCGTTGTCTACAACCTTTTTGTGCGCCTGACAGCCGCCTTTGATCATAACGGTGACGGGGTAATCTCAACAGAACCTCTCGAATCGGGCTTCAGAGAGACAGGGACACTCCTCAAGGCGATAGCACTACTCCCTTATATCAAGAATCTCGGCGTCAATACGCTCTATCTCCTGCCGCTCACCGAAATCGGATCGGAGTGCCGGAAGGGCTCGCTTGGTTCACCCTATGCCGTCCGCGATCCGCACAAGCTCGACCCGATGCTTGCCGAACCTGCACTCAGGCTTTCGGCGGAAGAGCTTCTCAAGGCTTTTGTCGAGGCTGCCCACCTGCTTGGAATCAAGGTGGTCTTCGAATTTGTTTTCAGGACCGCATCTATTGACAGCAGCTGGGTCAAAGAGCATCCTGACTGGTTTTACTGGTTGCGGGACGATGCTACGACCAGCAGTTACGGCCCTCCCGGATTTGACCAGGATACGCTCAACAGGATTTTTGAGGTGGTAGATCGCCATGAGCTGCATAACCTCCCCGCACCCTCCGAGTCATATCGCCGGCAGTTCCTCCCACAGCCTGTAGGTGTTGAGCGTCAAGCAGATGGCTCACTTCATGCCTCCGGAAGTGATGGCACTCCGTGCAGACTTGCAAGCGCGTTCTCTGACTGGCCCCCCGATGACCGTCAGCCACCATGGACCGATGTGACCTACCTGAAGATGCACGACCATGAAGCGTTCAACTACATCGCCTACAACACTATCAGGATGTACGATACTGCGCTTGACGATCCGGAAACATTCAACACTCCGCTTTGGGAGGAGATCTCCGGAATCATACCCGATTATCAGGAGAGGTACGCCATAGACGGAGCGATGATCGATATGGGCCACGCGCTCCCCTCCCTCCTCAAAAAGACAATAGTCCGAAAAGCCAGAGCCGGGCAGCCTGATTTTGCATTCTGGGATGAAAACTTCGACCCGACACTCTCTATTCGTGACGAAGGGTTCGATGCCGTCTTCGGTTCACTGCCTTTCGTCATCCATGATATCGTCTTCATCAGGGGCCTGCTGAACTACCTGAACAAAACCGGCGTCGCGCTCCCTTTCTTCGGCACAGGAGAGAACCACAACACTCCCAGAGTCTGCTTCCGTTACCCTCGTCAGCTGGCCGGTCGTAACCACTCGGTTTTTATCTTTACCCTCAGCGCCATACTTCCGGCGATACCCTTTCTCCAGTCTGGCATGGAGCTTTGCGAATGGCATCCGGTAAACCTCGGGCTCAATTTCCGCGAAGAGGACAGGGAGCTCTATCCTCCGGAAAAACTTCCGCTGTTCAGTGCATTCGCCTATGACTGGTCTGGCAGCAACGGCCTTGAACCACTTAACGCCTATATCAAGAGAGTGCTCGATATCCGAAGCCGCTACATCGATCTTGTACTGGCTGGCGAGCCGGGATCGATGACCATTCCCTATGTGAGTGAACAGGAGCTCTTTGCCGTCATGAGAAGTTCCGGCGGTCGCACCTTGCTCTTTGTAGGAAACAGCAACGTCCATGAACAGAGAACCGGCTCTCTGGAATTCAGCATGAAGAGTGCTCCGCTCTCTGAGCTCATCAGCGGCAAGGCCTATTCGATAAGCGATCATCGGCTTGAAGTCAGCTGCCGACCGGGAGAGTGCTTCCTGTTTGAACTTCCGGAGCTCCCATAAAAAAACCTGCTAAAAACGTATCTTCGGTAATTTCCCATAAACCAAAACCACAATCGGGCCATGTCAATTCTCATTGTCGGATCTCTCGCTTTTGACGATATCGAAACCCCTTTCGGGCGCTCGGACAACACCCTTGGAGGATCATCAACCTATATCGCCCTCTCTGCAAGCTATTTCACAGAGAAAGTGAAGCTTGTCGGCGTCGTCGGCTCTGATTTTGGCGAGGAGCACTTCCAGCTTCTCCACTCCCGGGATATCGATACCAGAGGGATTCAGAAAGTCGACACTGGCAAGACCTTCCGCTGGAGAGGCAGGTATCATTATGACATGAACACCCGCGACACGCTCGACACCCAGCTCAACGTCTTTGCCGATTTCGACCCTGTCGTCCCGCATCACTACCGCGACGCAGAGTTTGTCTGCCTCGGCAACATCGACCCGGAGCTTCAGCTGAAGGTCCTTGATCAGATAAGCAAACCGAAGCTGGTCATTATGGACACCATGAATTTCTGGATTGAAGGAAAACCTGAAGAGCTCAAAAGAACCCTCGAGCGCATCGATATCTTCATTATCAATGACAGCGAGGCCAGAATTCTGGCTGGCGAACCAAATCTGGTCAAGGCCGCCCGAATCATCCGCGGTATGGGCCCGAAAACACTGATTATTAAAAAAGGCGAACACGGCGCACTGCTCTTTACCGAAAGCGGGATCTTCTCGGCTCCTGCATATCCGCTCGAGTCGATCTATGACCCGACAGGTGCCGGCGACACCTTTGCCGGAGGCTTTATCGGTCATCTCGCCAGATGCGAGAGCATGAGTGACGTCGAAATGCGTCGCGCTGTTCTCTACGGAAGCGCCATGGCGAGCTTCTGTGTCGAGAAATTCGGAACCGAAAAGATTGCCGCACTCGACCTCCTTGAAATAGAGGACCGCTTCCAGAGTTTCCGGGAGCTCTCCAGAGTCGACGAGTAACCCTTACACCAGAAGCGACACAGCGGAACTGGCCATCCGCCGGGAAACCCTTCAACTGGCGGAGCAGAAAGCAGTGTTCCGCCAGCTAACCATACATCACAACAACCCCTCCGAAAGACCTAACCGATATGGAGCAGCTCAACATCCTTGATTATGGATTTATCGTCGGGTACCTTGTTCTGACGCTTGTTATTGGGCTCTGGTTCTCATCCAGGGCATCGGAAAACGTCGACGAGTTCTTCCTCTCCGGTCGGCAGCTTCCCTGGTGGATTGCCGGAACCGGGATGGTTGCGACAACCTTTGCCGCCGACACGCCTCTAGCTGTTGCCGGGTTTGTTGCCAAGAACGGCATAGCGGGCAACTGGGTATGGTGGACCTTCGTTTCCGGAGGGATGCTGACCGTCTTCTTTTTTGCAAGGCTTTGGAGGCGGGCCGAGATCCTCACAGACCTCGAATTCATCGAACTGCGCTACAGCGGCAAGGCCGCCAGGTTTCTGAGGGGTTTCAAGGCGGTCTACTTCGGCCTCTTCATCAACGCAGTCATTATCGGATGGGTCAATCTTGCCATGTTCAAGATTATCAAAATCATGGTTCCTGAGCTCGACCCTGTTCTCGCCATTATTGCCCTCGTCATACTGACCACCTTCTACTCCGGGCTTTCCGGCTTATGGGGAGTTTCGATTACTGATGCCGTCCAGTTTGTTATCGCCATGGCCGGCTGCATCATCCTTGCTGTTCTTGCCGTCCAATCTCCGGCTGTCGTATCGGCTGGCGGCCTGAGCAAAGCGCTCCCGGCATGGATGTTTGACTTTTTCCCCTCCTTCGGCTCTTCATCCCGTACAAGCGCAACCGGGGCAGTGGCCCTCCCCTTTGCATCGTTTGCCGCAATGGCCTTTGTGCAGTGGTGGGCATCATGGTACCCTGGAGCCGAACCCGGAGGCGGAGGCTATATCGCCCAGCGCATGATGAGCGCAAAAAACGAGAAGCACTCCCTGCTTGCCACCCTCTGGTTCACGGTTGCCCACTACTGCCTGAGGCCATGGCCGTGGATTATTGTCGGCCTGGCAAGTCTCGTCATGTTCCCGAACCTTCCCATGGCAAATAAGGAGGACGGCTTCGTCTATGTCATGAGGGACATTCTTCCCTCCGGGCTGAAGGGGCTGCTGATAGCCGCATTCCTCGCCGCCTACATGTCGACGCTCTCAACCCATCTCAACTGGGGCACGAGCTATTTGATCAATGACTTCTACAAGCGGTTCCTGAAAAAGGACGGGGATGAGCGCCACTATGTCAACATCTCGAAGTTAACGACATTCCTGACCGCGGTTTTTGCCCTCTATATCACCTTTTTTGTTCTCAAAACGATCACCGGAGCATGGGAGTTTATCATCCAGTGCGGTGCCGGGACCGGGTTTGTGCTTATTCTGCGCTGGTTCTGGTGGCGCCTGAACGCATGGTCGGAAATCACCTCCATGGTCGCGCCGTTCTTCGCCTACTCTTACCTGCGGCTCTTTACCTCCATTGATTTCCCTGAATCCATTTTTATCATTGTCGCCTTCACCATCGTGGCGACTCTGGCCGTCACCTTCCTGACCGAACCGACCGATGCCCGCCAGCTGGAAACCTTCTACCGGACCACAAGGGTCGGTGGCAGAGGGTGGAAGAAGGTCTCCGGCAAGATGGATGATGTTGAATCAGACAAAGGGTTTTTCATGCTCTTTATTGACTGGGGACTTGGTATTATCATGATCTACACCATCCTCTTCGGCACAGGCAGAATCATTTTCGCTGATCTTCTTCAGGGATCACTCTTTCTCCTCGCTGGTGCTGTTGCAGGAGGCCTTATCTATCTCGATCTTAACCGAAGGGGATGGAACAACCTGAACTGAAATGCCCCTCATGAAACAACCTTCACTCGTTCTGGCATCGACTTCTCCGAGAAGACAGCTGCTGCTCGCGCTCATGCAGATACCCTTTGAGACGATAGGGGTCGATACAGAAGAGCTCTTTGATTCAGCCTGCTCGATAGAGGACAATGTCACAAGAATCGCGCTCGAAAAATCGAGAGCAGCCGAAACACTGCTTGGCGGTAGCGGGCGGAGGAGAATCATTCTCAGCGCCGATACCGTTGTTGCAAAGGGCTCAAAAGTTCTTGGAAAGCCGACCGGATTCGATGATGCGTTTGCTATGCTCAGGAGCCTGCAGAATCGCTCACACCAGGTCTATACCGGCTTTGTCCTGCATTCGGCTGCTGGAACGCACACGGAGTGCGTCTCAACATCGGTTGAATTTGAGCCGATGAGCGACAAGGAGATCACCCGTTATCTGCTTGCAGTCAAACCCTACGATAAGGCAGGGGCCTACGGCATTCAGGATCCGCTGATGGCCTGTCATGTCCGGCGCATCGAGGGGTGCTACTACAATGTGGTTGGTCTTCCCCTCTCGAGAGTCTGCATTGCGATGAAACAGTTCATCAGCTAAATTCAGCTCAACGAACAGCCATGCACAGCTCTTCTTCCCTGCCGGCGGCAGTTGTCATTCTCGGGCCGACCGCTTCAGGCAAATCCGCCCTTGCAGCAGCAGTGGCCCGCAAATGCGGTGCAGAGATCATCTCGGCCGACTCACGCCAGATCTATCGTGAACTCACCATCGGCGCAGCCAAGCCTTCCAGAGAGACCTTGCAGGAGATTCGCCATCACTTCATAGACGAAAAGAGTATTGGTGAGCCGTTCTCTGCCGGAGAGTTCGCTTCAGAGGCTCTTCTGAGGATTCAGGAGATCCATCGTCGAGGCAAAAAAGCAATCGTTGCCGGTGGATCCACCCTGTACCTTGAAGGGATTATTTCCGGTTTTTCCGATTTACCCCCATCTGATCCTGAAATACGCCGAAAACTTCTTCTCGAGCTTGAGCAAGAGGGTCGTGAGTCGCTCTTTCGACGCCTCGTTGCAATCGACCCTGTTCAGGCGGCGACCCTTGATCAAACCAAGACGCACCGGCTTATACGGAGCCTTGAGATTATCACCTTAACCGGCCAAACGGTCACAGCTCTTCAGGCGGCAGAATCCTTTAACAATGCCCCGTTCCGGACTATTCCGATTGGCATCGACACGGCGCGCCAGCGACTCTATGAAGCTATCGACAAACGAACCGACCTGATGATAGAGAATGGACTCATCGAAGAGGCTGAGGGGCTCTATGGAAAGTTTAAGCCGCTTCTCTCTGAAAAACCCTGCCCCCCCCTCCAGTCTGTCGGCTATCAGGAACTCTTCGAGTACTTTAATGGCACCGTTGATTTAGCGAGGGCCGTCAGCCTGATAAAACAGCACACACGCAACTATGCAAAACGTCAGATGACCTTTTTCAGGAACCGCCTCGAGCCGACCTGGATAGAGGCCCCGGAGAAAATCGACGAATGGGATAGTGTTGCCGACGATATTGCCGCTCTTTTCTGACAAACTCGAAGAAGGCGAGCCATTAACTGCCGGAATGGCGAGATTGCAGCGAAATCAGCCGCCGAAGATTTATTTGCCTGAAAAATAAAATATTAAGATTGCTCATTTTTTTTACCTTATAGGGAACGAGCCCCTTGAAGCCGACTCCCTCTGGGTTCAGGCCTTGTGACTCATGAAACCAAACCCTCTTTTTCCAGCCCGGCCAAGCAGACTCCTTGTGAAGGTCAAGTAATGTCTTACAGCTTTTATCGTAGGGATTTACAATGAATTACACAGTATCGTCACGCAAAGAGTTGACTATTCTCAAAATTGAAGAGGATGTATTCGATTTTCGTCATGGGGCATCTTTCAAGGAAGCCATCGACGGGATGGTTGACAAGGAAAAAACCAAAAACCTGATTCTTGATTTCTCTCAGGTAAAAGCCATTGATTCCTGCGGCATCAGCTCCATGCTGCTTGCTCATCAGCTTGCAAACCAGTCTCACGGTCTGGCTCTCTTCGTCTCCCTCTGCCAGCAGATCAAGGAGTTGCTCAAGCTCACCAATCTTGACAAGCAGCTCTATATCTTCTCATCCATCAATGAGGTCATGACGCTCATTGAGCCTGCGATGAAAAGCAAGCGCGGATCGAAAGGAAAATCGGCCACTCCGGCCTATGAGGTCATCGGCGAGCACTTCGATGAGATCGATTTGATTGCTGAAAGCGACCTGCATGATGAAGATCTTCATGAAACGCTTGCCGAAGGTGATGAACTTGATATCAAGCCGGATCTCTCCACTCCTGAAGAGGGGAAAAGTTCGCTTTCAAAAAAAAGAGGCCGCCCAAAGAAAAATGCAGACGGTCTTCCCTCCGATCAGGATAGCCTGGAATAACCACCAGAAAACACTCCCTCTTACTGCGGCTGCCTCTTGACAAGAAGCGAAGCAATACGTATCTTTTACCGAGCGGCATTTATTCCCCCGAAAAGAAAACGCTCTTTTCACTATGGGGGATACCTTCAACACAGATTATCAGCGCAACCCTTATTCAGCCCGGGACTGCTCCTGCGGCTCTTCCCTCTCCTGTTGCTCTTGCCAACTCCCCTCTCTCCCGTTTAGCATTTCAGGCTCAGCACCTCTTTGCCAAGGATTGCCGAGCACTTTCTGCGCTCTCGGATGTTTAACCCTTCAGCCTCAAGAGGAGCCTCAAAGTCTCCTGATCAATGTATTAATCAAAACACATAACGCTCATCAGCGATGATTAACCGCTACTGCAGGAATAAGCTGGCACAGCTTCTTGAAACCGCAGACATCAGAATTGACGGTGGCCGGCCATGGGATATTGAGGTTCATAAACCCGTTGTCTTCCGGCGTGCCATTACCGACGGGAATCTTGGTCTTGGAGAGTCATATATGGACGGGTGGTGGGAGTGCAGGGACCTTGAGGAGTTCTTTTTTCGGGTCCTGAGGGCAAAAGCTGATGAAAAAGTAATGAGCGGGGCAATGATTCTTCAAAAGATTGCGGGCTCCCTCTGCAACCTTCAGTCGCCATCACGTGCATATGCTGTAGGCGAGCATCACTACAATACCGGTAATAACCTGTTTGAAAAGATGCTCGACAAGCGCATGATCTACAGTTGTGGATACTGGAAAGGTGCAAAAAACCTCGATGAGGCTCAAGAGAACAAGCTTCGGCTTGTGTTCGAAAAGCTGAAGCTGCAGCCTGGCATGAGTGTGCTTGACATCGGTTGCGGCTGGGGCGGGGCGGCACAGTTTGCCGCTGAACAGTATGGTGTTACCGTCACGGCGTTGACCGTCTCAACACAGCAGGCTGCTTTAGCACGAGAACGGTGCGCCGGCTGGCCTGTAACGGTAAGCCTGAGCGACTATCGCAGGGTAAAAGGCTCATTCGACCGCATCTATTCGCTAGGGATGTTCGAACACGTCGGGTATAAAAACTACCGGGAGTACTTCAATACCGTCCGAAACTGTTTAAAGCCCGACGGGATGACCCTTTTGCATACGATAGGCACAAATGAGCCCTCTACCAATGGGGACCCGTGGAGCTGCAAATACATCTTTCCAAACTCAATGCTGCCGGCAGCAAGCCAGATTGCCGGAAATTATGAAGGGCTCTTTACGCTCGAAGATTGGCATGTATTCAGTTACGACTACACGCTTACCCTGAGAGAATGGCTGAAAAACTTCGAAAACCACTGGCCGGAACTGCGCTCAGAGTACAGCGAAAAGTTCTACAGGATGTGGCGCTACTACCTCATGAGTTTTGCCGGATCCTTCCGGGCCAGATCAATTCAGCTCTGGCAGATTCTCCTCTCAACAAACGGCATCCTGGGAAAAGTAGAGATTCCACGCTGAAGGGTCAATCATAGAGGAGATAGGGGGCGACTCGTCTCCTGAACGCCTCAAGTTCGGGACGGCACTCACTGAGAATGGCCTTTAGGGGCATTCTGGAGATGATCATCGTCCGTAAACGTCCTGTCCCTGCAAGCCTGTCAAAAAACTCCCCGTTCCGATGAAGATCGAGCTTCTGCGGATAGAGCCGTTCCAGCTCAAGCAGAATAGCCACGGCCGTAGGGAACGGCTGAAAGACGCCCCTGTCTGAAACGTTCAGCTTCAGCCCGTAACACATCTCTCCCTTGAACTTTCCTGAAACAGGGGTGAAACGTACAGGCTCAAAGATGACTCCCGGAAGCTTATACCCTTCGAGAGTGGCGGAGAGCCTGCGACTATCGATAAAGGGGGCGCCAAACTGCTCAAAGGGTGCGTCACTCCCCCTGCCTTCACTTACAGCCGTTGCCTCCAGGAGAACTGTTGCAGGATAGGCGATTGCTCCGGCAACGCTTCTGATGTTCGGCGAAGGGCTGATAAAGGTAAATCCGGGATACTCGTCTGCAAAACGGGTGCGGCTGTAACCACTCATGGAGATGACTCTCAAGTCAAGCGCTCTGAACTGTTCGGCCTTGAGCATGGCAGCAATCTCCCCAACCGTCATCGAATGAATAAAGGGGATGTTGACGGAGCTGACAAATGACTCATACCGGGGGGCGACCATGAACCCCTCCGGTGCCATCGGAGCCACAGGATTGGGGCGGTCGAGCACCATAAAGGGTATGCCGGCATCCTGACAGGCCTCCATAGCGGCCTTCATCGTGGAGATATAGGTGTAACATCGGGTTCCTACATCCTGAAGGTCAAAGAGAAGGATGTCGACTGTTCTCAATCTGGCAGCATCAGGTTTTCTTGTCGCACCGTAGAGGGAATAGACCGGCAGGGAGTCGGCGATAACCCTTCCAGGGACCTTGAGTCCGGCCTCGATATCAACCGAAAACCCGTGTTCGGGTGCCATGATGAACTTAAGGCGCACCCCGTGCTGAAGCAGCGCCCGATAGGTCGGCTCACCCTTCAGATCTCGCGAAGCTGCGTTGGTGACAATGCCGACTCTCTTCGTTGAAAGTTCGGCAAATTCAGACTCCTCGAGCCGGTCGATGCCGCAACGCAAAGCCGCCAGAGAAAGAGGCTGGAACAGAAAGGACAAAGTAAGGAGTGAAAGCGCCGGGAGGAGCCGGCTGGGCGAAGGGTGGGCCTTCAGGAGGAAGTTGAAGAAGCAGCTCATCGCTGTAACTCTTTAGGGAATAAAAAAGCCGCCTGTTGAGAGGCGGCTTTACTTGTGGTGGGGACAGGACTTGAACCTGCAACCTTCGGGTTATGAGCCCGACGAGCTACCAATTGCTCCACCCCACGATGTTTGTGCTTTCAATATAAGCGGGAAATCCTTTTTTCCAAACTTTTATTGTATTGAGGCTCCGTTTGTACTCTCTTTGGAAGGCTCAACGAGAAAGAGCCGGCCGTCACGGCCTTCAACGGCAAGGATCATCCCCTGGGAGAGCTCGTCGCGAATCTTTCGTTCAGCAAGATTGGCAACCAGCACCACGTTTTTGCCTACGAGCTCCTCGGGCTTGTAGGAGAGGGCGATTCCGGCAAGAACCTGTCTTGTTGCCGGGCCGACCTGAAGCTGGAGCTTGAGGAGTTTGCTTGCCTTCTGAACCTTTTCGGCGGAAAGAACTCTGGCGACCCTTAAATCGACCTTCTGAAAATCATCAAAGCTTATCTCAGCCTTGAACTCCATCTTTTCCTCTGCCGAGCCGGCCTCGCGTTTTTCGGCTTCTGCAACCAGCTGCTCAATTTTCTGGAGTTCCGGGGCAATATCGGCATCCTCAATCTTCGTAAAAAGAATCTCAGATTGAGCTCGAAGCTGTGCTCCCTTATGCAGTGCAGGGTGAAGGATAGTCGTTAAGAGGGATTGGTCACGGGCAACCAGATCCTCAATGGTGCCTGTAAAACCGAGCATTGCGTGAATCCGGTTGGCAGTATCGGGAATGACCGGGTAGAGGGCCAGAGAGAGCGTATGGCAGAGATTAAGCGCAAGTGACATGGTACGAGCAGCGGCAGCACTGTCGGTTTTAATAACTTTCCATGGTTCTGATTCCGTGAGGAAGCGGTTTGCTGCTCTGGCGATATCCATGCCGATCGAGACCGCCTCCCTGAAATGAAACTCCTCAAATGCCCGGTCGAGCTGTTCCAGAGTCTCCGGCCAGTTTATTCCAAGGGCATTCCACTCCGCATCGCTGCACTCGTGAGGAACCTGACCCTCAAAACGGGCATTGGTGAAGTCGACCGAGCGCTTGATGAAGTTACCAAGGGTATCAGCCAGTTCGCCATTGGTGCGGTTCTGAAAGTCCTGCCAGCTGAAATCGGTATCCTTGTTCTCGGGATAGTTCATCGCAATGCTGTAGCGGAGCGTATCGGCCGGAAACTTCTCGAGGAACTCGCCAAGATAGACGGCATAGTTCCTTGATTTCGAAAACTTTCGCCCCTCGAAATTCATGAACTCTGAAGCTGGCACATTATCGGCAAGATTGTACCGTTCAAGCTCCCGACCCTCGTTCCATGCCATCAGGATCGAAGGGAACATGAGGGTATGGAAGACCACATTGTCCTTGCCGATGAAGTTCACAAGACGGCAGTGCGGATCCTGCCAGTACTCCTTCCAAAGTTCAGGCCGACCGAGTTTCTCTGCCCACTCCCTGGTAAAGGAGATATAGCCGAGAACGGCATCAAACCAGACATAAAGCACCTTCCCCTCCGCCTCGGGTATATCAAGAGGGAGTTTGATTCCCCAGCTCAGATCCCGCGTTATTGCCCTGTCATTAAGGCCCTGCTTAAGCCAGGTCCGGGAGTAGTTGACGACGTTCGGACGCCAGTCGGCCTCATGCGAGTTGACATACCCTTCAAGCTGAGACTGGTACCTGCCGAGCGGAAAGTACCAGTGCATGGTTTGGCGAAGCTCGGGAGTCGCCTCTGAGAGCTTGCTTTTCGGGTTGATCAGTTCAAGCGGACTCAGGTGGGTGCCGCACTGTTCGCACTGGTCACCGTTGGCTTCAATACTCCCGCATATGGGGCAGGTCCCTGTCACATAACGATCGGAAAGAAATCGACCGGCCTTGCTGTCGAAAAACTGCTGTTCGGTTTTCCTTTTGAAAATCCCCTTCTGCTCAATCTCTGAAAAAAACTCCCGGGATGTTGCATGATGGACCTTTGAGGAGGTTCTCCCGTAATAATCAAAGGAGATGCCGCACATCTCAAACGCTGCCATGTTCATGCTGTGGTAGCGGTCGACTACATCCTGGGGTGAAACGCCCTCCCTCTCGGCCGTGATGGTAATCGGCACTCCATGCTCGTCGGATCCTCCGATGTGAATGATATCCTCGCCTTTAAGCCGCTTGTATCGGACATAGATATCGGCCGGAAGGTAGACGCCGGCGAGATGACCCAGATGGACCGGCCCGTTGGCATATGGAAGTGCGGTGGTGACAAGGGTTTTTGTAAACTGATCCATTGGTGCTGGAAATGCGGTTATAGGGCTCCCCTTCATCTGTTGTTGTTACACCCTTTTTCATGCTTGGAATAGCCAAGGCAGCACTTGGGGCGGTTGCAAAGCCCGGTAATGTTGAATGCGTGGCTCTCATTGCCTGAGGCTTCGCTGTAGTGGGCTTTCTCGGCAAAAGGATTGGCGTGAATCTTCTGGAGCCAGCTGGAGCAGCAGAGAAGGCAGCCGCAGGGACCCAGGGCATTTGCTCGCCGGGCCTCTTCACGAGTGGTAATCTGAACCATCTGAATCCTGGCCTTGAACTCGCCGGCAAGATCGCGCACGAGTGAGCGGAAATCGACACGATGAGAGGAGGTGTAATAGACCGAAAGCTTCTGCTGGTCCATGCGCAGCTCAACATCGACAAGCTTGAGCTCCAAAGCGTGCTTTTTGATCTTTGCAATGCAGACATCCCGGATTTCGGCCTGGCGCTCTTTCAATACGATGATAGCCTGATCATCCTCCTCACTGGCAGAACGCAGAAGCACCGAGAGCTGTTCGACATTCTTCTCCAGACCTTTAAGGCGGAGCTTCTTGAGGGCGATTCTTCCGGCGGAATAGATGATACCAAAATCATATCCGCCATCAGACTCGACAATAACCTGTTGACCAACGCAGAACGACTCCGCGCTTCTGTTGAGAAAAAACTCCCTGCGACATCCCTGAAGCTCGACCTCGCAGATGTCAATACCCGGTTCATCGGTATCGGTGCCGTAAATGGCATCTGTTTCACTGTGCAGCATCTGAGAAAGCCGCAACCTCACGCTCGCATTATCGCCTAAAAGACAACTGCAGATAACATTGCTCATATCAGATCATTTGAAATGCAGGACAACCGGCCTGCCTGTTATCACACCTATCAACATAACCATCGGGGATGCTCGTCCGAACGGCTGAAGCCGCTTTCTCGAAGGCTCAGAACCGAGGAGAGCTTCCAGCCATAAAGGTAGGCAAATTTACACTTTTTTCGGAACCCTAGCATGCTATAAATCCCCGAAAAACAAATCGCCCCCTCAGGCCTGGAGCCTGGGCTTTTCACACTTTTATTTTCCGGGAAAGGAACAGAAACCCCTCTGTTTTCAGGCCCGATAAATAATCAGCGAGAGAGGGACTGCTCGTGTCGATGTCAGGTTGCCGCCGGCAGAAGAGCCGATCTTCAGCAAACACTGAACCCGTGCGGCAGACACACGGGTTCAGTACAACGTTGAAAGCCGAAGGCTCAGGAGAGTGGTGCAAGTGCGAAGGCTTTAGGCACAGCGTACCAGTCGAGCCAGACGGCCCGCTGGTATCCATCGGTCGCCGTCGAGTAGACCGAGAGGTTTTCGGCAAATGCCGCCGAGGTACAGATATGGCCGTTGGCATCGAGCAGAAGCGAAACCGGCACCGTGCGGGCGTAAAGGCCGCTTGATGGGTCATTGCTGTACCCCTTTCCGGCAACACCGACCGGTGCGTCATCGAAACTCACGGCATCAATCACTCCTGAACTTCCCTTCGCTACGCTGAAGTCGAAGGTCGCGAACTGGTAGGGATGATAGGCGGTGAAGCTGATATCGGCCGAGGAGAGCGTCTTGTCGATATAGTGTATGAACCCGCAGGGTCCGGCCGATTCGCTTCCGACATGCACCTCGCGGATATCTCCCAGACAGCGGGTGTTGTCGACATGGACGACCAGCCTCATTCCGACGATATGGCCGAAGGTGTCCTTCACTAAATAGTCGTCGGAAGCGGGCACGGTCCCCATCCCGAGGAATGGCGCCGGACCGGCTGCGACAAAGGGCAATACCGATAGCGCACTCCAGTCGACTATGGAGACGCTGCCGCCCGAAAGCCTGCCCAGCTCCATGGTGAGCTCATATTTGCCGGCCGGAAGCGACGCACTCTCGAAGTATGCATAGGCCATATCGACATGCTCGTTGCGCACACTCCACTCCTTGCCCGCATAGAGCAGCTTTATCCAGCCCTCCCCGCCCGGCGCGGAGGCATCTGGCCCCATCAGTTCAGCAGGATAGTCGGGTCGCCATCCCGCAACAGGATCGGGAACATAGATCTTGTAGTGCCGGAAGACCTCCCGCAGCATGAGGTGGCGAACGTCGCTCACCGGGGTTGTGCCGTCACCCTCGGTGACCCTGCGGAAAAACCAGCGATAGTGGGTTATGCCGAGCGCTCCGAGCGTCTCCCACCCCATATCCATACGCAGCTCGAGGGTCGAGGCAAACGGCTGGCCTGAGGTCGTCAGTCCCTCCTCTCGGAGGACTGGCAGCTCGCCTTTAATCTCGCCGACGCTCACTCCGGCGCCGATGCCGACCAGCACCACGTCGCGACCAGGGAGGGAGGTGATTGGATGGCATGGCGTTACGCGCGGGTCTGTCAAGCTGATGGTCACCTGGGATCCGCACGGGTAGTTCCACCAGGTCGCACAGCGCATGTTCGGGTGGTAGACCGTCTGCCAGACTCCGTCGATGAAGAACTCGACCCAGAAGTAGAGATCCGGCTTGTCGCCGAAGCAGCGGTAGAGTATCGTTATGTCGAAGCGGCCGTTGCTGTCAGTCTGCACCACACGGAGTTCATCGCAGGAGAGGAACGGCATTAGCCAGGGGAAATGGCAGAGGCGTGGAAGGATGAGCTGCCGGCTTGCAAGAAGAGCCTCACGCACGATGGAGAGCGATGAGGAGGTGAGCGCAAGGCGGCTCTCCATCGGCAGTTCGGTCATGGATCGGTATATGGGCGGTTCCGGCTGTGGATTGAGTTCTACGAGCTCCCCCGCACGACGCAACAAACCCGTTGAGATGGACCGACCGAATGGAAGCGGGTCGGGAGCGGGATCAGGAAAAACAACGTCAGGATTGGCAATGATTTCAAGAAGTTCATCGCGTAACCTCAAAAGGTGCAGATCGGGAAGCTTGCGTATCCAGATGAACCAGGGATCCACCTCACAGATATGCACCCTGGCATCGCAGACCGGCTGCTGCACACTCACTCCGCCAATGATAACCGGCTTGACCACCTGCCCCCTGACCCTGCAACGGCACCTCAGCCACCATTTCCACAAATCGGCGGGAATCGGCAAGAGCTTGTAGACCTGGGTCTTGGGATCGAATGCCCAGACCGGCTCATAGGCGTAAAGCCTGTTCATCAGCTCAAGGGTTGCTTCCGCCTCTCCGGCCTCCTCTCCCTGGCTCGCAATAAAGATGTGGGCCGTTCGTGCCTGAGTGCTCAACACTGAAAGCTCCGCGCCGCCATCATTCACCGGCGCCACAGCAAGGAGACGGCCTCCGCGGTCGAATGCATAGATTGCCAGTGATATCGGACCCTCAGGCTTGCCGTCGAACTCGACGGAAAAGCGCAAGAGGGTTGTTTTCTGTTTGTTCAGATCAATTTCCCTGCCCATACTCTCTCTCCAGACGGCTCCGGTGAATGATGCCCGGCATGGAGACGGAGCCTTAGTCCCTTCTGCCGGACGCTCGCGACGGCATCGGCAACCTGGTGTTGCTCGCCCGCGCGGGTGTGGTCGGCCATACTGCCATCGTCCTGACAATGAATGGAAATATCGGGTCAGGCCGCGACATGCACGGCAGTGTTGCACTGATTACTGAATGTTGGTATCGGAAGGACTACCCTGCATGGGGAAGTGCAGCAAAAAAGCGCCGGTACTGGCAGGGGGAAGGGGTGCGGAATCAGGCGCTTCCTGATAATGATACTACAAAGCTGACCACAATAGCAAGGGCGATCGGGGAAAAAGGGGGAAGATGGGGAAATTGCATTCGGCAGGGCTTTTTCAGGAGGGGCACGCTACCCCCGCTCAAGGCCCAGAAAGCGACGCAATGCCTCGGCCTTCCTGTTGACTGATGCCGTTCCCCGTATGATTATGCGGGCCAGATCGAGCTCTTGGCTCATGATCCTGGCGGAGAGCTCATCAAGATGGGTTTCTGTCACACGCTGCATCATGAGGGTCAACTCCTCTGCGCCGGGAAAATCTGAAAGTGAAAGCGTAATCGGCTCTTTGAAAGAGAGGAAAAGCTCTGGCTTCTGTTCTTCGAGATAGTCAATTCTCGAGACCACAGAGACAAGGTGAACCCTTGGGGCTTTTTCAAGAACCTTCGCTATGATCGAAGCGGTTCCTTTATAAAATCGCAGCGGCCTCTTGTCCACATGTTCGATTCTCCCCTGGGGAAAGATCCAGAGGGCGTTCTGCCTGTCTGAGGGAGTAGTCAGCAGCTCTGCAGCATAACGAACTGTTTCGGGCAGTGTTCTTGGTCTTGACCGGTCGAGGGAAAATGCGCCGATGCGGGTGAAGAACCGGTGCTTTCTGAGTTGCTGATACTCTATGATGATATGCAGGTACTGATCGAAAAACTCTTCCGTGCAGAGCGGAGCCCAGAACCCGTCCCACCAGTATGCGTGATTGGCAAAAAAGACAACCGGAGTGCCGCGCTCCATCCCCTGCACTCCGGACTGCATGAATACACGCACAGAGTTGAAGTGCCGCCTGAACTGCCTGCGCGAATACCAGCTGAACCAGCGGGTATAAACTTTGCTTCGACGGACCTTCAGCATCGTCATTCTATTGGAATGCTCTCCTGATACGGTTGACCGCCTCCTCAAGTGCCGAGATCGATGCTGCGTAGGAGAGACGGAGATTGTTCGGCGCACCGAAAGCATCACCCGGAACCGTCGCAACGTAGTGCTCCTTGAGGAGATATTCTGCGACATCGGCCGAGTCTTTCATTGTCACGCCGTTAAAGGTCCGGCCCAGCACACCGCTGATATCCGGGAAGATATAGAACGCCCCCTGCGGCAGGGCCGTTTTGAAGCCGGGAATGCTGTTGAGCGCCTGGTACATGTAGTCGCGCCTCTTCTCGAACTCCTTGCGGTGCTCCTCGACAAGTGACTGGTCACCGTTGAGCGCTGCGACCGCGGCTTTCTGGGCAATGGAGTTCGCGTTGGAAGTGGTCTGTGACTGGATCTTGTCACAGGCGTCAATAAGCCATTTCGGGCCTGCAAGATAACCGATTCTCCAGCCGGTCATCGAGTATGCCTTTGAAACCCCGTTGCTCACAATCACCCAATCCTTCATGGAGGGGATCCTTCCGGGAGAGAAGGGGCGCACATCGCCGTAGACGATCATGTCGTACATCTCGTCAGAGAGGACAAAGATCCCCTTTCCATCAATGACCTGCATGAGTGCGCGGACTTCAGCCTCATTGTAGACAGAGCCTGTCGGGTTCGATGGAGAGTTGAGGACAAGGATCTTGGTTCTGGGAGTGATTGCAGCGGAGAGTTGTGCCGGGGTGACCTTGTAGTCACTCTCGAGCGTGGTGTCGACAATTACCGGAGTGGCTCCGGCAAGCCTGACCATCTCGGGAAAGCTGACCCAGAACGGGGCTGGAACAATAACCTCATCGCCCTCTTCACAGAGCGCAAGAAAGGTGTTGGCAAGAGTCTGCTTGCCGCCATTGGAGACGATGATCTGGTTCTCCTGAAACTCCAGACCGTTATCACGCCTGAACTTCTCGACAATGGCTTTCTTCAGCTCTGCAATACCGGAGTTGGCGGTGTATCGGGTGAACCCGGCCTTTATGGCGTCAATGCCCGCCTGGTTGACATTATCGGGTGTCGGGAAATCAGGCTCGCCAGCCGAAAGGCTGACAATATCCTTGCCTTCCGCCTTCATCTTGCCGGCAAGGTTGCTGATTCTCATGGTCTGAGACTCCTGCATGCTGAGTACCCGGCGAGTAAGATATTTTTCTTCCGGGGAGAGTGTAGTAGACATATCGGGTGGTTTGTTGTTTATTTTTTACTCTTTCCTTCATCACGTTTTTGATTGAGCTTGTCCATGACAGAAGCGTGAACAAACTTGCTGACATCACCGCCCAGAAGCGCAACCTCACGGATGATCGATGATGCCACATAGGTGTACTTCACATTGGGCATAAGGAAAACGGTGGTCACTTCCGGATAGAGATGGCGGTTGAGCAGCGACATCTGGAATTCGTACTCGAAATCCTTGACCTGGCGCACTCCACGCACAATGGCCTTGGCCCCCTGCTGGCGTGCGTAATCGGCAAGCAGGCCTTCGTGAAGCACCTCGACGCTGACCCCGGAATATCCTGCAATCACCTCCATAATCATCGTTCGCCTCTCCTCAATGGTGAAGAGCGAGCTTTTCTGGCTGTTCTCGGCAATGACGACGATGACGTGATCAAAGATGTTGAGCGCACGTTCAAGCACATCGAGATGACCGTTGGTGAAGGGGTCGAACGTTCCCGGATAGATTGCTTTCTGTTTCATCTGTTGATCAGGTCATTGCTGAAAAAAACGAGACTCTTGTCATGCCGTAATCTCTATGAAAGGAGTAGGCTGGCGACAGGGTGAAATCAAGTTGCGCGTTGTGTTCGATAAGAAGCATTCCCTCCGTGGCCAGCGTGCCGCCACCGGTAATTTTCTCAATCAGCAGCTGGTAATCGGACCATGAATAGGGCGGATCGCAGAAAACCAGGTCATAGACCCCGCCCTGGCGGCCAAGAAAGGCTTTGACGTCAGCGCTCACGATCCTGGTCTCTGCCTGAACTCCGAGCTCGGCAGATGTTGCCTTGAGCGACTTAAGGGAGTCGACATGCTGGTCGACAAAACAGACGCTCTTTGCGCCACGGCTCAATGCCTCAAAGCCCAGGGAGCCGAAGCCTGCAAAGAGGTCAAGCACTTCGATGTCCTCGAAATCCATCCTGGCGGCAATGGTGTCGAAAAGAGACTTCTTGACGCGACTGCTGCAGGGTCGAATGGCTTGGGCGGATGTGCTCTTTATTTTGCGGCCACGATATGTTCCGGCAAGAATCTGCAACGCTCCCCTTCGCCTTAAAAGTCACCGAAAAGTGTCTCGCCAAGCAGTGCGAGCGCTCTTTCTGCATCCTCCTTTGATGGAGGCTTTCCGTGCCAGTTGCTCTTGTCGGGCATGCTTCCCTCAAAAAAGTGAACTCCCTTGCCCATAATGGTCTCGGCGAGCACAACCGACGGCGCACTGCGGGGGCCACCGTCACGCAGGCTTTCAACGGTATCGACAAAATCCTCGATATCATTGCCGTCACAATGGTAGACATCCCAGCCGAACGCACGCCATTTGTCGGCAAATGGCTCTATGCCCATGACATCGGCAACCTCTCCGTCGATCTGAAGCTTGTTATAGTCGACAATCCCTATAAGATTGCCAAGGCCGTAGTGGGCTGCGCTCATTGCAGCCTCCCATATCTGACCCTCCTGGCACTCGCCGTCACCCATAAGGCAGAAGACGTCGCCCTCGTTGCCGTCAATGCCGAGGCCGAGCGCAGCGCCAACGGCTGCCGAAAGGCCCTGGCCGAGTGAACCGGAGGCAATTCTTATGCCGGGAAGCTTCGACTCGGAGGTCGGGTGTCCCTGCAGATATGAGTTGACCTGACGCAGTGAGGCAAGCTCACTGAGCGAAAAATAGCCTGAGCGGGCAAGCACGCTGTACCATACCGGCGCAATATGGCCGTTTGAGAGAAAGACCATGTCCTGACCGTGATGAGGCCAGAACTCATGCGGTTTATGCTCGAGGATACGAAAATAGAGTGCGGTAAAAATATCAGCCATGCCAAGAGATCCTCCGGTATGGCCGGAATTTGCCTGTGAGAGCATGCGCACGATATCGCGCCGGACCTGACGGGCCATCTCCTTGAGCTCCTCAATTGATTCGAGTGCGAGAAGCTCGCCTTTTCTTTCAGAAGGATAAATCTTTAAATCTTTTGCCATAGCTGGTCAAGAGGATTCTTGGGAGTTAACGAATTGAAACCGGGCTGATGATAAATAACAAAAAAAACTCAATCATGCTTTCGCTTTCTTTCCTGAAGAAATCTCCAGACCGTAAAAAGAAGGAGAAGGATAAAGAGTATGGTTACCGGAATGCTGTAGAGGGCAAGGTAGCCTCCGATATGCTTCCAGTTGCTGCCAAGGAAGAATCCGCCGTAGAGCAGGAGGACATTCCATGCCGTCGCACTGATGAGTGAGGCCGCAACCACCTTGAAGAGATTCAAATGCATCAGGCCTGCCATTACCGATATGAGCGCTCTGGAGCCGAAAAGGAACCGGTTGACAAGAACTGCCAGGTAGCCGTGCGTTGCGAACTTGGCCCTAAGAAGCTCCATGTCGGATGGAGGAAAGAAGCGATGGATAGTTTTATGGAGGGAGTGCTGAACGGGAGAATCGCCGTCGGAATAGAGTTTAAGACCGAGATGACGGCTGAGAAAAAAAACGGTCATAAAGCCGGAAAGAGAGCCGAGCGAAGCCCAGACGACTGCGCCCGGAAAAGTGATGTTGCTGCCGTAAAGGAGATACCCGACGAAGGCGATCGGGAGATCACCGGGAATCGGCGGGACGATGTTTTCGAGAAATGCGATAGCGAACAGAAAAAGGTAGACCGCAAACGGATCGGCATGCTGCAGCCAAGCGATCGCAGATTCAAGCATCAAAATATCTTTAGAGGGTTGGTGGGCGCCCTCTTCAGCATCAGGCATGCCATGCGAGGTGAGAGCGCCCGGATCTGTCAGTTCACACCAAGAACCCGTCGCTGAACCTCGCTGTATGCATCCTCAACACCACCGAGATCGAAGCGGAAACGGTCCTTGTCAAGCTTTTCGTTGGTATCGAGATCCCAGAACCTGCAGGTATCGGGGCTGATCTCATCGCCGAGCAATATCTCATTGTTGTTGCGACCGAACTCGAGCTTGAAATCGACAAGCTTGAGCTTCCTCTGGGCAAAGAAGGTTTTGAGAAGAAGATTAATAGCTTCAGCACGGCTTTTAAGCACGGCAAGCTCATCGAGAGTGGCAACACCGAGAGCGACGGCATGGGACTCATTCATCAACGGATCGTCAAGCTCGTCATTTTTCAGATAGAGCTCTACAATAGGTTTTTCGAGCACGGTGCCTTCCAGAAAGCCGTAACGCTTGACAAGCGAGCCGGCAGCGATATTGCGCACAACGACCTCTACCTTGATGATGTCGAGGTGGCGGCAGAGCATATCCCTGTCTGAAAGCTTTTCAACAAAATGGGTCCGGATGCCGGCATCCTCAAGAAGGGTGAAGAGCTTGCAGGAAATCGCATTGTTAACGACCCCTTTCTCTGCGATGCTCCCTTTCTTCTTGTTGTTGAACGCCGTGGCGTCATCCTTGAACTCCTGTATGACCAGGCCGGCATCATCTGTCAAAAAAACCTTTTTAGCCTTCCCTTCGTAGAGCTGTGCAGTCTTGTTCATGGCAACTGTTTTAATATTTGTTCGACCCTTCACCTGAAGCGTCGGAAACTGTTCAATTGATTGCTATCCCTCACCAGGGCCTTCGTTGTGCTCGACAGCCGCCTGCTCGACAGCTCCGGCAAGCACGATGGTGATCTGTTCGTCAGTAAGCCCCTTGTCCTTCAGAAAGCTCATGAAGCGGAATACCCCGAAATCAGAAAGCATGGCTTTCGGCCGGTCAGAGACGCTTAGTCCTCTGGTAGCAGTGTACTCCAGAGAGGTCTGCATCCAGTCATCGATGAACTGTTCCGACTTGCCGTTCTCAAGGAAAAAACCAGCAACTATCCTTTCGACATCGGCCATACTGGGGTCAGGATGAGCCGTAAAAAGCAACTGCATCTCTTCAGATATTCTTGCAAGCACAATAACGGCTTCTCTGTCAAGGGTCTCTTCGAGGATATCTTTCGCCCTCTCCTTGACATCACTCTTATGGGCCATAAGGCTTTCCGGATCGTTGGGAAAAAATATATTCGGAGCAGGAAAATTCCGACTAATTTAACATAATGATTATCGTAATGAAAAGAATTTCCATCGCAAGATTTTATGCGAAGATCGCTTCACTGCCTTTTTCTCCTCCTTATTGCCCTGACCGGCATAGCAAGGAGGTGTGAGGCCGATTCCGGCAAGAACCAGGAGGTGCTCTTCATGTGGTGGAATGTCGAGAACCTCTTCGACACCGTCAACGACCCTGCCACCCGGGATGACGATTTCACCCCTGCAGGGAAAATGAACTGGACCGGGAAGAGGCTTGCCCTGAAAGAGATGCGCATCCGCTATATCCTTTCTGCCATAGAGGCCAACCGTGACTACAGGAAATTCCCGGACGTCCTGGCTTTTGCCGAGGTGGAAAACCTGAAGCTCTTTGAAGAGACCCTCCGGGGATTCAGGGGAATCAGTTACTCCATAATCTACCACGAAACGCCGGATCCTCGTGGAATCGACATCGGGCTCGCCTTCAACCCGCGCACCATTACCTCGTCGGGCTCGAAAGCCTACACCGTCAATCTCCATGGAGCCCCGACACGAAAGATCATTGTTGCAGGGCTTTCCATCAAAGGCCACCCGTTTCACGTCGTTTTGAACCACTGGCCCTCTCGCGCCTTTGATGCCTCATGGAGTGAAGAGAAGCGCCTGATTGCAGCTTCAGTGGCCCGTCACATCATCGATAGCCTTCGCATCGCGTCCCCGGCCGCAGCTATCGTCGTCATGGGTGATTTCAATGACGAGCCTGCAAATCGATCGATAAGGGATGCTCTGGGCTCCTCTTTCAGCCGGGAGAAGGTCAGAGCTGGCGGCGACAGGCTTCTCTACAACTGCTGGAGCGGTTATAAGGGCATCGGGAGCTACTATTTCCATGGCCATTGGCAGCAGATCGACCAGGTGCTGCTCTCAAAAGGGATGCTCCTCAATCGCGGACTCTCCTATCACGATGGCGATTTCAGATGCCTCGCGTTTTCCCGAATGCTCGTCCCTGCCGGAAAAATGCCCTGGTCGACCTATAACAAACGAACCTACAGCGGAGGGTACTCCGATCACCTTCCGCTGCTCCTGAAAGCCCGGATTGAACCTTAAGCCTCCCCTGCCGCCTTATCCCGAAAATATCCGGTCCACTTGAGGATCTCGAACCAGATGACCGTCCCTGCTCCAGCTGCAAGGCAAAGAAGAGCATCCCGGGGAGACAACAAGGCAAATCTGAACATCCTGAGGAAAAATGGGGTATAGAGGACAACGCCGAGAAAGGCCACCGCCCCTGCAAGCACCGGGAACAGTGCTTTATTTGGAGAGCGAAGCTGCCATGGAATGGTCGTGCTCCATGAACGGTTGGTCAGGATAAGGGCGAGATTGGCAACCATCAGTGTCGTAAAGCTCAATGCCCGGCGCACCTCTTCCGAGTCCCCCCGAAGCATCGAGAATGCAAAGATACCCATGACCGAAGCAAGAACAACAAAGCCCTGCACCAGGCTGAAAACCACTGTCCGCCGGCTGAAGAGCAGATCCTTCGCTGTTCGGGGCGGACGGTTCATAACATCGTGGTCTTCCCGCTCCTCTTCGAAGATGATCGAGCATGCCGGATCGATAATCAGCTCGAGAAATGCCATATGTGCAGGAAGCAGGATGAGCGGCCAGTTGAAAAGCACCGGAATGAGCGAGAGTCCGGCTATGGGGACGTGTATGGCAAAGATGTAGGCAATTGCTTTGCGGATGTTGTCGAATATCCTTCGTCCGACCCGTACAGCCTTGACAATCGAGGAAAAATCATCATCAAGAAGGATCAGCGAGGCCGACTCGCGAGCAACATCGGTCCCTCGTCCGCCCATGGCGATTCCGATATTGGCCGCCTTCAATGCCGGAGCATCGTTTACCCCGTCTCCCGTCATGGCTACGATCTCGCCGTTGGCCTTGAAGGCATTTACCAGACGAAGCTTCTGCTCCGGAACCACACGGGCAAAGATGTTGACTTTTCTTATCCGTTCCTGCAGCTCCAGCTCGGCCATGGCATCGATGGCCGAGCCGGTCAAATAGAGTTCCGGCTCCTTCAGGCCGATCTGGCGGGCAATATTGCATGCTGTCCCGGGATAGTCACCGGTTATCATCACGATGCGGATTCCTGCGCTGTAGCACTCCCTGATTGCCGGAGAGACTGTCGGCCGGACAGGATCGCTGAGGGCGAGCAAGCCAAGGAATTCGAATTTGAAGTCGTGCTGAATATCCGGCAGCTCGAGGCTCTCAAATACGGCTCTGGCAACACCGAGAACCCGCAACCCTCCATCAGCGAGTCTGCCAATCTGAACGAGGAGCTCCTGCTGTTGCCTCTCTTCGAGGTGGCAAAGGTCGATAATCGCCTCCGGAGCACCTTTGGCCGCAATAACAACCGAGCTCTTTGTCTCTTCACGCCACACCCTCGACAGCGAAAGCAGCTCTCTGGAGAGGGGGTATTCATGCACAAGCTCCCACCGATCCTTATCATGCAGATGTTCGGTTCCTGCAAGATACTCCTCACCAGCAGCCCGAATGGCCTTTTCCATCGGATCAAAGGGTTCGAGCTGACTTGAGAGTATGCTGAACTCCAGAAGCAAGTGATACCTCTCTGGCAATCCGCAGGGCATTGGCTTTTCCAGATCGGCAACCTCACCGGCAACAGAGAGCCTTGCAAGGCGCATCCGGTTCATCGTCAGCGTCCCTGTCTTGTCGACACAGAGCACTGAGGCCGAACCAAGAGTCTCGATTGCAGGCATCCTGCGGGTTAGCACCCGGTTTCGTGCTATACGCCATGCGCCCATGGCCAGAAAGATGGTCAGTACCACAGGAAGCTCTTCAGGCAGGATTGCCATGGCAAGAGTGATCCCGACAAGGAGTCCGTTGAGCCAGTCGCCACGGGAGAGACTGAAGAATATGATAACAAGAAGGCAGAAGAGCAGCCCCGCTGTGGCAAGTTTCCGGACCCATATCCCGGTCTCTTTCTGGAGAAGAGTCGATTCAGGCTCCAGCGACGCAATCTCTTTGCCGATGAGACCGATGCGGGTTTGGATGCCGGTAGCCATAACCCTGGCTACCCCCTGCCCGCTTACCACAAGAGTGCCGGAATAGATGAAAGGCAGATCATCTCCTCCGGGAGTCTGGTCCCTTCCTGCCGCATCGTCGTCAGACTTCCTTACCGGTACCGACTCGCCCGTCAAGAGGGATTCATCGACCGAAAGATTGAGACAGGAAAGGATCACTGCGTCCGCCGGGACCCGATCCCCCTCGCTGACGATGATGATATCATTGAGCACCAGCTCACGACCGGGTATGCGTCGCTCAACAGCATCCCGAATGGCAGAGGCGCGAGGGCTGGAGAGATCTCTCAATGCCTCAAGCGCATTTTCCGTCTTGCGCTCCTGGTAGAGGGTTAGGCCCATAACAAACACGACAAAAGCAAGAAGCATGAGCGCCTCCTGAAGGTCGCCCAAGAGCAGGTAAACCGCGCCGCAGACCACAAGCATGAGAAACATCGGCTCGCGGACTATGCCAAAAGCGAGAAAGAGAATCCCCTGCCGCTCTGAAGATGGCAGTTCGTTATAGCCGTCCAGCGCAAGCCGCTCCCGGGCCTCTTTCTCTGAAAGGCCTGAAAACCGCCCAACCTGAAGATTTCGTCCCACCCTCACCCTTGATTAACCATAGTGCAGCAGCCCTCTACGGTAAAGATACGGTGCGCCTCGTGAAAACCGATAAAAAAAAGCCCCTCGAAAATTGACCGGGGGGCTTACAGGCTGATAACCTTTGGCGGGAAGAACTCATTCGGCAACAAAGCCCTTTCTGACTATCCCCGCTTCGTCTTCAGGTCGATAAGGGTATTAAGATTGCGAAGAGAGAGCAGATGGGCATGAATCATCGGCATCGCTCCGTTTCTGAAAAGAGTGAGAACATCCGTGTCAGAGAGCTTGGCAAGCTTCTCCTCATCAACGACAAGCATTCCTTTAAGCGCATAGGTGCGGCCATCTCTCAGATTTGCCTGGGCATCGATCTGGCGGAGCAGCTCTTTTTCCTTGAGCAGCGCGCCGAACTGGGCAGTCTGATCCATAATGAGATTGTAGTCCTGCAGAAAAGCCTGTATCTCTTTGGTTTTTTCCGTCGGCTCACCTTCCTCAAAGAGGGGAATGCCGCCTTCGAGGTTGAATCCTTCGAACTCTTCATCGATGCAGACCGTCATCTGGCCCTCCGAGCCGTCGGTGGTAATGAATGGATAGCGGCGGATGTATGCGGGAATATACTGGCCAAGCCAGTTGCCCTTATCATCAATGAAAAGGTTCTCATCCTCTTCGAGTCCCATGAGGGCAACGGGAAAGATGCGCTCGTCCGGGCTGACGGTAAAAATGACCGGGAACTGGCGTACAGCATCATAAAACTCCGGTGCTGCAAGCAGGATTGTCCATGCTTTCGAAGCGAAGCTGTAACCCTCCGGATTTGGGCTGAGCGTCAGTGTGGCATGTGCCTCGCTGTTGAGTGGCACAGGATTGCGATAGAAGCGCGGGTTTGTCTTGTTTTCCATTGGAAATCCAGATAGTTGCTTGTTGATGAAAACTGAATTTAGCGCATTTCCTGTAAATAATGCGTATAAAATAACAAAAAAAGGCGACCACGGAACTTGCCGTAATCGCCTTTGGAGTCGGGGTGGCGGGACTCGAACCCACGACCTCTGCGTCCCGAACGCAGCACTCTACCAACTGAGCCACACCCCGAAATATCTATCTTATTGTGCCCTTGGGCAGACTTGAACTGCCGACCTTTAGTTTCGGAAACTACTGCTCTATCCACTGAGCTACAAGGGCATGCCGGTCAACTCCCCAATCGGTTCAGGAATGTGAAGATAATATTTTCCGGCTCTTTACGGAATGAATTTCGCTTTTCATCTTTTTTTTGACAGGATCCAAAAGATCGGAATCAATGCTCCAGGAGACCTGCCGCACGAGCTATCCCTTCAGCCGCAAGGTTCGCGCTCATGACGGCTCCGCCCATAGAGTCATAGTAGAGCTGTCGGGAGAATCCTCCGGCAAGAAAGAGGTTGTGCACAGGGGTTCTCTGTGTCGGGCGATGCCGCTCCATCCCGGGCAGCGGAGCGTAGACGGCGTGAGGGATTTTCACCAGTGTCGACTTCAGGATTCTTGCGCCTCTGGAGCTCTCGGGATAGCAGTTCCTGACATCAAGATCGACCATGCGGATGATCTCCTCCCGGGAGAGACCCATAAGGGGGGCCGCAGGGGCGACACAGAACTCCATTCGGCTCCCGCCGGCAAAGGGCTCGCCGCGGAGAGTAAGGTAGTCGGGAGTTGTGCGCGCAAGGTTTGCATAAACGGGAATAACCCCGTCGGGAGAGAAGAGGACGTTGTCGGCGGGAGTGATTTCTCTGTCATACCAGATCTGGACGGAGATGACCGGAACTCCCTCGAGGTTTCCGAGCGACCTGAAGAAGTCGTCATGCTTTTTCAGAGAGTCGGGAAGAACCTTGTTGAGATTATGAACCGGCAGGGCTGAAAGATAGTAGTCAGCGGTCAGAATCTCGCCATTGCGGAGCTGTACACCCTTGATTTCACGGCCGTCAAAGAGCAGTTCATCGACAGCGGTCGTCTTGCTGAAAACCGCTCCCCTCGAGCGTGACCACTCGATGAGCGGCTGATGAAGATACTCCTCGGGAGCACCTTTCAGAAAGCCCATGCGGGATGAAGCGGGGAGTCGATAAAAGGTCTCGATGACATCAAGGATGATTTTGGCTGAGATCTCTTCAGGGGGGATAAACTTCAGCGCAAGCGCCATCGGGCGGAACATCGTCTGCATAAGCCGCTTGCCGAACCTTTTCTCGGCCGCCCATTCGGCGAACGTGAGATGGTCCTGCGTCGGCGCATAGGCATCCTTCTCGAGGGCGAGAGGCAGAAGTGAGCGGGCAAAGGCTGCCATTTCACCGGGAGTGAAATAGCCGTTGCCAACAATGGCTGGCATCAGGTGGAGCGGACTGGGCAGATTCCAGGTATTGAAGGTGAACTGGCGGCCACCGGCAAGGGTATAGGTGAGTTTATGCTCTTTCCAGTCAACAGCGTGATAGGTGCCGATCTCTTTCATCAGATCGTAAAGGACCTGGTAGGCTCCAAAAAAACAGTGGGTTCCCGACTCGATCCAGTCTCCCTCATCATCCTTCCAGGAGGAGACCTTTCCGCCGTATATCTCCCTTTTCTCGAGAACCCGGACCTGCATCCCCCTCTCGGTAAGGCGCTTGGCCGCACAGAGACCAGCAAGCCCTCCGCCAAGGATCAGTACCCTCTTTGCAGCTTCACTCATGAACGATTTCACTTAAGATTATGGTATTCATGCACACATTGACCAGCCTTCTCGTTCACATTGCAGATCGTCCTTCCATCGCCCTTGAAAGGGTCGCATCATCAACAAACTCAAGCTCCGCACCGACAGGGATCCCCCTTGCCAGCCTGGTGACTTCGATGCCGAGGGGTTTGAGAAGCCTGCTGAGATAGAGCGCGGTGGTTTCACCCTCGACAGTAGGATTGAGGGCAAGCACAACCTCTCTGACCGCGGGACCCTCAGGACTCGAAAGCCGCTGCAGCAGCTCACGCACCTTGATATCATCGGGACCTATGCCGTCAAGCGGAGAGATGACCCCATGAAGAACATGATAAAGACCCTTGAAGTAGCCCGTTTTTTCGAAGGCGAGCATGTCGACAGGAGATTCTACCACGCAGATCAGGGTGCGGTCGCGAGCCGTGCTTGAGCAAATCGCGCAAGGGTCAACGTCCACATCGGTAACATTCTGGCAGATGCTGCAGCGAATGACCTTGTCCTTGACATCGAGAAGCGCCAGAGAGAGCTGTTCTGCTGCATGGCGGGGCTCCTGAAGGATATGCATGGCCAGACGCCGGGCGGTTTTGCGTCCAACGCCCGGCAACTTGGCAAACGCTTCAATCAGGGCCTCGATGGCCGCCGAAGTATATCGCATCCCGGGAGGCTACTTGCCGAGATTGAGGTTCTTGAGGATGTCGGCAGGCGTCAAACCTCCGGCAGCTTTGGTAATCTCCTCCTGTGCAAGCTTGGCGGACTCATCAAGCGCATTGTTCACCGCAGCAAGCACGAGATCCTGCACCATCTCAACGTCGTCAAGAATCTCGGGATCAATGGTGAGCGTGAGCAGCTTCTGCTTGCCGCTGACCGAGACCTTCACCATTCCGCCGCCTGCTTCGCCATGGGCAACGAGCCGCTCAAGCTGCTTCTGCACATCCTGCATCTTCTCGCCAGCCTGCTGGATCTGCTTCATCATATCGCCAAAATTGGGCATTGCCATTGACTTTTCTCTCCTTGCATTAAAATGTTGGGGGCCTAAAACGGTCAATTTTTTCTGCGCAACGCCAAATAGATCTTTTCGAGAATATCCTCGGTCGTAAGCTTGTACTTCCGAAGCAGCTCATCGGGTTTTCCTGACTCGCCAAACTGGTCCTCAACGCCGACCATCTCGATGGGCACAGGGATGTTTCGCCCGCAGACGTTGGCCACAGCGTCGCCCAGTCCGTTATATATCTGGTGCTCCTCGGCTGTGACAATCGCACCGGTATCGTTGGCGGCACGAACAATTGCGAGCGTATCAATCGGCTTGATGGTATGCATGTTGATGACGCGCACGCCAACCCCCTCTTTTTCAAGAATGCGGGCGGCCTCGAGCGCCTTCCATACCATGATGCCGCAGGCGATAACCGTTACATCCTTTCCTGGATGCAGCTCAATAGACTTGCCGATTTCGAAGCCGTCAAGGTCACTGCTGAAGTCCGGAACGTTCGGCCGTCCAAAACGAAGATAGACCGGCCCCTGGTGCTTGATGATGGCATGCGTGGCGCGAACGGTTTCACTGTAGTCGGCAGGCACGACGACAGTCATCCTCGGCAGACCGCGCATGAGGCCGATATCCTCAAGGATCTGGTGTGTCGCGCCGTCCTCGCCAAGCGTCAGGCCGGCATGCGAAGCACAGATTTTTACATTGAGATTGGAGTAGCAGAGTGACTGGCGGATCTGGTCGTAGACCCTTCCGGTCGCAAAAACGGCAAAACTTGCGGCAATCGGGATCTTGCCCGTGGTGGCAAGGCCGGCTGCCATGGAGATCATGTTTGCCTCTGCGATGCCTGTCTGAATGAAGCGGTCAGGGAATGCATCGCGAAACAGGTTCATGTTGAGGGAGCCGGTCAGGTCGGCGCAGAGCGCGACGATGGAGCCATCCTCTTGACCTGCCTGCAGAAGCGCCTCGCCGAATCCTGTGCGGGTTGCCTTGTTTCCCCTGGAAACATAGCGTACTTCGGCGGCCCCTGTGATATTTTCTTCCATTACTTCCAGAATAACTTAAATTGATAAAACCGCCTCAAGAAAACTCCGACGCAAAACCCCTGAAAAGTCCCATGACAAAGGTCGAATATAAGCATACTGAAATCGCGGTGAAAAAAAAATTAGGGCAAAACTTTCTCTGCGACCGCAATATCACCAGAAAAATAGTGGCTTTGTCGGGAGCTGGTGCGGATGATGCCATCGTTGAGATCGGTCCCGGGTTCGGGGCTCTGACCAAAGAGATTATCGATGTATGCCCGCTCTTCACTGTCATTGAAAAAGACCCGGCACTTGCCGCCTTTATCAGGGAGGAGTACCCGCAGCTCAACGTCATTGAAGCCGACTTTCTTGAAACAGACCTTGAAGGTATCACGCCCGGCAGGAAGCTCAGGGTGCTCGGCAACATCCCCTACGCCATCACCACCCCCATCCTCTTCAAGCTTCTGGAAAACCGCCGTATCATCACCTCTGCCACGCTGATGATGCAGCATGAGGTGGCCATGAGGATCGTGGCAAAACCCTCCACAAAGGAGTACGGAATCCTTGCCGTCCAGATGCAGGCGCTCTGTGAGGTCGACTATCTCTTCAAGGTCGGACGCAAGGTCTTCCGCCCGCAACCGGGGGTCGACAGCGCTGTCATTCGAATGACGCCGAAGCAAACCGACCCGATCGCCAGCACCGGGGAGTTCAGCCGCTTTGTTCGCACCGCATTTCATCAGAGACGCAAAATGCTCCTCAATAATCTCAAGGACGGGTGGAACCTCGAGGGTGTGGGAGCCGAAACGCTCAAGCTTCGGGCCGAAGCGCTCTCGATAGAGGATTTTTTTCTTCTCTTCAGGCAGCTCAAACCTCTGCACCCCTGAAAAGGGCAACTGCCAACTACTTAACACACAATTCTTCGTTGCGCTGAAGGGTATTTTTTGTTAACATTAACTCTTTGTGGCAACAGAGCTGCCGTCAACCTCACAAACACTTTTCTTTCCCGTTTTTTGCCGGTTTTTCCTCCCGTATTTCATTAACTCTTTTTTCTGGGGGTCATATCCATGTCGCACTCCTTCAACACCGTCTATAAGCACTCGATCGAAAACCCGGAAGCGTTCTGGGGTGAAGCAGCAGAAAAACTCCACTGGTACAGAAAATGGAACAAGGTGCTGGATACCAGCAACCCGCCATTTTACCGCTGGTTTTCCGGCGGCATGACCAATACCTGCTACAATGCCCTCGACCGCCATGTCGATGAAGGACGAGGCAACGAAACGGCCGTCATCTTCGACAGCCCTGTGACCGGCACCAAGCTTCGCTACACCTTCCGTGAGTTCCGCGATATCGTTGCGCTTTTTGCCGGAGCCCTTCAGTCGAGAGGAGTCCGCAAAGGGGACAGGGTCATTATCTATATGCCGATGATTCCTGAGGCCGTCGTCGCCATGCTTGCCTGCGCGAGAATCGGAGCCATCCACTCCGTCGTCTTCGGCGGGTTTGCCTCCCATGAGCTTGCCATCAGGATTGACGACTGCAAGCCAAAAGTCATCATCTCGGCATCGTGCGGCATCGAGCACAGCAAGATTATCGACTACAAGCGACTGCTCGACTTCGCCATCGAACTGGCCCACTTCAAACCTGAGATCTGCATTATCAAGCAGCGCGACCAGCTGAAGGCCGAGCTCAATGAAGAGCGCGACCTGACCTGGAACCAGTCGCTGCTCGGAGCCGAACCGGCCCAGTGCGTTCAGGTCGAATCTTCCGATCCGCTCTATATCCTCTACACCTCCGGCACGACCGGCCAGCCGAAAGGCATAGTTCGCGACCACGGCGGCCACATGGTCGCCCTTCAGTGGAGCATGAAGAACGTCTACAACGTCGAGCCGGGCGAAGTCTTCTGGGCCGCAAGCGATGTAGGCTGGGTGGTAGGCCACTCCTACATCGTCTATGCCCCGCTGCTTCACGGATGCACCACCCTTATCTTCGAAGGCAAGCCTGTCGGCACACCCGACCCCGGGACCTTCTGGAGAATCATCAGCGAGTATAACGTCTCGGTCCTCTTCACCGCTCCGACCGCATTCAGGGCTATTAAAAAGGAGGACCCGAACGGTCACTATATCAAGCAGTACGACCTCTCGAACTTCCGCACACTCTTCCTTGCCGGAGAGCGTGCCGACCCCGACACCGTCAAATGGGCGGAGGAGAAGCTCAAGGTGCCGGTCATCGACCATTGGTGGCAGACCGAGACCGGATGGGCGATCGCCGCAAACTGCCAGGGCATCGAGCCCGGCCCGATCAAGTACGGTTCGGCATCAAGAGCCGTCCCCGGATACAACGTTCAGGTAGTCAATCAGGAGATGGAGGAGCTTCCGGCCGGCGAGATGGGCGACATCGTCGTCAAGCTGCCGCTTCCTCCCGGCACCATGCTCACGCTCTGGAAAGCCGACAACCGCTTTGTAGACAACTACATGAAGCACTTCCCCGGCTACTATCAGACGAGCGACGCCGGATTTATCGACGAAGACGGCTACATCCACATCATGGCGCGCACCGATGACGTCATCAACGTCGCCGGCCACCGTCTCTCGACGGGAGCGATCGAAGGGGCCCTCTGCGAGCATCCGGATGTGGCAGAAAGCGCGGTCATCGGCGTTCACGACGACCTGAAAGGCCAGGTGCCACTCGGGTTCCTTGTCCTGAAGAACAACGTTGACACGCCGCACGCGCAGATCATCAAGCACGTCATCGAATACGTCCGTGAAAACATCGGGCCGGTCGCCTCGTTCAAGAGCGCCGTTATCGTCGACCGCCTGCCGAAAACCCGCTCAGGCAAAATCCTCCGGGGTACGATGCGCAAAATCGCAAACACCGAGGAGTACACAATGCCCGCCACTATCGATGACCCGGCGATTCTCGATGAGATCAGTGCGGCACTGAAAACAATCGGCTATGCTTCAAAACGACCACAAACAAAGAAATGATCAGCAAAATCGACCACATAGCCATCGCCGTCCTGAACCTTGAGAGCGCACTCGATACCTTCTGCAAGGTCCTCGGGTGCGAACCCTCATCCATAAGGGTCGAGGAGGTCGCCTCTGAAAAGGTCCGCGTCGCATTCATTCCTGTGGGCGAGACAAAGATCGAGCTTCTTGAGCCGATGAGCGAGGAGAGTGCCATTGCCAAATACCTTGCCAAAAACGGCGACGGCATGCATCATATCGCGCTCCAGACCGACTCGCTCTCCGATGAAACCGCGCGCCTTGCAAGTGCAGGCATCAAGCCTCTCGGAGAGCCGAAAGAGGGCGCCGGAGGCAAGAAGATCCTCTTTCTTCACCCGAAGGAGACCAACAGGGTATTGCTTGAATTTGCAGAGAAACATCATTGACAAAACGAGATAAAGCGGTTCGCACCCAGTGAAACATTTTTACCTGCCTTTTGAGAAACGAGAGGATTTCAGCTACTCGCGCGAAAGCATCGACAAGCTGAGTGAATACGAAAAGTATCAGCTCTCCTTTCATCCCGAGCGTCCCAAGCACCTTGATTATCTCGGAGTCTTCGAGTACCCCGAAGAGTGCCTCCAGAACGACCTCCCGGGCAGCTGCGTCATCCAGACCCACCGGGCGGTACTGAAAAAGGGAGCGCACTACATTCCCGTCATGCTCATCGGCCAGCAATCGGGGCCAACCTCCGATTTTGCGGTCATGCGCAAGCTTATGAAAAGCCCTGAGCAGGTCGAGAAATGGAATCAGGGGATGCCGACACCCGCCGCTTTTCAGAAAGCGATTGAAGCCATTGAGATTGCAGAGCTTGAAAAGCGCATCATCGTCACCATTATCGATACTGCCGGGGCCGACCCGACCGAGTCAAGCGAAGGCGGCGGCATCGCCTGGAAAATCGGCCGCTGCATGCAGTCTCTCGCTGAAGCCAAAATGCCGACACTCTCGGTCATCATCAACCGCGGCTGCAGCGGAGGAGCCATTGCCCTCACCGGCTGTGACGTCGTTCTGGCAATGGAGTACTCGACCTATCTGGTCATTTCACCCGAAGCCTGCTCCTCAATTCTCTTCCGATCTCGGGACAAGGCCAACCTCGCCGCAGAAATCTCCCAGATAACCGCCAAAGAGGCCCTGAAAAACGGCATTGTCGATGAGCTGATCATGGAACCTGACGGGCCGGCGCACCACTTTCCCCAGGCTGCACTACAGTCGTTCAAGGAGTCCATGCTCAAGTGGCTTGACGAACTCAGCCATATACCGAAAAAAGAGATCTTCTCCCGCAGGGTGAAGCGGTGGGAAAAGATCGGACAGTGGAGCAGCATCACCGAAGAAGAGATTGCGGCCTTCGAAAAACCGGTCACCTATTTCATTCCAAAACCACAGAAAGCGATGTTTGTCGCCCGGCACAGGAACTGTGTCGACAGCACCGGCAAAAGGGTTCTCGATCCTGTACTCTACCGGAAGCTGCTTGCTGACAACTTCGTCTGTGAGACCTGCGGACACCGCTACCTGCGCCTGACAGCCCATGACTACATCGACATGGTGCTCGACAAGGGATCCTTCAGTGAGCACCCGAGCACCCGCTATATTGTCGACAAGGATATTCTCGGCTTTCCTGACTACCAGAAAAAGATCGAAGAGGCACAGAAAAAAACCGGTGCGGCATCCTCTCTTATCACGGGAAACGCTACCATCGAGGGCAATCCGGTTGTCTTTTGCGCAACCAACTTCAACTTCCTCGGCGGCTCATTCTGCATGTCAACGGCTGAAAAAATCTGGAGAGCAAGCAAGATTGCCATTGAAGAGCAGAAACCTCTGGTGCTCCAGGCCACAGGCGGAGGGGCAAGAATGCACGAAGGGTGCTCGTCGATGGTCGGCCTTCCAAAGGTCCATGTCGCCCTGTCGAATGTCGAGAAAGCCGGACTGCCGGTAATCACCATCATCACCGACCCGACGCTCGGTGGCGTGGCAATCGGCGTTGGATCAAGAGGGATAAAAATCTTTGAGCACAATGCCGGCAATATCGGATTTTCAGGCAAACGGGTCATCGAACAGTACACCGGCAAACCGACGACAAAAGATTTTCAGACTACCTGGTGGCTTCAGCAGAAGGGATTTGCCACAAAGACCGCGCTCCCCTGGAACATGAAGGACGAGATTCTGAAAATCATCGGCGAGCACAAATCAAAACGTCACCCAAGCAAAGCATAGAAGGCATGAATAGCACGAATCAATTTTACCACTAGTTATGACACATATACGGCCTGATGCACTCTTCAGCGAGTTTTCACCGATCAGCCGGGATGAGTGGAAAAGGAAAGCCTCGAGCGACCTCAAGGATACCCCTTATGAAAGCATCGTCTGGCACACTCCCGACGGTTTCGACCTCGAACCCTGGTACTCAGCTGCCGGCAAAGAGCACTACCTCCATACCCCACTCCAGAGGTCGACAAACGCCTGGAAAAGCTGTTTCCTTGTTACAGTCACAACCCCCGCCGAGGCCAATGGCGTAGCCCTCTCCTGCCTGAAGCAGGATGCCGGTGCTCTTGAGTTCAGCTTTTCAGACTCCTCGATATTCACTAGCCGGAATCTGCAAACCCTTTTTGCCGGCATAGAGATCTCCGCCATCTCGATCTACTTTTCAGGCGCTCTGCCTCCGGCGGCCCAAATGATTGAAACACTCTCCTCACTCGGCGGATTTGCAGGGGTTTCGGGCGGACTTATGGCTCATCTTAAGGACACAGGCATCGAAGAGGATCGCAAGATTGCAGGCCTGATCCGTTCATTTCCCCGTTTCAGCCTCCTTTCGGTCGATACCACCCCGTTCCATGAGGAGGGCTCGACCGCCTCACAGGAGATTGCCTACGCCTTAGCCGGAGCAAGCGACCTCATCAACAGGTTTCTGGATGCCGGCCTGACAGCCGCCGAGGCTGCCGCATCGATGGAAATTCTGCTTCCGGTAGGGTCGAGCCACTTCACTGAGCTCGCAAAGCCGAGAGCGCTCTGTCACCTCTTGCGTCAGATTCTCAACGCATACGGCGCCGGAGAGAGTACCCCGCTCCCCCGCCTCTTTGCCAGAACCTCAGGGAGGAACCGTTCACTGCTTGACCCCTACACCAATGTTCTCCGCCTGACGACAGAGGCTGTTTCGGCCATTCTCGGCGGCTATGAGACACTCCAGCTCCGGCATTTCGATGACGGGCTCTCCGTCGAGCCGGAAGTTGCCGCACGCATCACCGGGAACATCCATCTGGTGCTCAAGGAAGAGGGTCTGCTTGACCGTGTGGTCGACCCTGCCCGAGGCTCCAGCTACATTGAAACGCTCACCCGCGAGCTGGCCGTGGCCGCATGGGATATATTCAAACAGATAGAAAAATCCGGCGGTCTGGCCGCGGCTTCACGCAACGGCATGATCAGAACGCTTGCTTTGACACCAGCCTCCCGGCGGGAAAAAGAGATCGCAAAGCGCAAAAAGACACTGCTTGGCGTCAACCGCTACGCCTGGCCCTTGACCCCTGAGCAGGAGCGGAACATAGGCAAACTGATGGATGAACTCTCTTCAACTTCCACTTCGAGTGAAACCGCAGCATTTGAGCTGCTCCGGCTCAAAACACTCTCCTATGCATTGAAGCATGGCAGTGCACCCTCTGCATTCATCTGGACGGCCGGCGACCCGATAGTGAGCCAAAGGCAGGCCGCATTCTGCCGTGAACTCTTCAGCTGCGGCGGTTTCGCCATTGCCGGCAGCGCGTCGCTTCCCCTTGAAGATGGCTCCTGTGAAAAAGCTCTGGAGAATGAACCGGCTTTTGTTGTACTCTGCATTGCCGAAAAAGATCCCCTCCCAGCGGCCGAAACGATCTGCCGAACCCTTAAGCGGCTCAATCCGGCAATTATTCCATTAATGGCGGGCCGGCCACCTGAAGAATCGGAGCAGCTGACCCTTGCAGGCCTTGAGGGATTCATCTATACCGGCGTCAACGTTCTCGAGACGCTCTCCTCCTTTCAACGCAAAACCGGGGTGCAATGAGACCTGACTTTTCGGAAATCGATATCTTTGCCTCCCCTGCCAGAGAAAGCAAACAGGCTCCGGCAACATGGACTACGGCTGAAGGGATCGACGTCAAATCCATCTACACTGAAGCCGACCTCTCCCTGGCGGAACACCTCGGCTTTGCGCCGGGCTTTGCCCCTTACTTGGGAGGTCCATACACCACCATGTACACCACACGGCCATGGACAATCCGGCAGTATGCAGGGTTCTCCACCGCCGAGGAGTCCAACCGGTTCTACCGCCAGAACCTCGCAGCGGGCCAGAAAGGGCTCTCTGTTGCGTTTGATCTGCCGACTCACCGCGGTTACGACTCCGACCATGAGCGCGTCATCGGAGACGTCGGCAAGGCAGGCGTAGCGGTGGACTCCATCGAAGACATGAAGATTCTTTTCGCCGAGATTCCGCTTGGTGACATCTCGGTATCGATGACCATGAACGGCGCCGTGCTGCCCGTCATGGCATTCTACATCGTCGCGGCCGAAGAGCAGGGCGTCTGGCCGGAGAGGCTCAGCGGCACCATACAGAACGATATCCTCAAGGAGTTCATGGTCCGCAACACCTATATCTACCCGCCGGAACCATCCATGCGCATCATCGCCGACATCTTCCGCTACACCAGCCAAAAGATGCCGAAGTTCAACTCCATCAGCATCTCGGGCTACCACATGCAGGAAGCGGGAGCCACAGCCGACCTCGAACTTGCCTTTACCCTCGCCGACGGGCTCGAGTATATCCGCACCGGCCTGAAGGCAGGGCTCGATATCGACGCTTTTGCGCCTCGCCTCTCCTTCTTCTGGGCGACAGGCATGAACTACTTCATGGAGATTGCCAAGCTCCGTGCAGCACGAATGCTCTGGGCAAAGATCGTCAAGCAGTTCAACCCGAAGAGTCCGAAGTCGCTCATGCTGCGCTCGCACTGCCAGACCTCCGGCTGGAGCCTTACCGAACAGGATCCCTTCAACAACATCACCCGAACCTGCCTTGAGGCTCTTGCGGCGACGCTCGGCCATACGCAGTCGCTGCACACCAATGCGCTCGACGAGGCCATCGCCCTGCCGACGCCCTTCTCCGCAAGGATTGCCCGCAACACACAGATCTACCTGCAGGAAGAGACCGACATCACCCGCAGCATCGACCCGTGGGCCGGCTCGGCCTACGTCGAGCACCTCACCCTGGAGCTGGCCGGAAAAGCATGGAAGATCATCACCGATATCGAAGAAAAAGGCGGGATGGTCAAGGCAATCGAGCTGGGCCTTCCAAAGCTCCAGATCGAAGAGGCCGCGACCCGCAAGCAGGCTCGTATAGACAGCGGCAAGGAGATCATTGTCGGCGTCAATGGCTACAGGACTACCAGCAAAACCGATATCGAACTGCTTGAGGTCGACAACACTCTTGTGCTCCAGCAGCAGCTGCGCCGTCTTGAGAAGATCAGGGCGGAACGCAACAGCGAAGAGTGCAACGCAGCCCTTCAGGCAATTGAGCAGTGCGCTCTGAGCGGAGAGGGGAACCTGCTTGAGCTGGCTGTGGATGCAGCAAGAAAAAGAGCTACATTGGGAGAGATATCACTTGCCTGCGAGAAGAGTTTCGGTCGCTACCGCTCACAGGTCAGGCTAAACACCAACGTCTACATGTCGCAGATGCAGGACAACACCCTCTTCAAGGAAGCGCAGCAGCTTGCCGACCGGTTCGCAACATTGGAAGGGCGACGTCCCAGAATCATGGTCTCCAAAGTCGGCCAGGACGGTCATGACCGCGGCGCGAAAGTCATCGCTGCCGGTTTTGCCGACATCGGCTTTGACGTCGACATCAGCCCGATGTTCCAGACACCCGAAGAGGTCGTGCAGCAGGCACTCGACAACGACGTACACCTTATCGGCATCTCAAGCCTCGCCGCAGGCCATAAAACCCTGATTCCGAAGATCATCGAGTCGCTTGCCGAACACCACCGCGAGGATATTCTGGTCATCGCTGGCGGCATCATCCCTGAAAAAGACCATGCCTTCCTCTACGAAAAAGGGGTTGTCGGCATTTTCGGTCCCGGCACCGTCATATCGGAAGCTGCCATAAAGACACTCAACATCCTGATTGCACAGGCCGAAAAATGAGTGCGAGCCCCGAGCATGCCAGGATAAAGCATTGGCAGGATTCTGACATTGATGCTATGGTCAGGGGGATCATGGAGGGAAACCGCCAGATGCTGAGCCGTGCCATAACCCTCGTCGAGTCGCAGAAACCCGACCACGAAAAGGCCGCACATGCCATTTTGGACCGTTGCCTTGCAAAAAAACGCACCTCAATACGCATCGGCATAACCGGCTCTCCCGGAGCAGGCAAAAGCACCTTTATCGAAGCGCTCGGCGAAGAGATCATCAGCCGTGGCCTCACCCTCGCCGTCCTTGCCATCGACCCCAGCAGCCGCCAGTCGAAAGGGAGCATCCTCGGCGACAAGGCGAGGATGGAAAAGCTTGCCACAAGAAAAGAAGCATATATCCGGCCGACAGCATCGTCAGGCTACCTCGGCGGAACCTCGCCGAAAACCCATGAGACCATTCTCCTCTCGGAAGCTGCAGGCTATGAGGTCATCCTTGTGGAAACAGTCGGCGTAGGCCAGTCGGAGGTGCTTGTCGACACCATGGTCGACTATATTCTCCTGCTCATGCTCCCCGGTTCCGGGGACGAACTGCAGGGCATCAAGCGGGGCATCATGGAGATCGCCGACGCGGTAGCCATAACCAAGAGCGACGGCCAGCAGAGCGGCGTTGCAGCAGTCTCAAAAGCCGAATTCGAAGCCGCACTCAATATCCTTCCGGCCAAGTATCCCAACCGTGAACGAAAGGTCTTCCTCACCTCCGCAATCACAGGCCTTGGAATCAGCGAAGTATGGCAGGATATAGCAGGGAGCTTTGAGGAGATGCGAAAAACAAGCCAGCTTGAGAAACGGCGCAAGGAGCAGCTCAGCCACCTCCTCAACACCGTGCTCGAAGAGATGCTGAAAAAAGAGTTCTACTCCCATCCCGAAGTAGTCAAGGCGAAACCCGGAATTGAGGATGCGGTGCTATCGGCAACCCTGAGCCCCTTCAGCGGAGCCAAAAAGCTCATCGAAGCCTTCAGAAAAGAATAATCGATATACCACCCTCCGACGTGTCGGGGTCTCCGGGGATTGGCATCCCCGGCTACCAACATGTCATGCCTCCGGCATTTTTCCAGTCCCGACGCGTCGAGAGCGACATACATGTAGCTCCAGGCAACCGATTCCACGACGCTGCCAATTCAAAATCCAGAATTCACATTCTCCTCCCCTACTCCCCGATAAACTCCTTCTCCTGGTCCTTGACAATCAGCACCGGACAGCTCGCCTTGCGAACGACGGTCTCGGCAACGCTGCCCATGATCAGGCGGCTCAGTCCCTTCTTTCCGTGTGAACCCATGATGACCAGATTGACATCGAGTTCATCGAGCTTGTCGAGAATCACGTCAGCCGGGCTTCCGATCTCCACGCCGCACTCAGCCTTGAATCCGGCACCCTGAAGCTCCTTGAGCAGCACCTCCAGATCATCCTTTGCTGCATCCTCAAGATCTCCCTCGAGCGGCACATAGTTAAGCGATATGTCGACCGCCATCGGCCTCGGCTCAACCACATTGAGCAGATAGATAGAGGCGCCCATGTTGGCAGCAAACTCCTGGGCATATCGAACTGCCTTCCGGGAAGCATCCGAAAAATCGACAGGACAGAGAATCGTATGAATCTTGAACATGATCGGAGTGATTTAGGTTGCTTGGGATGAACTTGACGGCCGGCCTTCAAAAAATGGCCTGAAGAGATCAATGGGAATCGGGAAGACCGTCGTAGAGTTATTCTCCGCTGCGATATCCTTCAACGTCTGAAGATAGCGGAGCTGAATTGCGGAGGGGCTGGCGGAGATGATTTGTGCAGCGTCGGCAAGGCGCTGGGCGGCCTGATACTCCCCTTCGGCATTGATGATTGCGGAGCGACGCTCACGCTCAGCCTCTGCCTGTTTGGCCATGGCACGGCGCATACCCTCGGGAAGGTCGATCTCTTTCACCTCGACCTTGATCACCTTTACCCCCCAGGGCTCGGTATCCTTGTCGAGAATCGTCTGTATGCGTTCGTTGATCTCGTCACGCTCGGAGAGGAGATTGTCGAGATCACCCTGGCCGCAGACGCTGCGGAGCGTGGTTTGCGCAAGCTGGGAGGTCGCAAAGTGAAAATCCACCACATCAACGACAGCCTTGCGGGCCTCGACCACACGGAAATAGATCACCGCGCTCACCTTCAGGGAGACGTTGTCGCGGGTGATGATGTCCTGCGGGGGTACATCAAGCGTAACCGTCCGCAAATCTATCTTCACCATCTTGTCTATGCCGGGAATCAGGATGATAATCCCAGGACCCTTGGCACCGATCACCCGGCCGAGCCTGAATATAACCCCGCGCTCATACTCCTTCAGAATCTTCACCGCAGAGGCCAGAAACGCGGCAATCACAATCAATACGGCCACAAAATCAAAACTCAGCATGCCATCATCTCCATTTTACCCGATTCACCTTAACCAGCAACCACTACTTCAAAGATAGCGGCAATAAGAGGAAGAAGCAAGCAGGAACGCTCAATAGCATAACCCTAAACCCCCTCGGCTCACGCCCTCGTTTGATGGCAGATAAAAATGCGCACCGCGCATGCCTCTTGCTAATAACAAAACTTATGTATAGGTTTGATAGTCTTTTGTTTGACTGTTGACCCATATCTGCCATACCCGGCTAACCGATAATCCCGTAAAGAGATGTTTTATTTCGATCCACTATATTTTGTGTTCGCCCTGCCTCCTATGCTTCTCGGGCTCTGGGCCCAGTTCAGGGTAAAATCCGCCTTTAAAAAATACTCCCAGATCCGCACCCAGAGCGGGCTGAACGGGTCTGAAGCTGCCCGTCGCCTGCTTTCGCGTGGCGGAATGCAGAATGTCACGGTAGAAACCTCGGAGGGGATGCTTTCCGACCATTACGACCCAAGCCAAAAAGTGCTACGGCTGAGTGAAGATGTCTACAACCTGCCAAGCATCGCCTCTGTTGGTGTGGCGGCTCACGAGGCTGGCCATGCGCTTCAGGACAAGAGCGGGTACGTGCCGCTGCAGCTCCGCTCGTTTATGGTTCCTGCTGTCTCGATAGGCAGCAACATTGGCCCGATACTCTTTATTGCCGGCCTCTTCCTCTCCCGGATACTCGGCTCTCTTGGCACCACTCTTGCGTGGGCAGGGATCATGATGTTTGCCGCAACCGCGCTCTTCGCCCTCATAACGCTGCCGGTTGAGTTCGATGCAAGTCGCCGCGCAAAGGAGCTTCTCGTCTCTCAGGGAATCCTGTCAAGTGCCGAGATGGAAGGCGTCAACGCCGTGCTCAATGCTGCGGCCCTGACCTATGTTGCCGCTGCCGCTCAGGCAATCATGCAGCTTGTCTACTACCTGACGATGATGAATCGGAGGGATTAGGCAAAGAGGAAGAAGATCGTAGTCGCTATCTGTAAATAAAGATTTTGCTGCGAGGGTTCCACTATAACTTAACTGATAAACTATCCCCAATTTGAAAAACAGCTTCAGAAAAAAGCCTCTTGCCCTGCTGCTTGAGGAGTTGAAGAGCGAGCACCGGCTCAACAGGGTACTTGGCCCTGTTGCCCTTACAAGCCTTGGCGTCGGAGCCATCATCGGCACCGGCATTTTTGTCCTTATCGGCGTCGCTGCCCACGACAAGGCGGGTCCGGCGGTCTCTTTGTCTTTTGCCCTTGCCGGTCTGGCCTGTATTTTCGCCGCACTCTGCTACGCAGAGTTTGCTTCAATGGTACCCGTTGCAGGATCCGCTTACACCTACGCCTATGCATCACTCGGAGAGCTCTTTGCATGGATTATCGGCTGGGACCTTATTCTCGAATATGGCATGGCCTCGGCCACTGTGGCCCATGGGTGGTCGCACTACTTTCAGGATTTCATCGGGATTTTCGGGCTCGGGGTGCCGCTGATTTTTTCGAAGGCGCCGCTCGACTTCGATCCCACTACCGGCATCATGAGCTATACCGGAGCATGGTTTGACCTCCCGGCAGTAGTAATCACCTTTGCCGTCACCGTTGTTCTGGTCAAAGGCATCAAGGAGAGTGCCGGATTCAATGCCGGCATGGTCATCGTCAAGGTTGCCATCGTGCTGCTCGTGATCATTCTGGGCGCGATGTATGTCAGACCCGAGAACTGGCACCCGTTTGCACCCTTCGGCTATTCAGGGCTCAGCATCTTCGGTCACACCATCCTCGGCAATGCCAGCCCCGGAGGCACGCCGGTCGGAGTTCTCGCAGGAGCGGCCATGATCTTCTTCGCCTATATCGGTTTCGACTCCATCTCAACCCATGCCGAGGAGGCGAAAAACCCGCAGAGAGACCTCCCTGTAGCCCTCATCGGCTCCCTGGTTGTCTGTACAATCCTCTATATCGCCGTTGCAGCAGTCATCACCGGCATGGTCCCCTACAACCAGATCAACATCGACGCTCCGGTCTCCAACGCCTTCAAGCAGGTTGGCATAGGATGGGCGCAGTTCGTCATTTCGCTTGGGGCCATTACAGGAATAACCTCGGTGCTTCTGGTGATGATGCTCAGCCAGCCAAGAGTCCTGCTTGCCATGGCCCGCGACGGACTTCTTCCAAAATCCTTCTTTGGAGACATTCACACCAAGTTCAGGACACCATGGAAATCCACCATTCTGACAGGCCTCTTCGTTGCGTGCTTCGGAGCTCTGCTGCCCTTGCGCCTTCTGGCAGAGCTGGTCAATATCGGCACGCTTTTCGCCTTTGTTGTGGTCTGCTCGGCAGTACTCATCATGCGCAAAAAACATCCTGAAGCCAATCGGCCATTCAGGGCGCCACTCGTGCCTTTCGTTCCATTGGCCGGCATTTTCACCTGCCTCGTCCTCATGCTCTCCCTCCCGGCGGAGAACTGGATCCGGCTTGTCGTCTGGCTGCTTATCGGCTTTGTCATCTACTTCTTCTACGGCCGCAAGCACAGCGTCCTGAACAACACCAACGCATAATTTCAAGGATCTATGGAGCAAAGGGTTTTTCTTATAACCGGAGCCTCAACAGGCATAGGGGAATCGACGGCGAGAGCTGCTGCAGATGCCGGCTTCAATGTCGTGCTTGCCGCCCGCTCCACCGCTAAACTCGAAAGGCTGCGGGATGAGCTTGGCCCGGAAAGATCCATGGCTGTCACCTGCGATGTTGCAAGCTGGGAGTCCCAAGAGGAGATGGTGCGGCTCACCCTCGAGCGGTTCGGAAGAATAGACGTCGTTTTTGCCAATGCCGGATTTTCAAAAGGTTCGACCTTTTACGGCGGAGAGGACCGGCCCGAAGAGTGGAGGGAGATGGTTCTGGTCAATGTTTTCGGTGCTGCAGCAACGGCCCGGTTGACCCTTCCCGAACTTGTCAAAACCAAAGGACACTTCCTTGTAACCGGCTCCGTGGTCGGCAGGATCACTTCGATAAGAAACCTCTATTCAGCCACCAAATGGGCGGTCACCGGAATGGCCCAGGCAATCCGCAACGAGATGTCGGGCACAGGAATCCGGGTAACGCTGGTTGAGCCGGGAGTCGTCGATACCCCCTTCTGGGAGAACCTCCAGAAGCCCTGCGCAGCCGAACTCCACCCCGACGACATAGCCCGTGCCGTCATCTTCGCTGTCAGCCAGCCGCCGAATGTCGATGTCAACGAGATCATGATCCGTCCCACAGGACAACCCAATTAGAGGCCAGGAAAACTGCTTTCACGAACACTCCCTTTTTAGTAACCCAATGCTCGTAACTTTTGAAGGCATAGACGGAGCCGGAAAATCGACGCAGATCAAAAAGCTCCTCGCCTGGCTCTCTTCCCATGAAATTGAAGCCATAACGCTCCGGGAACCCGGCGGCACAGAGGTCGCAGAGAAGATACGTTCAATCCTGCTGGAAAGCCGACAGGATATCAGCCCGATCGGCGAACTGCTGCTCTTTTCGGCAAGCCGTGCCGAGCTGGTGCAGGAGGTCATCATGCCGGCGCTCTCATCAGGCAAAACCGTCATTCTCGACCGCTTCTACGACTCCACCACAGCCTACCAGGGCTACGGCAGAGGCATCGACCTCGAGGTGCTCCGCTCTATCATCTCCATTTCGACCTGCGGCATTACCCCGGACATCTCCTTCTACCTCGACATCAAGCCTGAAGATGCCCTTGCAAGAAAGTTCTCTGCCAAATCACTCCCGATCGGATTCGAGCACGAAGAGCTCGACAGGATGGAGCGCTCAGGCCTCGAATTCTACAGGAAGGTGCGTCAGGGATACCTCGACATCATCAGCCGAGAAGCCGCCAGGTTTGTCACTCTCGATGCGCTTGAAAATGCAAACGACATCCATCTGAAAATCGTGGAGGCTCTCAACCGGCGCCTGCCTGCCTGATACGCTCTTTCGTCCGGTTGTTGCAGAATCTGGCATGAGGATTTCTCTCTTCGCTTGAAACGACACGGGAGGTAACGAGATAATCTGTCAATCAAGGGCCGAAAGGCGCCATTCGTGGCGTGATTACTGCAGTATTAGTGTTTTGCAATTTATAAATATTTTTATAAGGCTTTTGGCCGGATTTTGCTTAAATTGCGATTCAAACTACACTAAAGCCACATCCTTACCTGTAACGCATGCACGAGAGTATTCTTAGAGAGCGCAAGCTGAACACCTGTGCCACCTCGATTACGTTGCAGGACATCCGCACACTGAAAGAGCTTTACCAGCTCAAGGCCGAAACCAAAGAGATCCGCGAGCCGATTGTCAAGAATATCATCAAGCAGAGAATGGTTGGCCAGACCTGCGTGGAGTCGCTGAAAAACGCGCTCTACTCGCTTGAAACCATCTATATCGACGACGACACCGGCCACCGCCTGCTGCGCCTTGACGGCATGAAGCAGATTGAGGTCGACTTGACCTACGAGATCAGGGAGCTTCAGAAAGACATCTACTATCTCGAATACGGCGAGGACAAGTTCATCGACTACCTGGCCAAATTCATGCCCGGCTTCCGCACCTACGTCAATGACGGAGTCAAGATGCTCCGCGGAAAGAAATTCAGCACCTTCATCACCGACCGCGACGGCACGACCAACAACTACTGCGGCCGCTACCGCTCCTCGGTTCAGCCGATATACAACTCGGTCTTCCTGACGCGGTTTGCAAAAAACTGCTGCAAGTACCCGATCATCATCACCTCAGCACCACTGAAGGACTTCGGCATCCTGAATGTCTCGATCAACCCGAGCAATACCTTTGTCTACGCAGGCTCAAAAGGAAGGGAGTTCATCGACCTTAACGGAGAGTTCAACAGCTTCCCTATCGAAGAGAATAAGCAGAAGCTCATCCGCCTCCTCAATGACCGGATGCTTGTGCTGCTTCAGGATCCCAATTTCGAGAAGTTCAACTTCATCGGCTCGGCCCTGCAGATCAAGTTCGGCCAGACAACCGTCGCCCGACAGGATATCACCCAGTCCATCAAGGTTGACGAATCAAAAGCCTTTCTTGAAAAGATCAAGGGAATCGTCAAGGAGATCGACCCGACGGGCAGAAACTTCCGTATTGAGGATACCGGCCTCGACATCGAGATCATCCTTACCATAGACGCCCCCTCTGGCGATGCCCCGATAAAGGACTTCGACAAGGGTGACGGACTCTCCTTCATCTGCGACAAACTTGCCATCGCCTCAAAAACAGGCCCCCATCTTGTCTGTGGCGATACCCCGTCCGACCTTCCCATGCTGAAGAAAGCAGTGGAGATGTTTGACGACGTCTGGGCGATTTTTGTAACCAGAGATGAAAAGCTCAAAAAACAGGTAGAGGAAATCTGCCCGAACAGCTATACGGTTCCCTATCCTGACATTCTCCTGACTATTCTCGGTCTTCTTTCACTGTAATCATAATCCTGTTTTCACGGTATGAGTATCCACTTCAAAGGCGCGATTTTCGATCTCGACGGTGTCATCACCGGCACGGCAAAAGTACACAGCCTTGCCTGGGAGTCCATGTTCAACTCCTTTCTGAAAAACTATTCAGAAGCCAACTCGGAACCCTATGTTCCGTTTGACCCGGCTCATGACTACCACAAGTATGTCGACGGCAAGCCCAGGATGGAAGGGGTCAAGAGCTTTCTCTCCTCCCGCGGAATCGACCTTCCCTTTGGCGAGCTTGAGGATGCCCCCGAGAAGGAGTCGGTCTGCGGGCTCGGCAACCGGAAAAACGAGCTCTTTACCGAGATCCTCATCAAGGAGGGTCCTGAAATCTATACAACATCCGTTGACCTCATCAACGACCTCATTGCACAGGGGGTGAGAATCGGCATTGCATCGTCAAGCCGCAACTGCCAAATGATTCTCCAGCTCTCCAAGCTCGAGCACCTCTTCGAAACCCGTGTCGACGGCGAAGTCTCCATCGAGATGGGCCTGAAAGGCAAGCCGAACCCTGATATTTTTGTTACAGCAGCCCACAATCTCGGCCTTGAGCCGCACGAGTGCGTCGTTGTCGAGGATGCGATTTCCGGAGTTCAGGCCGGTGCACGCGGCAATTTCGGCATGGTGCTCGGCATTGCCCGCGATATAGAGGGCACGAAACTCCGCGAGCAGGGCGCCGACATTGTCGTGCGTGACCTGGGAGAGACCTCGGTTGCGGCAATCGACCGCTGGTTCACCGAAGGGCTCGAACACGAGGCGTGGAACCTTACCTACACACAGTTTTCAGCAAGGGACGAGAAGCTCCGCGAAACGCTCACATCGACCGGCAACGGCTACCTCGGTGTACGCGGCGCCTATGAAGGCTCTGCAATCTCCCACCATCACTATCCTGGCACCTACATTGCCGGCATTTTCAACAGAGTTCCTTCTCAAGTCCACGGCCAGACCATCTTCAACAACGACTTTGTCAACACACCGAACTGGCTCCCGCTGGAGTTCAGAATCGGAGGCGGCGAATTTATCGACCCTTTTGAACAGAAGATTCTCAGCTACCAGCAGAACCTCTCTTTGAAGAACGGCTTGATGGAGCGCGAGCTTGTCATCCAGGACAACCTCGGAAGGATATCGCAGATCAGCAGCAAGCGCTTTGCAAGCATGGCCGATCCCCACCGCTGCGCACTGAAGTTCACCCTCAAGCCGGTCAACTACACTGCTGATGTCGAATTCCGCACCTCGATTGACGGACGGGTCCAGAACAAGGGAGTGGCCCGTTACAGCGAACTGACGAGCGACCATCTCGAGCAGCTTGACAGCACTGCCCTGAACGGCACCATGCTGCTCCATGTCCGCACCAATGTCTCCAAGTACGAAATCGCCACCGCAGCAAAAACCCGTGTTGTCGCTCATGGCGAGCTGCAGGACGTCACCTTCAAGCCCCTCAGCGAAAACCGCTACATCGGCGAGTGCTTCACCCTGTCGCTGAAGCCTGGCAAAAGCTGCTCGATTGAGAAAATCGCATCCATACACACCTCTCTCGACAGCGGCTCGAAAGACCCGGCAAAGGCCGCAAGAGCTTCGCTCGAAGCAGAAGAGTCTTTCGACTCCCTCCTGAAGGCCCACAACGAGGCATGGGAGAAGATCTGGAAAAAAGCGGACATCGGCGTTGAGGGAGACCGCTTCAGCCAGAAACTGCTCAGGCTTCACACCTATCACATGCTCTGCACCGCTTCACCCCACAACCCCTCCATCGATGCCGGCATGCCAGCCCGAGGTCTGAACGGCGAGGCCTACCGCGGCCATATCTTCTGGGACGAGATCTTCATCCTCCCCTTCTTCAACCGCCACTTCCCCGATATTTCCAAGGCGCTGCTGATGTACCGCTACAACAGGCTCGACGCAGCAAGGGAGTATGCCCGCGACAACGGCTACAAGGGAGCAATGTTCCCCTGGCAGACAGCGGACGACGGCCTTGAAGACACTCAGATCATCCACTTCAACCCGAAAAGCGGCGAGTGGGGCCCGGATTTCAGCTGCATGCAGCGCCATGTATCCATCGCTGTGTTCTACAACACCTGGCGCTACATCTACGATACCGGCGACACGGAGTTCCTCAATACATACGGAGCTGAGCTGATGTTTGAAATAGCGCGGTTCTGGGCATCGATTTCAACATTCTCACCCGAGACCGGCAAATACCACATCGAAGGGGTCATGGGTCCGGACGAATTCCACGAGGAGCTTCCCGGAAGCGGCAAACATGGCCTTAAGGACAATGCCTACACCAACATCATGTCGGTCTGGCTGCTCGACAAGGCTGTTCAAATCAGCGAAACCATCGATTCCGTTGTCCTCAGCCGTCTGCTCGAGAAACTCAAGCTCGGCGTTGATGAGCTCCTGCAGTGGAGGGATATCAGCAGCAAGATGAACATTCTCGTCGACAGCAAGGGCATCCTTGAGCAGTTCGATGGATACATGGGACTCAAGGAGCTCGACTGGAAGCACTACCGGGCCACATACGGCAACATTCACCGCATGGACAGGATTCTCAAGGCCGAGGGAGACTCTCCTGACCGCTACAAGGTCGCCAAGCAGCCTGACGTCTTGATGACCTTCTACACCCTTTCACCCGGCGAGGTCGCAGAACTCCTCGAAAGACTCGGTTACAGGATACCTGACGACTTGACGCTTGTCAGAAACAACTATGCGTACTACGAACCGAGAACCAGCCATGGCTCGACGCTCAGCAAGGTTGTGCACAGCATCATATCGAGCTACCTCCACGACGGCCATGAAATGGCGTGGAAATGGTTCCTCGAAGCGCTGAAAAGCGATATCAATGACACGCAGGGGGGAACCACACAGGAGGGCATCCATTGCGGCGTGATGGCCGGAACGCTCGATACCGTTACCCGTTATTTTGCCGGCATCTCCTTCTACAATGAGAAGCTCAACATCCACCCCAACCTGCCGCAGCAGTGGAAAAAGCTCTCACTCAACGTCTGTTTCCGCGGCAACAGCTACAGCATAGAGATCTCCAAGGGCGACATTATCGCCACCCTGATCGATTCGGTCGAGCCTGAGGTCCCGGCATGCATTGCTGGTGTTCACATGACACTGAAAAAAGGAACACCCTACCACTCAGCCTAACAGTTGGCTTGAAAGGGTCGGGCATTGAGCCCGGCCCTTTTTTTGTATTTTGCCGAAAAACCGTATTATATTCAGCCTTTTACTTCAATTTCCTCTTTACCTATGCGCCTGTCAAACTTCCGATATACACTGCCGAAAAGCAAGGTAGCCGATCAGCCGACCACACCGAGGGAGAAGTGCAAGCTGATGGTTCTCAACCGCCGCAAAAAGGATATCGAACACAAGGTATTCGATGAGATCACATCCTACTTCAAGAAGGGGGACCTTCTGATCCTCAACAACAGCAGGGTGTTTCCGGCAAAAATATTCGGCCAGAAAGAAAAGACAGACGCGAAGATCGAGGTGTTCCTGCTCAGGGTGCTCAACAAGGAGGCGGGATTGTGGGATGTCCTGGTAGATCCGGCCAGAAAGGTCCGTGTAGGCAACAAGATCTACTTTGATGAGGATGTCGTTGCCGAAGTGGTCGACAACACCACCTCTCGCGGCAGGACCATACGTTTCCTCAATCCGGAAATTGACGTCTTCAGTCTTGTTGAAAGGATCGGCAGCATTCCCCTTCCTCCCTATTTCTCCAGACCGCCCCAGGAGTCGGACAAGGAGAACTACCAGACGGTCTATGCTTCACAAACGGGCGCCGTAGTCGCCCCGATGGCCGGCCTCCACTTTACCATGCCCATGCTCGAAAAGATAAAGAAGATGGGCGTCAAGATCCTGCCCATCACCCTTCACCCGAGCCTGAGCACTTTCAACGCCATCGAGGTCGAGGATGTTTCGAAGCACAAGATGGATTCGGAATATTTCAATATTCCCTACCAGACAGCCATGGAGATCAATGAGGCAAAAATCAACAAGACCGGGCGCATCATTGCCGTAGGGACAACGACCTGCCGGGTGCTTGAGGCAAACGCCACCGTCGACGGAAAGATCAAATTTGGACGGGGCTGGACTGACAAGTTCATCTATCCTCCCTACCAGTTCAAGGTCACCGATGCGCTCCTGACTAATTTCCAGCTCCCCGAAACCACCTTGCTCATGGCTGTAAGTGCCTTTGCCGAACACCGGTTGCTTATGGATGCCTACAAAATAGCACTAAAAGGCGACTACCAGTTCCTCGCATACGGTGATGCGATGTTTATCCATTAACCTCCGCAACGACTCTTCTCTGCCATGAACGCCTATGCCATCATAGCCGCAAGCGGCGTCGGAAAGAGGATGCAGCTCGTTGACGGACGAAGCAAGCAGCTGCTTGAAATCGGCGGCTTCCCCGTTATCCATTACACCTTGAAGGCCTTTGAATCGGCCGCCTCCATCAGCGCAATCTACATCGCCACCAGAGAGGAAAATATCGCAACCCTCCAGGAGCTGGTCTCCAAAGCTGGATTCCGGAAGGTGAAAGCAGTGATCGAGGGCGGCAAAGAGCGCCAGGACTCTGTCGGCAACTGCATCAGGCTTATCGAGAAGGAGATTTGTCTGTCGGGCAATCCCCCTCGGGCCCTTCTGGTGCACGACGGAGCCCGCCCCTTCATCCAGCCCGCCGAGATCGACGAAATAACCCGACTCTCCATTGAGCATGGAGCCTGCGTTCCCGCAAACAGGCCAAAGGACACCATCAAGGAGATCGGCAGTGATCCGCGTTTTTTCGGTCAAACACTCAACCGCGACACACTTCTTCAGGTGCAGACCCCTCAGGGCTTCAGCACCGCCATTCTCATTCAGGCGCACGAGCAGGCTCGGCTCGAAAACTGGTATGCGACCGACGATGCCGCGCTTGTTGAGCGGTTTTTCCCCGAGCAGCCTGTCAGAATCCTGGAGACCGGATACTACAACATCAAAATCACCACCCCCGAAGACATCCCCTTCGCCGAAGCAATTCTCAAGAACCTTGGATAATTGCCTTATTCCAGGGATTGCCATCACTGGCTTCCAATATGCCGCCGCCATGCGGCTGAAACCCTTCTCAACCCGTTCAAAAAGAAGAAATAAAGGGTCGGGAACTGTTGTATATTCATAATGGCTATTGTATATTTTCAGCCCGGAAAATGGTGAGGTAGCTCAGTTGGTTAGAGCACAGGATTCATAACCCTGAGGTCGAGGGTTCAACTCCCTCTCTCACCACCATGGAAAAGCGGGTGTAACTCAGTTGGTAGAGTGTTTGCTTCCCAAGCAAAATGTCGCGAGTTCGAATCTCGTCACCCGCTCCTCTGCCGGATTCACTTCTAACCATTTTCACCATCTTCAGCTATGGCAATAGCTTCCATCTATTTTGCGCCCGTCACCGCTGGGGAGATCAACGACACTCAGATTATCGAAGGCCAGATGGCTCGTCATCTTGGCATTGCAATTACCGAGATCGGCCCTGACTTCATGACAGCAAGCATGCCTGTCGACCACCGGACCATCCAGCGCATCGGCATCCTCCACGGCGGAGCCTCACTGGCCCTGGCTGAGACCGTTGGCAGCATCGCCGCCTCATACTGCGTCAACCGCGAACTGTTCTACATTGTCGGCCAAGAGATCAACGCAAACCATATCCGCCCCGTCAGCACAGGATCAGTCCATGCAACGGCAACTCCGCTCCACCTCGGCAAAAACAGCCAGGTGTGGGATATCCGCATCAAAAACGACGAAGGAAAGCTAGTCTGTGTCAGCCGCTTCACCGTCGCTGTCCTGAAAAAGCCGGCACCCTCCCGGTAGCCCGTATCCATTGATATTTTTGAACTGCGCCTCCCGTTATTTGAAAAACTTTTCATACCTTTGTCTTTCCCGGTAAAGCTTTTCCTACACCTATCGCAGATATCAGGGCATGCAGACCACACCTTCAGAAACCGACCCTTCATCCGCCGAACTCCTTCAGCAGCTCGCCGCTCAACAGAGAACCCGCAAGAGATGGCTCCTTGTCCAGCCGAAGAGCAACACCAGCATGATGGTCGATTCCGGAACAGTGAGCATGCCGCTGAACCTGATTATGGTAGCAACCCTTGTCGGAAAGCTCTTCGAGGTAACCTTCATTGATGAGCGGCTGGGAGATAATGTCCCGGATGACCTCTCCCTCTTCGACATCGTAGCAATTACCTCACGCACGCTCAATGCAAGCAAGGCATACCGCATAGGCGATGCTGCCCTTCGCCAGGGCAAAACAGTCATCCTTGGAGGTGTCCACCCCACCATGCAGCATGATGAGGCCGCACTGCACTGCACGAGCGTCGTCTACGGCGAGATCGAGTCAATCTGGACAGAACTGGCAACGGATGTCCTGAGAGGGAAAATGCAGCCGATCTATCGCGCCAAAGAGCTCAAGCCGATGGGCGAAATGCTCCACCCTGACTTCACCTACGCCCTCTCCTCCAAAAACGCAAAGAAATACAGCTCCCGCATACCGATTCTTGCAACAAAAGGGTGCCCGGTCGGCTGCAACTTCTGCACGACACCGACCATCTACGGCAAGAACTACCGCTACCGTGAGCTCGACCTTGTGCTCGACGAAATGAAATACCATCAGGAACGGCTCGGCAAAAGGGATGTCAACTTCTCCTTCATGGACGACAACATCAGCTTCAGGCCGCAATACTTCATGACGCTTCTTGAGGAGATGGCGAAACTCGGTGTTCACTGGAATGCCAACATCTCAATGAACTTCCTTGACAAGCCTGAGGTCGCAGAACTGGCCGGGCGCTCGGGATGTGACCTGCTCAGCATCGGCTTTGAGTCGCTCAATCCCGAAACTATCAAAAGCGTCCATAAAGGATCGAACCGATTGGGCAACTACGAAAAGGTGGTCGACAATCTCCATGCCAACGGCATTGCCATCCAGGGCTACTTCATGTTCGGCTTCGACAACGACACCGAAGAGAGCTTCCAGCTCACCCGGGACTTCATCATGAAAAACCGCATCGAGTTCCCGGTATTCTCCCTGGTGACCCCATTCCCGGGAACGCCTTATTTCGATGAGATGAAACCCCGTATCCGCCACTTCGACTGGGACAAGTACGACACCTACCACCTGATGTTTGAGCCGAATGGAATGAGTGCCGACAAGCTGCTTGAAAAGTTTATCAAGCTCCAGCAGGAGGTCTACACCGGAAGGGCCATCATGCAGCGCATGAAAGGCAAGCCGCTGAACTGGGTATGGCTGGCCAACTACGCCATGAACCGCTTCACAAAAAAACTGACTCCTGATTATTTTTATTGATTATCTCTCCACAAGAAATAAACCGCTACCCTGTCCCTGAACCGGTCACTCCGTCAAGCCGCCTCCCAACAAAAGAGGCGGCTTTTTTTTAAAAATCCGCGGCACCGCGCTGAGCCATTCATCCACTCAGTTCCGCACTACTCTGCAGTTTTCATCCATTTACACACACCTTAAACCCGCCAATAACCGCACAGCCCGCCTTCACAACCGCAATATCCGCCCCTGATTATTATTTTTTTACACAGAAGCCTTGCGTATTTGTTGCGTATTTCCATATATTCGACTAAAGGAACACGCTTTTTATACCCCCACCTCTCCCCCTATAGCAAGCAGTCCTGTTCAGTGGAAATCGTGAAGGCTCGCCAAACAACCTGAAGTTCTCTATCGGAAAGGCTCGCCGTCGCTGTTTTTGTTCATAACCGCACTCAAACACTGCTACGGACATGAAAAAAAGAAAGATTACCCTCGCCCTCATGCTTGCCATGCTTGCATGCAACAACAACGGCAATGTTGCAGTCGCTTCTAATTACTTCTGGGGAACTGGTGGCCTTGGGGGGACCGGCACGTGGGATACGGCCACTACAAACTGGTATGATGGCACAACCAACGTGGTTTGGCCTGGTGGCGCCAACACGGCAACCTTTGTCGCAACTGCCGGCACGGTAACGCTCTCCGGTACCGAGAATGCTGACGGCCTCACCTTTTCTACATCTGGATACACACTCTCCGGGGGAAACCTGACCCGTTCGACGGTTGGTACGCTTGGTGTTGCAATCAGTCCTGGCCTGAGCGCGACAATCGCCTCGAAGATCATCGGAACCGACATCACCCTTAACAAGCTCGGCACAGGTACGTTGATACTCACCAACAACAACACCTATACCGGCGGGACGACGTTGAGCGCAGGCACGCTCGGCGTAGCACAAAGCGGCGCCCTTGGAACCGGGACCCTCTCCATGGCCGATGCGACTACCCTGAATGCGGCGGCCAGCGGCATGTCGATCACCAATGCCCTCTCTCTTTCAGGCGCAGGCACGACCAACACCATCGACACGGCCACGAACACGCTGACCATGTCGGGTGTTCTCAGCATGGGCGGCGGCAGCCTGGTCAAAGCCGGCTCCGGGACACTGTCGCTGAGCGGAGCGAACACCTACTCCGGAACGACAAGCCTGAGCGCTGGGGGACTGGCTGTTGGCAGCGGTACGGCACTGGGGAGCAGTTCGCTCTCCATGGCCACAGGAACAACCCTCATTGGCGCCGCTGACGGGGTGGTGTTAACCAACGCCATTTCGCTTCTTGGAGCAGAAACCATTTCAACAGGCTACCATCTCACACTTAACGGCAACATTACCGGCGCCGGCTCACTTTCCAAAACCGGCGGCGGGACGCTGACGATTGGGGGTTTGAACAGCTACGGCGGCGGCACGACAATCAGTGCCGGAACAGTGCAGATTGGCAACGCTGCAACGTCCTTGGGCACAGGCGCCTTGACGATGGCTGGCGGCACCTTTGACTTGAACAACTTCAGCCAGAGTATCGGCACACTAAGCGGCACAGGCTCGGTAGTGCTTGGCTCGGGCACGCTGACCATCAACGACACGGCTCTTGCAACCTATTCAGGCACTTTCACCGGCAGCGGGAGCATCACCAAGGCAGGATCCTTTGCCCTGACGCTCTCCGGCGCATCGGGCGCCGGGGCCGTGAACGTCAACGGCGGCACCCTTGCCCTTGGCGCTTCCAACATTCTTTCCGACAGCGGAGCCATCTCGATTGCAAGCAGCGGCACGCTGAACATCGCCACATTCAGTGACACCGTCGGCTCGGCAACGCTCAACAGCGGAACAATAGCCGGCTCAGGGACCCTTACGGCCGGCACCTACTCGCTGAACGGCGGCGCCGTCACTGCCAATCTCGGCACCGGGACGCTTACCCAGAGTTCCAATACAACGACGCTCTCCGGCACATCGGGCGCCACAACGATAATCATCAACGGCGGCACGCTGGCGCTTGGAGGCAGCGAGCACCTTGCCGACAGCGGAGCCCTGACGGTCAACAGCGGTGGCATCCTGAATCTTGGCGGCTATACAGAGACGGTCGGTGCCGTGACGCTGACTGGCGGCACCATCACCAACGGCAACCTGACGGGCACGAATTATGCCGTGCAGAACGGCACAATCAGCGCCAACCTCGGCGGCAGTGGAGGACTGACCATGAGCGGCACAGGCACGGTGACCCTGAGCGGCATCAATACCTACACAGGTACGACGGCCGTGAACGCGGGAACGCTTGTGCTGAACGGCGGCAATGCGATTTGGGATGCCGGTGTTGTGAATGTTGGCGCATCGGGGACCCTGCAGCTTGGAGCCAATGAAACAATCGGGACGCTGAACAGCTCCGGAACAATCGTTCCCGGCACCTATACGCTGACGGCAACGAATTATAACTTCGGTGGCGGCGTCATCAACACCAACCTTGGGAGCGGCAACCTGAACTTTACCGCGTCGACAACCCTCAATGGCAGTTCAGGAGCTGGCAATGTCCAGGTAACTGGAGGTACGCTTCAGCTCGGCGGTTCAAACCGCTTTACGAACACCCCGGCAGTTCAGCTCTCGAATACCGCCGGCGTCATTCTTGACCTGAACAACACGAACCAGACGATCGGCTCGCTTGCCGGTGGAGGGACGACAGGCGGTAACATTACGCTTGGCAGCGGCACCCTGACAACCGGGGCATTGAACACCGACACAACATACAGTGGCACTATCTCCGGGACAAACGGCGACCTGGTTAAAGTCGGCACCGGTACGCAGGCCCTGAACGGGGCGAGCACCTATACCGGCGGCACCGCGCTGAATCAGGGCACGGTTTCCGTAGGCAATAGCGCGGCACTTGGTACCGGCCAGCTCACGATGGCCGTCGGAACAACCCTCCAGGCAGGGGCAGCCGGACTTAACCTTGCCAACAATGTGATTGTGGCCGGCGCGGAAAATATTAACACCAACAGCAATAACCTGACCCTCTCCGGGCTTATAAGCGGTGTAGGGGCTCTGAACAAAAATGGAGCCGGCACCCTGACCTTGACCGGTATCAACAACAGCTACAGCGACGGCACCGCCCTGAACCAGGGAACGCTCGCTATTGGAGCCAGTGGTGCACTTGGCGCCGGAAAACTGACCATGGAGGGCGGCACGACCTTGCAGGCCGCGGCTTCCGGTCTGACCATGGCCAATACGGCAAAGCTCAATGGTGCAGAAACTATCGACACTAGCGGGAATTCGATAACTGTCACCGGTCAGATCGACGGTGTCGGATCACTCAACAAGATCAATGCGGGCACCCTTGCGCTGACAGGGACGAACCTCTATACCGGTGGTACCATCATCACCGGCGGCACCGTTTCGGTGTCGAGCGATGCCAATCTCGGAACCTCAGGTCTGAACGTTGGCAACGTGACGCTTAATGGCGGCACCCTGCAGACCTCTTCAAGCTTTGCAACGACCAGAAACGTTCAGGTCAACGCCGTGGCAGGCAACACCATCGATACCGGCGCGAACACCCTTACCCTTGCCAAATCGCTCGATTCCAACGGCGGCCTGTTCGGCGCAGGGAATGTCAGCAAAACTAACACCGGCACTCTGCAGATAAATGCAACGGGTACATTCAGCGGCGTTCTGACTCTGGCGCAAGGCACGCTCGGCATCGGCGTATCAACCATGTTTGGAGCCTCCCCGACCGGGAGCATCCGTACGACGGGCTCAGTGCTTGATTACACGGATGGCGTTGTCAACAACGTGGCAGTCCAGATTGCGAGCAACACCACGCAGTTCCAGGTGCTGACCGGGACGGCAACCCAGTCGGGAGTTATTTCAGAGGACGCTGGTGGTCGACCGCTCGAGAAGATCGGCTCCGGTACACTCATTCTGAGCGGTATCAACACCTATACCGGTCTGACGACCATTACCGGAGGTACGCTCCAGCTGAATGGAGGTTCTGCGATTGCTGACCTCGGAGCGGTGAATGTTTCGGCACTCGGTACACTCAAACTTGGCAATGCGAGCGAGACCATAGGTTCACTGGCAGGCAGTGCCGGCAGCGAGGTGAATCTGCAGAACTACACGCTGACGACCGGAGGCAACAACGGTTCGACGACCTTTGCGGGAGTCATGTCGGGAACAGGCGGATTGAGCAAGAGCGGCACGGGCACAATGACCTTGAGCGGAGCAAACACCTCCACCGGTGAGACGACCATTGCCGAGGGCACACTCTCGGTTCAGAACGGCGCGGCGATTGCCAACACCTCCGACGTCAAGATCACCGCCTCGGGAGCGACACTGAACCTGCAGAGCAGCGAGACCATCGGCGGACTTGACGGTGTTTCGGGCAGCCTTGTGACGCTCGACGGCAACACCTTGACGGTTGGCGTGAACGGCACGGCCCTTGGTAACCCAGGAGACGGCGCAGGCACATTCGCCGGCATCATGTCGGGGACAGGCGGTCTATCAAAGGACGGACTTGGCACGCTCTTGCTCACCGGCGCGAACACCTACACGGGCGACACGACCATTGCCGAGGGCACACTCTCGCTGCAGAACGGCGCAGCGATTGCCAACACCTCCGACGTCAAGATAACAGCATCAGGCGCAACACTGAACTTGCTCAGCAGCGAGACCATCGGCGGACTTGACGGTGTATCGGGCAGCCTTGTGACGCTTGGCGGCAATACCTTGACGGTTGGCGTGAACGGCGTGGCGCTCGCCAACCCCGGCGACGGCGCAGGCACATTCGCCGGCATCATGTCGGGGACAGGCGGTCTATCAAAGAACGGACTTGGCACGCTCTTGCTCACCGGCGCGAACACCTACACGGGCGACACGACCATTGCCGAGGGCACACTCTCGCTGCAGAACGGCGCAGCGATTGCCAACACCTCCGACGTCAAGATAACAGCATCAGGCGCAACACTGAACTTGCTCAGCAGCGAGACCATCGGCGGACTTGACGGTGTATCGGGCAGCCTTGTGACGCTTGGCGGCAATACCTTGACGGTTGGCGTGAACGGCGTGGCGCTCGCCAACCCCGGCGACGGCGCAGGCACATTCGCCGGCATCATGTCGGGGACAGGCGGTCTATCAAAGAACGGACTTGGCACGCTCTTGCTCACCGGCGCGAACACCTACACGGGCGACACGACCATTGCCGAGAGCACACTCTCGGTTCAGAACGGCGCAGCGATTGCCAACACCTCCGACGTCAAGATTACGGCCTCGGGAGCGACACTGAACCTGCAGAGCAACGAGACCATCGGCGGACTTGACGGTGTATCTGGCAGCCTTGTGACGCTCGACGGCAATACCTTGACGGTTGGCGTGAACGGCATGGCCCTTGGTAACCCTGGAGACGGCGCAGGCACATTCGCCGGCATCATGTCGGGGACAGGCGGTCTATCAAAGGACGGACTTGGCACGCTCTTGCTCACCGGCGCGAACACCTACACGGGCGACACGACCATTGCCGAGAGCACACTCTCGGTTCAGAACGGCGCAGCGATTGCCAACACCTCCGACGTCAAGATTACGGCCTCGGGAGCGACACTGAACCTGCAGAGCAACGAGACCATCGGCGGACTTGACGGTGTATCTGGCAGCCTTGTGACGCTCGACGGCAATACCTTGACGGTTGGCGTGAACGGCATGGCCCTTGGTAACCCTGGAGACGGCGCAGGCACATTCGCCGGCATCATGTCGGGGACAGGCGGTCTATCAAAGGACGGACTTGGCACGCTCTTGCTCACCGGCGCGAACACCTACACGGGCGACACGACCATTGCCGAGGGCACACTCTCGCTGCAGAACGGCGCAGCGATTGCCAACACCTCCGACGTCAAGATAACAGCATCAGGCGCAACACTGAACTTGCTCAGCAGCGAGACCATCGGCGGACTTGACGGTGTATCGGGCAGCCTTGTGACGCTTGGCGGCAATACCTTGACGGTTGGCGTGAACGGCACGGCCCTTGGTAACCCTGGAGACGGAGCAGGAACATTCGCTGGAATCATGAGCGGAACAAGCGGTTTGACCAAGGACGGACCTGGCACGATGATCCTGACCGGTGCGAACACCTACTCCGGTGCAACGACGGTGAACGGCGGAATCCTGAAGGCATCGGGCACTGGCACTGGCGGCCATGCTTTCGGCACGCTGAGTGCCGTGACGCTCGGGAACACCTCCGGCGTTGCACTTGACCTGAACAGCACCAGCCAGACCATCGGCTCGCTGGCAGGGGGCGGCACCACGGGCGGCAACGTCACGCTCGGTAGCGGCACCCTCATCACCGGCGGGGACAACAGCTCGACAAGCTTCGGGGGCGTTATCTCCGGCACAGGCTCGCTGCAGAAGAGCGGCACGGGCGTGATGACCTTGACTGGCGCCAACACCTACAGCGGCGGTACGACCGTCAGCGCCGGGACACTGCAGGGCGACACGACAAGCCTGCAGGGCAACATCGTGAACAATGCCTCACTGCTCTTCAACCAGGGCAGTAACGGCACTTACCTCTCCACCATCACCGGAACAGGCACCACGACCAAGACCGGAAGCGGAAGCCTGACTGTAACCGGAAGCCTGACTCAGGGGAACATGACGCTTGCACAGGGCGTTCTTGTCAACGCCGGCTCAATCACCCTCGGCTCGGGTGACCTTGCGATGGGCAATTCGACCACACTCTTCAACAATGCCGGTGCGACCATAACGGCAGGCACCATCACGGGTGCCGGCGGTGTGCAGACTATTGAGCAGAGAGGGACGATTGTTGCTGCCACGGTTGATCTCGGAGCAGGCGACGACCTGATGACGGTGAGGGGCAATGCGATCATCTCCGGAATCGGCACACTCAGCGGTGGCAGCGGCACTGATGCACTCCTCTTTGACGGATGGACAGGCACTCCCTCCGCAGGGAAGGGCTACCTTGGCGCTGCAGTGACCAACTGGGAGAGCATCCATCTGACAAACAATTCAAGCGTCCATCTCGGCGCCTCCAAAAGCATCGGCGCAGGGGTGATGACCATCGATGCCGGCTCATCGGTCTATGCCTACGGCTCATCTCCGGGAACCTACACCATCTCGGGCAGCTACGTCAACAACGGCCTGCTGAGCATGATGGATCCTCTCACCCCGGCAGCTGACGACAAGGTGACGGTAACGGGAAACTGGAGCGGCATCGGCACGCTTGGTCTCGACGTGAGCCTGAGCACCGGAGGCTATGACCAGCTGGTGGTTCAGGGCAGTGCAAGCGGGACGACGACGGTGAACCTCCAGGAGGTGCAGGGGCGGCAGGCATTGATCCGTCCGACGCATCTCGATCTTGTGCATGTCAACGGAACAGGGCAAGGCTCATTCGTGGCCGGACAGTACTCCTTCAACTACGGAAGCGGTACTGCCAACTACTCATATGACCTCAATTACGACACATCAACCGGCACCTACCTGCTTGGCAACTTTATTCTGAAGAACTATCCCGAGACCATGGCGGTGCTGCAGGGCGCGACCCCCTTTATCGAACGGATGGGCAGCGAAGCGGTCACCAGGTTTGCTGATCGGAAGGCCGGTGAGTGCGGATGGTGGAGCCGGGCCTATGGCGATTCGTTCAAGCTAACCTTGAGCGGTCGGGCAGGCACCATGGCTGACGGCAAAGCGGCAGGTCTTCAGGTTGGCACTGACCTGTTTACAGGGAGAGGCGATGACGGCAGTGGATGGAGCGCAGGCGTGCTGGTCGGCTCAGCTTACGGTCAAGCCGACATCACAGGCTACACTACGAGCAAGGCCGGCAGCATGACAGACCGGGCATACAGCACTGGCCTTTATGCTGAAGTGAAGCCGACAAGGCAATTCAGGGTAGATGCGGTTGCTCTGGGCACCTATCACGACTTTGAATTGAACATAGCAAGTGACAGCCAGAGGTTCAACATGAACCCCTGGAGCGTGACCGGCTCACTTGAGGCTGGCTATGCAATCCCATCCGGCGATACCTTCACCGTTGAGCCTCAGGCTCAGCTTGTCTGGCAGCATACCGGGGAAATAAGCATCACAAGGCCGGATGTCGGTGAAGCAAACACGGTAAGCCATGACGGGCTGCAAAGTCGCCTCGGTATTTCCGGAAGCATGAATAATGGCAAGGGGAAGCTGAATCCGTTCGTCGAGGCCAATGTTGTCAGGGAGTTCTCGACAGGAACCCGTGTGCTGCTTGTGAGAAATAACGAAACCATCTCCTCGTGGCCGGAAACAACATGGATCGGGGGTGCTGTCGGTGTGAAGCGAGATGCCTCGAGTGAAGACGGCCTTGGTTATTTCGTGAAGCTGGATGGCATGTTCGGCATGAAGGACGCAAACAACCACAGCTACATGCTCAGTGCCGGGCTGACCAAGCTCTTCTGAGGAGCTGACGGGAACGTCCGGTTGCCGGACGTTCTGTATTGCATGGAGAGGAACAGCTCCGGCACGGAATACAAATAGTGAGGCAAAAGAGAAGAGCCCCCTTTCAAGGAGGCTCTTCTCTTTTTTCATGCCGGGCTATCGGGGTTGCCGCCTACCGTTTCTCCTCTTCCTTCTTCGGTAGGTCAACCTTCAGATGCAGCTCCCTGAGCTGTGAGACAAGCACCTCTGAGGGGGCCGACATCATGAGATCCTGTGCCTGCTGGTTCATCGGGAAGGCAATGACCTCACGGATGTTCTGCTCGTCGCGAAGGATCATCACCAGCCGGTCAAGGCCAGGAGCGATGCCTCCGTGCGGCGGTGCACCGAGCTTGAATGCCTCGATCATATGGCCGAAACGCAGATTGACCTCGTCGCGGGTGTACCCCGCAATCTCAAACGCCTTGTACATGATCTCCGGCTTGTGGTTGCGGATGGCGCCGCTGGAGAGTTCGATGCCGTTGCAGACAATGTCGTACTGGTAGGCCAGGATATCAAGCGGTGAGCAGGTCTCGAGAGCCTCCATCTCGCCCTGCGGCATGGAGAAGGGGTTGTGTGAAAAGTCTATTTTCTTGGCTTCCTCGTTGTACTCGTACATCGGGAAATCGACTATCCAGCAGAAAGAGAGTTCGTCGCGATCAAGCGTGAAAAGGTCACAGAAATAGGTTCTCATGCCGCCCATGATTTTGCAGGTCGGCTCCCACTTGCCGGCGCCGAAGAAGACCACATCCCCTGTCTCAAGGTTGAGCTGCTCCATAAGCACGGAGAGTTCCTCGGGTGAGAGAAACTTGACGAGCGGCCCTTTCGGCCCCTCCTCCCTGAACTGAATATAGGCAAGTCCTGCAGAGCCGAGCTCTCTGGCCCTTTTTTCCGCCTTGTCATAAAAGAGCCTCGACTCCCCACCGCGTCCCTTAAGCACAAGGGCTTTGACACAGGTTCCTGGAACGGTATTGCTTGCAAAAACCTTGAAGCCGGAGTTGACGAAAAGCGGTGTGACATCCTGAATCTCAAGAGGGATCCTCAAGTCAGGCTTGTCCGTTCCGAAACGGTTCATCACATCCTTGAAGCTGATTCTCGGGAAAGGGAACTGTGCGATGCGTTTCGTTGACATGGTGCGCGTAAGGTGCTCGACCATCCCTTCAAGAATGGAGAAGAGGTCATCCTGTTCAATGAAAGCCATCTCCATGTCAAGCTGGTAGAACTCACCTGGACTCCGGTCGGCGCGGGCGTCCTCATCCCTGAAACAGGGTGCGATCTGAAAATACCGGGGAAATCCGGAAACCATCAGCAGCTGCTTGAACTGCTGAGGAGCCTGGGGAAGCGCATAGAACTTGCCCGGATGAAGCCTGCTCGGCACCAGAAAGTCCCTTGCTCCTTCAGGAGAGCTGGAGGTAAGAATCGGCGTCTGGATCTCTATAAATTCCTTCTCTTCAAGGTAGCGGCGGATGGCAGCAGTCAGGCGGCTTCGGAATATGATATTCTCATGGATCTTTTCTCGGCGAAGGTCGATGAACCGGTACTTGAGCCGGAGCTCCTCGGAAGTCTGCAGCTCGTCGGCAACAGGAAACGGAAGCGGATGGGCATGGCTCTCTACCGTCATGGCGCTGACAACCACCTCAATCTCTCCGGAGGCAAGCTTCGGGTTGATTGTAGAAGGGCTGCGGCGTACGACCTTTCCTTCGATACAGATTACCGATTCAAGATGAAGCTGTCCAGCAACAGCGAACAGCTCCTGCAGTTCCGGCTGGACAACAAGCTGACTGATGCCGGTGTGATCTCTCAAGTCGATAAAGACAAGTCCGCCATGATCACGCTTTCTGTGAACCCATCCGGCAAGCCTGACGACCCGATTCTCCTCTTCAGGGGTCAACTGCCCGCAATAGTCGGAACGGAAGCGGTTTTCAAGACTCTCTGTGCGGCCTGCAGCTCTACTCATAGTAATCTATAGTCCTTTGCTGTTGAAATTTCAATTGGATGTAAAAAACGAAAAGACTGAATATGCTCAATTTTTCATGATTTGGAAAGCGCGAAGATGCCTTCAGTAGACCAGTTCGCCGCCAAACTCGGTAATCAGGTACCGGATAACCTCATTTTTTTGCGTAAGCTCCTGGAAGAGGGTGAAAACAGTCTTCTCCCGGGTACATGCATCTTTTTCGGCATCGTAGCGTATGCGGAGCTGCAAGGGCAGAGCGTAGAACTCCGACACCTCCTTCTGCAGCACTGCCCTGTCCTGCTGAAGCTCCTCATAGGAAAACTTTCGGCAACAGGCTATTTCAAGAACACCGCTCGAGCTGCAGGCGACCAGCTCGCAAGACTGCAGGTGAGTAGCCATAAAGTTGTGGCTCTTTTTGGAAATATGCTCAAGAAACTGCCGCCACTCAAGCTTCAGCACCTCGATATTGGCACTGAACTCCCGATGAGCCTCTCCGCTTTCCTCCTGTTGAAGGGGGGCTGCACCGACATGGAACTCTTTTGCTGTGGAGTTGACCGCAAAACCAGAGAGCTTTTTCTGCCATGAACCGAGCGCAATGCTCCCCTCGGCAGCTGAGGCTGGTCTGCCGGAACGGGGTGGCGGGCTTTTCGGCGGAGCGGTTTTTGGCACTGCCGGCAGAGGAGCCCCTACCCTTTCAAGGGGAGTCGGCCCTGTCGGCTGGTCAAGAGCTGTTGGTTTTGAAATAGCGGCGATCAGGGGTTGATCAGGTGCTTTTTTTTTTGAGGCCGCTTCAGCGGCTGCAAGTGTTGCGCTGAATGCGGGCGCCTGAGTTCCGATATCGATAAGTTTCAAAAGAGCGAGTTCGAAGCGGAACTGATATTCGAACTGGAACTTCAGCTCTTTCTGGGTCAGAAGAAGAAAGTCGACCATCCGCATCAAGGCATCAGGAGTGAAATTGGCGGCATCTCGCAGGTATCGCTCACATACCGCCTCCGGGCGCTCTACAAGACGGGTCGAAGAAAGATTCTTGACAACAAGGATATTGCGCAAATGCTCGATAAGCTTCTCAAGAAAATCCTGCTCGTCATAGCCGTTCTGAAGGACAAACTGAGCCACATCGAGCATTTGCGATGCATCTTGCTCTGCTACTGCATCGGTAACACCGAACATGTGCTCATCATCAATGTAGTTGAGCAGCTCGGCAACCTTCTGGTAGCTGATGCGCCCTTCGTGATCGTTCTCCACCGAAAACGCTATAACCTGGTCGAGTATGCTCTGTGCGTCGCGCATGGAACCCTGCGCCTTGCGGCCGATGAGCTGAAGCGCATCCAGATCGACCGGGATATGTTCGGCATCGCAGATGGAGTGAAGCTGCTTCTGCAGTTGGTCAAGCGGAATCCGCTTGAAATTGAAGCGCTGGCAACGGGAGGCGATGGTCGCAGGAATCTTGTGAAGCTCGGTTGTGGCAAAAATGAATATTGCGTGGGGTGGCGGCTCCTCCAGGGTCTTCAGAAACGCATTGAAGGCCGCAATGGAGAGCATGTGCACCTCATCGATGATATAGACGCGGTACTTCCCTTTCTGCGGGCCGTAACGGACATTCTCGCGAAGCGTGCGGATATCGTCGACACTGTTGTTGGATGCCGCATCAAACTCAGCAATATTGAGGCTCGTGCCCGAATCGAAATCCCTGCAGCTCTCGCACTCTCCGCAAGGCTCGGTAACCTGCTGCAGATAGTCGGGGTCTTCCGCCATTTTCTGGCAGTTGACCGCTTTTGCAAACACCCTGGCAGCTGTAGTTTTTCCAACCCCGCGGAGTCCGGAAAAAATATAGCCGTGGCCTAGCCTCCCCATACGCAGGGAGTTCTGAATGGTTTTGGTGATATGTTCCTGAGCGGTAATATCGGCAAACTTTGTCGGCCGGTATTTCCTTGCTATAACCTGATAACTCATGAGTGCTCTTCGTTGCCTTGATCCAGTATGGTGACAAGCGGCTGGTCCATGCAGCTTTTAAGTGAGCTTGTCACTCCCCTCTTTATCGAACTCAAATGTACGCTATTGAAACCTGATTCCATCGTAATGTTTTCCTCCCCCATGAACCCCGGAGGGATGAGCGCATAAAGATCATAGAGCGTAAAAAGATGAAGATCGCGGCTAACGGCAAGGTCACCGTTTGCCGTGATATGAATCCAGTCGTTGTCAAGCAGAAGATCAACAACTCTTCGCAACAAGGAGGGATCCGAGGGGTGGAGCGCCTTGAGAATCTTTTTCATGTTGGTTGGATTTCCCTCGTTCTGGCTGGCCCGGATATTGCCGAGGACGGAGAGCACTACCGGCAGGCCTGAGAGTGGATCGAAGACTCCCGAAATTGAACCGAGAGGCTTCAAGGCGCCGAGGCAGAAAACAAATTCCGCTCCGGTCAGCACCACCACCCACCCCAGATAGATCCAGAAAAAGAGCATCGGAATAACCGATAGTGCTCCGTAAATGTGCTGAAAGGTTGCAATATGGCCGATATAGAAAGAGAACCAGATTTTTGATAGTTCGAAGAGCACGGCCGCAAGGAGCGCACCGGAAAAAGCGTGCAGAAACCTCACTCTGCAGTTCGGCACCAGCATGTAGAGCAGAAAAAAGGCAACGACCGAGTTGGCGAATGGCAGAAGGGAGAGCAGCTGCGTTTTAAGGGCAAGAAGAGGGCCTTCGGTAAAGACCGTGTACCAGACATACGATGCGGCAGCAAGGCTGCTTCCGATGAATACAGGCCCGAGGGTCAGAACAGTCCAGTAGAGCGTGAATCCCTGAAGCATCTTGCGGGGAGAGTGGACCTCCCATATCTCGTTGAGGGTGTGGTCGACAGTCGAAATGAGCACCAGGGCGATGATGAAGAGAAATATGCCGCCAAAAAGCGGGACGGTTGCCGTCTTGTCGAGAAATTCCGAAAGATACTGGTTGATAAGCTGACCGGTATCGGGCATGAAGTTCTGGACGACAAAATCCTCCATGCTGTGCTTGAGCGGGGTAAATACCTTGAAGACGCTCAGTATCGAGAGGACGACGGCAAGAAAGGGAACAATGGAGAGCAGAGTCTGAAAAGCCAGTGAACCGGCACCGAGGAAGATCCTGTCATGCTGAAAGTTCTTCCAGAAAAAGGGCGCAAAAGCCCTCATGTACTCTGCGAAACCAGGTTTCTCGATGTTCTCACTTTTAAGCAATCGGCAGCTCTCTTTATTTATGAAAATACCGCTGAACGGCTTCCGGTAAAGGTAGTGTTTATTTTATTCCTGAGGGCAATACCTGCTTGCTTCGGAACCGACCCTTGTCATGAGCAGAAGCCCGATAAGAAAAAACATAAGCAGCGAGGCAAGTGCTATCCTCTGGCTTCCGGCTTGCGCAGAGACGAGGCCGAAGAGCAGTGGGCCGATGATTGCCGATGCCTTGCCGAAGGTGCCGTCATAAAAGCCGAAGAACTCGGTAACATGCTCTATCGGGGTCAGGCGGGCCATCATCGAGCGTGATGCGGCCTGCGATGAACCCATGCTCATCCCGGCAAGCATGCCCGTGGCGAAGAACAGCTCCTTGCTGTTGGAAAGGATTGCGGCAATAATGACAAAGAACCAGATTACCAGTGTGATGACAATGGTTCTCTTCGGGCCGATTCTGTCGGTGACAAAACCGAAAATCACCGAACCCGCTATCCCCGTCGTCTGAACCAGCATAAAAAAGATGATGAGTTCCCCGGTCGTAAAGCCGAAGGTGTTCTGGGCATAGATCGACGAAAATGCAATGACCGTCAGAATGGCGTCATTGTAAAAGAAGTAGGCCAGGAGAAACCGGGAAAGGTCGGGATAGCTCATGATGTGGCGAATCGTGTAACGCACCTCACGGATGGAGCGCCCAACAGAGTCAAGGGAGATTGCCGATGGCACATCTTTTTTCCTGTCACGAAGCGCAAGGAATATCGGCGTAGCGAAAATTGAAAAAAAGAGCGCCGTTGCAAGAAAGCTCATCTGTACGTTGTGCATGTTCGACAGAACGATTCCGCCACTCAACAGTGGCGTCAAAAGCAGAAGAATGACAAGAGCCCCAAGGTATCCCATAGCAAAACCGTAGCCCGAAACCCGACCAAGACTTCTGTCTGAAGTCAGCTCCTTGAGATAGGCATCATAAAAGACAAGGCCTCCCTCGAAGCCCATGTTTGCCAGAACAAAGATAACTGCTGCCAAAAGGGCCATACCCGGGCCGGAAAAAGAGAGCAGCGCCGTTGCACCAACAGTGAGAAGGGTGAAGAAGAGAAGAAACCGCTTGCGTTTTCCGGAGTAATCAGCTGCCGCTCCAAGAATCGGGGATATCAGGGCAACCAGTAGCATCGAAATGCTGACGCTTAAGCCCCAAAGGGCATCGCCCGATTGATCTCCCCGACAGATGACATTCTTGAAATAGAGCGGAAAGGCAAAGGTCACCATAATAACGCTGAACGATGTATTGGCAAAATCGAACAGCAACCAGGAGAATACCTTGAATTTCTGCTTCACAACAGAGTGAATTTTAACTTAGAGTTACTTCTCAGGCAGTTCCTCACGTTCAGGAGTCCGGGGGATCGGAGACAATCAAGGCTCCCCTGGTTTAGATGCCGGAGATATGGGTGAACAGGGATTGGAAGAGCGCTCTGCCGTCATCAGAGCCTAGCTGTTTGTCGCTGGCACGCTCGGGATGAGGCATCAGGCCAAGGACATTGCCCTGGCGGTTAACGATTCCGGCGATGTTCTGGAGCGATCCGTTCGGATTGGCTTCAGCGGTAATATTGCCAGCATCATCGGTGTACTTGAAAACTATCTGGTCATGCTCCTCAAGGCTTTCGATGACCTCCGGAGGGGCAAAGTAGTTGCCTTCTCCATGGGCAATCGGAATGCTGAGCACATCCGATGGAGCATAGAGCCTTGTAAATATCGTCGAGCAGTTAACCGGCCTGATGGTGGTACGGCAGCAAAGAAACTTCTTGCCGCTGTTGCGCGAAAGAGCTCCCTCAAGGAGTCCGCTCTCAAGCAGAATCTGAAACCCGTTGCAGATGCCGAGCACCGGATAGCCTTTTCGGGCAAACTCGATAACCTCCTTCATGATGGGAGAGAAGCGGGCGATTGCCCCTGAGCGGAGGTAGTCGCCGTAGGAAAAACCGCCAGGAAGAATAATCGACTTTACACCCTGCAGATCATGGTCGTTATGCCATAGCATGACTGGTTTTACGCCACTGAATGAACGGACGGCATGCTCAGTATCATGGTCACAATTCGAGCCAGGAAAGACAACGACCCCTACAGTTACATCAGCCATAGTAATAAATGATGGTTAGTTGACCTTTTCGAGTTCGATGGAGTAGTTCTCCATGACCGGGTTCGACAGAAGCTTCTCGGAAATCTCCCTGCCGATGCGCTCAGCAGCCGCCAGATCCTCTTCGTTGATGGTCACCTCTATATACTTGCCGATCCTTGCAGACTCAACGGTGCCGTAGCCGAGATTCTTCAGGGCGTGCTCGACAGCCTTTCCCTGGACATCAAGAATGGACTGGCGAAGAGTCACCTTTATTTTAGCAGTATAAGGCATGGTAAAACGTCTGGTTGATTAGGAAAAATCAGGTCTGCCACTGACGGTAGAGAATCGTGATTGAGCGGCCGATACCGACGAGAATATACAATAACATGGCAAGAAAAAAAGCCTTCGCATGAAAGAGCAGGACACAGAAAATCGCCCCGATATAGAGCGACATCTGCACCGGTTTCTGGCGAAAAGAGTCGACTGTCGGCTTGGGAAGCGTGTCATAATTCACCTTGCTCACCATGAGCAGTGCCAGGCCGGTCGAGAGCCATGCAAGAACACCTTGCATCACCTCCGCAGGAAAGAGTGGATCAGCACTCATCCAGAGCACAAACCCTGCAATGGCCAACGCCTGGGCGGGGGTGGGAAGTCCGGAAAAAGAGTCCTTGTTGTAGCCGATCATGCTGATGTTGAAGCGTGCCAGCCTCAGGCCGCTGCCAACCATCAACAGTGCGCTGACGAGAATCCCTGTTTTTCCGGGAAGTTTCTCAAGACCGAACTTGTAGACAAGGTATGCCGGGGCTGCGCCAAAGGAGACAAGGTCCGAAAGTGAATCGAGCTCTACACCGAAGTCGGAAGTCCCCTTGGTCACCCTGGCCACAAAGCCGTCGACAGTATCAAAAAAAGAGGCGAGGATGATGAACCAGCAGGCGGCAACAAAGCTCCCCTCTCCGGCCATGACAATGGCAACGTAACCGGAAACCATGTTCATAACCGTAAAAACCGAAGGAACGAAAGAGCGGGAGACGAAGGGGAAAAGCTGGAGACGACCCTGCTGGCTGGTTTTCAGAAAAGGGGGATAGCGCTTCTGCGCCTTTTTACTGCCAGTATCAGACATATGTCACAAATGCGTCATCAAAAATATTATCCCGCACAATGCAAAACGATGCCGCCGGGGGTTTCAGATTGAAAGTACAATCTTTCCCGTTGCTTTAGAAGAGAAAAGCGACAGAAAGCGTTCAAGAGTAACTCTCATCGGCCGATGGAAAGCTTCGACTCCTCACATCCTGAACATACTGCTTCACAGCCTGCTCAACGAGCGTATTAAGGTCGGCATACTGCCTGACGAAACGTGGATGGAACTCCCTGTTGAGCCCAAGAATATCGTTGATTACCAGCACCTGCCCGTCGCACTCCACACCGGCACCGATACCGATAGTCGGAATGGTCAGAGAGCGGGTGACCTCAAGAGCAAGCGCTGTAGGAATCTTTTCGAGAACAACGGCAAAAGCGCCCGACTCCTCAACAATGCGGGCATCTTCCAGGAGCTGCTCGGCCTCCTCTTCCTCCTGTGCCCTGACCCTGTAACTTCCGTACTTGTAGATAGACTGGGGCATCAGGCCGAGATGGCCCATCACTGGGATGCCTACATCGGTGATGCGCTTGATGGTATCGGCAATAACCCGTCCTCCCTCCATCTTGATGGCATCACATTCGTGCTCCTTCATGATCTTGCCTGCGTTGCGAAGTGCCTCATCACCCGATATCTGATAGCTCATAAAGGGCATGTCGACGACAACCATCGCCCGGCTGGTCTCCGACTGCACCCCCTTGACAACCGCCCTGGCATGATAGATAATCTCCTCAACCGTTATCGGCAACGTCGTATTGTGGCCGGAAAAGACGTTGCTTGCAGAGTCACCCACAAGGATGACGTCGATGCCCGCACGGTCAAGAATCCGGGCCATGGTATAATCGTAGGCCGTCAGTACGGAGATCTTCTCGCCTCTCTCTTTCATATCAAGAAGCCTTCGGGTAGTGACGTGCGCCGGTTTCGGCTGAGTCGATCTGTTCATGGTGCCTTGTGCTTAATGGGTGTATAACTGGCTATGCGATAAAAATTCATCAAGTTCATCGCTGTGAATACGTATTGCCTGAAAACCGTTGAAGCGGCTCACTGCATCAGTCATCAGCAGAGAAAGCGCATCATATGGGGGCCGATAGCCAAGAATCTCCTCAAGAGAGATAGCTTTGCGCTCAAGCTCATCCCTCAATGCCAGAAAATCCTCACCTCCGGAAGAAGCGATGAAATCGCAGAGTTCCTTGTGACGGGGTGATATTGGCAGCGAACCATGCTGAAGCAGCGCATTTCCGGTACGCCGCTGAGCCGACCCGACCAGCTTGCGCCCGTTAACCTGCAGCTCATGCCTTGCCGAAGCAGTAAAGCAGCTTACCGATCCTCCGACTCGCTGTCCCGGCTGGCCCGTCAGCCCTGAGAGCGTTGAACGGCAGAACTCAGCACAAATACCCAGCCCTTCCAGAGCAAGGCGTATGGTCTCGTGAACATCCCTGTAGATCGCGGCACTCTCACGGAGGGAGTCGGAAAAGAAACTGTAGGTGAACTCCTCGGCATGAAAAACAGCCCTGCCTCCAGTCGGCCTCCGGACAATATCAATGCCTGCATCACGGCACTTGCGGCCGTCTATCCCGCTCACTTCCTGATTGTATCCAAGAGTAACAGCAAAGGGGTGCCATGCGTAGAAACGCCAGAGTGCAGAGGAGTGGCCATAGCGGGCCTGAAAACGGCCGTCGACGAAGGATGCCATCAACTGGCAATCGATTGCCATATTCTCCTCACCGGAATGCATCCCGGTATCGACACAATAGACCTTCGGGGCCTTGAATGCATCTGGGGTCGGCACTATCCTCACGCTTCTTCTCTATTGTGGCATCGATAACAAAAACAGCACGGCAATCAGCTCCACCCTCAGAAAAGTGTCCCTTCATAAACCCGCCTGAAATAAGTGCGACACCATTGCCGGCTCTGAAAGGCAATGATGCCACGCTGGTTGCAAGGTTAAGATAGTGGAAAAGGGCCTGTCAACAAAAAATGCGAATCGCAGCCGCTGCTTCTCATCTTGAAATCGGCGAAAACTGATCCAAAATCTTCCTGACAGCCCGATCGATGTCGCCCTGCATCGACACAGGGTCAGGGTAAGCCCTCACTGCACCCCACGCCTGTCCGCGCCATACCAGTTTTTTGCTAAGCGCATCGATAACGTCAATGGCAAGCAGCCCCTCCTCATAGTAGCCGACATAGGATCTTGAGGGATAACCCCACCACGGGTCATAGTGGTAATAATGACCCCGATAGTACCCCCTGGGATAGAGAAAGGGGTCTTGATAGATTGCCGCACGAAGTTTCGTCTCAACATGAACCCCGACAATAAAGTCGACTGGCCCGGTCGTCTTCAGCTGGCATCCCCTTGCTGCAAGCTCCCTGTCTACCGCCGTGCGGACCCGGGAGTCGACAAAGGGATCGACTGCCGGATCTGAGGGTGTTTGAAGACCCTCTCCGGGGAGGCTCCAGTCGTAAGTGACATATTTCGATCGGTCAAATGCGGGATCATGGTCCGAAGAGACCGACATAGTGTAACACCCTCCAAGCATCAAAAGGAATGAAAGGGCGAGCACACCGGCAATGCTTGCTGCGCCTCTGTGAGCACTCAACATAATCAACCTCCTCTCTCTCTCAGAATGGAATAAATAGAGAAATCACACGCTCTCAAGAAAAAAATAACGAATTGACGACTCTTTTCGTTTCGCTGCCGCTGATCAACAGCGATACCTTTTTTCGATTATTTTTCCACTCTCACTTTCATGTAAGGACCCAGACAGGTATTTTGACTGTTCATGATTGAACACTCGCTCGATCATCCCCTACGAAAAAATCGCAAACGCCACGTAACTGCACATGCCACTAACAACTGTTGCTCTCATTTTCGGAGGCAGGTCGGCTGAACATGAAATATCGGTCATCTCGGCTACCTCAATCGCCCGAAACATCCCCAAAGAGCGCTACAAGGTAGTTCCAATCTATATCACCCATGACGGCGCCTGGCTATTCGACGGTGTCGCCCGTGACATTCTGAACCTGGATCTTTCCCGGCTTTTAAGAGGCACTTCGCTGGAGAATGCGGCCAACACCCTTCGCGGGATGGTATCGAAAGCCTCCCAGCCCCGATTTGACCTTGACTTCAAAAAGGCCGGAATCGATATCGCTTTTCTTGCACTCCACGGCACCTTTGGAGAGGACGGGCGCATTCAGGGACTCCTCGACACCTGCGGCCTCCCCTATACCGGTTGCGGCGTCCTTTCATCTGCCCTTACAATGGACAAGGCGCTGACAAAGCTCACTGCCGCCGATGCCGGCATCACGGTCGCCCCCGGAATCACCATCATGAGCTCAGCATACCATGCCGACCCCGCTAAAGCCTGCACAGAGGTTTCCGCTCGCTTCCGCTTCCCGTTTTTTGTCAAGCCCGCCAACCTCGGCTCATCCGTCGGCATCTCTAAAGTCCATAACGCCAGGGAGATCAAGCCCGCTCTCGATGCCGCCTCTGCACTCGACACGAAAGTGCTTGTCGAAGAGGCGATCTCCGGTCGCGAGGTCGAAGTTGCCGTGCTCGGCAATGACCATCCTGATGCGTCGGTCTGCGGGGAGATAGAACCCGGAAGCGATTTTTACGATTACGAGGACAAGTACATCCGAAACTCGGCAAAACTTTTCATTCCCGCACGCATTCCCGGTCCGCTTCAGGAAGAGGTACGCCAAACCGCCCTCAAGGCGTTCAAGGCCCTGGGATGCAGGGGCATGTCGCGCATCGATTTTTTTGTCGATGAAAAGAGCGGTCGCATTGTCCTCAATGAGATCAACACCATTCCCGGCTTTACCGACATCAGCATGTACCCGATGCTCATGGAGGCAACCGGCGTCCCATTCCCGGAACTTGCTGAACGTCTGATCCTGCTCGCGCTGGAAGAACCGACGGACGGCACCACCACACCCCATTGATGAGCACGGCTCACGGCAATTACGACCGCGGATACGACAGGAACGTCATCAGCGAGCCCCACATTCTTTTTGCCGAGGTCTCTCTGGACATTTCCCGCGGCGAATATCAGGCGGGACTCGAGAAGCTCATCCCTTTCGCTGCTCCTCTTGGCGGGTCCTACCTCTACTGCCTGCTCTATGGCAAAGCGCAAAAAGGGCTTAACAACAGGGCGCTTGCTGGAGAGTATCTCAAAAAATGCTGCGTTCTGGCTCCTGCAAACCAGATTGCATGGAACGAGCTGCGTGAGTTGCAGATCTTGCACCGTTGCGATGAACAGCACTCTCTGGCACCACTCTTCGATCCCGTTGCCGATGAGCTCGACAAGCTCTCTTCCGCGCTTATGGATTTCCAGCCGGTCAACACAACCGAGAACGCTGACCCCACTCCGATAAACGAACAAAAACAGCCATTCTCTGACGACACAGCAATCGCTGTCCCCACCGAAACCCTTGCTTCTCTCTTCACTGCCCAGGGCGCCTATAAAAAGGCGATAAAGATCTACTCGCTGCTCATACAGCTCAAGCCCCAGAGTGCCGAACACTACCAGAACAAGATCGACCAGCTGCTTGAGAAGCTCTGAGGCTCAGACTATCCCGCAATGCATTCAGGGAATATCATGTTGGGGAAAGCCGGTTGGCTCTACCAACATGCCGCTCCTATGGAGCTGACGATAGCAATAAAGATTACCGGCGCCACCTCCTCTCCCTCCCAGACTCCTGAAGTGTCGACAGAGCTCGGTCCGCCCGCATCCGGATTTCTCTCTTCGTTCGAAATGAGTGAGTTTGTGACCTACGAAATGACACGGGGCTGCACAGTTCTGAGCAACGCGAGGCTTTGTCATCCCGACCCGACTTTTCGGAAGAGGGATCTCCGCGTTCCGGAACTTTTACCCTGCCTGATTGGTAAATAACTGCTTATATTATTGCAAAAAAGAAGTCCGCATGGCATTATTTTCCGCAAAGCGCTCGCATTTTATCCTCAAGAGGATCTTCAGGACCCTCTGTAGTGCCGCTCTCCTCTCTGTCATCTTCCCTGCTCCGGGCTTCTCTCTGGAACAAAATCTGAAATCGCTCTCCCTCAACGACTGCATCCGAATTGCAGTGGACAACGCCACATCGAAAACAAAGGCGGAAAACAACTTGAAACTGCAGGGGGCGGATGTAGTGAGAAGCTATGGCAGCTTTCTTCCCAAGGTGAGCAGTTCGGCCAGCTATACTCCATACTCGATCAGCAGAACATACAGCTCGATCTCTGGTATCAATCTTACCAGGCTCAAGACAGAGAGCCGTTCAGCCAACTTCACCATCACAACCTCTCTCAATCTCTTCAATGGCTTCGCTGACTACGCAGCCCTCCGCTCGGCGCTCCAAAGGGAGAGTGCGGCACGATTCACCCTGGACAGAGCCCTGCAGTCCATAGTTTTCGACGTCACACAGGCATACTACCAGGTGCTGCTTGACCGCGAGCTGCTTGGCATTTCGCGCGAAAACCTCCTTTCCGCCGAGGATCAGCTCACCCTCACCGAGCGGCAGTATCAGGTCGGGCTGAAATCCACCATCGACCGCTACCAGCAGCAGGCTGATGCCGCCCAAAGCCGGCTCTCGGTCATAAAAGCCGAGACCCGAATGGAACACAGCATGCTTGAGCTTCTCCGCCGTCTCGGCATTGACGGCATGCAGAAAGTCGACATCGCGCCTCAGGCAATGAGTGCCGGGCCATCACTCCCCGTGAAGGTCAATATCGACAGCCTTGTGACGATTGCGATGGAACGAAGAAGCGATTTGAAGGGCAGTAGTCTTGAGGCAAGTGCGGCGAACTGGCAGGTTACGGAGGCACGAGCCGCATGGCTTCCCCGTCTCGACCTCGTTTTCACTACCGGCAGTTCAGGGACGACCTTGCTCAGCGGTTCGACCTATGCCTACCCTGCCCCGCCGATCTCCGACCAGCTCAAAAACTCGATCGGCTACGCTCTTGGGCTCAACCTGAGCTGGTCGATATTCGACGGATTCCAGACCCGCTACAATGTCCAGTCCGCAAAAATCCAGCATGTGAGCCAGGAGCTCGACTATCATGACTTGACCGACAGCATCAAAATTGATATTCAAGAGGCTGCCGGCGAATACGCCTCTGCATGGCGACAGATTGACGCCTCCAAAGTTTCACTGAACGCCGCTTCATCGGCTTTTGAAGGAATTAAAAGAAAGTACGAGCTCGGTGCCGCTGGATTCACAGAACTCAGCGCCGCACGCGCAGCGCTCTTCAACGCTCGATCCAGCCTCTCGCAGGCAAATTTCAATTTAGCGCTGCAGAAAAGCGTTCTCGACTATACCACCGGCACCCTCTGGATGCCTTAGCAACCGGAATTACCTCCTGAAGAGTCCTATGAACAAAAAGAACCCTTTTCTGAAACGAAAAACCTTGTTTATCTCTATTGCGGCTGCACTGACAGTCACACTTCTGCTTATCGTATTTCTGAGGATGAGGGAGAAGCCCGTAGAGGTAACGACAGAAAAAGCCTTCAATAAGGAGGTCGTCCATCTAGTCACTGCCACTGGGAAAATAGAACCGGAACTGGTTGTCGCCATGTCGCCAGACGCCTCGGGCGAAATCATCGAGCTTCCAGTCAGAGACGGCCAGAACGTCAGGAGGGGCGAACTCCTTTTCAAAATCCAGCCGGACCTCTACATCAACCAGGTCCAGCAGAGTCTGGCACAGCTCAACGCCGCAAAATCTCAAAGCCTTGAGAGTGAGTCCAGAAAGCTCAAGGCTGAGGACGATTTCCGCAAGGCCGACCTGCTCTTTAAAGAGAAACTGATCTCACAATCTGACTATCTGGCGGCAAAAACCGCTGCACAGGCAGCTAAAGCGGCCTGGCAGGCGTCACGCCATGCCATCGAACAGAACAAAAGCCTTCTGGAACAGAACCAGGACCGCCTCAAGAAAACCGTTGTTCGCGCTCCTATCAATGGATCGATCATCCTGCTCAACAACAAGCTCGGTGAGCGCGTTGTCGGTACAGGCCAGTTCCCCGGCACTGAGGTTCTGCGCCTCGCCAACCTTGACAGCATGCAGGTGAAGGTCGATGTCAACGAGAACGACATTGTCAACGTCAAACCGGGCAATCCGGTCTCAATCAAAGTAGATGCATTCGGCGACCGGATCTTCAAGGGGGTCGTTCATGAAATATCGAATTCAGCCATTGCCAAAGCCGCGGGAACCCAGGAGGAGGTGACCAACTTCTCGGTAAAGATCCGCATTTTCAACCACGACCGCCTGCTGAAGCCCGGCATGAGCGCCACAGCCGACATCGAGTCGGAGCGCATCAAAGGAGCTCTGGTTGTCCCTATCCAGAGCGTGACGATGCGAGGCTCCGCAAAACCAGGAGAACCCCTGAAGGCCGAAAAGGGCAACGTGATGATGACGACTAAACCCAGGCCTGCCGCAAGCGTTCAGGGGGTCTTTGTCGTCAGCGACGGGAAGGTGCTCTTTCGACCGGTAAAAACGGGGACGACCGACAACACCCATATCATCATCACCGAAGGGCTCAAGGCCGGAGAAGAGGTGGTCTCCGGCAGCTATTCCGCCATCACAAGCCAGCTCAAGAGTGGCGGTTCCATTAAAAAACAGCAGCGCTGAGGAGCCGATGACGAACAATTCGATCATCATCATGCAGTCGCTCTGCAAGTTCTATGAGATGGGCGACCAGGTTGTCCGGGCGCTCGACTCGATAGATCTCGACTTCAAGCTCAACGATTATGCCGCCATCATGGGCCCATCGGGAAGCGGAAAATCGACACTCATGAACATCATCGGCTGCCTCGACACGCCGACATCCGGCACCTATGAGCTCAACGGCCAGCAGGTCGCAGATATGGATGACGACGAGCTGGCCCGCATCAGAAACCGTGAGATCGGCTTTGTCTTTCAGACATTCAACCTTCTCCCCCGACTGAACTGCCTCCGAAACGTCGAGCTCCCCCTGATCTATGCCGGAGTCTCCCCTGAGGAGCGCGAAATGCGAGCGGTCGAAGCACTGAAGCAGGTCGGCCTCGGTGACCGAATCACGCACAAGCCGGCGGAGCTCTCCGGCGGTCAGATACAGCGCGTTGCCATCGCAAGGGCGCTCATCAACAAGCCCTCAATCATCCTCGCCGACGAACCGACCGGCAATCTCGACACCGCTACCAGCATCGAGATCATGAAGATCTTCAGCGATCTCTCCAAGGCTGGCAACACCATCATCCTCATCACCCACGAAGAGGATATCGCCCGCTACACCCGACGCATCATCCGCCTGAGAGACGGTAAAATCGAATCCGACTCCCGGCAATGAGACCGGCCAGGCGACAGTTTCGCTACGAGAGCACCGAAAGCCTCAAAATGGCCCTCTTCCAGATCAGGGCCAACAAGACCCGTTCCTTTCTTACCGCACTCGGCGTTATCATCGGCATTGTCGCCATAACCATGATGGGAACGGCCATCAACGGCATCGACAGGGGGTTCGACAAGAGTCTTGCCATGCTTGGCTATGACGTCATCTATGTCCAGAAATCATCATGGAGCACCATGGGAAAGTGGTGGCTTTTCCGTAACCGCCCGGACCTGAAAGTCGAGTACGCCGACCAGCTCAACCGCATCATTACAGACGACCCGCACTCCGAGCTGCAGATTGCCGTCCCGCAGATGTCGACCTACCAGGCCACTGCCTCATACAAGGACAAGACCCTTGAACAGGTCTTCTCCCTCGGCACTACCCACGACTACCTGCAAACCGCCTCCGGAGCCCTCTCGGCCGGACGATTCTTCACCCTGACGGAAAGCGCCGGCAGCGATATGGTTGGGGTGGTGGGAGACGATATTGCAAGCGCCCTCTTTCCAAACGAATCCGCACTCGACAAACTTATACAGCTCAAAAACCAGAAAGTGCGCATCATCGGCACCTTTCGCAAACAGGGGAAGTTTCTCGGACTCTTCAGCTTCGACAACCAGATCATCATGCCCCTCGGCGCATTTGAAAAGATCTATGGGAAAAACCAGTTCACCACCATCCGGGTGAAAATAAAGGACCAGAGCCGCATTGAACCTGCAAAAGAGGAACTCCTCGGCCTTATGAGGAGAATCCGCAGGCTGGAGGCGGGTCAGGAGGAAAACTTCTCCATCAACGAGCAGAAAGCCTTCAAAAGCCAGCTCGACCCCATTAAAAACGGCATCGCCATCGCCGGCATCTTTATCACCGGGCTCTCGCTCTTTGTCGGGGCCATCGGCATCATGAACATCACCTTTGTGAGCGTCAAGGAGCGAACCCGCGAGATCGGGCTCCGCAAGGCCCTCGGAGCCAGACGGCGAACCATCCTCTTGCAATTCCTCATTGAATCTGTGATGATCTGCCTCATCGGGGGCGTCACCGGACTCGGCATCGCGCTCCTTATAACCTTTGCCATACAGATAATCGTGCCCGACTTTCCTGTCCAGTTCTCACCCGACCTGGTTCTGGCAAGTATTCTTGTTTCCGTTATCACCGGCGTCATCTCTGGCCTTGCTCCAGCCGTTACGGCCTCGAAGCTCGACCCGGCAGACTCGTTGCGCTATGAATAGGAGAAGCGATGCTGCTGCGTGAAATCATCAACCAGGCGATCTCCTCCCTAGCCGTCAACCGCCTCCGGTCCTGGCTGACGATTATGGGCGTGGCCGTCGGCGTCTTCTCCATCATTGCCGTTATGACCGCACTCGACGCCATCGATAAAAGCGTCGAATCCGGTCTCACCAGCCTCGGCGCCAACACCTTCCAGATACAGAAAAACCCGGCAATCATGTTCGGCAGCGGACACAGCAGGAACTTCTACGCCAACCGCAAGGACATCACCTACCAGCAGGCACTCCTTTTTCGCAAGAGCATGGAAAGGGATTCGCGCAACATAGGCCTTATCATCGTCAGCCCGGCTAACCTTGCGCGATTCGCCAACCGGGCTACCAATCCCGACGTCGCCATGACCGGCGGAGACGAGAACTTCGCCGCCTCCAACGGATTTACCCTTGCGGCAGGCCGGAACCTCATAGAGAATGACATCCGCACAGCGCGCAACACGGCTGTTATCGGCAGCGAACTTGCCGAAACCCTCTTCCCCACCGGAGAGAGCCCGCTCGACAAACAGATTAAGGTCAACAATGAAGTCTACTCGGTCGTCGGTGTCTTCGAAAAGAAAGGGGCAGCCTTCGGCCAGAGTCAGGACAACTTCCTGCTCATCCCCATCACCCGATACCTCGACCATGTCAATGAAAAAAGCAGCCTCTCCATAACCGTCGAAGCCCTTTCCAGAAAACAATATCCCGAAACCATCGACCGCGCCATAGGGGCCATGCGCCTTGCAAGAGGACTCACCGTCAAGGACAGCAGCGACTTCGAAATCCGCACCAATGAGTCACTTATCGACTCTTTCCGCGACATACAGCGCGCCATCAGCACTGGCGCGTTCATCATCAGCTTCATGGCGCTGCTCACTGCAGGCGTTGGCATCATGAATATCATGCTCGTCAGCGTCACCGAACGCACAAGGGAGATCGGCATCCGAAAATCAATTGGTGCCCCTAAAACCAGCATTCTCCGCCAGTTCCTCTTCGAAGCGCTCTTCCTCTCTCTGGCGGGAGGGTTGATCGGCATCCTTGCCGGGCTTCTGGCTGGCAACCTCATAGCCATCAATTTCAACCTACCGGCGATTTTTCCCATCCTCTGGATAACCATCTCCATGGTGGTCTGCTCCGCAATCGGCATGGGCTTCGGCCTCTTCCCCGCATGGAAAGCTGCAAGCCTCAACCCCGTCGAAGCCCTCCGACCAAAATAGAAACGCCCCCTTTTCTTGAACTGAGAACTCCCGAGTGTTAAGTTTAGCTCATGAACCTTGCATCCGTAAACAAGAAAAACAAGCTCCTCAGCTTTCTTGGCCCCGGCTTTCTGGTGACCCTCGGATTTGTCGATCCGGGAAACTGGGCGACAAATATTGAGGGGGGCTCCCGCTTCGGTTACGAGCTGCTCTGGGTGGTGACGCTCAGCACCGTGATGCTGATTCTCATCCAGCATTTGGCAGCGAAGCTCGGAATTGCAACCGGCAAGTCGCTGGCAGTCAATATCCGCGACTATTTCCCTAAACCGGTCACCGCCTTCTTCGGCCTGAGTGTAATGGCTGCCTGCGTGGCGACCGACGTGGCGGAACTCTTAGGCGGAGCAATCGGCTTCAGCCTGCTCATTGGGATGCCGATATGGGCCGGCGCTTTTATCACCGCGATATTGAAGGTGTTTTTAATCATCAGCCAGCGCTACCACCGTATCGAAACCGTTATTGTAGGGTTTCTCGGCATCATCACCCTCTCTTACCTCGGTGAACTCCTTATCGTCAAGCCGGATTGGGGTCAGGTGCTGCCGGCGCTGGTGATCCCGAAAACCGGCAAGGAGAGCATCTACCTCACCATGGCCATACTCGGAGCGCTGGTGATGCCTCACAACATCTTCCTCCACTCCAACATCATCCACAGCCGCAAATGGGGGATTTCCGAGGAGGAGAAACTCTCGCTCCTGCGTTACGAGAAGATGGATACATTCGCCGCCATGACCCTTGGATGGCTGGTCAACTCGGCGATGATCATCGTTGCATCCGCAGTGTTTTTCCGCAACCATATTCCTGTGGGCAGCATTGAAGAGGCTTCGGCGACCCTGAAACCCCTTGCCGGCCCTCTGGCCGGGCTGCTCTTTTCAGTAGCGCTCCTCTTCTCGGGAGTCGGCTCGTCGATTACCTCATCCATGGCTGAAGCAAACGTCATTACCGGTTTCCTCGGAAAACCTGAAAACCCGAGCTCCCGATTCTACAGGATCGCCGTTACCCTCATCGCCATCCCCTCATTGCTCATCATCCTCCTGACGGCAGACACCTTTCGGGCGCTGCTGCTCAGTCAGGTCATCCTGGGCGTCCAGCTCCCCTTTACCCTTCTGCCCCTGCTCATTCTTTCGCGAAGCCGGAGGGTGATGGGCCGGTTCAGAAGCGGTAATATCGAATTTGCAGCAGCCGTAACCGTTTCCCTCATCGTTGTCGCACTCAACCTGGTTCTCTTCTCAATAAGCTTCAAATGAAGGAGTCGAACATGCCCGTGTACCTCGAGATACTCGTTGCCATAGACTGCTCACCGGTCGACGAGACCCTTATTGAGCATGTTTCAATGCTTGCCCGCACCCTTGGTTCGAGGTTGCATCTTCTGCATGTCGTGCACTCACATACAATGGATCAGGAGCGTGCGCTCAGGGAGGCGGCATCCCTGCGACTTCACCGGTACCAGAAAGAGCTGGCTGAAGAAGGAATAGATGTCGAGGTTCACTTAAGAAGCGGTGAGCCTGAAAAAGAGATTCTTGAGGAGATGGCCGAACACCATTATGACCTGCTTGCGATAGCCTCACACGGACACCGGCTGGCGGAGAGGATTTTGCTCGGAAGTGTTTCAAGAACCCTTCGCGACAAGGCCGATATTCCGCTTTTGCTGGTAAGGTCTCGGGAGTAAAAAAAACGCACCCCATGCTTTTCGCTGCAAGGGGTGCGCCTGAATCAATAAAAAAGCGGATTAGCTCAATTTCTTGGGGGTAACGGCTGATGCTGCACCCTGGAAAACCTGCGTAACCTGTGCTGTTGCGTTGCTGGCAAGATCAGTGGCAGTTTTGCCGAGCGGAGTAACAAAGGAGCAACATGCGTCAAAAAGTGCGGTTGCAAGATTGATGACCTGCTGTGGCACGGTGCCTGCAGTCTGCAGAATGTTGTTGACTGCAGCTGACAAATCGCTGAACTGGTCGTTTGACATGGCTTTTCATGTTTAGGTTTATGTGAGAACTTTTCTATTTGTTTATGAATTAAGTTAAATGATTTCTTTCAATTACCCTAACTGAAAAATTCAACGCCAAGTGATTTCAGCTTGGCGTGTCGCTGTAAATCACGAAAAGACCACAAATTTCATTTTCATATATTTATACATCATCGAGCAGGCTTTTTTGTAACAGAATATGTATTTTGTACAGTTAAGCAGACCTGCCGGCCTCACATCTCCTGTCAACCGACAATCCTGAAGATCCATGAACATGATGCAGAAAATCACCCGCCCCCTTGCCCTCCTTCTTTTGCTTGCATCGAGCGCACTCTTTACCGGATGCGAATCGTCGACCAATGCCGGACGCGGTGCATCCATCGGCGCTGCTGCCGGAGGGGTTCTTGGAGGTATCATCGGGAGCAATAACGGCAGCTGGGTGAAGGGCGCAATAATCGGAGCCGCTGTGGGCGGTGCAACTGGTGCGATCATCGGCGATTATATGGACAAAGAGGCCGCCGAGATAGACCGGAATGTCAAAGGAGCCCGGGTTGAACGTGTCGGCGAGGGCATCCGCGTCATTTTCGACTCAGGACTTCTCTTTTCAACCGGATCTTCTACCATAACCTCGACCAGCAGGGCAAATATCGAAAAACTGGCCGGAATACTCAATCGCTATCATGACACCCATGTCGTCATTGAGGGCCACACCGACAACACCGGCAACCCCTCTGCAAATCAGCTGCTCTCGGAGAGGAGGGCTGAATCTGTCTCAAACCTGCTAGGAGCTTACGGAGTCTCCCCGAGAAGGCTTTCGGCCGTTGGCTACGGCGACTCACGCCCTGTCGGAAGCAATGAAACCGAGTCGGGACGGAGGCTTAACAGACGGGTCGAAGTGCTGATCTATGCGAACGACGACCTCAAGCGTGCCGCAAGTGAGGGACGCCTGGATCGGTAAGCTGAAGCGCAAAAAGAGAGAAAGCCCGACTGCTCATGCGTTCGGGCTTTTTTTATTATTCTGATTTGAGGGAAAAACCTTACTTTTCGGCCGGAACTTGTCAACTAATGATCTAACCGATAGTGCGCCCCATGATCTATTTCAAAAATGCCGAAGAGGTTCTGTTTCAGTGGGTTTCAAGGGTCTGCAGCGGGTGTCCGGATGACATAGCGGCTCTTTACCAGGAATCGGCCGTACTTGTCCCTACGTTTTCACCGCATACCGTCACCACTCCGGAAGGAGTTGCCGGCTATTTTGGACAGCTCGCCTCAAGAGAGGGTCTTGGCGTCCGCCTCCACAACAAGGCACTCAGAAAACAGGCTCTCTCCGAAACCCTCTATGCACTGAGCGGGATTTACTCTTTTGAGTTCGAGGTCGATCAGGTTCTGCTCTCCTTTCCGTCACGATTCTCATTTGTAGTGGATATTTCGCTGGAAAGACCAATCATACACCACCACTCTTCGCAGGTACCGAGAAACCTCTCCTGAGGAGAGAATCCGTGTTATTGACGAAGCACTCAGGGTATAGAGACTACTCGCCCCTGAGTGCTTTGAGCTCTGCCTCGAGCCGGTCAAGCCTCTCTTTCATTGCTCCAAGTCCTCGCACCTGTGCCTCCTGGCGGAACTGCTCGCGCATAGGCTGGGCGGGAACTCCACGGATGGCCTGCCCCGGTTCCGTAAAGGATTTCGAGATGCCGGCCTTTGCTGCCACCGATATTTTGTCGGCAAGTTCGAGATGGCCAGCAAATCCCGCCTGACCGCCAATCATGCACTGCCTGCCGATGATAACGCTGCCCGATATCCCCGCCTGGGCGGCAATGACGGTATCCTCTCCGATGCGGCAGTTATGCGCGATTTGCACAAGATTATCGATCTTGACTCCGCGACGGATAATGGTGCTTCCCATGGTCGCCCGGTCAATGGTGGAGTTTGCGCCTATTTCAACGTCGTCAGCGATATCTACAATGCCCATCTGCGGTATCTTCACATAGGATCCGTCCCGCTGGGGGGCAAAGCCGAAACCGTCAGCCCCGATGACACTGCCGGAGTGGATCACCACCCGTTTGCCGATAAGCGTACCGTCGTAACAGGTGACGCGCGGAAAAAGAAGAGACCCTTCACCGATAGAGACATTGTTGAGAAGCGTCGTATGCGCGCCGATGACCGTATTTGCGCCAATTGAGCAGTGGTCGCCAATGACAGCGTACTCGCCGATAGCGACACCCTCACCTATCCGGACCCCCTCTCCTATGACTGCGCTTGAGGCAATGCCAGGCCTGGCCACCGTGCGCGGCGTGGCAAACTTCTGAAGCAGAAAAACGAAGGCTGAGTATGGATCGCTAACCTTAAGGAACGATCTCGCGGAGATGAACGAAGAGACATCGACCGACTTATGAACGATGACAAGCGATGCCTCGGTGGTTGAAAGATGACGGATATATTTCTCGTTGGCAATAAAGCTGACCTCGCCCGATCCTGCCTCTTCGATTTTAGCCGGGCCGGTAATCGGCAAATCACCACGTCCCTCGAGTTCTACAGGCTCGAAATATTGAAGCAGATAGGCTCGAATCTCCTGAATAGTCATATTTTTGAAGGAAATAACGTGGAGGATACAAGAGGAAAAAATTAGTTAATTTTTCACCCTTTTTGTTTTATATTCGAAGGCTCTTTACGGTATCAGCTCCCGCAAATGACCGAAGCTAGCGTGGGGGCTTGGAAGTAACGCCATAATATAATCCCTTTCATTTGAAAATGCAGGACCGGATGGCAAAACCCATTAAAATTTTCGCAGGTCGCAGCAATCCCGCACTTGCAGAGAAGATTGCAGGGTATCTCAAGATGAATCTTTGCGATGCAAAGGTTGAGAATTTTTCAGACGGAGAGATCTCCGTCAACTATTTCGAGTCGATCCGCGGATCGGACATGTTCATCATCCAGTCCACAAATCCTCCGGCTGACAACCTCATGGAGCTGCTTATCATGATCGACGCAGCCAGAAGGTCTTCTGCTGCAAGGATTACTGCAGTCATCCCCTATTACGGCTATGCCCGTCAGGACAGGAAGGACCGTCCCCGCGTGGCCATCACAGCCAAGCTTGTGGCCAACCTGCTTACCCAGGCTGGTGCTCACCGCATCCTCACGATGGACCTTCATGCTCCGCAGATCCAGGGATTCTTTGATATTCCCTTCGACCACCTCTACTCAAGCGTCATCCTTATCGACGATATCCGCCAGCGTGATTTTCGTGACAACCTTGTCGTCGCATCGCCTGACGTCGGCGGCGTCAAGCTCGCAAGAAAGTTCGCAGAAGAGCTTGGCACGGACCTTGTCATCGTTGACAAACGACGCCCGAAGGCAAATGTTGCAGAAGTGATGAACATCATCGGCGACGTCAAAGGCAAGAACGTCCTGCTTGTCGACGATATGATCGATACGGCCGGAACGCTCGTCAATGCGGCCAAGGCGATCCGTGAAGCCGGCGGACTGAAGATCTATGCCGCCGCCACCCACCCGATCCTTTCCGGCCCGGCCATCGAGAGAATCAATGCCTCTGTACTTGAGAAGCTCATTGTTACCGATTCGGTTGTAACCAGCCATGAGTACTCGCCAAAAATCGAGACCGTAACGGTAAGCAACCTCTTCGGAGAAGCCATCAAGCGCATTTATGAGGATGATTCCGTAAGTTGCCTTTTCGACAGCAAAAACATTACCGAAAAACTTACAAATTTACAGTAAACACAAGCGATAAAAGAGATAAAGGACTAGCATGGAAACTATTGTACTCGGGGTAGAACCTCGCATCATCAAGAAAAAAGACGCTGAAAAACTCCGCAAGAACGGCATCGTCCCTGCCGTGGTCTATCATAAAGGTGAAGAGACACTGCCGATAAGCGTCAACGAAATCGCCCTCAAGAAACTTGTGCACTCCGCAGAGTCCCACATTATCGACCTGCAGTTCCCTGACGGCAAAACCAAGCGTTCGTTCATCAAGAGTGTGCAGTTCCACCCGGTTACCGACAGAATCATCCATACCGACTTCCAGCTCTTCGGCGCTGACGAAGTTATCGAGCTTGAAGTCCCCGTAGCAGTTTCAGGACTCAGCGCCGGTGTCGAGAAAGGCGGCAAGCTGCAGATCATCCGTCACGCGCTTACCATCAAGGGCAAGCCGGAGAACATGCCTGACCATTTCGTCATCGACGTCACTGCTCTTGAGATCGGCCACTCCATCCACGTCAGGGAGATCCCCATGGATGCCTACCCCGGGCTCACTATAGATGTTGATCCTGATGCACCGGTCATTACTGTTCTTGCTTCCAAGAAAGAGGCGGAAGCTTCAGCAGAAGAGGCTGCAACACCGGCGAGCTGAGTTTCCCCTGCCGCCCGTTTTCAAGACAAAAAGCTGCTTTTCTTTACTGAAAGGTGGCTTTTTTTTTGCCGATAGTGCTTGATTTTCTGCAACTTGAGTTGTTCTTTTTATTTACAGCCAGATCTTGTTCATCCAACCTCATAGAAGCTTGAAGACTGAAACCGGCAGCCCATCCCCCCTGCATAACATTCCGTCAGGCACACTGCCCGCTCGAGAAAAGAGCAAGGGAAAGACCCTCTTTCTCATCACCTCCGCGGCTCTTTTTCTCAGCATTCTTGTTTTCCGTGCGGACCTGGTCATCATCAGCTTCCGCTCCTTTTTTACTGCCGCCGCCCTCCTTTTTCTGGCACCTGACAAGCTCAGTGAGATCTTCACACCCGAGATTCTTGAATTCTGGATTGGTACAGTCTACCTTCTTGTCGTCCCGGCAATCCTTGCCATCCTGATTGTCCGTTCCAGGCGCCGCCCCCCCTCCGGAAAGAGCTGTGGAGAAGAGGAGGAGCTCAGTCTCGCAAAGATCAGCCTCCGTGCTTTTTTGCGAAACACAACCGCCATCTACGCCTCGGCCGTTATTTTCCTGCTCTACTCGACGGCATTCCTTGCCCCTTTTATCGCACCCTTCAGTCCTTACGACCAGCAGGATTTTCTGGTAACCGCCTACCAGCCTCCGTTTGCAAAACTTGATGCCCTTGTGCTCCGCCAGCAGAAGAGCCTCGCCATCCCTATCCAGGCTGGAAGCGGAAGTACAATCGAGCGGGTCAACAGCCTCATCAGCGACTTTCAGCTCCTTAAAACCCGCAATGAACCACATGCGATACGCTTTGTCAATGAGTACCGCATCGAGGGTGAGAACGTCATCTACCGCCAGGGCATCAGAACCAAGAGCATTCCGCTCGCCGAACTGGCTCCCGTCGCAAAAAACCTCACCGCCAAGCCTGCCGTCGCTCTCTCCCGGACCTTTATACTGGGCACGGACCAGTATGGCCGCGACATTCTCAGCCGTGTCATCTACGGCTCGAAAATCTCACTCTCCATTGGATTCCTCGTCGTCTTGATATCCGTCACACTCGGAACGGTTATCGGTGTCTCCTCGGGGTATTTCGGGGGGTGGGTTGATGCACTCATGATGCGCATCGTCGACGTGCTCATCGCCTTCCCGGCGCTCTTTCTGATTCTTATCATCATTGCGACCTTCGGCAACTCGATCTACCTTATCGTCATCACCCTCTCCTTTACCGGATGGATGGGTGTGGCCCGGCTTGTCAGAAGTCAGGTGCTGTCGCTGAAGGAGCAGGAGTTCATTCTTGCTGCCAAGTCGCTCGGACTTTCGCACCTGAGGATCATCTTCCGCCACCTTGCACCCAATACCATGACGCCGGTCATTATTGCCGCAACACTGCGCATCGGCAGCATCATCCTGACTGAGGCGGGCCTCTCCTTTCTCGGACTCGGCGTTCAGCCTCCGACGCCAAGCTGGGGAAACATCATCAACGAAGGTCGCGACAGCCTTCTGAACTACTGGTGGATCTCGACATTCCCCGGCATTGCCATTCTCACCACTGTTGTCTGTTTCAACCTTATCGGGGACGGCGTCAGGGATGCCCTCGATCCAAGAATGAGAGGATAGCGATGGAACGTGGAAACGATCCGGGAAAATGGACAACCCTCAGCTCTGAGTACCTTTACACCAAACCTTGGTGCACCATGCGCAAGGACTCGGTTCGCATCCCCAACGGCCGGGTAATCGAGGACTACTACGTCTGGGAGTATCCGCCATGGAACAATGTCATTGCCGTGACCGGTGATGACCGGATTGTGCTGATAAGGCAGTACCGCCACGGGATCGGACAGGTCGATTATGAACTGCCCGCCGGAGTGCACGACAATCCGGGGGATTCGCTTCTGGATTCGGCCAAGCGCGAACTCCTTGAGGAGACAGGTTTTGGAGGTGGCAGATGGACTCCCTGGATGGAGCTCAGCGCCAATCCTGCCCTTCAGGACAACATCACCTATACCTTTCTGGCCGAAGGTGTTGAGCCGGTTCGCGATCAGCATCTCGACCCGACTGAAGAGATCTCGGTCCATCTGGTAAGCCATGAAGAGCTCGCCCGCATTGTGCATGAGGGCGAGATGATCCAGTCCCTTCATGCTGCGCCGGTGCTGAAATACCTCGCCCACCGGGGGGGGTTGACCCAAAGAGGAGGATGGTCATGAAAAAATCCGCACAGCTCCCTCTGCTTGAAGCCGCCATCAAGGATCTCGGCTACAGTCTCCGCTATGAAAAAGGGAACTTCACCGGAGGAGAGTGCCGGCTCCGGGAGGACAAGGTCGTGGTAGTCAACAAGTTCCTTCCGCTCGAAGGAAAGATCTACACGCTCGCCCTCGTCATCAGTAAAATCAATCCCCCCGGTCTCTCCCCCGAAATCGCATCAATTGTAGACGACCTCATTCAAACCGGCCTTTTCACAAAGGAGAACCGGCCCTAGCAGATTTTGAAGCTTAACGCAGGGGACGTTAGTGACAAATTACACTTACGCTTTCCTTCGAGATTGAAAGAGGATATTGGGCCTGATGGGCAAGAGAAAAGAGTGTGGCTACTCGACGACGACCTGGCGGGTTTTGGTGCGAAGCTCTGCCTCTGGATGCGCTCCGGCGAAACGGGCAAGCTCTCTTCTGTCAGCCCTCGAAAGAAATGAACCTTCAATCAGAATGCACTTTTCCGGCCGGGCGAAGTTCAGCCACTTTTGCAACTCCTCATGCTGTTTTTCTCTGAAGCGCCACACCCAGATCATGGCCATATCAGCCCTGCAGGTTTCGTTCTCTTGAAGCCTTCCTGTGCCTGAGGCTATGAGCAGCGATTTACGACGGCTCCAGAGCTTGAGCACCCTCTCCTGCGGCCGCAGAATGACCACTGATGGAAGCACAAGAAGAGTATCAGCCTGCAAAAAGTGATGGGCAGCTGGCATCCCGAGGACGATAGCGTCGGGAGTGTAGAAGCTGATGACCGCTTCAGGGGGGGCAAAACCATACAGAGAGAGCTGGCGAAGGATACGCTCCTGATCCGGCTGTTCACGTCCCGCATCGACAACCACCGTTGTGGTGCCTGCAGAGAAAATGGCAGCAATATCCCTCCCGAGATTGACCGTCGCCAGCGCAGGCGGAACCTTCTGTGGCCATAGAACAGCTGAGTGCCAGAAGATCATATTGATGGCCAACAGGAGGGAGATTGAGAGCTGCCACCATGCCTTCCTGCTTGCAAAGAAGATTGCAACGCCAAGCGTCAGGTAGTAGCATGCGACCGATGTAAGGTCCGTTCGGACGGGCAGGGAGGCCATAGGAATCTTACTGAAGAGAAGAGCGGAATCAAGGGTCAGGCGTGCAAAGAGTGAAGCTGCCGCTGCAAAATATGAGGCTGCATAACCCGACACCAGGTTCACCAGCAGCATCGGCATCAGGGCATACATCAGTATGGTCGAAAAAAGCACGACAGGGAGATTTGCCAGAAGGCTGATAAGCGAAAATGTCCCGAAGTAGAGAGCGATGACCGGAGAGACACCGATGATGGCCGCAAGGGTAATCATAACGCCATCCAGAAGCAACCGCCCTGAAGCCCTGAAAAACCCGCCACGTCGCTTCTTATGACTTGTAAAGAGCGGATAGACGAGCAGAATGGCAAGAACTGCCGTATTGGTCATGATGAAGCCTGGATTAAGGAGATCCAGAGGGTCAAAAAGAAGAATAATGAGATCGGAAAGCGCAAGCGAGTTGAGCGCAAAAGCTCTCCTGCCAAGAGTCTGGCTGCCGGCGAGCACCGCCGCCATAATGGCCGCACGCTTCACGGAGGGAGAGTTTCCGGTGACATAGCTGTAGAGAATCAGAAAAAAGAGCACAATAAGAAGGGCGATCCACCTCCCCGCCGTCGTCACTTTGAGGCGCTGCAGGAACACATGGACAAGGAGCACAAGAAGCCCTACGTTAAGACCGGAAACGGCAAGGATATGTGCTGTACCGGTAATCTTGAAGGCATCGAAGAGCTCCTCATCAAGAAAAGCTCTCTGGCCGGTGAGCACTCCGGCAGAAAGCTGACGCTCCGGAACACGGGCTATAAGCTCTTCAAGGCTTTTCATGATATAGTCGTAAACCGGAACGACAAGATGCCGCTCGAAAAGATTGAGTCTTGAGGGCCCGTCATGCAGCACCAGCCAGGGCCCTGCCGTAAACAGCTGGACGTAGACCTGTCGCATTCTTGCGGCAAGCCGTGGATTGAACTCTCCCCTGTTGGCAGCTTCGGGAATCAGATCGAGTTTGCCTTTGACCCGCACCATGTCACCGTATCGAACCGGCGTGGAAGATTCCCCGCCCTTGCGCATAAAGACCTTCGCCCTGTCGGCGATTCGTTCTGTCCGCCCGTCAACGCGAACCTCTTCGACATCCATAATCCAGCTCGTCCCTTTTTCCGACTGATCGGGCCGAAGCGAGACCCTTCCATAGAGCATCACCTCCCGACCTGCCAGCCGAATCAGCCCCTCCCGCGGCGCATAGCTGCAGAGGAAGTCGCTGTAGGCGCCAAAAGAGAAAAAAATAAAGAGGACGTATCCGATTACCGTAAGGGTTCTCGGCAACCCCTCTTTTCCGAGCACCCTCTCATGCAGCAGTGCCCCAAGAAGGAGAAGGAGTGAGAGCGCCCAGCAAGCCAGCCACCCCTCGATCTTCAGTGCGGAGAAGCTGCCCCCAAGAATCCCTGCAACAACGGGCAGAAGCAGCCTTGCAGCGGGCCAGGGAGCCAGAGAAAGCCAGGCCGATCTCTTGGGCCGACTTACATTTTTCACGGTGTGTAAATCATTGTTTCGTATATTCGTCTTTTCTTTTAAGCCTTCAAACGCAATTGACCTGCATGCTTGTCAAAGAGATTCTCGGCACCGCAAAGAGACCGGTATTCAGTTTTGAGTTTTTTCCTCCGAAAAAAGACGAGGAGTGGGAACTGCTCTTTAAGACCATTGCCGCACTCTCACCGCTGAACCCCTCCTATGTGAGCGTCACTTACGGAGCCGGCGGCTCAACGCGCTCGAGAACACATGACCTCGTCACAAGGATCCAGAGAGAGACAGGGCTGACGGTTGTATCACACCTCACCTGCATTGCTTCCGAAATTGAGGAAACAGCCTCGATTTTGCAGCACTACATCGAGCACGGCATCAACAATGTCCTTGCGCTCAGGGGCGACAAGCCCGCCGGCGTAGCGACTCTGGGCGAGGCCATAAAGGATTTCCCCCATGCCATCGACCTTGTGCGGTTCATCAAAACCAACTACCCCGATATCGGTGTTGGAGTGGCCGGATTTCCCGAAGGTCACCCCGAAACGCCGAACAGGCTGCAGGAGATAACGTATCTTAAAGAAAAAGTGGACGCGGGGGCTGACTATATCGTCACACAGCTTTTTTTCGACAACAGGGACTTTTTTGACTTTGCTGAACGGTGCGCCCTGGCAGGCATCAACGTGCCCATTATTCCGGGCATAATGCCAATCACCTCTAAGCGGGGGATGATAAGAATGTCGGAGCTTGCTTTGGGAGCCAGAATTCCCGCTCCCCTTCTGAAAAAGGCATTATCTGCCGCAAACGATGAGGAAGTGGCCTTGATCGGCATAGAGTGGGCCACATCACAGGTTCAGGAACTGATCGACCATAACATTAAAGGAGTTCACTTCTACACCCTGAACATGGCCGATGCAACCCTGAAAATCTTCAGAAACCTGCACCAGTAGAGACTGCCCGTCACAGGCAGCCCGATAACCCTATAATCCATCAAGAGAGCTCGTTCTGGACAAGCTGCTCATAGCTCTCCCTCTTTCGGATGACCTGCACTTCACTGCCGTCAACCATGACCTCCGCCGGCCTGAGTCTGCCGTTATAGTTGCTCCCCATTACCGCAGCATATGCTCCGGCCGACATCACCGCCAGCAGTTCACCCTCTTCAGCCGCATCGATCTCCCGATGGCGGGCGAAAAAGTCGCTCGATTCGCAGACCGGACCGACAACATCGGCAACGATGGTGGTATCATGGGGGGTAACTGAAAAGATTTCGTGGTGCGACTGGTAGAGCGCCGGGCGAATAAGCTCTGTCATGCCGGCATCAACGACGAAAAACTCCTTGCCGGTATGATTGCGCTTTCTGTAAAGAATTCTGGTCACCAGCGCAGAGGCGTTGGCAACAAGGTAGCGGCCCGGCTCAAAAATAACCGTCACACCCGCAGGCTTGAGCATCGCAATCAGCTTCTCTGCAAAATGCTCAATTGGTGTCGCCTCTTTAAGAGGATCATAGGTCACCGGAAAGCCGCCGCCAATATCAAGGTATTCGATAGCAAATCCGAGTGATTTGGCCGACTCAAAGATATCGAGCAGCTTGGTCGTCGCGGCAACATAATATTCAGGATCGAATATCTGTGAGCCGATATGCATGTCGAGTCCGACCAGAGAGACATGCTTCAGCTGACGGATAAGAGAGAAAAGCTCGGGAAGCTCACCCTCGTCGATACCGAACTTCTCCTTGCTGTCCCCTGTCGTGATGTATGGATGGGTTTCGGCAGTCACATTCGGGTTGATCCTGATTGCGACTGAGGCTTTTTTACCCTGAAGGGCCGCAATGCGGTCAATTGCCTTGAGCTCCGGAATCGACTCCACCTTGAGCATGAGCACGCCGCTCCTGAGGGCATACTCTATCTCTTCGGGCTTCTTGCCAACGCCGGCGAAGATAATCTTCTCCGGCAGCACGCCGGCCTGCAGTGCACGGTAGAGCTCACCGCCTGAGTTGACATCACATCCCGCACCAAGTTCGGCAAAGGTCCTTATGACCGAGAGATTGAAGTTCGCCTTGACAGAATAGCAGGTGAAATGGGGCAGATCCGTAAAGGCCCTCTGAAAGCATCGGTAGCTTTCGACGAGACTCTTTCTGGAAGTCACAAAGAGTGGCGTACCGTAGGTTGAGGCCAGTTCATCAAGCTGGAGCTGGTCGCAACTGAGCGAGCCTCTGGTATAGTGGAAATGGTTGGTGTCGAACACGAGGGGTCTACCTGTTAATTGGATTTGAAGAATGCGCCCTTGACAGATTGCTTACTGGACAGCCGAATTAATAACGAGTTGAAAAATAGCGTTTCTCAGCTTATCTCAGAAAGAAAAAACCCTGAACTTGCAAAATCGTCCGGATGGGCTTATATTCACAACTCTTTACAACTCATACCTGATTGATTTTATCATGGCAAAAGGCAAAGAAAACAGAATAGTCATCACGCTCGAATGTACCGAAGCGAAAAAAGAAGGAAAGACGGTTTCCCGATATACGACGACAAAAAACAAGAAAAATACCACTGAGCGTCTTATCTTGAAGAAGTACAACCCTAACCTGCAACGTCACACACTGCACAAGGAGATAAAGTAACCATAGCCGACTCTGGTTACTTTGCACAGGGAGGGAAGTTGCTTTTCTTTCCCACGCATAACGCAATGCCCGAATGGCGGAATTGGTAGACGCACGCGTTTCAGGGACGCGCGCCGCAAGGTGTAGGAGTTCGAGTCTCCTTTCGGGCACAAACAACTTTCAGCCGCGATATGCAATTGAGAATACACAGCACCTCTGCCACGTGCAACCAGATGCACAGGGCTTTTCCACCATACACAACAGAGTACGCACCTTTTCTCGGGAAGGTGCTTTTTTTATGCTTTTTTAATAATCCAAAACATCAGCAGTAGTGGATCATACCAAAATCAACCTTCTTGTCAGGCTCCAGCACCTTGACAACCAGATAGAGAGCATCGTCAGCCTGCAAAAGGGGCTTCCCGAAGAAATCAATGCTCTTGATGAGGACCTTGTATTTACGACCCGCCAGATAGAATCGCGCAAAAAGGTTGCTGATGAACGCCTTAAACTCCGCCAGCGCCTTCAGGAAACGATCAACGAGTGCAAAGATAAAATCGCAGGATTCAAGGAAAAGCAGACTCTTGCCCGCAACAACAAGGAGTATGATGCTCTTTCCAAGCAGATCGAGTATGAGGAGAAGGAGATTGCCCAGGCAGAGATTCAGCTTCAGGATATTGTCCATGCTGAGCAGCGCGCCCAGGAAATCCAGACGAAAGGCCGTCAGCTCATAGCTGAAAACCGTTATGACGAGATTACCGAAGAGATGATGCCCGACGACCTTCTCGGCCAACAGCTTGAGGATCTCAAGGCCCAGGCGGAACTGAAGAAAGAGGAGCTCCATAGCATCGTCATCGAAACTGCCGCGGATGTCGATCAGCTGAAAAAGAAGATTGACCTTCAGCGCAAGCTTATCGAAGATGAAGCAAAGCGCCTTCTTGACAAGTACGACCATCTCCGAAGCGGAACACTTCAGAATGCCGTCGTCAAGCTCAGCAGAAACGCCTGTTCAGGATGTAACACAAGGGTCCCGACCAACCGCCACACCATGATCGTTCAGGGCGGCTTCTACCTGTGCGAATCATGCGGCCGGATTGTTGTCCACGAGAGGCTGTTTGACGAGGCCGAGGGCTAAAGAGGGGTTCCTCCCCGTTCACAGTTCTTTTATTTTGCTGGAATCGCAAGTGTGCAGTCGCTGTGCTGCTTCAGGCAGCGCAGAGGAAAGTCCGAACTTCACAGGGCAGGGTGCCGGTCGAGATGAGCCGGGGGTTGCGGTGCAAACTGCGTGCCTCTTGCAATCAAGCCCGGGGATAGCGGCGCAAGCCGTCTGTCACAGAGAGTGCAACAGAAAATAAACCGCCCCGGGAAACCGGAGTAAGGGTGAAATGGGGGTGTAAGAGACCACCAGACGGTGCAGCAATGCACTGTGCTTGGCAAACCTCCCCGAAGCAAGGCTAAATAGGAAAACTTTCCCCGCAAGGGGAGAAGGGCGGCCCGCTCAATTCTGAAAGGCCATCGCTAATAATTGTTATAAGCGGATCGAGTGCCGGGCGGACGGAGCGGAGAAACCGGAATGTACAGTTAGTACATAAGGATTTCGAGCCCCGCCCAACACCGCAATCGGGACGCGGAGTAAATTAGTAGCGATGGCCTCAAGGAGAGTTTTCGGGTAAGCCGCATTAGATAAATGGCTGCAGCTTTACCCGGAATCCCCGGGTAATCCACAGAATTCGGCTTACAGCTTCGATTCCGGCTTTTTTTTATTTCAGGGTGGCGCTGTGGCCAAGCAGCTCCTGCAACTTGGCATCCAGAGCCTCAATAGAGAAGGGCTTTTCAATAAATGAGCCTCCCTCCTCAATGCCGTGCTGGATAAGCACGTTGTGCGTATATCCCGACATGAAAAGCACTTTTATTCCAGGACAGCGTACCTTCATCGTTTCATAGAGCTCCCTGCCGTTCATTCCGCGCATGACGACATCGGTCAGGAGAATATCGGGGCAGAGGTTCTGCTCCTCGGTCATCCTCACGGCTTCCTCCCCTCCCGACGCCTCAATGACATCGTACCCTTCGAGCTCAAGAGTCTGAACAACGAATCTCCTCACCATCTCATTATCCTCCACCACAATGATGCTGCAAGCCCGCTTGCGCTTGAGCGATGGCTGGAGGATACAAGCCGATATTTCGGGCTTTGAACTTTCAAGAGGAATTAGAATGGTAAAGACAGACCCCCTCCCCTTCAGGCTTGATGCTGTAACCACTCCATCGTGCTGGCGGATGATGCCATAAACGATAGCCAGGCCGAGACCGGTTCCAAGCCCCTCATCCTTTGTCGTAAAAAAGGGCTCGAAAACATGGGCAACCGTTTCGCTGTCCATGCCTGAACCCGTATCAGCAATAGTCAATTTCGCGTATGAACCTTCCCGTACTCCCTCCACGCATGGATAGTCATTTGCTGTGACTTCAGCCGTTGATGTTGTGATGGTAATCGTGCCACCTTCCGCCATTGAGTCCTGCGCATTAACGGCAAGATTCATGATGACCTGTTCGAGATGGCCTAAATCCCCCCTCACGTTCAGAGTTGCGGGAGAAAGATTGTAGCGTATATCGACATTCTCCCTGATTGTTCTTCTGAGCAGCTGTTCAAAGCCACTGATCACCACATTCAGATCGATACTGTTTACAGCGCGCTGTTGCTTTCGGCTGAAGGCAAGCAGCTGATGGACGAGGTCTCGCGAGCGAAGTCCGGCACTGTGAATGCCCTCAACGGCAGCAAGACGCCTGTCGTCCTTGAAAAACTGATCCTGCAACAGTTCGGAATATCCGATGATAGGGGTAAGCATGTTGTTCAGGTCATGGGCCACCCCACCAGCCAGGCGTCCGATCGACTCCATTTTCTGCGCCTGAAAAAGCTGGGCCTCAAGTTTTCCACGCTCGGCTTCGGCCTCTTTCCGGTCTGAAATGTCACGAAAGAAGACAAGGGCACCCTTTTGCCCATTGTAGAGAAATGGCACTGCAGAGACCTCAGCATCAATCGTAGAGCCGTCAAGACGAAGGTATGTCGTCTCTTGAATTGGAACCGCACGCCGCTCCTCATTGAGCATCCGCACTCTTTCAGCCACTCGCTCCAGGAATTCGGGATGGACGCGATCCAAAACAGGTTTGCCGAGCAACTCTTCGGCGTCAGCCGCGCCAAAGAAGGCCAAAGCTGCCGGATTCAAGTAGGCAAAAACTCCCTTGGTCTGAATAAATATAGCATCGGGCGCCGACTCAACGACCGAACGGAAACGATGTTCGCTTTCACGCAGGGCCCCTTCCGAAGAACGCCGGGCAGTGATGTCCTGTGCGGTGGCTATCTGATAAACAAGCTTTCCGGAAGAGTCAAAAACATTGACAACATCCATCTGTACCGGTACAAGAGAGCCATCCTTTCTGATTTTGAACGCTTCAAAACTGATATTCTTCTCCCCCTCGAACTGCTTGAGAATGCCGGAAACATAATCCCGCTGAAACTCGGCATAAAGCTCAAGAAAAAGGCGGCCTTCCAGCTCTGCAACGGTAAAGCCGTGAAGGGTGGCAAAGGCGGGGTTGCAGGAAATAATTCTTCCGGTAGACTGATCGCCTATGGCAATGCCGTGAGAACAGAAGGTAAAGGCGTCGGCCATGAGTCGCCGCTGCTCCTCGTCACGAATCCTGTCGGTAATATCACGGGCAACGGCGAATAAAAGGCCATCTTCAGCCGGGGAAGCACTCCATTCAAGCCAGCGGTACCCGACATCCTTTGTCCTGAATCGGTTGACGAAATTGAGCACATGACGCCCTTCCTGCTGACGAGCGACCTCCAACATGGTGGAATTGAGATCGTCAGGATGGATGAGGTCAAAAATGGAGAGCGAGAGCAGCTCTTCGGACGTGTAGCCGAGAGCGCGCTGCCATGCAAGATTGACTTTAATCCACCCTCCACCGGGAGTGCCTATGGCAAGGAGATCGGGCACAAGTTCAAAAAAACGGTCCAGTTTCTCCTCGGCAAGACGCAACTCACTCCTCAGGCTTTCAAGCTCCCTTTGTCTAGCATCCATAACTGCCTCCTGTGTCGTAATGAACGAGCATCTGGCTGCGCATCACCTGCATAATCATCCATCTTCCGGGCGCCCGACGACAGACGCAATACCAGAATCCGAAAGCCTGACACTGATACTGACAGGCTTGCAGCAGACGGGGCAATCCTCCATAAACTCCAACTCATTATCAACACAGTCAATCTGCAACTCCATAACCTCACCGCAGTAAGGACACTGGAGAGAAACAGTCTCAATATTTTTCATGGCTGCTGGCGTTCTAACGTTATTCCTTTATTTCTATGAACAACCGCCAGAGGTCGGGAGTTCCTCTGTAATTGCTCAAATAAACACTCGATAGATCAAGAGAGGATTTGGAGGCGTCGGCATGCCTCATCAAGAACACGCTCCTCCTTGGCAAAACAGAACCGCACCATCGACTCCCCTCTCTGATCATGAAAGAATGCGCTGGCGGGCACGCTTGCAACACCGGTGGCGTGAAGAATGTGCATCGCCTTCTCCTTGCTTGTCTTTCCAGGTATTCGGGAGACATCGGCAAGAACGTAATAGGCTCCGTCGGGGATGCATGGCTCAAGACCCGCACGCTTAAGCGAACTGCAGAAGCGGTCCCGTTTCCCCTCGTATTCAAGCGAAAGAGCGCTGTAGTAATCATCACGAAGCTCAACAAGCCCTTTGGCTACTCCGGCCTGCAGCGGCGCGGGAGCGCAGACGTAGATCAGATCATTGAAATAGCCGATAGAGTGAGCCCACCGGGCATCGCAGATGACATATCCGATTCGCCAGCCGGTAACGCTGAAGGTCTTCGATGCTCCGGAGACCGTAATGGTCCGCTCCCTCATCCCGGGAAGCGTGGCAAAAGAGGTGTGCGAAAGGCCTCCATAGATAAAATGCTCATAGATCTCATCGGTAAAGACAAAGAGATCGTGCCGCTCGGCGAAATCGGCAATAAGCTGAAGCTCACCCCTTGAAAAAACCTTGCCGGAAGGGTTAGAGGGCGTATTGACGATGATGCCTCTCGTTCTTGCGGAGACGACACGCTCCAGATCTTCGGGGGTGAATGACCAGTCCGGGGCGTGGAGCGCCAGATAGAGCGGCACAGCTCCGGATGCCTGAAGCGTACTGATGTGGTAGCCGTAAAATGGCTCAAACAGAATCACCTCGTCACCCGGATTGAGCAGCGCCTGGAAAGCGCAGTAGAGGGCTCCTGTTGCTCCGGCGCTCACAATGATTTCGGACTCCGGGTCAGCATCAATGCCCCCGAACCGCACCTGTTTCCGGGCGATTGCCTGACGCAGTTCGAGTGTGCCGGCAAAGTGGGTGTAGGTATTATGCCCTTTCAGAAGCGCATCGGCTGCACCCTGAAGAACAACATCAGGGACAGGCGTATCACAGACACCCTGTGAGAGATTGATGCCGCCAATACGCCGGCACTCGTTCGACATGTTGCGAATTTCCGACTGCAAAACACAGGCATGCCGGTCACTGAGGGTAAGAGCCATTGGAGTGTCAGTTATTGCTGAAAACCTCCCCATCAAGGGAATGAGGGGAATGAGGCAAGCGAAAAGCGAGAAATAAAAAGCCGCCACAACGCCGGATAAATATATGAAATTCAGTCAGCAAGAATCCTCTCGAATTATCCCGAGGGCAAGCAGGACGGGCCGGTTCAAGGCTGAGCAGGGGCTCGATAGGTATAGGCAAACGCGATGGTGCCGATCTTCTCGTTCAGCCCCATGATGGGGACAACAAACATGCTTTGATCTGACCGTAGCGAATAGGAGACCGTCTGGGTCACATTGAGGCTGATTTGGGGATAGCTGAAAAGAAAGAAGTGCCCTTGAAGCTTCCGGTCGGTCGAAACCTTGATTACCCCAGACGGACTGACCAGCATGATGAGGTCAAACCCTTGTTTTGCAACCAGCTGTCCGAAATATTCATCGATCTGTTCGTAGTTCTCTTTGATGAGCTCCTTGCGCACGGCCCAGGCAAAAGGAAGCGTGAAAAGCCTGATATCCTGTCGCTGAAGAGCCAAAGCGCTGCTCCGTGCACCTTCAGACTGGCGGCGAAGCTGCTCCGCACCCTGATAACGGACAAGGAGAATTCCCCCGCCAAGAGCGATGAAGAGTGCCAAAACAGCCCCAATCTGAAATTTTTTCCAGAGTGAAGAGGAGTTCCTGCTGTCGTCCATGAAATCATTGCTGTTCTTCATAGCTTCACCTGACGATTCTGTTGAGATAAAACGCCTCTTTCTCCTGCATGCCCTGGCGCTCCTCGGGGGTAGTGTCGAGATAGCCGATGAGATGGAGCGCAGAGTGCACGGTCACGCGGAGCAGTTCCTCATGAAACTCGACAGAGAAGCGACGGGCATTCTCCCGGACCACATCGAGGGAGATATAGTACTCCCCCTCAACCTCCCTTTCACCGCTGTAGCTGAAGGTAATGGTATCGGTCGGATAGTCGTGCTGCAGGTACTCCCTGTTGATGCGCCGTATCATGGCATTGCCGCAGTAGACTCCGGAAATGGCCGCCGGAAGATACCCCTCGCTCTTGAGCACCAGTCGAACGGCATCACCGAGCAGCTTCACCGGAATCTTCTGGCGGGTAGTGTTATGAATCTGCAGCGTCATACTGAAGCGGTTCGGAGGATTTCACCAGCGCATCGATATGCTTGAGCTGGTTTTTGTGCACCCTGAATGTCAGTTCGACATCCTCATCAAGATAGCGCTTTCCGGTAACTTCTGTATGCTCGTAGAGGTAGCCGATAAGCTTGTAGTTGGAAACGTGCGTGAGCAGCGTCCTCTCCTGATACTCAAGAGCGACATGCCGGCTGATGATATCCTTGAGAACGGCAATATTGATCCCCCGGACTGCGGAGATGAAAACCGCTTCAGGATACTTCAGGCTGATTGCACGAAGCACCTCATGATCCCCAATGGCATCGATCTTGTTGAAGACCTCGATGATGTTCTCGTGATCGACGCCGAGTTCCTTGAGGGTCTGGCGCACCACCTGCATCTGCTCCTCGAAGCCGGGATGGCTGATATCGATGACATGGAGGAGAAAATCGGCCTGCAACACCTCATCGAGAGTGGACTTGAAACTTTCGACAAGGTGGTGAGGGAGCTTGCGGATAAAGCCCACCGTGTCGGAGAGCAGAACCAGCTTGTTGATCTTCAGCTCGAGCCGCCGGGTTTTGGTGTCGAGAGTGGCAAACAGCCTGTTTTCGGCAAAGGCTTCCGCTTCAGGACAGAGCGTGTTCATAAGGGTAGACTTGCCAGCATTGGTATAGCCGACAAGAGCAACCCTCGGCACCTTCACCCGCTTGCGCGTCTGGGTGTCATGTTGCAGGAGCACCTCCCGAAGCTTCTTTTTCAAAAGAGAGATCCTGTTGCGCACAAGCCGGCGATCGGTCTCAATCTGCGTCTCTCCAGGGCCCTTGCTGCCGATGCCTCCCTTCTGCTTTGAAAGGTGGGTCCACTGCCCCGAAAGACGCGGCAGCATATACTCGAGCTGCGCAAGCTCCACCTGCATCTTCGCCTGTGAGGATTGCGCCCTGATGGCAAATATCTGCAGGATAAGACCGGTCCGGTCGATAACCTTGCACTCCAGTGCACGCTCGAGATTTCTGGCCTGACCGGGGGTAAGGTCATCATCGAAAATGACGATATCGATCTCCTCATCCTTGACAAACGGAATCAGCTCATCGACCTTGCCCCGCCCGATGCAGAGTGCCGGATCGCGAAGCCTGCGCTCCTGAATGAAGGTCTCGACAACGTCCGCCCCGGCGGTATCGGCAAGAAAAGCAAGTTCACTGAGATATTCCTCGACAAGGACGCGGGGTGTTTCGGGAGCGGAACATATGCCGATAAGCAGAGCCTTTTCCCTTTTATTTTCTGGTGCAATAGTATTCAACAGAGCGGATGATATTTCGTAACCTTTTGAGTGATAATGATCTGCAACAAGCCTAGTTGCTATATTAGAACCATTGTTTTATCTTGACAACTCTTCATACAAACGGATTCAAGCCCCGAAAAGTTACACATTTTTCTGTCATGGCATACCACCATTAGGGAAAAGCGCTATGATGACAGGAACCGGCTCATAAAAGCACGCATGTCCGATGAACTACAGCTATAACGGAAAGACTTCAGTCAGGGATGCCGGGATCCCGATAACCATCGATAACGCTTATCATTACTGCCGCCAGATCGCAAGTTATCACGCAAAAACATTCTACCTTGCAAGCCTCTTTCTGCCGAAACATCAGCAGAAACCGATTTTTGCCATATATGCCCTCTTGCGTACCGTCGATGACCTTGTCGATACGGCGGAGGACAAGCTCACCAACGGCCTTATCACCAAAGATGAGATACTGAAGCTGCTTGATGAGTGGAAAGAAAAGCTCAGAATGTGCTATGAAGGCAGGACCGGGAACGACCCGATCATGATCGCCTGGCACGACACGCTCAAAAGCCACAAAATTCCGATAGAGCTTCCGCTGGACCTTATGGACGGGGTCGCCATGGATATCGAATTCAATACCTTCGAAACCTTTGAAGAGCTTTACGTCTACTGCTACAAGGTCGCATCGGTCGTGGGGCTGATGACCTCCGAGATCTTCGGATACAGTGACCCTCAGGCCTTGCAGCATGCCATCGAACTCGGCATTGCCATGCAGCTCACCAACATCCTGCGCGATATCGGAGAGGATGTCGACCGGGGACGCATCTATCTTCCCCTTGAGGATCTCCGCCGCTTCGGCTACAGCGAGAAAGAGCTCATGCAGAAAAAAATCAACGACAACTTCAAGGAGCTCATGAAGTTCCAGATCGAGCGGGCAAGGAACTACTACCGCTCATCCGATAAAGGCATCCCCATGCTCGAAAGAAACAGCCGCTTTGCCGTCACCATCAGCAGCGTCAACTACGGCAACATCCTTCACGCTATCGAAAAAAACGGCTACGATGTCTTCTCCCGGCGCGCCTGCCGAACGCTCTTCCAGAAGCTCCGAACCATTCCCTATGTCCTGTATAAAACAGCAATGACATCATGACCCTACCCGTCATGGAACCCTTAACAGATTTACTCACCTCCTGAATTCAAGGCAACCCGAAATATGAGCAAGGATACCGAAAACAACCGCCCCTCTTCCGAAGAGACACCCCAGCTCTCATTGAACGACCAGATGCAGCGACGGCTTGAAGAGCGCCAGCACCTCCTTGACGCGGGCGTCGCGCCCTACCCCTGCAGCTTTGAGGTTACCCGCCACTCCGAGGAGATTATCATCAATTTCCAGGAGGAAATTCAGGAACCCGTATCGGTAGCCGGAAGAATCATGACCATCAGAAAGATGGGAAAAGCCTGCTTCTTCCACATCCAGGACTCAAAAGGCAAGATCCAGATCTACCTGAAAAAGGACGATGTCGGAGAAGCCGCATACGACACCTTCAAGCTGCTTGACATCGGCGACATCATCGGCGTCAAGGGATTCAGCTTCAAGACAAGGACCGGCGAAATCTCCGTCCATGCAGAGGAGTTCCAGCTGCTCAGCAAATCGCTCCGCCCGATTCCCGTTGCCAAGGAGAAAGAGGTCGACGGCGAAAAGGTGGTCTTCGACGCCTTCAGCGACCGCGAGACACGCTACCGCCAGCGTTACGTCGACCTGATTGTCAATCCCGAAGTGCGCCAGACCTTCATCAAGCGCAGCGCAATCGTCTCATTCATGCGCCGCTTCTTTACCGAGAGCGGATGGCTTGAGGTCGAAACCCCCATTCTCCAGCCCATTTACGGCGGTGCAGCCGCAAGGCCCTTCACCACCCACCACAACGCACTCGACATGCAGCTCTACCTGCGCATTGCCAACGAGCTCTACCTCAAACGACTCATCGTCGGCGGGTTCGACGGCGTCTACGAATTCGCAAAGGATTTCCGCAACGAAGGCATCGACCGCTTCCACAACCCCGAATTCACACAGGTCGAGCTCTACGTCGCCTACAAGGACTACAACTGGATGATGGAACTGGTGGAAGAGCTCTTTTACAGAACCGCGCTTGAGGTCAACAAAAGCGATGTCACCCTCTTTCTCGGCAACGAAATCAGCCTCAAGCCGCCATTCAAGCGCCTCTCCATCATCGACTCCATCGCCCAATACACCGGCAGGGATATCAAAGGGATGACGGAAGCGGAGCTTCGCAATGTCGCCAAGGATCTCGGCCTTGAGCTCGACCCGAAAATCAGCAGCGGCAAGATTATCGATGAGATCTTCGGGGAGTTCGTCGAACCCAAACTCATTCAGCCGACCTTCATTACCGACTACCCCACCGAAATGTCGCCACTGGCCAAAGAGCACCGCTCACAGCCAGGCATCGTCGAGCGCTTCGAGCTCATCGCCGGAGGCAAAGAGGTATGCAACTCCTTCTCGGAACTCAACGACCCCGTCATCCAGCGCGAGCGGCTCGAAAATCAGGCCCGCCTCCGCCAGCGCGGCGACGAAGAGGCCATGATTGTCGACGAGGACTTCCTCCGCGCCCTCGAATACGGCATGCCCCCCTGCGCCGGACTCGGAATCGGCATCGACCGCATGGTCATGCTGCTCACCGGACAGGACTCAATCAGGGACGTCATCTTCTTCCCCCACATGAAGCCGGAGTAACGCGCTCCAGAAGCCACAACACTAATAAGACACAAAAGCCTCGACATCCCAATGCCAAGGCTTTTGTGTCTTGATCATGCCCGGGATATCATCGGGAAATGGCAGGAGGATTACAGTTCGATCCGCCCGCACAGTTCTTTAGGGAAGCTGACACCGGAAGAATTTCTGGTTCAGCAAAAGAATTTATACCAAGCAGAAGTGGTCTTATAGACGGGGGCACGTCCCTCGTAACGCGAAATAAAATCAAAAAAATCCAACAAAAAACCCGGCTTTCACCGGGCCTCGACAGCGATCTTTCTCTCTCTGTCTATATGGTTGGAATGGCCTGTCTGGAGATATCGGAGGGGGCTGTCTCAGTTTTGTTTCTGAAACAGCCGTTTTACTCAAATAATCACATCTCTTATCGGAGTAAATTTCCCGCCCCTGGATATACGCCTTCAGGGACATTATTCCCAGCGTGATCCACGACGCCATTTGCGGCATTACCTGCATTTGGATTATTCCATGCATCAGGGTTGAAAATATCCAAAAAACTTTCCACATGAAGCGCACTTATTACGCCTGCACCAAGAATCGGGGGTTGATTACCAGTCCCACTACTGGACATCTGACTGCCACTCTTTTGGGTTTGCAATTCCGCACCAACAGCTTTGATTGAAGTAGAGACTACAATAGCTGAGGCAAGAAAAAGCATAGATAACTTTTTCATGTGACTCTCCTTTTGGTTTATAGGCAGAAAATACAAATGCCAGTTACCCACCTCGTTGGGGGTAACTGGCATGTTTCAAAAGTAAGAACATTTGTTTATTTCCGCAAGACCCTGCCCTGCCCCACAGCAATTTGCTGGTCGACCGAGGCTTACCATGCAAAGGTGCCAGTTGCCATAAGGGCGATGAGGACCCACTTCATGGCATCAGGGTTTGATCTCTGGTGAAGTGCTGCATCAAGGCTCGCAGCACATGTCCGCACACAGACCAGTCGTAGCCGTCGGTGGTGGTGGCTGGCGCAGGAGGTCGTGGATCGAGTCTCATAGCTCAATCAACGTGATTTCCGGCTGGCAAAGAAAACGGATGGGCAAGAAAAACGTTCCGAGGCCAGCACTCACATGAAGAAGCCCCGCTGGCGTTTGGTATACGCCCCGCTGATACCCGTTCACGCCAAAAGGAACGGTCAATGCACCGATGAAAGGGAGGCGCACCTGACCGCCGTGCGAGTGCCCCGACAGAATCAGATCAAATCTCGACCCCTTGACGTTTTCGATGTCCAGGGGGTAGTGCGTCAACAGAATGCGTTTGGCGTCTGGTGCCGCCAGTGCCGGACGCCCATTCTCAAGGAGAAGTTCGCCTGAAGTGTGCCGTGAGGTTACAGCGACTGGAACTGCAGGGGGCACTCGATTCCCTCCCGTCTCGTGTCCAGGCATGGCAGACTCGGACACTGCTTGTCGAGTGTTGATCTCTGCGCCTGTCCGTCCTGCAATCAGCACTCTTCCCTTCCCCGCGACAGTGGAGCGATCCAAAAGCCATTCCCCGCCCGTCTTCCGGAAAGCCTTGCCAATTCGCTGGAACGAAGCGCCGCTCCAGTATTCATGATTGCCGGGGACGCCATAGAGCGGCCCGCTTATCTGGGCGAGTATATTCAGCGCTTCGTCCAAGTATCGCGTGTCCTCGACGATGTCTCCGGTGAAGCAGACCGCATCCGGCTTGAGTTGGTTAACCAATGCAACAATGCGCATGAGATACGAACGATCGCCCTTGTAGTGGATATCGCTGATATGCACGACCCGAAAGGACGGGCGCTCGCCCAAGGAAAGCCGGTTGACCTTGATCCAATGGGGTTCAATGAAGATGGCATCCACAATGCAGCAAGCAAGGCACCCGCAGATGAGCAAGCAGAGCCATTGCTTCCGGTTGAACACCTTCATCTTCATTTCTTCGGAGAACAATAATTAGATGGATCCGCATAAACTGCAGATTTCTGAATTATAAGCCAAGCAATGAATGATGCATTACTGGTTTACTATTGATGAATCCGGGCTCTCTCTGGCATCGGCTGAAAGCGTTTTTCCTTCCTGCCGGTTCCTATGACTCGATATGCTGACGAGAATGCCAACTCCGAGTGAGTTGAAGATCATTGCAGAGCCTCCATAGCTGATAAACGGCAGGGCGACGCCTGTGGTAGGGATCAGGTGGCAAGCCACGGCAATGTTGATGAAAGCAAAAAGGGAGATTGCAAGGGAGACTCCGGTCGCGACGTACCGGCCGAAGTTGTCGGGAGCATGCTTCGCTATGATAATGCCACAGACCATAAATCCCACAAAAAGAGCGAGGACAACAAGCGCACCAATAAAGCCGTACTCTTCACCAACAATGACAAAGACAAAGTCATTGTAGGAGAGCGGCAGGTAGAGCTCCCGCTGCATGCTGTTGCCGATGCCCCGCCCCCTCCATCCGCCGTTGCCGAGGCCAATCAGTGCCTGCAGTACCTGGTAGCTCATCCCTTTTTCGTCACCACTGAGAAAGGAGACTAGCCGGGCACGCCTGTACCCTGCAGAAACAGCAAAAGCGAGCGCCAGGGGCAGAATTGCCATTACCGTCGTTAGAAGGTAGCGGGTACTGACACCGCCGATAAACATCAGCATGAAGCCGATAATAGCAATGAGGGAGGCCGTACTAAAGTTCGGCTCCACAGCCACAAGTCCGACAACGAGCAGCAAGGTCAGGAGCATGGGCATGTAGGAGTCCCTGAGGTCCTTTATATACTCCCGCTTTTCGGTACAGAGCCGGGAGAAGTAGAAGATGACCGCATACTTGGCCAGGTCGGAAACCTGGAATTTGAAGGGCCCGACGCCAAGCCATCGAGCCGCTCCCGAAATAAGGTGCGCCAACTTCATGATAAGCAAAAGCGTGAGCATGGCGATGCTGGCTAACAGGAATAGACGGCTGATCTTCCAGAAAACATGGTAGTCGAGCCGACCGACAAGGATAATAATGACGACGCCGAGTCCTGAAAAGAGAATCTGGCGCCACAGGAAGTACTCTGAGCTGGCATATTTCGTCATCGCCCATCCCGCACCGCCGCTGTAGACGATGACAATGCCAATGCAAATAAGGAAGGCGACAATCAGGAGCAGCAGCTTTCCTGCAACTGCAGCGGCAGGAGAAGGCACCGGAAGCTTCAATGAATCACTCCCCTGCCTACTGTCTGGAATGTCAGCTGATCTCATCGTTAGCGTCCTGTTTTTTGAGGTGCAACAGTCGCCGTCCACTCTGCCTTGAAATCCTCTTTCAGTATCGGCTGCAGCTCCCCCCAGGGGACAAGGATTTCACTTGAGCCGAATGCATAACTCGCAATCTCATATTCATGGTACACGAAAATGATTCCTTTATCGCTCAGCGCAAAGTTTTCGGTAGAGGAGAGCCGCTTCTCCGTTAACCCGGGAAAATCACCCTTCGGCTTATCAAGCGGGTCCCGATCTGAAAGCTTATGCTTCCGCCTGAAGGCTCTCTCGATAAGGGTGCTCAACCGCCCGTCAGACCGGGGCACGAAAATATCAGCAAGCTTCAGTCGGGATCCCGTATTGCTGTTGAACACAAATACCCTTATCGGATCCAGACCGTGAGCACCTCCACAATCGAGATGCGCGTCCATTCTTACCGTCAACAGCCCGGGTTTGTTCAGCAGCACCGAACCAGTTACCGAAACATGAAAGGGGCTCTGACTCCCTGATTCCCGAAGTTCTTCCAGATAGCTCGCGATGAGATCCTCAGCAGCTGATTCTGCCGAAATCTGTTCCTTGAGAGGGGGTTCCTTACCGGTGCTCAAGGCAAGCATGTTCTCCCTGAGCGTCCGGTTGATCACTGCCGCTGCCTTCCCGCCAGAAAAAACAGGATAGTCGCATCTCCAGTATGTCTTGCGATCATCATCACTCTCTTTCTGCCACTCGCTCTCGGAGTAATAGGAGGGCTTGGCAGCCGGAATGCTTCGTTCCAAATAAAACCTCCCGTAGCTCAGGTAAGGGGAGGCTACTTTGGGTGGTTGCGGTTGGGCACTCATCACCTGAATACCCCGTAGTGCCGCAAGGGAAAGAATGAGGGAGAAGATCACACCACCCAAATGCTTGCGTATTGCGTTCAGAATAGCCGTCATAAGATTAGGGGGAGAGTGGTATTAATCAGATAGTTGAGTCCCTTTCGCACGCTCTACTTATTCAGCAATTCCGAGAGGTTTTCATCGATATGAATAAACAGAGGGATCGCTTTGGATATCAAGAGCATGACTGCACTGACGACAAACCAGAAACCGGCAAAGTAGAGCAAGAGCTCATAGGAGTTCCTCTCCCAGGTGTAATACCGCGGGTCTAATCCAAAAAGCTGGAAAAACATAACGACCGGAAAAGTCGCTGTCAGAATGCTCAGGCCAATGAAGAGCTTTGAGAGCTTGCGAAGCACAGGATAACTTGTGGTTTCTGCCATATCAGCGTTTTTTTTTGTTGTTTCAAGTCATTATGAAGTGGCCGTTTTGTGCGGCAGTTCCCATTTATGATCAACCTCTGATGGGATTGACGCACCCTTCTGTAGTTTATATCCATTGGGGGGACAAAAGCTGTCCTATGTGTGGCTTTTTTTCAGAATAAGAGAGATCGATGAAACTGTCGATCTTGCCTTTATGAAGAAATCTTGTCGACTTTCATTCGCCCATTACCTCTCCATTATTCGGCAATCAAGCGAAGAAAGGCCGGTTCGGCAGGCCTATCCTTGTCGATTTTGTCTTCGCGTGATAGAGCTGACGCGATGCTTAATGGTGATTCCTCCAATGCCTTGATGCGGATTTTCTGGCGAATAAAGGCAGGTATCCTGTAATTGGGCTTTTTGTCTTGCCCGTCAGGGTTCTGCCCAACAGGCTTTCCGGGTGTAGAGCCCTTCCCTGTCCCAGGGTTCCGCGGTGGGGGGTAGGCTGGCAATTTCCTTTTTAGCCCAGTGGCTATAAACATGGCTCGCGTCTCGCCCGAACCGTCGGGTTCTTCGATGTAGCCGTTGAAGATCTGCGTATCACTGCCAACCTCCTGCTCAATATGGGCTATTGCTGCCGAGAAATCTTTCATGGTCACTTTGCCGGTAATGTTAACCAGCAGCCCTCTGGTGCGCTTGATTGACTCTCTCTCAGCTTCAAGAGATTTCAAGGCTTCCGTAACAGCCTTTAGCGCACTCCCTTCGCCAAAAGCGGATGCCGTGGCAAATACGGCTTCGCCGCCACCTGACATCAACTCGGCAACATCAGCAAAATTGACTTTCATATCGCCCTCATATGTCACGACATCTGCCAAGCCCTTGATGGCTCTATAAACGACTTCATAAGGAATGCTGAATGAATCGCTGACCGTGGCATCGGGACTAAGGGCGCCAGAAGAAATTCTTTCGCTATCAATGACAATCAACGTGTCGACAAACTTCCGGAGCTCTATGATGCCCTCTTGTGCAGCCATTACTTTCGCCTTGCCTTCATAAGGGAATGGCATTGTGACAAGGCCGACAGTGAGTATGCCCATACTTTGGGCCACAAGAGCAACGCCTGGCGCGAGTGTCCTGCTCGACCCCTTACCCATTCCTGCAACGAGGATGATCAGGTCGGCACCTTTCAGTTGTGTGGCAATATTCTGCCGGTCCTCTTCTCCGATCGAGAACCTGTTGCGGGACCCGATGCCTGAACTCGTTTTCGACTCCTTTTCCTTCAGAAACTGATTGCCAATCCGAACTTTGATTGGAGCTTTCGACTCTTGAAGTGCCTGAGGGCTGGTATGCACCGCAATGCACTCAACCTTGACCAACTTGCTCTCCATCAAGTAGTTTACGGCTCTGCATCCAAATCTGCCGACGCCGACCACTTTGATGTTGATGTCACTCTGTTGATCGTTATAAAACCGTTCGGAATCAATTTCGAAAGCCATTGCTCTGCGTGTTCTAGAAGATGATGATAAGGGGAAAAAGAGTGTATATCCTGTGATTTAGAAAAACACACTCCCATCCAGAATCGCCCAATTGGATGCGTAGACTCCATGAACTCACTTTATGGGAGCCGAATGCGATTCAGGGACATTGCTATTCAAGATCCATATCGAGACTGAAAGCATCTTCTATCGTCCGAAACATGTCACCCGATTCATAATATCTCTTGAAGGCCCCGCGCATTTCCTCCATTTCCTGGGAGCGATCTTTTATTTCCATTATTTCACCCGCTTTCAACGTGATATCTAATACCGTCTCAAACGCCGTAGGTTTTTGGTATCCCATATGGATGTACAAATCCAATATAAAACCCTTTGCCAAGCGGATTTTTCCGGTAAACGGAACTAACACTTTCAGGCCGCTGTACCGGGCCTGAAAACTCTCTGAATTTTCATCAGGAAGGGTTTCTCCGATAGGCAGATAGATTCCATTTTCCACCCTAAGTGTTAATTCCCTGAGATAGAGGGCATGACCGTTGAGTTCGTATGTAGCATAGAACCCCCGATAACATGCCGTATGAATCATTGCCGGCACCATGCCGAATTGCTCTGGAGTAGCGAGTCTACCTGCAGTCATGCCGATGAGGTCATACTTGCCACCCCAGAATAAGAAGGTATCTGAAATTTGCGCAGTCATAGGTTTTCCTTTTTCACATTTACCAGCCAACCAGATACGCCTTTCCTAAGGCACCTTTCCCTTTTCGACAGTCCGGCACGCAGAAACCCTGTCTGACATGCTTGCCATGCAACAGGCCACACCTGCCGGGCTTTTCTCGAACGCCACCGTGGATTCACGCTTGAAACCAAGCCGACGGGCATCTTCAATAGCACTCAGATCTGAACTCAGGAAAATGAACTCCCACCCCGCTTCAGAAGATTTATCCTTTATCATCTGCTCGATCTGTTTTTTATTGAACTCCCGGCTTGAGTTTTCCTCCCCGTCAGTGATAACAGCAACGATAACGTTTTCCGGCTGCTCCTCATCCTTGAGTTTGCTGATGCTTTTCTCGATATCGTTGATCCCCCGGCCAAGTGCGTCAAGCAGCGGCGTTCCCCCACGAGGGACATAAGTCTCCTTGCTCAGTGCCGAGACCGTTTCGATTGGAGAAAAATGCCTGATCACCTCGTAAGGATCCTGCGAATCAAACTGGACAAGCGTGTAGGTGGCTTCCCCGGCCACTCTCTTCTGCCCCTCAACGAAAGCATTCAGCCCTCCGACAGTGTCTTCGCGAATGGACTCCATGGAACCGCTGCGGTCAAGGATGACGGTGATGTGTGTATAACCCTTTTTCATCTTTTTCTCTCCTGTTTGTTTTGCTGTCACTCTCTCCCCTCCAGGTGTTTTCGACTCTAGGCCTCCCTCTCTGACGATTCTTGGCCCCTTTCCGAGTGCCTGCACCTGAAGATCTTCAACCGGGTCGTTTTCCGGCAAGGGACTCTCGTTCTTCTTCTCCCCCATCTCATTCACGCTCTTGAGTCCTTTCAGCTTTTCCGAACCGTCAATTGCCGTGGTACCCGACTCTGCGTAGTAGTCGAACCAGGGGAACCCGGATGACGAATAGCTCGCAGCTGTAAGCGGCCGGTGAGGGGGCGTTCGGCCAGTAATCGTCGACCAGACTTCAGAGTTGGCGATATGCACAAAGCAGTGGGAATAGTTCTCCAGGTCCCAATCCTCCAACTCAAAGGAATCGTCATAGATCTCCTGCCTCATCCTTCCGCCGGGGGCAAGACCCATGCTCCTGCGGATATACGATGGAATGCAGGGAACGCAAGATGGAAAATAATCGGGCATTGATTGGGCACTGGCAGAGGATGGGTCACAATCTATTGAATACGCGCTTGCTGGCCTTCTTTTCTGGAAGCGCCTTTCGAATGCCGCACGTTTCATCGGGTAGACCAGAATCTGCAGTCCACCAAACTCCCCTTTGCCCGTCACCTGTTCTTCGGCGCTGTATCCCTGACCCAGGGGCATGGCAACAAACTGGCGAATAACCCCTTTTTCAACACAATACCCGTCGAGCCATGGCTGTTTGGGGGCTACGACATAGTCTTGAGGTTCCATGTTCAGCCCCTTGTTCATCGCCTGACCCGAAACCGCATTGACCTTCCCTGTTGCTATTTTTATTGCAAACGGATATGCCGCCCTGTCATCGACATCATCCGACCGAAAGCATATCCACATCGCTTCAGCCTGATACATCGGCATCATCACTCCCCCGTTCTTCTTCGATAAATCAGGCAGCGCACTCTGATAATCATCAACAAGCCGTAACGGAAACTTACCCAGTCCAGGGGGCAGCGGATAGTTTTTCCCGTCGTCAGGGATTCGCAGTGTCCTTCTAAATGAGAAACGCAGTGCCGCTTCTTCATGTACATTCGGAAATCTGAAAACCAGCTCATCTCCCCGTGCGCTCAACTCTACCATAATCCCTCCATTGTCGTATTTTGTATGTTGTGAAACCGTGGCTGTCTTCTGCCGTTCCGGCATGTTCGACCAAACGATAAAGTTCTTATTCGGAACTTCGCTTGTTCTATTTTAGAACATTTCGTATAATAATGCAAATGACAAACGAAAAAATCGGACATAGGATCAAACAGATCCGAAGCGCAAAGGGGTTATCTCAGGAGGACCTCGCCAGACAGGTTGACCTGCCTCGCACGGCCATTACGAAAATCGAGTCCGGGAACCAGAACGTCCGATTCACAGAGCTTGAAAAACTTGCCACAGCGCTCGGTATTTCACTCGGTGACCTGCTCGAAGAGCGACGTCCGGTGCGGGAGAGCTCTGACCTTGAATTCTTCAGGGTAAGCGACTCATGCGACTCGCCCAGTCATGCAGGCCTTGACAACAAGCTCAGAACAGTACTCCTCACTATCCTTGAACGCGGGGCCGGTGACCCCAGGATGAACGAGCATCGCCTTGTAACCATTGTCCAGCAGGCCGATAAAGCCTTTGCTCAAGCCTATGGAGAAACCGTTTCCGGCATCCCCTGCCGCTCACCACACTTGAGAAAAACCATCAGCGAAGCACTTGCACTGATGACTTCAACCGGCGAACTGATGAAGATCGAAACCGCAGAGAAAGAGCCTGCAAGATACCTGCCAACAGTGAAGGCCGACCTCCGACTGCTCAATGCCGCCGAATACCTCGTCATCGAAAAGACCAATTCTCTTGCGTCGACTTGAGCGTGCGGAATATTTATCATCTGCACGTTCACCATCTCAAACCTATTCCGCCCTCTTCCAGCCAAGGTGTACAATCGAATATCCTTCGCGCAGTTCAACCTCGGTATCTATCGCTCGATGACTGCCAGTTTCTCCGTCTGCGTTGAGTCTTGGAATTCCGGCAAAATCCCCTTCACCCATGCAACAACCGAGAAAAGTAAAAGAGTCAATAGCTCGGGGATTTGCATCACAGAAGTGCGCCAGAGCTTCAGCATTGCACATGGCGATGCTTTCGTGAAAGCGTTGGCTTGCCGAAAGATGCGATATTGCAAGGCGGCGTGCAGACCACTCCACGGATGCATACGCAATGGCTTCATAGGTCACATTGTAGTAGAAGTCACGATAAGGGCGCCCATAAAAAGGCGGGGCAAATTGCTTGTAACACTTGGAAGTTTCTGACGGGGCGAGGATTACGCCACGAAGAAGGCTTGACCTGCGTCGAGAAGGTATAGCAACCAGACTGATCCGGGGATTTTCAAACCGATTCCAATTGGCCAAATGCGCTATTTGATTCACGGAAATGCCAAGATCATTCGCCAGAAAACTCCGTTCCATCCCAAGCGGAGAGAACCCGTCCTCTGTTGCGACGATATATGCGTCGGCCTTGCCGGCCCGGGCAAGATCGTTAAGTCTGCCACGATCCAATTCGATTGAAGTGCTTGTACCTGCCTGGGATTGCAGGGTTGCAATGTGAGTCATATCTCTCCTGTTATGCTGATATAAATGCTGTGTGGGGTCAATGCAAAACCAAAAAGAATGCCGGTAACAAAGCGCCGGATATTTGTGCTTTCCAGAATTCCGACCCGCTGAAGAGTCCAGTCGACACCTAATGGCATAGCCATGATGACCGACACGGTCACCGGCAGGGTGACCGGCGCCCCTAAAGCTTGGCAACCGAAACAAACGATCAC